>NZ_WAJR01000009.1 GCF_008831035.1 Ellagibacter isourolithinifaciens | reverse complement strand
GAGGACCGGGGCGGACGGGCCTCTGGTGGAGCGGTTGTCGACCAACGGCACCGCCGCCTAGCTACGCCCGGAACGGATAACCGCTGAAAGCATCTAAGCGGGAAGCCGGCTCCGAGATGAGCTCCCTCTTTGGTAAGGGCCCGGGTAGAACACCCGGTCGACAGGCCGCAGCTGCAAGCGCCGCGAGGCGCTCAGGCGAGCGGTGCTGATAGCCCGAGCTCTTCTTCACCAGCAAAGTGCGGGTATCGGAATCGAGGCATGGAGCGCGCATGCAGCCGCCAGGGTCGCCGCGGGCGCCCTGGAAGAGGCACTTTCACATAGAGCCTCGCGGGGGGAGCGCCCCCCATGAGCGGAACCGTAGAGAGGGGGATCACCCGATCCCATTCCGAACTCGGAAGTTAAGCCCCTCCTCGCCGAAAGTACTGCGGAGCAAGTCCGTGGGAGGATAGGGCGTTCCGCTCATGGGCGGCGCTTTTTCTGTCTGCGCAGGGGGGCTGCGGCCCGGGGGGACCCGGCCGCGGCCCCCTTTCATTTTTGCCATGGCAACGCCGCGAGCGCACCTCGGCACTCCAGGCGGGTTTCCTGCAGCCGGGGCGAGTTCTTTCCTTTGTTGCGCGCTGAATCTTCTCTTTTGTTTTACCTGCGATAAGCCGTTTGCTTTCTGCTTGATAACCTTTTTGCCTCTCTCACCTGCGTGAAATTTTTGTTTGAATCGCTGATTTAAGGCTTGCTTGCTAATCTTTTCTTGAAGGTTTCGGCATATTGCGCTAGGATAAGCCCTGTTTGATGCTCTTTTGCGTCGCGATTCTTTTTGTGATCGATTGTTACTCTCTTTTTCTTCGGTGATTATTGTGCGCTCAGCACATTCTCATATCTTGTTACCCTATTTGAGGAGGACCCGTGAAGTTCTTTCTTGACACCGCAGACCTTGCGGAAATCGAGGAGGCTGCAAGTTGGGGCGCCCTTGCCGGCGTCACGACGAACCCGTCGCTTTATGCACGCATCGGTGGGAAGCTTGACGACTTCCACAACCACATCAAGCGCATCTGCGACATTGTTGGCCCGGATTGCCCTGTCTCGGCTGAATCTGTAGCTATGAAGCGCGACGAGATTATCGCTGATGGTCGTGAGCTTGCCGATATCGCGCCGAACGTCGTTGTGAAGGTTCCCACTATGGTCGAGGGCCTTGCTGCAACCCACACCCTTGCGGCCGAGGGCATTCCCGTCAACATGACGCTTTGCTTCAGCGTCCCGCAGGCACTTTTGGCTGCTCGTGCCGGCGCTCGCTACATCAGTCCGTTCATCGGTCGGTTCGACGATATCTCTGAAGACGGTCTTGAGCAGGTTGCTAATATTGTGACGGCAATCAACAACTACGATTTCACTGCTAACACGGTCAATGGAGAGCAGGTTGAGATCATTGCTGCTTCGATTCGCTCTGCGAATCATGTTACGCAGGCTGCTCTCATGGGCGCCGACATCGCGACCGTTCCCTTCGGCGTTCTGAAGAAGATGGTGCAGCACCCTCTGACCGATCGTGGTCTCGATTCCTTCCTCAAGGACTGGGAGAAAGTGCAGCAGGCATAAATTATGAGCGATAACGAAGTGGCGGAGACCAAAGCAGCTGAAGCTTCCGAAGCCCCGAAGAAGACTGCTGATAATACGACCTCCGCTTCCCCCGTGAAGCGCGGACCTGGTCGCCCGCGGAAGGTGAAGGCTGAAGCTGCCGAGGCACCTGCGGAAGCCAAACCGAAGCGCGGCCCTGGGCGTCCTCGCAAAACGCCTGTTGTCTCTGAGGCTGCCAAGGCTGCGGCTCAATCGGCTTCCGAGGCCCCTGCGGAAGAGAAACCCAAGCGCCGACCTGGTCGTCCGCGAAAGAACCCTGTTTCCGTTGATGTGGAAGGCTCATCCAAGGGAGCGCCTGTGCGGGCGGCTGAAACCAAGGCGGGGGAGGCTCCTGCTGACGGCGAATCGAAAGCGGCCAAGCCCGCTGCACGTAAGACGACGTCTCGCAGGAGCGCTGAGCGCGCATCGGATGCGGATGCTTCTGAAGCTCGCACTGGGGAGGCTAGCAAGTCTGACGAGCGAAATAACGATCAGGTTTCAGAGGCGTCCTCTTCCAATGCTTCTCATAAAGATTCGTCATCTCCGTCGAAGACTACCGTTCACGTGCGTCGCTCTCGCGGAGAGCAGAATTCCTCAAACGAGCAGAAGCAATCCGGAAAGAATCATTCCGGTTACAACAAAGATCGCAACAACAATCAGAAGCAGTACCAGCAAAAGCACGGCAACGACCGCAAGCAGCGCCGTGGCCGCAATCAGCAGAACCGTGAGATCACTCCGAGCGTGAACCGCGAGGAACTTGCCGCGCTCAAGGTTGCCGAGCTGAGGGCGAAGGCCGCCGAGCTCGAACTGGACGTGACGGGCCTTAAGAAGGCGGAGCTCGTCGATGCAGTGTATGAGGCGAGCGTGAAAGCCGAAGGATTCATCGAGGTCTCCGGCATTCTCGACATCATGCCCGATGGGTATGGTTTCCTGCGCACGCAGGGATACCTTCCCAGCGAGACGGATGCATATGTGGGTCTTTCCATGATTCGTCGCAACGGTTTGCGCAAGGGCGACATGATATACGGCCAGACGCGCCCTGCGCGCGAGAACGAGAAGTTCGCTGCGATCCAGAAGCTTATCTCGATTAACGGGAAGGCTCCTGAAGAGGGGTCAAAGCGTCCTAAGTTCTCTGACTTGACTCCCGTTTATCCTGATGAGCGCCTGATTATGGAGCACGGCAAGAGCACGATCACCGCCCGCGTGATCGATCTTGCGGCGCCGATCGGCAAAGGCCAGCGCGGTCTTATCGTGTCGCCTCCGAAGGCGGGCAAGACGACCATCCTGAAGGATATCGCGGCCTCCATCACGGCGAATAACCCCGAGGTTCACCTCATGTGCCTGCTCGTCGACGAGCGTCCCGAAGAGGTTACCGATATGGAGCGCTCGGTTCGCGGCGAGGTGGTTTCCTCGACCTTCGACATGCCGTGCGAGAATCATATCGCCGTGTCGGAGCTCGTTATCGAGCGTGCGAAGCGTCTGGTGGAAATGGGTGAAGATGTCGTTATCCTGCTCGACTCCATCACGCGACTTGCCCGTGCGTACAACCTTGCGCAGCCCGCTTCCGGGCGCATCCTCTCGGGTGGCGTCGATTCGACGGCGCTCTATCCGCCCAAACGCTTCTTGGGCGCGGCGCGCAATATCGAAGGCGGCGGCAGCTTGACCATCCTCGCCTCTGCTCTCATCGATACCGGATCGAAGATGGACGAGGTCATTTTCGAGGAGTTCAAGGGAACGGGCAACATGGAGCTCAAGCTCGACCGCAACCTCGCCGATCGCAGGATCTTCCCGGCGATCGATCCAGTAACGAGCGGCACCCGCAAGGAAGATTTGCTGCTTGATCCGCAAGAAGCCCCGCTCATTTGGGCAGTTCGTCGTATCCTCTCGAATATGAACAATACTGAACGAGCGATGGATATGCTGATCAAGTCGCTTAAGCGCACCGAGACGAACCAAGAGTTCCTCTTGCGTACGGCGAAAAAGGCACAATCTGCTCATGGGAAGGTCGAAGACGGCTTCGAGCTGTAGCGCAATTGTCTGCGGCACCCCTAGATTTCGCGAAGCGCCGAGGATTTTGCTTTATCGGTAGACGCGCCGGGCATGTTCGTCCGGCGCGTTTTTTCATAAGGTAGTATGGAGTCAGGACGATTAGGAGGGAAGATGGACAACCAGCCTGAAAACTCTCGAGCGAGCGGCGTTTCCAACAATGCCAATGCTCCTTACGGCGCCTATCAGCCGCAACCTGGCAACCAGGCCTATTGGCAGCAGCCGTCGTACGCGCCGCCGTACGCTGCGCCGGTGCAACCGCAGAAGAAAAGCCGCGGTTGGATCGTTGCGCTTGTTGCAGTGGTGCTGCTGTTCGCCTTTCTGTTTGCAGCGCTTGCCTCGTGCACGAGCGTGATGGCTGGGGCGAGCTCCTCGATGTTCGGGGCGGGTTCGCAAAGTGCGGTCGATTCGCTTTCCGAGGATGCCGTCGGCGTGATCACCATCGACGGGACGATCGACTACGACGGTTCCACGGCAAGCCCCGAGGGATTGAAAGCTCAGCTCGATCGCGCTGAGAACAACCCTCACATCAAGGCGGTCGTTCTGCGCGTCAACTCGGGCGGTGGCACGGCGACTGCGGGCGAGGAGATGGCCAGCTATGTCAACGACTTTTCGAAGCCGGTTGTGGTCTCGAGCGCTTCGGTGAACGCTTCCGCAGCCTACGAGATCTCGTCCCAGGCCGACTACATCTTCACCGCGAAGACCACAGCAATTGGTGCAATCGGAACCGCCATGCAGGTGACTGACCTTTCGGGTCTGCTCGACAAGCTCGGTATCTCGGTTGAGAACATCACTTCTGCCGAAAGCAAGGATTCGAGCTATGGGACCCGCCCGCTCACCGAAGAGGAGCGCGCGTACTACCAGGCCATGGTCGACACTGTTAACGAGACGTTTATGGAGACCGTCGCGTCGGGTCGCTCGCTTCCGATCGAGCGTGTTCGCGAGCTTGCCACGGGTCTTACCTATACTGGCATCGACGCGATTCAAAACGGCCTTGCTGACGAGATCGGCACAAGGGAAGATGCCATCGCGAAGGCGGCGGAGCTTGCTGGCATGCGCACCTATGCGGTGGTGAGCCTCGAGCCCGAGTCCGACGATTTGTCTGATCTCGTCGGACTGCTTTCGAGCAGCAAGATGTCGAACGAAGATTTGATTGAAAGATTGAAGGAGCTTAACGGCAATGGCTCACAGCACTAACGAGAACCCGGTGGAATGGCCTGCACGCGCGGTCGTCACCGCGGGCATGCCATACGGCAACAAGCCGCTGCATTTCGGGCACGTCGGAGGCGTGTTCGTCCCGGCAGACGCGTTCGCGCGCTTCTTGCGGGACCGCATCGGCAAGGATAACGTCCGATTCGTCTCGGGAACCGACTGCTTCGGCTCCCCGATCAACGAGGGCTATCGAAAGCTCGTCGAGGCGGGGGAGTTCGACGGGAACATCTCCGACTACGTGATGCGCAACCACGAGCGTCAGGCGAACACGCTGCGCTCGTACGGTATTAGCCTCTCGATTTACGATGGCTCGGGAATCGGCCACGCTGGCGAGGTCCATCAGCATGTCTCCGAGGCATTCATCGAGAAGCTCCACGAGAACGGTTTCCTCCGCAAAGAATCGACGCTTCAGTTCTACGACACCGAGGCGCAGACGTTTCTGAACGGTCGCCAGGTGGTGGGGCACTGCCCAGTCCAGGGGTGCAAGTCTGAGCACGCTTACGCGGACGAGTGCGATTTGGGCCATCAGTACGACCCGGTCGACCTCATCGCGCCGAAGTCGTCGGTCACGGGAACCGTGCCCGAGATGCGCCCCGTCGAGAACTGGTATTTCGACCTGCCCGCCTTCTCCGAGTTTCTGAAAAAGCACGTCGAGGCGCTCAAGGCCGATCCTACGATCCGCGATGTCGTCCCGCAGACGATCGAGGAGTTCCTCGCGCCGCCGGTCGTCTATGTGAAGAACGAGGCCGAGGAGGCATATCGGGCGATTGCGGCCGACCTGCCGAAGCACGTCTTTCGTCCGGCGGAGAAGGGCAAGCAGAGCTTCGAGCTCGAGTTCTCGTCTATCGAGGACAGAGATGCGGCGCGGCCTTTGCTTGCGCAAGCGAACATCCGCTTCCGCACGGGAAAGACGCTCGTTCCGTTCCGCATCACCGGCAACATCGAGTGGGGCGTGAAGGCGCCGGTCGTCGAGGGCGTCGAGGGGCTTACCGTGTGGTGCTGGCCGGAGTCGCTGTGGGCGCCGATTTCGTTCACCATGGCAGTAAACGACGAGCTCGGCCTTCCGCGCTCGAGCTGGCAGGAGTGGTGGTGCTCAGATGATGCGGAGGTGTTCCAGTTCATCGGACAGGACAACCTCTACTTCTACGGTGTCGCTCAGCCGGCGATGTGGGAGGCGCTCAAGCCCGGGAACTTCTTCGGGGGCAAAGAGTCGCCTGCCCTGCGCCAGACGACGCTCATTGCAAATCACCACCTGCTGCTCGGAAATAAGAAGGCGTCGTCGTCGGGTGCTGTGAAGCCGCCTTCGGCTGATGAGCTGCTCGATTACTACACTCCTGAGCAGCTGCGCGCGCATTTCCTCGCGCTCGGGCTTGATCAGAAGTCAGTTGGGTTCAAGCCTAAACCGTTCGACCCCGACGAGTCGAAGCGCACCGATCCGCGTGTGGCCGACCCGGCGCTCAAAGAGGGAACGCTTCTCACCAACGTGTTCAACCGATTGGCACGCAGTTGCTTCTATGAGGCGCAGAAAAACTTCGAAGGTATGATGCCGCTTTGCTCGATTAGCGAGGAGGTCGTTGCGCGCGCGCAGAAAGCGCTGCATACCTATGACGGGCTCATGCGCAAGGTCGAGCTGCATACGGTGATGTCGCTCATGGACGAGTTCATCCGCTATTCAAACAAGTATTGGACTGACGGCATCAGGGAGGCTGAGCTTTCCGGCGATGCCGACGCGCGCCGGCAGGTGCTCGCGGACTCGTTCTATCTCCTGCGCGTCTGCACGCTGCTCATGCACCCGATCGTTCCGTTCGGCTGCGAGAAGATCTGCATGCAGATGAACTTCGACGCCGATGAGTTTTTCAGCTGGAACTACGACTTCGAGGGAATGGGCGAGCTGTGCGGTGCTGCCGAGCTCGACGAGGGGGCGCATCGCGTCCGCGAGCTTCCGCCGCGTTTTGATTTCTTCGAGAAGCACGAAAGCCAGATCAAGAAGAAGTAGCGGGTGTCTGCGCGATTGTGGTCGTGTATTGTGATGCGGGTGGGAAAGCGCGCCTTTCCGCCCGCATTTTCTTTTGATCTGGGCATTCTGCGGCAATTGTAACTAAGCGCAGCATCTTCTGTTTCTTCTGTTCAGCCGTCCCGTTTCCCGTTTCCCTCCCTCTTCCTCGAAAAGAAAACTTCTATTTGCTCTTGCAGACGCATATGGAAGAGCGTTATAATTCAACGGTTTCTATATTACACATGCTTGCGCGACCCACGCCGCCAGTGGCCAACCGGAAAAGGCTGCGGTAGTTGGGGATGACCGCAGGCAGAGGATTAACGAATGGAGAAGAACATGACGAAAGTCAGCATTCAGTCGCTGCTCGATGCAGGCGCGCACTTCGGTCATCAGACCCGCCGCTGGAACCCCAAGATGAAGCCCTACATCTTCGGCCATCGCGGTGACATCTACATCATCGACCTCAAGCAGACCCTCATCGGCCTCGATCAGGCCTACACCTTCGCTTCCGAAACCGCCAAGAAGGGCGGCACCGTGCTGTTCGTCGGCACCAAGAAGCAGGCTCAGGAGCCCATCGCCGATGCTGCGAACCGCTGCGGCATGCCGTATGTGAACGCTCGTTGGCTCGGCGGCATGCTCACCAACTTCCAGACCATCCGCTCCCGCGTTGCCCGCATGGAGGAGCTCGAGGCCATGGACACCGACGGCCGCATGGCATCGCTTCCCAAGAAGGAGCAGATCCTGCTGCACAAGGAGCTCGCTAAGCTGCAGGCCAACCTCAACGGCATCCGCAACATGAAGCGCACGCCCGACGCCGTCTTCGTGATCGACACCAACCGCGAGGGCATCGCCATCCACGAGTGCAAGCGTCTCGGTATCCCCGTCATCGGCACGCTCGACACCAACTGCGATCCGGACGACGTCGAGTTCGGCATCCCGGCCAACGACGACGCCATCCGCTCCGTGCGCCTGCTCGCCGACTTCGTGGCTGACGCCGTCATCGCCGGTACGGGTGCTCCCGTGACCGCTGCCGAGATGGAGGCCGCTCCTGCCGAGGCTGCTCCCGCTGAGGAAGCTCCTGCTGCTGAATAGCACGAACGTTTAGCTCCAGCCGCGCGCTCGATAGAGGGCGCGCGGTCTTTTCATTCACTTTCACTTGAGAGAAAGGAACATCCGTGGCTGCAATTACCGCTGCAATGGTCAAAGAGCTCCGCGAAATGACCGACGCCGGCATGATGGAGTGCAAGAAGGCGCTCGTCGAGGCCGATGGCGATATGGACAAGGCCGTTGACGTTCTTCGTACCCGTGGTCTGGCCGCTGCTGCCAAGAAGGTCGGCCGTGCCACCAACGAGGGCACCGTTATGGCCATCGTTTCCGACGACGCGACCAAGGGCGCTGTCGTCGAGCTCAACTGCGAGACCGACTTCGTCGGCATGAACGAGAAGTTCAAGGGCTACGCTGAGAAGATCGCCCGCGCCGCTATGGCTGCCAACGTCGAGGACGTTGAGGCTCTGAAGGCTGTCGACGCCGAGGGCGAGACCGTCGAGGACGTGCTCACCGATGCCATCCACACGCTCGGCGAGAACATGAACCTCGCTCGCGCTGCTGTCGTCGAGGCTGGCGGCGTCGCCTCCTACATTCATGGTGGCGGCAAGATCGGCGTCCTCGTGACGTTCGATGTCGAGGGCATCGACCCCGCTTCCGACGAGTTCCAGCACTGTGGCCGCGACGTCGCTATGCAGGTTGCTGCCGCTTCCCCGGTTTCCGCAACCCGTGAGTCCGTCCCTGCCGAGGTCGTCGCGCACGAGATGGAGATCTACAAGGCTCAGGCTGCCGAGTCCGGCAAGCCCGAGAACATCCAGGAGAAGATTGCCACTGGCCGTCTCGAGAAGTTCTACAAGGAGAGCTGCCTCACTGAGCAGGCTTTCGTCAAGAACCCGGACCAGAACGTCACCGACTACGTCAACGAGGTCGCCAAGAAGCTCGGCGGCACCATCAAGGTGACCGGCTTCAAGCGCTTCATGCTCGGCGAATAGACGACTCGCTTTTTCCCGGCGTATCGGTGGGTTTTCGCCCCTGCGCTGCAACCAAACGCTTTACTTGTGAAGGCTCGCTCTGTGCGGGCCTTCGCTTTTTATAATGGATGGACAGGAATGTTGATATTGCACGGCTCGGCCCCCGGGGCCGCCTTTCCGTGCATCGTGATAGAAGGTGTCCTTTCATGGAAGAGGAAATCATCGTTTCGGGCAACGGGGTGCTCGAGGGGGAAGTCCGCGTATCCGGAGCGAAGAACTCGGCGTTGAAACTTATCGCCGCAGCAATTCTCGGACGGGGCAAGACGGTGCTCCACAACGTGCCGCGCATTTCCGATATCGAGATCATGTCCGAAGTCCTTGCTCATCTCGGTGCCGATGTCGAACGCGGCGCCGACCATTCGCTGTCCGTCGACACGTCCACCGTCGATAAATACGAGGCTCCTTACAAACTCGTCTCGAAGATGCGCGCAAGCATTTCCGTCCTCGGGCCGCTCATCGGGCGCTTCGGTGAAGCCCGTGTCGCTATGCCGGGCGGCTGCCAAATCGGCGCGCGCAAGATTGACATGCACCTCGTCGGGCTCGAGGCGTTAGGCGTCCACTTCGACAACGCCCACGGTGTCCTTCACGCGACGACGCCGAACGGCCTGCATGGCGCCCACGTGATGCTCGAGTTCCCGAGCGTCGGCGCAACGGAGAACACGCTCATGGCGGCCGTGGTGGCGAACGGGACGACGTTCATCGAGAACGCGGCGCGCGAGCCCGAGATTGTCGACTTGGCGAACATGCTCTCGAGCATGGGCGCCCATATCGAAGGTGCAGGCAGCTCCACCATCGAGGTACACGGTGTCTCCCTTGACGATCTGGGGCCGTGCGAGCATACCGTGGTGGGCGACCGCATCGAGGCGGGAACGTTCCTTGTCGGAGGCGCGCTTACCGGCGGTCCGGTCACGGTCAGGGGGATTGACCCATCGTTTCTGCGCATGGCGCTCATGAAGCTCGAGGCCATGGGGTGCAAAATCATCACCGGCAAAGATTTCATTACCGTCTCGCGCACCGAACCCCTTCGCGCGGTCGACATCCAAACGCTTCCGCATCCTGGGTTCCCGACCGATCTGCAGGCGCAGTTTATGTTGCTGGCGTCGCTCGCCGAAGGGCCTTCAGTCATCACGGAGAACGTTTTCGAGAACCGTTTCATGTTCGCCGCCGAGCTCTCGCGCATGGGCGCCGACATCACCATCGAGGATCATCATGCGCTCGTCCGCGGGGTCGAGCTTCTGCAGGGTGCGCCTGTAAAAGCGACTGACCTTCGCGCGGGAGCCGCTCTTGTGCTCGCCGGCATCGTCGCCGAGGGCGAGACGCGCGTCAGCCATATCTACCACATCGATCGAGGGTATGAGGACTACGTCGGCAAGCTGCGCGGGCTTGGCGCAGACGTGTCCCGGCTCAACGTCGACGAGAGCATCTAGGCGCCCATCGCGATGTTCGGCAAGAAGAAGGGCTTTAGCGCCTCGCAATCGAAACATACCTCCCGCAAAATGACGTCCCACACCATCGGCACGCATGTGGCGAAGGGCGGCACTCCGCGCCATTCGCGCGGGATGAACGCCTCGTCGGTCGGGTTCTCAAGCGATCGCAAGAAGCGTCGTGCCGCGCGCGGCATCGTCGATCATGTGACCCCCCAGACCGCATCGGGCGAGAACTATCGCGCCTATTCCCGTCGCGTGAGCAAGCGCGGCTATATCCAGAGCGCCCAGCGCAAAAGCGGGATGCGACGCGCCGCTGTAGGTGTCATCTCGGTGATCGTCATCATCGCGGTTGCGGTTGGCGTCGGTGTCACTGTCTTTTTCAACGCATCGAACTCGAAGCTGTCACTTGAGCATTCGAATGCGAGCAGCGCGCTTACCGCCGCCAAGGAAGGGTCGCCCTACTACGTTCTCGCCGCGGCGAACCTCGGCTCCCCTAAGGGAGGCTCCAATGTGTCGAGCGAGACCTACATCCTTGCGCGCGTGGATGAGTCCACGCGGACGCTCACGCTCGTCTCCATCCCCGGCAACCTTGCCGTAAGCCTCTCGGACGGCAAAACCCATCCGCTCTACGACGCCTATGGGATAGGCGGTGACGAGGCACTCGTGAAGGCTGTCTCGTCCTTTGCGGGAGTGGGCATATCCCATCTCGTGAAGACGAACGAGGAGGGCATCCGCTCGCTCGTCGATTTGGTGGGCGGCATCGGCATGACGCTTCCCGAATCCGTCGACGACCCGTATGCGGGCAGCATTTACCTTGAGGCGGGGGAGCAGGTCCTCGATGCCGAAAGCTCGCTCGTCGCACTTCGCGCAAGCAATTACGCGAAGTCATCCGAGACGCAAGCCTCGGTGCGCACATCCTTCGCCTATGCGATGGCGCTGCGTCTGCTCGAGGCGGGCGGGCTCGACTTCGCCACCGAGCTCGACGGAATTGCGGGCAACGTGCGGACCGATCTGTCGTCTTCGCAGGTGATCGATTTGGCGAACGCGTTTCGCCCCTTAGGCGAGGCGACGGTATACACGGCATATGTGCCGGGTAGCGAAAGCGAACAGGACGGAACAGCGCTGTTCAAGGCTTCCGATTCTCAATGGAAGACGGTTATGGAAAGCGTTGATGCCGGAGCCGATCCGAACGCCGTCGAAGAGGCGGAGACGGTGAGCGATCCCACTGGCATCAAGGTTGAGATCCGCAACGGCGGCGGCATCACCGGCGTCGGGGCGAAGATGGGCGAGATCCTCGGCAACGCGGGATTCACCATCGGGACTATCGGCAACGTCACCGATGCCGGTATCTACAACGAGACGCTCGTGATTTACCGCGACGAGGCGTACAAGGCGGCGGCGAACACCATCGTGAAGACGATCGACGGTGGACGCGTCGTCAACGGCGGCGACTACTATACTTTCGACGCGAACGTCCTTGTGGTGATCGGTAAGGATTGGCAGCCGATTCAGTAGCGACAAGTTGCACTGACCTTGCGCCTCGCGTGCGCGCGACGTTGGGGCGGCGGCTTGTGGTACTATAGCGAATCAAGAGAAACATCCAGTACTCGAGAAGGAGCAACGATGGTTGAGAAGACCGATGTGGCCGCGGTTTTGGAGCTTATCCGACCGAGCCTTCAGGCGGACGGCGGCGACGTGAAGCTGATCGACGTCAGCGAAGACGGCATCGTCACGGTTGAGCTTCAGGGCGCTTGCAAGGGCTGCCCGATGTCCGAGATGACGCTTGCCAACGGCGTCGAGCGCATCTTGAAGGAACGCGTGCCGGGCGTCGAGCGCGTCGTGCCGTACCACGAGGGATACTAGTCGACTACTTGTGAGACGCGAGAAGGGCGGGAATATCCCGTCCTTCTCTTTATTTCGGGCAAGCTGTTCAGGACAGAGGTCGCGCGTCCTGTCGCGCGGTTGCCGGGACGGCGATGCCGGTGAAGGAGGAGAAGGTGTCTCATTGCTGGGAGATGCGGGGCTGCGATGACGAGATGCAGGAGCGCTGCCCTCACAACACGCCGGGCGAGCCGTGCCCTGCCGACTGCCATTACGCTGCATGTCATCGTCCGACGCACGAGGTCTGCGACGATTTCGAGCTGCTGCTCAATCCCGATTTGGGCTACGACGCGGCGGTGAAGGAAGTGTGCCATTTCTGCACGTTCTTCCTGACGCACGGCCCGAGCATCGAGGAGTGCCCGCGCCAGGAGCACAAGCTCGGCGCGCGCAATCGATTCATCCTGTAGGACGCCTTGCGCCCAAACACTGCTACAATGAAGCAAACACGACCGACTGCGATGAGGAGGCGAGAGCTGTGGTTCGAACGCTGAGCTGTCCCACGTGCGGACAAAGCGACCTGGACGTATGCCGCTACGACTCCATGATGGTCCTTCGCAGCGATGTCGCGATGTTCACGGTCACATGCCCCCGATGCGGCGCGTCCGTCTCGTCGGTCCAGACGATTCCTTTGGCCCTGCGCGAGGAAGTTCGCTTCGCCGCCATCGAAGTGGGCGCTGGAATGGGAAGGGACTAGCTCCTTGCTCAACGAAATCTATCAAAGCCTCGACCCGATCGCGTTCTCGGTCGGGCCTTTTTCTGTGCGCTGGTACGGTATCGCATACGTGCTCGGATTTATCTGTGCCGCTCTCGTGCTCATGAGCACGGCGAAGCGCTGGCGGGTGCGCGTCGACTCGGATGCGCTCATCACCATCATGCTGTGCGTCGTCGTGGGCGTCATCGTGGGCGGGCGTTTAGGGTACGTCCTGTTCTACGGAGACGGCTACTACCTGCAGCACCCTGCCGACATCTTCGCACTCTCGAAGGGGGGCATGAGCTTTCACGGCGGGCTCATCGGCGCGCTGCTCTCGGGAATCGTCGCCGCGCATTTTACGCACATTCCGTACCTCACGCTGGCTGACCTCGGTTGCATCGGGGCTCCTATCGGGCTGTTCTTCGGGCGCTGCGCCAACTTCGTGAACGGCGAACTGTGGGGCGCGCCGACCGATGTCGCATGGGGCGTCGTGTTCGGGGGGCAGGCGGGAATGATGCCCCGCCACCCTTCCCAGCTTTATGAGGCAGTGCTTGAGGGCATTGTCATCTTCCTTGTGCTGTTCGCGCTTTCGCGCAAGCGTCCGCCGCGCGCCCAGGGGACTTTCCTCGGCGTATTCCTCATCATGTATGGGTGCTTCCGCTTCGCCATCGAGTTCGTGCGCGAGCCTGACGTGCAGCTTGGATACCTGTGGGGCGGTTGGCTCACGATGGGGCAGGTGCTCTCGACTCCGCTCATCGCGGTCGGCATCGGCGTGCTGCTTTATGCACTTATTGCGAAAAAGTCTCAACAAGGACTTCCAGAATTGAAACAAAGCGAGTAACATATGCAGCAGAGCAAGGCTATGACACGAGAGGAGCCTTGTTTGCAGTAGCCACGCGCTTCCCGGATGGGGACGCGCGAGGTACAGACGAGAAAGGGATACGTTATGGACGTCACGTTCTATAAATGCAACCACTGCGGCAACGTTGCCGTGAAGCCCTTCGACAAGAAGGTCCCACTTTCCTGCTGCGGCGAGAAGATGAGCGAGCTGGTCGCGAATTCCACTGATGCGGCGGTTGAGAAGCACGTTCCCGTCGTGAGCGTTTCGGGCAATGCCGTTCACGTCGAGGTCGGCAGCGTGGCCCACCCGATGACTGACGAGCACCTCATCGCGTTCGTCTGCCTGGTCACCGAGAAGGGCTATCAGATCGCAGAGCTGACGAGTGCCGACAAGCCGGAAGCCGACTTTGCTATCGCCGAGGGCGATCGTGCGATCAAGGTTTACGAGTACTGCAACCTGCACGGTCTGTGGGTCGCCGAGGTCTAGGCCCGCTGTCGGGAGCGTCTCGGGCGCGCCTCGCCCTTTGCGCCGCCGCATTTTTCTCTCGACGTTGCAGCTGTGTGGTCGAGACGGGCGCTTGACTTCTGTACGGGCGGTGAATCGATGCGATTCGCCGCCCGTTTCTTATTGCAATGTCAATACGCTGTGGTATCATAAAAAAGCTTGTCTCGCCTTGGTCGGAAACCAAGGCATGGTAAAGGAGAACCAACATGAAGCAAGGAATCCATCCGGATTACGTCGAGTGCACCGTCAAGTGCACCTGCGGCAACACGTTCACGACCCGCTCCACCAAGTCCGAGCTGCGCGTTGACATCTGCAACGCCTGCCACCCGTTCTTCACGGGCCAGCAGAAGTTCATCGACACCGGCGGACGCGTCCAGCGCTTTGCCGACAAGTTCGGCTCCGCGAAGGACATGGTTGCCGAGCGCGAGGCTGCCAAGAAGGCCAAGCGCGCTGCCGCCGTCGCCGAGGCAGAGGCTGCCAAGAAGGCCGAGCGCGAGAAGAAGGCTGCCGAGAAGGCCAAGCGTGCTGAAGAGTACGCCAAGAAGGCTGAAGAGGAAGCTGCCCGCGCTGCTGAGGCTGCTGCTACCGCCGAGGCTGAGGGCTCTGCCGAAGAGGCTGCTGCCGACGCCGAGGCTGAGGCCGCTCTCGAGGTCGAGGCTCCTGCAGCCGAATAGCTTTTCCCCTGGGAAAAAGCAAGCCCGAACAGCTCAGCTGTTCGGGCTTTTTCTTTTGCCGAAAGACAAAGTCTCGGCAGGCCATCGCCGCGCGGGAGAGCCGGAAGCAAGCCGCAAGTGCCGAACCGCAAAAGGGCAGGCCGCGGGGCCGGAGCCTGCCGCTGACTACAGGGCAGGGTCGCCAGCGTTAGTCGACGCCAATCATGAGATCGGTGGACTTCACGATGGCGACCGCTTTGTTGCCAACTTCCAGGCCGAGCTCCCCGATCATGTCGTTGAAGACCGAGCCGGTGATGATGTTGCCGTCTGCGAGCGTGAGGGACACGCGCCCGTCTGTCTTTCCCGGGCGAACCGTGGTCACGGTGCCGACGAGCTGATTTCGGGCCGACAGGTTGTTGAGGGGCTCATCTCCGCGCGCGAACATGACATGGCTTGCCTTTATGACGGCATATGCCGGCATGCCCTTCTTAAGGCCGAGATCGTGAATGGCCTCCATGGTGATAATAGAGGTGAGGGCCGTCTCGCCGACCTTGATTGAGACGACTCCGCTCACGGCACCAATCTCGACGTCGGTAATCGTGCCCTTCAAGACGTTTCGTGCTGAAATGCGCATAGTTCCCCGTTCGCTGTTTGTATCGGTTGTTCCCCGCATAGAGGCTTTCTCCCGTCAAGTATAGGCAAAGCCCCCAGAGCGCACAACTGTGCACGTCAAGCTATCTAATCGACGTTCCAGGCGATGAAAGCCCAGGTAATGGTTCTCGGCTCGCGAAGACGCAGCGCTCCTTGCGGAATCCCCCTCTCTCCAGGCTTGCCGGCGTCCTCGTTCTCGACGATTTGCGCCTCGAGCCAGGGTTTGAGCTTCGAGAGCGCGATCTGCGTGCGCGTCTCTGGTAGGAGGGCACACGCTTTGCGCACCATGTCGTCGTACTTGCGCAGCGCGTCGTCGAAGGTCTCGAACGTGTCGTGCCGGGAGCTCTTGATATAGGTCAGTTCGGGCTCGAATCCCATGCTTGAGAGGATGTTCACGGCGTAGAGGTGGTCGCGGCCGACGCGGGAGGCGAGGCCGAGTGCCTCGATCACGTGGTCGTCGGTTCGCGGGGAGGCGCCTGTCGGCAACGTGATGCACACGCGGCGACGGGCGACCATGGTGAGCTTTAAGAGCGCGGCGCGCATATCGTCGACGGCAATCGAGCGCGATGCGGTGCACACGTCGTGAGATTTCGGGGCGATGCCGTGTTCCTCCCAGTCGTCTTCCCAGCTCATCTGCTCGCAATGCACGCTTTTGATCCCACGTGCCTCAAGTTCCCCGCGAAGGATGGAAAGCATCCCTTCCGAGAAGTCGGCGGCCGTGACAGCATGCCCCGCTTCCCCGAGCGGCAGGGCGAGAGCGCCCGTCCCGCAGCCCATGTCGAATACGCTTTCCTCGGGAGCGACTCCTGCGCGCTCAAGAAACGAGTTCACGTAGGGATTGGGGTAGTCTTTGGACGTGAAGGTCTTCGCCCGCTCGTTCCAGTAGACCGCGCTGTCGCGGTGTCGCCGCGCTTTTTGCAGCTGCATCCATTCGGCGTTCCAGTCGGTGGTGGTGAGCAGGGGAGTGAAGCTCTCTGTCATGGGAAGCTGCCTTTCTCGGGGAGTTTTTCGCATTGGGGCGAATCGGGGGCGACCCGATGCGCGCGTTTGCCTATCATGTTAGCGGACAATGGCCGATGGTGGGCGAAGACGGTCTTAAAAACTGCGGCTTGCCGCCATCGGGAAGCGAAGAACCGCGAACGATACCAAGGAAGAGGGGGGAGCTCTCTATGCATGTTGAGCTTTTGTACCATACGCCCGACCCCGAGCGTGCGATCGCCACTGCGGCGCGGTTGTGCTATGCGCCGGTGGGGGCGGCCGAGCTTATGGAAACGATGCCTGAGGAGCGCATTCGCAGCGTGCTTACGACCATCATGGAGAGCGGGCATTTTTCCACGCTCGAGCACGCGAGCTACACCTTCGCCGTCGACGGCGTCTCCCGCGCGCTCACCCATCAACTCGTGCGTCACCGCATCGCGAGCTTCAACCAGCAAAGCCAGCGCTACGTGAAGTTCAAGGACGGCGTTGATGTGGTCACGCCCGACACCATCGCCTCCGACCCCGAGCGGAAGGCTCTCTTCGACGATGCCATCGCCGCCGCCGTCAGCGCGTATGAGAAGCTGCTCGACGCGGGCGTGCCCGCTGAGGACGCCCGCTATCTCTTGCCGAACGCTGCGGAGAGCAAGATCGTCATCACCATGAACGTTCGCGAGCTGCTGCATTTCTTCAAGCTGCGTTGTTGCAACCGCGCCCAGTGGGAAATTCGCGACATGGCGCACCGCATGCTCGAGCTCGCCCGTCCCACCGCGCCGTTCGTCTTCGCCGACGCCGGTGCCCCTTGTGTTTCGGGCACATGTCCTGAAGGCAAGATGAGCTGCAAAAACCCGTATCCTCGTGTGAAAAGGAGCTAGCGGAAAGTGACTCGCGAGAAAAGCGATCTCTCCCGCGCGTTCTCGGAAGACGGCGCGCGCAAGACCCACGTCGGCGGGCAGGCACTGCTTGAAGGCATCATGATGCGCGGAAAGTACAACTGGTCGGTCGCCGTGCGCGAGCCCTCCGGCGCCGTGTACACCGAAGAACACGACCTGGCGAGCGGGAAGGAGAAGAACGGCTGGCTGTACTGGCCGCTCGTGCGCGGATGCCGTGCTCTGGTCGAGTCGCTCGTCTTGGGCTTCAAGGCGTTAGAGATTGCGACCCTTCACGCCTATGCGGAAGAGGACGAGGGGGAAGAGAAGGCGGAAGAAAAGCCTGTGTCTGGAACTGCGTGCGAGGCCGCTTGCGAGCAGGGGCCGGAGCATGAGGCCGCCTGCGAGCAGCCCACGCGCCAGGAATCCGAGCTTGAGTTCTCCTGGAGGGACGACTTCGGACGCCCCGATACCGTGATCGACGCACTCGGCGCGCAAAGCTCGCTTGAGGTGGTGGGAGAAGCCGAGGGCGGCGCTCCTGAGCCTGCCGCAAATAGCAAGGATGCTCGCAATATCCCAAGCGCGAAGGAGCCTGAGTCCGAGTTCGGCAAGAAGGAGATGGCCATCTCGATGGTTTGCGGGCTTGCGCTCGGCATCGTGCTCTTCATCGTGGCGCCCGCCTTCATCACGAACCTCATCGTGGGCGAGTACGACGGCAACACGCTTCTGTGGAACATCGTCGACGGCGTGCTGCGCGTTGCCGTGTTCGTCTTCTATATCTGGCTCATCGGGCGCATGTCGGAGATCAAGCGCATGTTCGGCTACCACGGCGCAGAGCACAAGACCATCCACTGCTACGAGCACGGCTTGCCGCTCACGCCCGAGAACGCGCGCAGCTTCCCGCGCCTGCACGTGCGCTGCGGAACCGCATTCCTCATCATGGTCATGATTATCGCCATCTTCGTGTACACGGTGGTGCCTCTAAACGCGCTCATCGCCGCATGGGGCGTGCCCGATGGTGCGCCGAAGCTTGCGCTTGTCATCTTGTCGCGTATCGTGCTCATGCCGGTGATCGCGGGCGTGTCCTATGAGATCACGGTCAGGTGGGCGGGCTCGCATCCGGACAACCCGCTTGTGAAGGTGGTGCTTTGGCCTGGCATGCAGATGCAGTACCTCACCACGAACGAGCCCGACGACGGCATGCTTGAGTGCGCCATCGCCGCCATGAAGCTCGTGCTCGACCGCGAGGAGGCAGAAACGGGGAAGGCAGCGCAGGCGGAACAGACGACGCAGGCAGCACAGACGGCATAGGACCCAGGGCGCCGTCGCCTTCCGCGTCGCCCTCGCGATAGGAACACCCCCAGGCTCGCCTCTCAGGTTCTCGAGATGAAAACCCCGTTTCGTGAACCTTTTTTGGCCCAGCGCTTCCAAATCGTGTATGCTAAAGCGCGTTATGCGCAACGTTTGGACGCTGCGCGCGATAGGGTAGGAGAGTCCCCGCACACGTAAAACTGACGAATCGGGGTAATCGTGTGAACGATTTCCGGCGCGCGGCAGGCGCTCTGGGGGCAAGGAGGACCATGTGAAACTGGTCGTAACGGAGAAAAACGACGCGGCAACCAAGATCGCGAGCCTTTTGGGTGCGAGCAAGCCGAAAGCCGACAAGGTGTATTCGACGCCGATCTACCGGTTTGAGGTGGACGGCGAGGAGTGGGTGACCATCGGTCTGCGCGGGCATATCTTGGAGCCCGACTTCACTCCCAACCTGGTATATAAGAAGCGCGGCGGTTGGCAAGGCGTGACCGTCGAGGGCGAGACCGTGCCCGCCGACGTGCCCGCAAGCTTGGCTAAGCCCCCCTTCAAGAAGAAAAAGCCCTTCACCGAAGACGGCGTGGAGCTCAAAGGGTGGAAGATGGACGCGCTGCCGTACCTGGTCTACGCGCCAATCGAGAAGCTTCCTAAGGAAAAGGAAATCATCCGCAGCTTAAAGAACCTCGCCAAGAAGGCGGACTCCATCGTGATTGCGACGGACTTCGACCGCGAGGGCGAGCTCATCGGCTCCGATGCGCTCTCGTGCATCCAGGAAGTGAACCCTACCGCCCCCGTCTCGCGTGCCCGCTACTCCGCCTTCACGAAGGAGGAAATTACCCACGCGTTCTCCAACCTCGTGGAACTCGACGTCAACCTGGCGTCCGCCGGCGCGTCGCGTCAGGATATCGACCTTATCTGGGGCGCGGTGCTCACGCGTTATCTCACCCTCGTGAAGTTCGCGGGCTACGGCAACGTGCGCTCGTCGGGCCGCGTGCAGACGCCGACGCTCGCCCTCATCGTGGCGCGCGAGCGTGAGCGCCTGGCGTTTGTTCCTGAGGACTACTGGGTGATCAAGGGAGCCTTCGACGCCGCCGAGAAGACCGGTCCCACGGCAGGCGAGGGCGCGCTTGCTTTCGAGGCGCCCCATGCCACGGCACGCTTCAAGGACGAGGCGCAGGCTAAGGCTGCCATGACCGCCGTCGAGGGGGCGACAAGCGCGAAGGTGCTCTCCATCGAGAAGCGCTCGCGCAAGCAGCAGCCGCCTGTTCCCTTCAACACCACAAGCCTCATGACTGCGGCGTCGGCGGAGGGCCTTTCCCCTGCACGCACGATGCGCCTCGCCGAGAGCCTCTACATGGACGGCTATATCTCCTATCCGCGCGTCGATAACACGGTGTATCCGAGTTCGCTCGACTTGGAGGAGGTCGTGAAGACCATCTCCGGTAACCCGGCTTACGCGCCGTTTTGCAAGGAACTGCTCGCGAGGGGGCCGCTTACGGCAACCCGCGGCAAGAAGGAGACGACCGACCACCCGCCGATCTACCCGACGGCCATGGTCACGCCCGACGACTTGCCACCTGCGGAATACAAGCTCTACAACCTGATCGCCCGCCGCTTCTTGGCGACGCTCTCCGAAGCCGCCGTTGTCGAGGGCACCAAGGTCACGCTCGATATCTCAGGCGAGCACTTTGCCGCGAAGGGCGACGTCCTCGTGCACGAGGGATATCGCGCCATCTACCCCTACGGCATGAAGAAAGACGAGCAGCTGCCTGCGCTCGCCGAGGGCCAGCAGATCGCCTTCAACGGCGCCACCTGCACGAAAAAGCAGACCGAGCCGCCCGCCCGCTACAGCCAGGGCAAGCTCATCCAGGAGATGGAAAAGCTCGGGCTCGGCACGAAGTCCACGCGCCACAGCATCATCGAGCGCCTCTACACGGTGAAATACATCCAGAACGACCCCATCGAGCCCTCGCAGCTTGGCATGGCGGTGTGCGACGCGCTCGACAAGTTCGCGCCGCATATCACCCACTCGGAGATGACGGCGGAACTCGAAGCGGAGATGGACAACATCGCCGAAGGCCAGAAGACCAAGGCCGATGTGGTCATGAACTCCCGTAACCTGCTCTCCGAGCAGCTGGCCGGCCTCATGCCCCATTCCGAGGAAGTCAAGGACGCCCTTGCCGACGCCGTCGCCGCTGACGCGTACGTGGGCAAGTGCCCCAAATGCGGCAAGGACCTGCAGATTCGCGCCTCGCAGAAGACGCGCGGGATGTTCATCGGATGCGCTGGGTGGCCCGACTGCGATGTGACCTACCCGCTCCCGAAGGGCAAGATCGAGTCGATGGAGGAGCTGTGCCCCACGTGCGGGATGCCCCAGGTGAAGGTGACGGCCTTCCGCTCGAAGCCGCGCGTCATCTGCATCGACCCGAACTGCGAGACAAACAAAGAGCCCGATGTGGTCGTCGGCGAGTGCCCGGTGTGCAAGGCCGCCGGCAAGCAGGCGAAGCTCATCGCGCAGAAAAATCCTCGCACGCTCAAGCGTTTCATCCGCTGCGAGAACCACGATGAGTGCGGCGTTGGCTATCCGCTGCCCCAGTACGGCAAGCTCACGGCCACCGACGAGGTTTGCGAGCATTGCGGAGCGCCGCTCGTCATCGTGACGACGGCTCGCGGCCCGTGGAAGCTCTGCCCGAACTTCGACTGCCCGGGCAAGGAGCAAGACGATTCCGAGAAGGCGGCGTCGAAGGGGAAGAAGACCGCCGCGAAAAAGACTGCGGCGAAAAAGACTGCGGCGACGAGCAAGGCTGCGGCCAAGAAGCCCTCGACCCGCAAGGCGTCGTCTGGGTCGGCGGGGAAATAGCGCCATGCCGGAGATGACAGAAGGGCGGGCGAAGGCCGGCTCGGGGACGCAGTCCGGCGCGCCGTCTCGGGCTAGCGTGCGGCCTGCGACGGCACCGAAGATCGACCGCCGCATCCTTTTCACGAAGGGCCTCATCAAAGAGGCGTTTCTGGAACTGAAGAAATCGAGCTCGCTCGCCGACATTAAGGTGACCGACTTGTGCGAGCGCGCGGGAATCGGCCGTGGCACGTTTTACCGCCATTACCGCAACATGACCGAGGTGCTTGACGAGGTGCTCGACGACGCCTTCTCGCAATCGAGCTCGCTTGCCCGCCATCTCGTGTCGCGCGAGATACGCACGGCGGGTGCATGTTCTGGGTGCGATATGCCGTTTTGCCAGTTCGTGCGCGAAAACAAGCACTACGCGGGCATCTTTTTGGACGAGAGCCTCACGCGCGTCGTCCTTGACAAGATGGTCGAGAGCCAAAAGGGCGTCTATCTGCGCGCGATGCAGGGCATCTGCGACCTAAGCGAGGGGGAGCTTGCCGATCTTTTGTACTTCCAGTCGAGCGGGTGCCTCTCCGCGGTGCGCCGCTGTATCAATGCGAGCCCTGAGGAGTGGGCGCGCACGCAGGCGGCGATCGACAACTTCATCCTGGGCGGCCTGGCAGCGAGCACGCGCAGGCTGTAGGGGAAGCTCAGGCGATAAAGGAGGGCCCGGCGCTGCAGCGGTGATGCTGCAGCGCCGGGCCCTTGCGGCTTTAGCCGGGCGTTTTCCCTGATGCGGGAGCTTTACAGCTGCTCTCCCGACTCGATTGCCCGATAGAGGTCGCCGCCTTGGGAATCGACGGCCACGAAGACGGGGAAGTCGATAAGCTCGATGCGGCGCAGCGCCTCAGTCCCTAAATCATCCCAAGCGACGGTTTCGCTTTCGGTGACATGCTTCGCGAGCAGCGCCGCTATGCCGCCGACGGCTGCGAAGTAGACGCAGCGGTTGCGTACGCAGGCGTCGATGACGGCTTGAGAGCGCTTTCCCTTGCCGATGCAGGCGGCAAGCCCCGCGTCCATGAGCTCGGGCGTCGCGAAGTCCATGCGGCTTGCCGTCGTGGGGCCGACGCTTCCGAGTGGGCGGCCTGCGGCTGGCGGGGTGGGGCCTGCGTAGAAGATGGTCTCGCCCGCGAGCCCGAAGGGGAGCTCGCCTGTTTCCCGCAGGGCCGCGAGCATGCGCTCATGCCCTGCGTCGCGGCTTGTGAACACGGCCCCCGTAAGGCGCACCTCCTGCCCGATGCGCAGCTCGGCAAGCTTTTCCCGATTGGCCGGCAAGGTCATGCGGATTGGTTCGCTCATGGTTAGTCCTCCCAGCTCACAAGGTCGATCGAGACGCTGCGCATAGCCGAGCACCCCATGTTGACGGCAACGGGGAGCGCCGCGATGTGGCAAGGCGCCGTCTCGAGGTGCACGGCGAGCGCCGTGGTCTTGCCCCCGAGTGCCCCAGGGCCTATGCCTGTCGCGTTTATGGCCTCGAGCAGCTCGCGCTCGAAGGCAGCGTGCTTAGGCGATGCGGCGGGGCTCCCGATTTCCCGCAAAAGCGCGTGCTTGGCGAGTCCCGCTACCTTGTCGAAGGTGGCGCCCACGCCCACGCCCACGATAAGCGGCGGGCAGGCGTTGGCCGCCTTCTCGCGCACGCAGTCGAGCACGACGTTTCTCACGCCCTCGATTCCCGCGCCGGGGGCGAGCATGACCACGCGGGAGGCGTTGTCCGACCCGCCGCCCTTCAAAAGAACGTGCAGCGTCGCGCCGTGCCCCGGCCGGGTCGCGATCTCGGCGAAAGCAGGCGTGTTGTCGCCTGTGTTCGCGCGGTCGAAAAGCGCGTCGTGCACGACGCTCATGCGCAGACGCCCGTCGGTGTAGGCGCGCGCGACCGCGTCGTCGACCTGCGAGAGGACATCGCCGGGGATGGAGAGCTCCTCGCCGACTTCGAGCCTCACCCAGCAGGTTCCCGTGTCCTGGCACAGGGGCACGCCGTCCTCGCGCGCGATCTGCGCATTCTCCAACAGGCAGTCGAGCACTGATTGCGCGCGCGGCTGCTCCTCGATCTTGCGTGCAGCAGCCAGGCCGCAGAGCACGTCTTCTCGCAGACCGACCGCAGCGGCGCGAATCGCGTCGTAGGCCGCGTCCGCCACGCGCTTCGCCGTGAGAGTATTGTTCTCCACTCGATTTCCCTTCTCGTCTTGCAAATGCGTTGAGTGTAGCACGAGCTGCCGTCTTTCGCGTAGGTCCTCGAACAGCGGCAGGGTGAGCGACTTCCGCCGCGTTGGCCCCGCCCCGCTCGATGGATTGCCTGTGCGCTTGCCCGCGCGGATTCGGCGATGCGGCACCGAAGCGGTATACTTTTACGGTTGTATAGAAGCGCGCAAGGGCGCGTGCGAAGCGAGAAGGCTCGGAGGTAAGGCATGGACATCGCGCAGGAATCGCTGCGTTTGCACGAAGAGTGGCAAGGTAAGCTCGACACCGTTCCCAAGATGGAGATCAAGACGCGCGAGGATCTGGCGCTCGCTTATACGCCGGGCGTCGCCGAGCCGTGCAAGAAGATCGCGGCGGACCCCGCGCTCGCCTACACCTACACGCAGAAGGCGAACACCATCGCCGTTGTCTCCGACGGGTCGGCGGTACTTGGCCTGGGCAACATCGGTCCTTTAGCCGCTATGCCCGTCATGGAAGGCAAATGTGCCCTCTTCAAGGCCTTCGGCAATGTGAACGCCGTGCCCATCTGCTTGGATACCCAGGACGTCGACGAGATTGTCGAGACGGTCAAGCGCCTCGCCCCCGCGTTCGGCGGCATCAACTTGGAGGACATCTCGGCACCGCGCTGCTTCGAGATTGAGAACCGCCTTATCGACGAGCTCGATATCCCCGTGTTCCACGACGACCAGCACGGCACCGCCATCGTCGTGCTCTCCGGCGTCATCAATGCACTTCGCCTTACGGGCAAGAAGAAGGAGGAGTGCCGCGTGATCGTGAACGGCGCGGGCTCGGCGGGCATCGCCATCGCCAAGCTCATGCTGAGCTACGGTTTCAAGAACCTCATCCTGTGCGACAAGTGCGGCATCATCTGCTCGAAGTCTGAGGGCACGACTGATGCTCAGCGCGCCATGCTCAAGGTAACGAACCTCGCGGACGAGGAGGGATCCCTCTCCGACGCCATGCGCGGTGCCGACATCTTCGTTGGCGTGTCCGCCCCGAACATCGTGAGCGAGGAGATGGTCTCCTCCATGAACGACGACGCGATCCTCTTCGCGATGGCCAACCCCGTCCCCGAGATCTACCCCGACGTGGCTCGCCGCGCGGGCGCGCGCGTCGTCGGCACGGGCCGTTCGGACTTCCCGAACCAGATTAACAACGTGGTCGCCTTCCCCGGCATCTTCAAGGGCGCTCTCGAGGCGCGCGCGACGCGCATCACCAACGATATGAAGCTCGCCGCCGCCTCCGCGCTCGCCGCTCTCGTGTCCGACGAGGAGCTTTGCGAGGACTTCATCATGCCCGAACCCTTCGACCCGCGCGCCGTCGAGGCAGTTGCCGCCGCCGTGCGCAACTGCGTGGCGGACTAGGAGCCCGTGCCGTTGACGCCCGAAAGACATACCGCCGAGCCTGCGCAGCCCGTTTCGGAGCGCGAAGGCTATGATGCGCAGGGGGCGCCTGCGAGCGGCCGGCCCGAGGGGGATTCTCCCCGCGGTGTCTTCGTCACGTTCGAGGGCGGCGACGGCGTGGGAAAATCAACCCATATCCGCTATGTCGCCAATGAGCTTCGCCGCACGGGACGCGAGGTCGTGTGCCTGCGCGAGCCGGGAGGCACGGGTATCGGCGAGTCGCTTCGGGCGATGGTGCTCGACCCCGACAACGGTGAGATATCGAGCGAGGCCGAGCTCTTGATGTACGAGGCCGCCCGAGCCCAGCTGGTTCGCGAAGTGATCCGCCCTGCCCTTGAGCGGGGGGCGGTGGTGCTCTGCGACCGCTTCTCGGACTCGACGATCGCCTATCAAGCCTACGGGCGCGGTCTTCCCCTCGATTTCGTGCGCCGCGCGAACGCGTTCGCCACGGGCGGCATCGTTCCCGACCGCACCATCCTCCTCGTGCTCGGCAACACGCGCAAAAGCCTTGCCCGAGCGACGGGGGCGGGCGCGGGGGATCGGATGGAACAGGCGGGAGAGGTATTTCATTCACGTGTGAACAGGGCTTTCCTGAAGCTTGCCAAGCGCGACCCGAAGCGAATCCGCATTGTGCGCTCCAGCTCGTCGCGCAAAGCGACCGCCGCTGCCGTCGCCGCCGAGCTTGCCGATATCCTTCCCGAGCTTTCTGCCCGCGCGGAGGGTGCGACGCCTTCCCAGCCTGCAGCTCCCCATGGGGAGGGGGCGGCCAAGGGTAAGCCCCAGGCGAAACGCAAACGCGGCGGCCGGGGAAAGAGGGGCAATCGTGGCTGACGCGTTTGAGAACATATTCGGCCAGCCTCGGGTGCGTGACTTCTTGCGCGCGAGCGTCCGCGGCGGGCATGTGAGCCAAGCGTATCTGTTCTGCGGTCCTGCCGGCTCGAACAAGACTGCGGCTGCATACGCGCTCGCCCAGGCGTACCTTTGCCCGAAGGGGGCGAAGGGCCCGCGCGGAGGTTTGTGCGGGGCATGCGATGCCTGCTCGCGCATCGCCCGGCGCAAGCATCCCGACGTGCGCTACTATGCGCCCGAGGGTGCGGGCGGCTACCTGGTCGAGCAGATCCGCGAGATCGTGTCGGACGTCTCCTATGCCCCCATCCAGGCGAAGTCGAAGGTCTATATCCTCGACCGTGTGGATATGCTGGGTACCGCCGCGGCGAACGCCTTCCTAAAGACGCTCGAGGAGCCGCCCGCCAACGTGATGATCGTCCTTTTGGGCCGCACGCGGGAAAGCGTGCTCCCGACGATCGTCTCGCGCTGCCAGGTCGTCCCGTTTCGCCACATCCCTGCAACCGAGGCCGCGGGCATCATCCGCCAGAACACGGGCGCCTCGATCGAGACCGCGCGCATCGCTATCGAGGCATGTTCGGGTTCGATCACGCGCGCGTGCGAGTTTTTGAAGTCCAACGACAGCCTCGCCTTCCGGAGGGGCGTGGTCGACGCGATGTCGCGGCTCGCCACCGCCGACGATTGGGATATCATAGAGCTCGCTGCCGGTCTCGTGAGGGCTGCGAAGGCACCGCTCGACGACGTCCGTGCGGCGCTCGAGGCGGAGCTTTCCGAGAACGCCGACTTCCTGGCAAAGTCAGTGATTCGCCAGATCGAGGCACGCAACAAGCGCCAGATCACGGCGAAGACCTCGCAGGCGCTCCACCAGGTTTTCTCGATTGCGAGCTCTTGGCTGCGCGATGTGATGGCAACCTGCGCCGGAACGCCTGAGTTCATCGTGAACGTCGACGTCAAGGCGCAGATCGAGATGGCTGCCGCGCGCACCGACGAGGCCCGAGCGGCCGCCGCGCTGGCTGCGCTGCGCGAAAGCGACGAGGCTATCTCGTATAATGTTTCCCCAGAAACGTGCATCGATGCGATGCTGTTTGAAGTGAGAGAGGTTCTGTATGGTTCGAGTCGCGCCCATTAGGCTCGCATTCAATCCGCGCACGCTGTGGTTCGACCCGCGTGATCTGGATATTCATAACGGCGACGACGTGGTGGTGCTCACCGCGCGCGGCGTCGAGTTCGGTCATGCCGCAGGCGACGTCTTCGAGATCGACGAAGACCAGGTGAAGAAGTTGAAGTCGCCGCTCAAGCCCGTGAAGCGCATCGCCACGCCCGAGGACGTGGAGCGCGCTGGCGAGATGGAGCGGCTCGGCCGCGAGGCGCTGCCCATCTTCAAGGAGATGGCGGCCGAGGCGAACGAGGACATGCATCCGGTGTCGGTGGAATACCTGCTCGAGGGCGACAAGGCGGTCTTCTACTTCGAGGCGGAGGAGCGCGTCGACTTCCGCGAGCTTGTTCGCAAGCTCGCCTCGCGCTTCCATGTGCGCGTCGACATGCGCCAGATCGGCGTGCGCGACGAGGCTCGCATGGTCGGCGGTCTCGGCCATTGCGGCCAGGAGCTGTGCTGCGCCCGCTTGGGCGGCGAGTTCTGCCCCGTGTCCATCCGCATGGCCAAGGAACAGGACCTCTCGCTCAACCCGCAGAAGATTTCCGGCGTTTGCGGGCGCCTCATGTGCTGTCTGCGCTACGAGTTCGATGCGTACAAGGACTTCAAGAGCCGCGCCCCCAAGCAGAACGCCACGGTGAAAACCCCCGATGGACCGGCGAAGGTCGTCGATTTGGACGTGCCGCGCGAGGTCGTTTCGGTGCGCCTTGAGGGCGAGGAGCCCGTTCGCGTGCCCCTTTCCGCCTTCGATGCGCCCGAGGAGGGCTCGCGCCCGAACACGATCGGGCAGGAGGCGTGGGACGAGGCGAATGCTCCCGACGAGCCGGAGTTCATGTCCAACGCGCTCTTCTCGACCGACCAGTTCACCGGCAGGGACAAGCTTGCAGAAGCGGGCAGCGTGCGCCGTACGGGTTCTTCGAAGCGCTCGCGCAAGGGGGGCTCAGACGAGCGCCCCGCCGAAGAGCCGCATCGCGCGCGCCGTCGCCGGTCGACTAAGGTCTCCGCGGAAAGCGACCATGCCTCCAAGCAGGATTCCCAGGAGAAGAAGCAGGACAAGCAGGCCTCTCGCGGGTCCTCTTCCAAGCGCAAGCCGCGCCGGCGCTCGGATCAGAAGGCGAGCGAGAACAAGCAGGGCAAGCAGTCCGCGGAGCGCTCGGCCAAACATCAAAAGCCGCAGCGCGCCAAAGAGGAGGGGAGAGGCCAGCAGAAGTCGGGTCCTCGCCCTGGCCAGAAGTCCTCGGGTCTTCGCGCGAAGCCTCAAAAGCAGGCATCGTCTTCGGGGCCGCGTCAACAGGGAGAGGGCGGTCAGCGTCCTGCGCAGGGCGGCGCTCCCTCGCAAAACGAGCATCGTCGTGCGCGCAGGCGCTCGCACAAGGCCGGCGGCAGCTCGCAAAACGAAGGCTAAGGAGAGCAAATGCCCATCGACTACGCGCTTTTGACGGACCTGTACGAGATCACGATGGCTCAGGGCTATCGCGATTCCGGGCATGAGAACACCGAGGCATGCTTCCATATGTATTTCCGCGACACCCCGTTCAAAGGGGGCTACGCCATTGCGTGCGGCATGGCGCAGCTTGCGGACATGGTGGACACCTACGCCTTCTCGGGCGAGGACATCGACTATCTCTCGAAGATTCCCGCCCCGGGCGGCGGCGCGCTGTTTGCCGCCGATTTTCTGGAATGGCTGCGCGACTTCAAGCTGACGGTCGACATCGATGCTGTGCCCGAGGGGCAGGTCGTGTTCCCGAACGAGCCCCTCGTGCGCGTCAAGGGCCCGATTATGCAGTGCCAGCTGCTCGAGGCGGCGCTTCTCAACTGCGTGAACTTCCAGACGCTCATTGCGACCAAGGCCGCGCGCGTGTGCCTTGCGGCGCAGGATGCGCCCGTGGCCGAGTTCGGCCTGCGCCGTGCCCAGGGCGCGGGCGGCGGCCTGTGGGCGTCGCGCGCGAGTATCGTGGGCGGCTGCGCGTCGACTTCGAACGTGCTCGCGGGCAAGATGTTCGACCTTCCCGTGTCGGGCACGCACGCCCACTCGTGGGTCATGGCATTCCCCTCCGAGCTCGAGGCGTTTCGGGCGTACGCGGAGGCGTTTCCCAAAAACTGCACGCTGCTCGTGGACACCTACAACGTCGAGCAGGGCATCGACAACGCGATCACCGTCGGCCTTGAGATGCGCGAGCGCGGCGAGAAGCTCTCGGGCATCCGCATCGATTCGGGCGACTTGGCATGGCTCGCGAAGATGGCGCGCCGCAAGCTCGACGCGGCCGGCTTGACCGACTGCGGCATCGTGCTTTCCAACGATCTCGACGAGTACACGATCCAGTCGATTCTCGAAGAGGGTGCCCAGGTGAGCGCTTGGGGCGTGGGCACAAAGCTCGCCTGCGCCTACGATCAGCCCACGCTCGGGGGCGTTTACAAGCTTTCCGCGACGCGCAAGCCGGGTGGCGAGTGGGTTGACCACCTGAAGATCTCTGAGTCGGCCAAAAAGCTCACGTTCCCCGGCGTCCTCGACGTGCGCCGCTACTATCACGAGGACGGCCATATTGCGGGCGACATGGTGTTTGACACTAACGTCGGCGTGCAGGAGTGCGAGACGATCGTCGACCCGCTTGACTCGCTGCGCCGCAAGCGCCTGGGCGGTAAGCGCTTCGAGACGCTGCTCGCGCCGCTCGCGCGCAACGGCAAAACGGTGCTTGCGCCTAAGTTTCGCGATGCGCTCGCTGCGAGGGAGCGCGCGAGGGAGGGGCTTGCCACGCTCGATGAGAGCCAAAAGCGCATGCTCAACCCGCATTCGTATCCGGTGGGACTCGAACGCGGACTGTTCGAGCGCCGAAGCGATTTGGTCGCGAAGCTGCGCGGCTTCGAGTAGCGGGTGCAATCTGATACGCCGGCGCCGCAACGAGCGGTGCCGCATGAGATAGGAGAATGAATGCCAGCTTGTAACCTGATTATCGATTCCTGTTGCGATTTGCCCTTCGATGTGGTCGATCGCGAAGGCATCGAGCTGATTGAGTTTCCCTACATCGCCGGCGACGGCGAGCATTCCGATGATATGTATCGCTCGCGTTCCGCACACGATTTCTTCGATTCGATGCGCAATGGCGACGAGCCCTCGACGGCCCAGGTTCCGCTTACGGTGTATCAAGATGTGTTCACCCGCGCGATCGAATCTGGCGTTCCGACCGTGTGCCTGAGCTTCTCAAGCGGCCTGTCCGGCAGCTACAACACCGCTATGATCATCCGCGACCAGCTCGTGGCCGAGCATCCCGAAGCCGAGCTGTACGTAGTCGACACGCTGTTGGCATCGATTGCCGAAGGGTTCTTGGTCTATGAGGCCATTCGCCAGCGTGACCGGGGGCTTACCGCCAAGGAGATGGTGGATTGGGCTGAGGAGGCGCGCTACTACATCGACGCCGAGTTCATGGTCGATGATCTCGAGGCGCTTCGCCGCGGTGGTCGCATCCCCGCCTCGGTTGCGCTCGCCGGATCGAAGCTCGACGTGAAGCCGCTGCTCAACATCGCGCTCGATGGCAAGCTTTCGCTCACCGGCGTCGCGCGCGGGCGGAAGAAGGGCATCAAACAGCTTGCGGAGTACTACGCAAAGCATGTCTCGGACGAAGGGGCTGCGCGCTTCGCCGTTATCGGCAACGCCGACTGCCCGAAGGATGCCGATCGCCTGAAAGAGACGCTTTCGAAGATCGACGAGAATATCTTGTTCCTGGAGAGCAGCATCGGCCCGGTTATCGGGTCGCATGTGGGGCCGGGCATGCTGGCCGTGGTGTTTTGGGGCAAAGACCGCCGCGAGGAGCTTTCCGTGGCCGACCGCATCGCCCGTAAAGTGAAAGGCAATTAGGGGGTCCCATGCGTTATATTTTTTTCGGTGACGAGAACTTCCACGACGATATCGCCGTGCGCTTGGCGAACGCCGGCTTCGAGCGCTGCGCCGATATCGAAGAGGCAAGCGCCATCATCACGTTCTGCACCTCGCAATCGGCGCTCGAAGACGCGTACTTCGACGAAGGCGGGTTCGTCCAGTCGGCGCATCCCAGCGCGGTGCTCATCGACTTCTCCGCATCGACGCCAGGTTTTGCGCGCGAGCTCGGCGCGGTCGCCACGGTGAGCGACTTGGGGTTCGTCGAGGCGCCCATCGCCCTTGAGGACATGCTCGATCCGCGCCCCTTCGACGAGGAGAACCTCGTTTGCTATGTTGCGGGAGAAGAGGACGCCGTCGCTGCGGCGCAAGGGCTCCTCAATGCGGTCTGCGGTCGCGTGGTGGAGTGCGGCGCTGCGGGAACGGCCCAGCTCATGCGTGCTGTTCGCACTCTGCAGGAGGCGGCTGCCGTTGTCTCTGCGATCGAGGCGAACGCGCTGGTTCGCGCCGCGCACCGTGCTGCTTTGGGTAACGGCCTCTCCGACGTGGCGATCTCCGGACTCTCCGAGCCCGCCGAGCGCATGCTTGAGGCGGTTCGCGAAAAGCGCTTCGAGGGCGCGTTCACGGCGGAGATGTTCCTCTCGGAGCTGCAGGCCGCGCTTGCAAGTGCCGACGATGCCGATTTGATCCTTCCGCAGGCGGAATCGACGATGCACCTCGTGGAGCTGCTCGAGGTGATCGGAGGCTCGTTCAAGTCGCCGGCAGCCTTGGCTTTGGTCTACGGCGAGGAAGCCGAGTGCGCTGAGAACGGCCTCGATTGGTCGCGCGCCGAAGAAGCATATGGTCAGGGTGCTGACGATGACGACGACTACGGCTACGATGATGAGGAAGACGATTGCGGCTGCGGTCATCATCACGACCACGGCGGGTTTGGGTACTCGGCGAACTAAGCTTGACTGCTCTGGCTGTGATTCGTGTGAATGCCGCGAATTGAGTTGACCTGTCCGCTCGGGAGCATGCGGCGGCACCTCCGTGCTCAAACAGTCCTGAGCTCGCGCGAACGTGCCAGAGGGCACGTTCGGCTCGTGCGAAACTGCGCGCGGAGGCGCCGCCGCATGCTTCCGAGCTCGTTATTCTGGTTCGACCCGAAGAACTAATGAGTAGTTTTGAGACGTCGAGAGTTGCCTCCGCGCGCAGTTCCGCAGCGAAGCGAGGACTGTTTGAGCACGGAGGTAATCTCGGCGGCTCAAAACGGTGGGATTAGACAATGCCTCAAAGCGAAATCGACATATCTTCTTGCGACCTTTGCCCTCGCTCGTGCGGAGTTGACCGCAGCGCGGGGGCTCGTGGTGTTTGCGGGGCTGACGGGCGGCTTCGCATCGCCCGTGCTGCGCTGCATTTCTGGGAAGAGCCGCCGATCAGCGGCACGCACGGGTCGGGCACGGTGTTCTTCTCGTGGTGCCCGCTTCGCTGCGTGTACTGCCAAAACGCCGTTATTGCCGACGGCGAGGCGGGGGCTGAGATATCGATTGAGCGTCTGGCGCAGATTTATTCCGAGCTTCAGGCGAAGGGCGCGCTGAATATCAATCTTGTGACGCCGACCCATTACGCGCCGCATGCGCGAGCAGCGCTCGATTTGGCGCGGGGGCAGGGGATGGACCTCCCCGTCGTTTGGAACACCTCAGGATACGAGACGGTTCGCGCCGTCCGTGAAAACCGAGGTTATGCGGATGTGTATCTCGCCGATTTCAAATACGCCTCCTCCGAGCTTGCCGCGCGATACTCAAAGGCTCCTGATTATCCCCAGGTCGCCCTCGATGCACTTTCTGCTATGGTCGATGAGCTGGGCGACCCTTGCTTTGACGAGTACGAGGGTGACGAGCGTATAACGCGCGGGGTGGTGGTGCGCCATCTGATGCTGCCCGGTGCGCTCGAGGACTCGAAACGCGTGGTGCAAACGGTGTGGGAGCACTTCGGCAGCTCTGTGTTGCTTTCGATCATGAACCAGTACACTCCCGTTTTGGCAGAGAGCGCCAAGGCGGGCGACGCCTGGGCATGCCGCGAGCTTGAACGTTGCTCCGAACTTGCCCGCCGCGTTCCCAACGAAGATTACGAACGGCTGCTCGATTTTGCCGACTCGCTCGGTATCGAGGACTACTTCTGGCAGGAGGGCGGTGCTGCCGAGGAGAGCTTCATCCCTGCTTTCGACCTCGAGGGCGTATTGAGCGAGTAGTCGTCCGTCGACGTGTCGTAGCGCTCATCCATTTCGGGCAGGTTCTCCCAGAAGCGCTTCGGCATGAAGTGGCGGCGGAGCTCGGGGTGATAGCGCGCATCGATGGAGACGGCGTCGTAGAACCGCTTCCACGCTTGCTGCATCATCTCTTCGTCACCTGCTTTTTCAGGGAGATTTACTATGTCGGTTTGAACGAGCTGCCACCCCGATCCGTCGTAGATTCCCGCTATGCGGTGCGCTTCGTCGTAAATCATGAAGGGGGCGTCGTTGAAGCGCGCCGAGAACCAATCCATGAGCAGGGGTACGACCGATGCCTTCGGAGAGCAGCGAGCAAACCATATATTTCCTTTGAGGCACTCGAAGCGCAAAAATTGCTGCATAAGATGCCGCTCGTTCATTACCGAGCGGTCGAGTGCGATGAGCGGGGCCACCGCGGGGTGTGCGATTTCGCTGATTGCCGCTCGATTCGCGTTGGACCTCATGGCGTAGCGAATGAACCGATAGACGACGGATCCCGCTTGCGCGTCGTCGGATAGCGATGCGTGCAACACGGCGTTGAATCCTGCTTTTCCCGTTGCGCGCACCAATCCACGCTTCACACGTTCTGCGAGGGCTGCATCGGTCTCTATGGTCCGAACGCTCTGATCAAGGCGGGGCTGGAATGCGGCTCCCTGTGCAATATCTTCGGGGTCCTCGTGATTCGCGTAAGCTTGAAACACTGCGGTGAGCAGCCCCTCGGGCGTTCCGTCGTAGACATAGGCAACATGGGCGAGCGGCTCTTCTGCGGCGATCATGCGCAAGCCTTTTGCTTGTCGATGGCATGCTGCCACCCGAACAGGCCATCGGCTTGGCTGGCGAGCGTGCTTTTCTCAGGGAGGCTGCGGGGGCTTGAGCTTGATATGCTCGTCTTCTGCGCGGTCATGGGGGTACTGCTCGTGCTTGCCTTGCATGAAGTTCTAAGGGCGTCGTCTACGCCTGCTCTGGCTGAGTTTGTGGGCGCATCGTGCGCGCTCGTCCCTTGTGCGTTATGGAGCGCATCGCGTGCCTGTGCTTCCTCAATTCGCTTTCCGTGTTGATTCTGACCCTCAAGCGGATCGAAGAGGCTTAGCTGCCCCTGGCATTGCTTCGCCGCACGTCGTCCGTGCTTTCCGCCGTCAATCGGTGCGGCGAGCTGCGCGCGCAGGGCTCCTGGGGCGAATGGCGTGCCTGTTCCCGCGTATTTGCCGTTGCAGGTGATGAAGAAGCGTGCGCGCTTGTAGGCGATACCGAGTTTGCGCAGTTCGGGTTCGTGCAGGCAGCATGTGCGTCGGGCCTTCACGATAAGGCGCGCCCCGCGCGGGCCGATGCCGGGCACGCGCAGGAGCATTTCGAGCGGGGCGGTGTTCACCTCTACGGGGAAGTGCTCCAGGTGGTTGACGGCCCAGTTCGCCTTCGGGTCAAGCTGCGGGTCGAGGTAAGGGTTGTCCTCGTCGATTATCTCGCTCACGTCGAACTTGTAGAAGCGCATAAGCCAATCGGCCTGGTAGAGTCGATGCTCTCGGTCGAGTTCCACCGCGCCTGATGCGGGCAGGCGCTCATCGGAGGTAACTGGCAGGTATGCGCTGAAGAACACGCGCTTGAGCGAGAGCGTGCGGTAGAGCGCTGCCGATAAATTCAGGATTTGAAAGTCGTTCTCGGGTGTGGCGCCGATAATCATTTGCGTGCTTTGGCCAGCGGGTGCGAATGCCCGCTTGCATTTCGCCGGTCGATTTTGCGAGTAGTATGTCGTGTTCTTTCGCATGAGAGCACGCGTGTCAGCGTCTTCTGCCATGGAGTCGCGAATCTGGCGCATCGGAGCCAGAAGCTGCTGCTTGCGCTTTTGCGGACACAGAAGCGCAAGGCTTTTCTGGGAGGGGAGCTCCAGGTTCACGCTCATGCGGTCGGCCAGATGACCCAGCCGATCGATCAGCTCAGGTGAGGTGCCGGGCACCGCCTTCGCGTGGATGTACCCGCGAAAGCCGTACTCGTCGCGCAGGATGCGCAGCGTCTCGATCATGAGCTCGGTCGTGTAATCCGGGCTTTTTATGACGCCGGAGCTTACGAACAGCCCTTCGATATAGTTGCGTCGGTAGAACGATATCGTCAGGTCGGCGAGCTCGCGCGGGGTGAACGCGACACGAGCGACGTCGTTGCTCGCGCGGTTCACGCAGTAGGCGCAGTCGTAGACGCAGACGTTGGTCATGAGCACCTTCAGAAGCGAGATGCAGCGCCCGTCGGGGGTGAAGCTGTGGCAGCACCCCGCGGCCAGGGCGTTTCCCAGCTGCCCGCGCCGCGCCCCTCGGTCGACGCCGGAAGATGTGCAGGCTACGTCGTACTTTGCGGCGTCAGCGAGAATTTCCAGTTTGTCGACGATATTCATGGGTACACCTGTTCGTTCGAATATTTGTTCGTATTTTAACAAGCTTCGAACTGATGTGCAATGCCCGCGCCTTTCTTTCCCGATGAAGGAGAAAATTCGCCATAATCCCTGTTCGCAGATAGATAAGCGCGCTATCATTAGCTCACAAGGCGATTGCTGCATCGCCGTCTTCTGAATTGCGTTTCCAAAACGCACGATGGGGAAGGGGCAGCCATGCTCTATGACAATATCTTAGTTCCCTACGATGGTTCGGCGTCTGCCGATGCGGCGCTCGAGGAAGCTGCCCGCTACGCGAAAGAGGATCCGGGTTGCGCGCTTCACGTGCTGCAGATTTCGGACATCGAGCACCAGGTGATCGAGCGGCTCGATTCTTCGTATGGCGCGGCGGTTCCCGTTGGCATGAGGGAGGCTTTCGAGGAAGCCCAAAACGAGGCTCAAAGGAAGCTTGAACGTGATGTCCGTCTCGCGACGCGCGGGCTTATGAACGAGATTCATGCCGAGGTGCAGGGCGAGACGACGATAGGCGTGCAAATCGTTGCGTATGCGGCGGCGCACAACATCGACCTCATCATCATGGGGTCGCGCGGCCTTGGCGGCTTGCGCGGCATCCTTGGCAGCGTGTCGAGCTTCGTGCTGAAAGAGGCGAAGGTTCCCGTTCTCGTGGTGAAAGACTAGCGAGCAAAAAAATCCCCCATCTGGAAAGGACGAACCGCCAGATGGAGGATTGCTTTTTCGTGGTGCCGGCGGCAGGAATCGAACCCGCAACCTACTGATTACAAATCAGTTGCTCTACCGTTGAGCCACGCCGGCATGCGGTTTGCGCAAGCAAACATGATAAGGCAAAACGCGCCAACTGAAAAGAGGGAAATCCTGGAAGGCGTCGGGGTGCAGCAAGGGGGCGTCGAAGGGTGTCGAAGCTGCTCCGCGCTATGTCCATGTCCCGATGCCAGGAGTCATTGCTTCTATGAACTCTTATCTGGCAGCGATGGCTTTGCGTGGGGGTATGGCTAGATAGGAGATCCTGCGTGCAACATGCACGAGATAGGAACCGAAGAAAATGCGATCGAAATCTAATGATAATCGAAATCGGGGGTTGCGGGGGCGTAAGAACCATGTGCCGCGCTTCCTCTGCTCCGTTCTAGTTGCATGCTTTTCCGCGTTAGCAGTTTTTACGCTGGCTGCTTGCTCCTCGAGCGACGGTGACAACTCATCTCCCCATGTGGATAACGGAAAGCTGCACATTTATTACGAGGAACCTTACGCGGTTGTTCCAGAGGGCAGCTTCTACCATGAAAAGGGATTTGGCATGTTTCTCGAGGCGTATTGCTCGCTTTTCTCTTCAAGCGAAGTGAGCGGTCTTGACTCGACGTTTTTGGTGTCGGGCGAGGAGGAAGATCATGGCTTTCGGTCGCTCTCGATGTTTTCCGAGGTCGATGATGGCAATGTCTCCAGCCAAGATGTGAAAAACGCCATCGATAACTTCACGCTTCCGCGCCCTGAAATGACCGATCCGGGATTTCGCCTCGTTGACGATATCGACAAAGGAAACGGTGAGTCTATTCTTATTTACGCCGCATATGAGAATGTGGACAAGAACAAGGCGCAGAGATGCGCGTTGCAAGTTATTTTTTGAACGATCGGCTCATTGGTGTGGGGCTAACGTATCTCGGGTCGGTTGAGGAAGAGGATAGAGCGAAGGAAGTCGCTCTTGCCGAGAAGATGCTGAGAAACGTGGAAATCATCCATTAACGAGGCACCGGGCGAGAGGTGCCGATTGGCTGGGTCGGGCGAGGAGGTGCGGCTTGGCGTGCCCCGGCGCCTTCTCGCCCGCTTAATTAAGTGGTTGCGCTATTCCTTCGCGCCCCATTCTTCGTAATATGCGTCGATAGCAGCCTTGATGTCGTCGTTGATGAGGACCTCACCCTGCACCTCGCGGTTGTAGAGGTACTCGGTCACTTCGGCCATGTTCACGATGCTCGCCGTGGGGAAGCCGTACTTCTCCGACACCTCGTCGCAGGCGCACTTCACGCCGCCTTTTCCAACCTCCATGCGGTTGAGCGAGACCATAAGGCCTTTGACCTCGATATTCGCGGCGCCGGTGATGAGGGGGTAGGTCTCGTCGATCGACTTGCCCGACGTGGTGACGTCTTCCACCATGACAACGCGGTCGCCGTCCTCGAGCACGTGCCCGAGCAGGTTGCCGCCCTCGCCGTGGTCTTTCGCTTCCTTGCGATTCGAGCAGTACTTCACCTCTTTGCCGTAGAGCTCGTGAAGTCCCATCGCCGTCACGACCGACAGGGGGATACCCTTGTACGCGGGGCCGAACACGACGTCGAAGTCGAGTCCGAAGTTGTCGTGGATCGCGCGCGCGTAGTAGAGCCCCAGACGATGCAGCTGGTCGCCCGTCACATAGGCGCCCGCGTTCATGAAAAACGGGGACTTGCGGCCGCTTTTCAACGTGAACTCGCCGAACTTGAGCACATGGCTTTCGACCATGAACTCGATGAACTCTTGCTTGTACTGCTCCATGGGGCGTCCTTTCCCTGTTGTGCGCGTGGTCGCGCGAGTCGTTTTCGCGGTATGATTCCACTATACAAGAACTCGACGCTTGCGGTGGGTACTGCTCGCCTGCGGGCAGATTTCCCGAAAGGCGCTCACGTGATTTACCTCGACAATGCGGCGACGACGCTTAAGAAACCCGGCGGTGTGGCTTGCGCGGTGGCGGACGCGATCAGCTCGTTTGGCGGTCCGGGGCGCGGCTCGCATGCGGCGGCGTTCGCGGCGAGCATGGCGGTGTTCGAGGCGCGCTCGGCCGTGGCGGGGTTGCTCGGCGCACAGGACGCTTCCCGCGTGTCGTTCGCCATGAACGCCACGATGGCGCTCAACATCGCTCTTGCCGGTCTTTTGCCAGATGAGGGACACGCTGTCACCACGGCTGCGTCGCACAACTCGGTGCTGCGGCCGCTCTTCCGCGCCCGCGATCTGCGTGGGGTACAGGTGGAGGTTGCCCGCATTCTCCCTGATGGGTCGCTTGATTGGGAATCCTACGAGCGCGCGCTTGAAGGAGGTGCGAACCTGGTCGCCGCCACGCACGCGTCGAATGTGACGGGCGATGTGTACGATGTTGTGCGCATGGCTTCGATGGCTCACGACGCGGGTGCGCTGTTCGTTCTGGATGCGGCGCAGACGGCGGGCGCGATGCCGGTCGATATGGCGGCGCTCGGGGTGGACGTGCTTTGCTTCACTGGGCACAAAAGCCTCTACGGCCCGCAGGGGACAGGCGGGCTCATCGTGCGTGAGGGGCTTGAGGTAGTGCCGCTTCTCGAGGGCGGGTCGGGAGTACACAGCTTCGATGAGCGTCAACCGTCGTTCATGCCCGAGGCGCTTGAGGCGGGAACGGAAAACGCGCATGGCTTGGCGGGGCTTGCCGCCGGCGTGGAATACGTGGCGCAGAAAGCGCCAGCTGCGATTGCTGCCCAGGTGGCGGGGCTTGTCGAGCGCTTCGAGCGCGGGTTGGCGAGCGTTCCCGGGATCGTGGTGTACGGCGGGCATGCGAGCTTTGGGCGCTCGGGGATCGTCGCCTTCAACATCGGCGATGCCGATTCGGGCGAGGTCTCCGCGCGGCTCGACGCTGATTTCGGGATTTGCACGCGCCCCGGTGCCCACTGCGCGCCGCTTATGCACAAGGCGCTCGGCACGGCTGAGCAGGGCGTCGTGCGCGCGAGTTTCTCCAGCTTCAACACGCAGGCTGAGGTTGACGCCGCGCTTGAGGCAGTGGAGAGTATTGCGCACCGAGCGAGCTAGCGAGTGCCGCGCGGTGCGCTGACGGGCGTGCGGTGGGGTTGTGTACAAAAACGACGATAATTTTCAACTATAGTATGGCCACTAATTAAAATATTCCCCAAAGTCTAGCAAAGCGGGGAATATCTCTGCGCATTCCGCTAATTGGGGCGACGAAGTGAGGGAATGCGCCGCGAGGCTATTTCTTGTTTTGCAAATTATCGTCATTCTTGTACATCTAGAGTCCTAATTAATTGAACGACAGAGCACTGACTTGCAGTTTTGGGTTATAAAGGTTCCTTATAAATATGCCTTCTTGCGTTTCTCGCCCGAGAAGGCGAGCATTAGTTGTGCATATTGCATGCGCGGCATTCTCGTAAGTCCGATTTCGTACTACAGTACCATGAAAGTACGAAATCGGACCAAAGGACAAGGATGAGAAAAGGGAATACGGCGTCCGACGCGAATGAGGCAAACGGCACGTGCGCGCCGGGCAAGGTGGGCGCGAACATGGCGGATGCGGCGGTTTCCAGCGGCGCGGCAAACGTCGCAAGTTCGGCGGACGCGGAGGGCCCAAGTTGCCCGACGGGCGCTTCTGTCCCAGGCAATATCGCGCGCGCCTACGAGGCGCTCGATAGTTTTTGGCGTGAGCAGAACCAGCTCTATCGCGACGTTGCGGCATCGTTTGGAATCTCCGAAAGCGCGTTCAATATCCTATACGCTATCTATCTTGCGGGCGAAAAGGGCATCTCTCAGCATGACATTTGCGTGCAGATGTGTATCGGCAAGCAAACGGTGAACAGCTCCATCCACAAGCTCGAACGCGAGGGTGTGGTCGTGCTCAAGAGTGGTCCGGGCCGTCGCGGTCTGCTCGCGCATCTGACTCCGGTGGGCCTTGAGCTCGCCGAGCGTACCATCGTCCCTATGATCGAGGCAGAGCTTGCGGCGCTGAGGGAATTCGACGACAGGGAGCTCGAACTGGCGCTTCTCCTCGGACGGCGCTACACCGATGCTCTGCGCTCGCATTTCGCGGATATCCCTGGGGTGCTCCTGACCTCGCAAAGCAGCAAGGCCGCGCTTCTGGCTGGCGAAGCTGCGCTCCGAGGAGTCAAGGCTGCAGCGCAAGGCGACGCTTCCGCACCTCGAAACGACGGGGCTGCCAAGCGCGGCGGGGAGGGCGAGGGTGCGCCCCCGGGCGGGTGTCTTTCCTCTCCGAATAAGAAGGTGCAATAAGCCATGGCGATCCGGATTTCCGACCATTTCACGCTCGGGCGGCTCGCGCGTTTCACCGCTCCAACTTGCGCAATGATGCTTTTCACCTCGATCTACGGCGTGATCGACGGTCTGTTCGTGTCGAACTTCGTCGGCAAGGAATCCTTCGCTGCCTTAAATCTTGTCTATCCGCTGTTCATGATGCTCGGTGCGCTCGGGTACATGTTCGGAACGGGCGGTACGGCTCTCGTCGCCAAAACGTTGGGGGAGGGCGATGACAAGCGTGCTCGCGGGCTGTTCTCACTTATCGTGTACGCGACGCTCATCGTGGGCATCGCATGCGGGGTCGTGGTGTTCGTGGCCGTAGGGTCTGTCGCCGGTGCGTTGGGGGCCGAAGGATCGCTGCTTGAGGAATGTGTCGTTTACGGCAGCATCCTGGCGTTCTCGCTTCCTTTCTTCATGTTGCAGGAAACCTTCCAGAGCCTGTTGACCGCTGCGGGCAAGCCCAAGGTGGGGCTTTGCGTCATGGTGGTTGCCGGCGTCGCCAACATCGCGCTCGACGCCCTGTTCATCATCGTGTTCCAGTGGGGCCTGGCGGGCGCTGCCCTGGCGACAGCGATAAGCGAGGTCCTTGGCGGTGCGATCCCGTTCCTCTATTTCGCGCGGCCAAACTCGAGCACGCTGCGCCTGGGTCGCCCGCTTATCGACGTGCGGGCTTTGGGGCGCGTCTGCGTGAACGGCTCATCGGAGCTTGTCTCGAACCTTTCCATGTCGCTCGTGTCGATGGTCTACAACTTCCAGCTGATGGCTTATATCGGGCCTGATGGCGTCGCAATTTACGGCGTTATCCAGTACGTCGCTTGGATTGCGGTGTCGCTTCTCATGGGATTTACAGTCGGATCCTCGCCCATCATCAGTTACCACTACGGTGCGAAGAATTCCGCCGAGCTCAAGGGCTTGTTCCGCACCTGCCTTGGCGTGATGGTGACGGGTGGCGTGCTGATCACCGTGCTGACTCATCTCTTTGCGCACCCGCTCGCGGCGGTGTTCGTGGGATACGACCCTGCCCTGTGCGAGATGACCGTCGCCGCCCTCGGCGAGTATTCGCTCGCGTTCATCTTCGTGGGCGTGAGCATTTTCGGCTCGGCGTTCTTCACGGCGCTCAACAACGGTCTCGTCTCGGCGCTCATATCGTTTTTGCGCACGCTCGTGTTCGAGTGCGCGGCGGTGATGTTTTTGCCTGCGATCATCGGCGTCGACGGCATCTGGCTTTCCATCGTGGTCGCCGAGATCGCGTCGATGTTTCTTACCGGCGGTTTTCTCGTCGGCCTGCGCAACCACTACGGTTATGTCTAGCGTCCTCCGCGTCGCGGAAGGGTCGTCCCGCTTTCGCTCGCCGCGGCCTGCTCGTGCGCTTTGTGAGGATAATGCGGTGATGGGAGTGCTGTTGTATCATGGGGGCGAACAATGAGCGCCTCTTCTCGGGCGCCGCAAAAGGAGAACCTGTGGAACAAAAACCCTCATTTGACAAGCGCTTTGCGCTGCTTATCGACGCGGACAACGTCTCATCGAAGTACATCAAGCCCATTCTCGACGAGCTTTCGAAATACGGTACCATCACCTACAAGCGCATTTACGGCGACTGGACGAGCACCCTGCATGCCAAGTGGAAAGACGTGCTGCTCGACAATTCCATCACGCCGATTCAGCAGTTCAGCTACACCGTCGGCAAGAACGCCACCGACTCGGCCATGATCATCGACGCGATGGACATCCTCTATACGAACTCGGTCGAGGGCTTCTGCCTCGTGTCGAGCGACAGCGATTTTACGCGCCTGGCGAGCCGTATCCGCGAGAGCGGCCTCACGGTGATCGGGATGGGCGAGAAGAAAACGCCCACGCCGTTTCGCAAGGCGTGCGACATTTTCACCACGCTTGAGCTGCTCATCGGCGAGGCACGCCGCGACAAGGCGAACGGCTCCTCATCGAGCCTGACCATCGAGGAAGTCGAGCGCGCAGTCGTCGACATCATCACCGACAACCAGAACAACGGGAAGTCGACGGGTTTGGGCGAGGTGGGAAGCCGCCTGCTCAAGCGTTACCCCGACTTCGACGTGCGCTCGTTCGGGACAAACCTGCTCTCGAAGCTTCTCGGCGAGTTCAAGAGCGTCACCATTCGCAAGGACGGCTCGAACGTGCGGGTCGAGCTTGCGGAAGGCGCCGAGCATGAGCGCGCGGCGGCTGAGAGGCATTCTGATTCCGAGGGCGTTGGCGAGCAAGCGGGCGAGCAAGCTGAAACTGCGTGCGCTTCCGAGGATTCGGAGAGCGAGGGTGGTGAGGATGCGTCCTCGCACAGCTCGAAGTCGCGCCGCCGCAGCCGCCGTCGCCGTAAATCCTCCAAGGTTTCTAGCGTTGAGCAGGGTGAATCTGCCGATACGAAGGCTGATGAGACAATCGACGGGCAGCGGGAGGCAACCTCCGAGACTGCTGAGTCGCAGACGGTATCGGCCGATCAGCGGGGTGAGTCCAGCGATTCGCCCGCAGGGGGGCAGGAGGTTGTTTCCGATGAGACTGGCGCCTCGCAGGCCGAAGAGGCCGAGGCTCAAGTTGCGGCAGCCGACGAGGCGAACCGTGCCGGCAAGGACCAGGAGCAGGCGGCAAGCGATTCCAGCGAAGACAGCAAGTCTCAGGCGCCTGTGAAACGCCGCCGCAGCCGTTCGCGTAAGGCTCCTGCGGCTCCTACGGCCCCTGATGACTTCATTCGCGCGGAAGTGACGGCGTCGGGCAAGAACGGCATGGCCGTTGCTGAGCTTTCGAAGCGCGTGCGCACGCGCTTCAAGTCCTTCAAAGTCCGCGAACTCGGGTATCCGCATCTTGCAGGTTACCTCGCCGACGTCGAGGGCGTGCGCGTGTACAAGCAAGGCCGTGAGAACTGGGTCGCGAAGGAGTAGCGGAGTCCCCGACGTCAAAGATCTACGGCGCGGGGCCGGGCGAACTGCCTATTTCTCGCTGCCTGCTGCCGTCAAATCGTGGCATGCGACGAAGGCGGCCAGGTCGTCTTCCCAGGTGGGCATCTCGAACACGCCCGTCAGGCGCGCCATCATGTTGTCGAGTTCGATGCGGTAGCCGTGCTCGGGCTTGCTCGCTCCGCGCAGGTTGCCGATCGGTTCTCCCACAAGCTCGAAGGCGCGTTCGAAGAACTCGAAGCGGCTCGTCACGCCCGTGCAGGCGGCATGGAAGGTGCCGAACTCATTGGACTCCATAACTGACACGACGGCCTTCGCGAATGTGTCGGCAGAGGTGGGGCACGCGAACTGGTTCGCGGGCACGTACACGGTGCGACCTTCGCGGCTCGCCTTCAAAGCGCGAGGGAGGATGTCGTCGGGCTCGGCGGTGTAGACCCACGACGAGCGCACGATGATGTGGCGGCGGTTGAGCTCGCACACGAACCGTTCGCCAGCAAGCTTTGACTTGCCGTAAACATGCGGCGGGTCGGTCGGATCGAACTCGTTGAAGGGGTGCTCGGACGTGGCGGGGAACAGGTCGTCGGTCGAAAGATGCACAAGCGTTGCCCCCACGGAGGCGCTCGCTATGGCGAGGTTACGCGCGCCGAGCGCGTTCACCTGGTAGGCGCGGTCCGGGTTGGCCTCGGCCTCGGTGCGGCTTGCGAGCGCGGCGCAGTTGATCACGAAAGAAGGTCTCTCCGACTCGGCGAAGGCGAGGCTTCGTTGCAAATCGACGATATCGAGTTCCCTGTCGGTCGTCACGACGCGATATCGGTTGTGGTCGAGTCGCGCGCTGATTGTGCGGCCCATGCGCCCGGCGGCGCCGGTGATCCATACGGTTGCCTGAGACTCAACGCTCATGGACGGATGCTCCTTCGTTGTACGGTTCGTTTTCGTTTCGCCTTCCGAAACCGCACTATCTTAACGCAAGTTTCGTGCTTGCGGTTGCGCAAGCGTTTTCATCGCTTATCATGTTTGTTTGGCTTGTGCATCGAATTGCGCAAGCGAGGAAATCAACGGTTCAGGCGGGATGGCCGCCTGACATGGGGAAGGACTCTCATGAATATTGCACTACCCGATGGCTCGGTAAAAGAGCTCGCTGCCGGCGCGACCGTCGCCGACGTTGCGGCTTCCATCGGCGCGGGCCTTGCGAAGGCTGCGCTGGCTGGCAAGGTTGACGGCACACTGGTCGACCTCACAGCGACCGTGACGGATGGGGCAACCGTTGAGATCATCACCGCGAAAAGCCCTGAGGCGCTCCACATCATGCGCCACTCCTGCGCCCACATCATGGCGGAAGCCGTGCAGGAGCTCTATCCCGGCACGCAGATCGCCTTCGGCCCTGCGACCGACGACGGCTACTTCTACGATTTCGAGCTTCCTAACAATATCTCCTCCGACGACTTCGGCGCCATCGAGAAGAAGATGGCCGAAATCGTCAAGGCAGACGAGCCTTTCGTGCGCGAGGTCGTGAGCATCGACGAGGCGAAGAAGATCTTCGCTGACCAGCGCTTCAAGCTCGAGCACATCGACGATTTGACCGACCAGGAAATCTCGATCTACCGCCACGGGTCCTTCGTTGACCTGTGCGCCGGCCCGCATGTTCCCTCCGCCGGCAAGATCGGCGCCTTCAAGATGATGAAGCTCGCCGGTGCCTATTGGCGCGGCGACGCGACGCGCGAGCAGTTGCAGCGTCTCTACGGTACGGCCTTCTTCAAGAAGTCGGAGCTCGAGGAATACCTGCACAACCTCGAGGAGGCCGAGAAGCGCGATCATCGCCGCATTGGCCGCGAGATGGACATCTTCATGATGCGCGACGAGGCGCCGGGTTTCCCGTTTTTCCTGCCCAACGGCATGATCTTGAAGAACACGCTGCTCGACTACTGGCGCGAGATCCACAAAAAGGCCGGCTACGTGGAAATCTCCACGCCGATGATCATGAACAAGCAGCTGTGGCAGACGTCGGGCCACTGGGACCACTACAAGGACAACATGTACTCGACGGTCATCGACGAAGAAGAGTACTGCGTGAAGCCGATGAACTGCCCGGGCGGCGTGCTCGTGTACGCGTCCAAGCCGCATAGCTATCGCGACCTGCCCATTCGCGCGGGCGAGATCGGCCTGGTGCACCGCCACGAGATGAAGGGCGCGCTGCATGGCCTGTTCCGCGTGCGCTGCTTCAACCAGGACGATGCGCACCTGTTCGTGCGCCCCGACCAGCTGACCGAGGAAATCGTGGGCGTCGTTAAGCTCATCGACTCGGTGTACCAGCAGTTCGGGTTCACCTACCATGTCGAGCTCTCCACGCGCCCCGAGGATTCGATGGGCTCGGACGAGGATTGGGAAGCAGCCGAGGCGGGCCTCAAGACCGCGCTCGAGGAGCTCGGTATGGAATACGAGGTCAACGAGGGCGATGGCGCCTTCTACGGCCCCAAGATCGACTTCCATCTGACCGACTCGCTTGGACGCACCTGGCAGTGCGGCACCGTGCAGCTCGACTTCCAGATGCCGCAGAACTTCGATCTGGAATACACCGATGCGGATGGCTCGAAGAAGCGCCCGGTCATGCTCCATCGCGTGTGCTACGGCTCGGTCGAGCGCTTCATCGGCATCCTGATCGAGCATTACGCGGGCAAGTTCCCCGTGTGGCTCTCGCCGATGCAGGTGAAGGTGCTTCCCGTGTCCGAGAAGAGCCGCGATTACGCGCACAAGGTCGCCGACGCGATCGAGGCCGCTGGCATCCGCGTCGTGGTGGACAACCGCGACGAGAAGATTGGCTATAAGATCCGCGAGGCGCGTTCCATCGACCGCGTGCCCTATATGGTGATCGTGGGCGAGAAGGAGGCCGAGGAGGGCACCATTTCCGTGCGCGACCGCACGAACGAGACGCATCCCTTCACGATTGAGGACTTTTGCGCGAAGGTGCGCGAGGAGATTCGCACGCGCGCGTAACCTCGTGTGACCTGGTGTGATTGGCTGTTGCGGCGGGCTGTCCTGCGATGGGCGCCCGCCGTTTTTATTGATTTGGTTGGAGGCTTGGAAGATGCGCACGGCGGCATGTCGCTTGCACAAGGGTTTTTCGCTCGAGAAGCGGATGGAAGGCGCGAAGGCGGCGCTCGAGTTCGAGCCGTCCGCTCGCCGAGGGGCGTGGCGTCTTTGGGCGCCCGAAGGGGGTGTGCGCCCCGATGGCGAGGCGTTCTCCCGCGTCGTGCTCGATCTGGGGTGCGGCAAGGGCGAGTACACGGTGGCGCGCGCCGAGGCCGATCCTGAGACGCTTTTCGTGGGCATCGATGTTGACCCTATCTGCGTGATGCGCTCGGCCGAGGCGGCATGCGAGGCGGGCGTGGGAAACGTCGTCTTCGTGCACGATGAGGACCCTGATGTCCTTGAGCTGTTCGGCGAGGGGGAGCTTGCAAGTATCCTCATCAACTTCCCGACGCCGTTTCCCAAGAAGAAGCGCGCCCCCCGTCGCTTGACCTACCTCGATCGCCTGATGAAGTACCGCCTCGTGCTTGAAAATGGCGGTACCGTGCGCATGCGCACCGATTCCACGCCGTTTCGCGACTTCTCTTTAACGCAGCTCAATCTGGCAGGCTACCAGCTCGAATGGGAAACCGATGACGTGCGCGGGATGTTTCCCGACGAGCCCTGGAGCGGCTATGAGCGTAAGCTCGTGGCGAAAGGCGCGCCCGTTGTCGGTTTTTGCGCGGTGCCGGGACCTGCCCCCGAGCATGTGGAGCAAACCGCTCCGCTCTCGCTTGTGAGCTATCTTCCCGAGGATTTGGAAAGCCTCGATTACATCCCCTTCGGCATGCAGGGCTCGATCGACAACATCGTCGGGTACAATGCGAACCGCCGCAAAAAAGGGCTGCCCGATTGGCGTCCGCCCATCGTTTAGCCAAGTTGGTAGAATCGCCCGACCCGTCCTGCGTGCTAGATGATAGCATGGGCCAAACGACACTGGTTGGGAAGGGGCGTTTCGTGGGCGATCCATCAATCCGCAGCTATTGCGGCAAAATGCGGCAGGCGAACAAGGAGGCGCGGGCGACGGTTATCGCGCTGGCCTGCATCATCGTCGTGTGGCTCGTTGGTGGCTTTGGGCTTGCCGGGTCGGATATCCAAGTGTTCCACACGCCCCTTTGGATTATTGGCGGATGCGTGGCGCCATGGATTGCCGCGATTGTCGCTGCGGTCGTGCTGAGCCGTCGCGTCTTCGTCGATTTCGACTTGGACGACGATGCCGCCATCTCTGGTGCGGCGTGCGAGGAGGTTGCGCGCCATGAGTAACCTTGTCGCGCTCGTCCCCCTTGTCATATTCCTTGCCCTCGCGCTTGCGGTGAGCCTCGTCGTGCGCCATCGCGCGCATGCGGCGGGCGGCGGCTTCGTGAAGGAGTACTTCATCGGCAACCGCGCTCTCGGCGGGTTCGTGCTCGCCATGACGACGATCGCCACTTACGGCTCGGTGAGCTCGTTTGTGGGCGGGCCTGGGCAGGCGTGGCTCGTCGGCTGGGGCTGGGTTTACATGGCGGTCGTGCAGGTCACGGCCCTCGTTTTGCTCTACGGTATCTTGGGGAAGAAGATGGCGCTCGTTTCGCGCAAGCTCGACGCCGTCACCGTGATCGACGTCATCCGCGCGCGCTATTCCTCGAATGCGCTCGCCAATGTGAGTGCGGTTGTGGTTGTGCTCTTCTTCGCGGCGACCATGGTCGCGCAGTTTGTGGGCGGCGCGAAACTTTTCGAGGCTGTTACCGGGTATTCGTATCTGGTGGGGCTTGTGCTCTTCGGCGTGGCGGTCGTGCTGTTCACGACTATCGGCGGTTTTCGCGGGGTTGCGGTGACTGACGCGATATGCGGCGTCGCCATGCTCATCGGTATTTTCGTGCTTGCGGCGGGTATTCTCGCTGCCGGCGGCGGCTACGAGAACATAATGGATACTATCCGCACAAACCGCCCCGAGATGCTCGAACCCTTCGGCGGTGGTTCCATGCCCGCGTCGCTGTACTTCACGCAGTGGCTGCTCGTCGGCATCTTCACGTTCGTCCTGCCCCAATCGGCTGTGCGCTGCATGGGCTTCAAGAACACGAAAGCGCTCCACGGTGCGATGATCATGGGCACGGTCATCATCGGCCTCATGATGATTGGCGTGACTTCTTTGGGCGTGCTGTCCGCGGGCGTGCTCACGGGGGACCTTGCCAGCTATGGCGGCAGCGTCGACAATATCATCCCGCAGGCCATCGCGCAGACGCTTCCGCCCTGGCTTGCCGGTGTGGCCATCATAGGCCCGATCGCGGCGTCGATTTCCACGGTGTCGTCCCTGCTCATCGCCTCGTCTTCGGCGATTATCAAGGACGTCTACTTGCATCATTGCGAATCATCTGGCAAAAAACCCACCGAGCGCACAATCGCGCGCTCGAGCCAGGCGGTCACGCTCTGCGTGGGTGCGATCGTATTCGTGCTGGCAATCGTTCCGCCCGATGTCATCTGGAAGATCAACATGTTCGCGTTCGGCGGCCTTGAGACAGCGTTTTTCTGGGTGCTCGTGTGCGGTCTGTTCTGGAAGCGCGCGGGGAAGTGGGGCGCGCTGCTGTCGATGACCGGCGGCACTGCCTCGTACTGCCTGTGCATGGCGCTCGGGTTCAAGGTGATGGGTCTGCACCAAATCGTGATCGGCATCACGGTCGCGGGCGCGCTCATGATGGCGGGGAGCCTCTTCGGGCGCCGGGACGCGGCGGATGAGCAGCGCATGTGCGAGGTGTTCTTTCCCGAATAGGATATCGCGAAGGAACCTAACTGTTTTGTGAAGAAGCCGGGCCGCGTGGACGCAACCTGGCTTCTTTTGTTAGCGCTCCTTCTTGTCGCTATTCATCATGCGGCCGATTTCGTTTTGCCGGCGTTGGTGCTCGCGCACCGCCGCCCGAGCGAGCCTTTTGCGCCGCTCTTCGCGTTGCTGCGTCGCTTTCTCGACGATATCGCCGCGGGGTCCCTCTTCGATGAAGTGCTCGATCTCATCTTTATGCGCAGCGAGGTCCTGTGCCGCGGCATCGAGCAGCGTGTCGAGCGCTCGCTTGCGCTCGCTTTTGCGTTGCAGGGCGAAAGCAGCTTCCTGCCAGGGGATATCCTCGTCCTTCGACTCGCTTGAGCGCATGGCGAGGCGGGCGGCGGCCTCCTGGCGCACCATCATGCGCTCCATGTCCAAGTGCTCGTGCAAGATCGTGCGGATGTCGTTCGGGTGTGCGGCGATTTCCTGCACCGCGACGATCGGCTTCGCATCGACCACGCGGTAGGTGAGCGATGCCAGAAACGGCATGAGGAAAACGGTCACCGCGCCTGCGGCGACGAGCGTGCCCGCGACGTCTTGTGCCATCGCCCCCGCCTTCACCGCCACCGATGTCACCGCCACGATGAGCGGTAGCGCTGTGGTGCAGTAGAGCGCCACGGTGATCCGGTTGTGCATGGACAGCTTGTCCTCGCCCTTGCCGAGCGAGAGTGCCACGACGATGGGCACGGCGCGCACCAATAACAGCGCGCAGATGAACAGGACGAGCAGAAGCGGGTTCTCGCCCACGCCGGCAAGGTCGATCTTCGCGCCGGAGACGACGAAGAACACGGGGATAAGGAACCCGTAGCCGATGGCGTCGAGCTTCGATTCGAGCTCGTGGTCGCCTTCGGGGATGACGTAGCGCAGAATGAATCCCGCGGCGAAGGCGCCGAGCACGATATCGAGCTGGAACACCGCCGATACGGTGACGAGCCCGATCAAAAGCACCGCCGTCACGCGCACGAACGCCTGCGAGGTGGTGTTGCGCTTGCTCGCGAGAAACCGGTAGATGCGATGCCCGCCGCGGCGCGCTTTGGCAGGAACGATCGCCATGATCACGCAAACGAGGACAAACACCGCGAGGATGAGCAGCGTCTTCCACTCGCTGCGCGACGAGAGCAGAAGCGCCATGGCGAGCACGGGACACAACTCGCCCCAGGTGCCGAACGAGAGGATTCCCCCGCCGACGGGGGTTCCCTCGAGGTCGCGCTCCTTGATGATCGGCATAAGCGTGCCGAGTGCCGTTGTGGTCAGCGCGATGGCGACGGCGAGCCCGTCGATGTGGCTTACGGAGAGGCTTGGTGACAACAGTACCAGGACAAGTGCGATCGCCATGCTGACGATCCAGGTGGCAAGCCCTTTCTTTCCCTGCGTTCCCGAAAGGCTCTTCGGGTCGATCTCATAGCCTGCAAGAAGGAACAAAAATGCGAGGCCGAGCTCGGAGAGCATATCGATCGAGTCGGTCAGCTCGATGACCCCTGCCGTATAGGGGCCCAATAGCGCGCCCGCCAAAAGCAGAATCACGGTTTCGGGAACGAGTCCGCGTGGAACAAGCTTGGCGATGATGGGGGCTGCCGCGGCGACAAGTGCGGCGGTGAACAGCGATATGAAATCGGTGGGCATGGGAATCTTTTCTGCTGAGGGGGTCGAGGGCGCTTGCGTGCTGAGCGCTGGTGGGGCACAGGCGAGCTGCGATTAGGCGAAACGTGCGAGCGGTGGGCTGGTGGACGTTCGTTCACGATGGGCTTGCGGGTTGTGAGCCCGACGTATTGCTAGCCCGCAAGATACTCCTGCAGCTTCGGCCACGCTTGTGCCGCAGCTGCCAGCCCCTGTTCGTACAGTGCGAGCAGCTTATCGGCGTCGTGCTCCATGGAGGAGACCGTGACGGGCTCAGGAGGGCGGATCACGAAGATGCGTCCGGCTGCCTGTTCACGTTCGATCCAACGGTAGAGGCGGTTGTACTCGTAGTGACGATACTGCAATCGATCGAGATAGTACGGGTAGTCGGCGTAGCGCTGGCGCATGAGCGCCATGAGCTTGTTCGGCTTCTTCTTGTAGCCAGCGGCCTGGGTGAGCACGACGATGTGTTTGCTTGCGCCGGTGAGCATCGAGTGGAGAAGCGGTACGCTGTCGGAGGTGCCTCCATCGAGGAGAAGCTTGCCGTCCGCCTCGACGATCTGGCTTACGAGCGGCATCGACGACGATGCGATGAGATAGGGCAGGTCATCGTGGTAATCGTGCATCTCGTGGTAGTCGGCTTCGCCGGTTTCAAGGTTGGTTGACACGGCTTCGAATCGAATAGGCGAGCGTCGAAACGCCTCATAGTCGAACGGGTCGAGCACGTCGGGAATCTCGTGGAAGGCGAATTCGCGGCCGTAGGCGTTTCCCGTGCGGACGAAGCTTTGCATCGACAAGTAGCGGTTGTCGGCAGCATACTTCACGTTGATCAGGCTCGACCTGCCGGGCGCGCCCGCCACGTAGTTCCCGCCGCAAAGCGCACCCGCCGACACGCCGACGACATATTCGCAGAAGAACTTCTGGTCCATGAAGAAATCGAGCACGCCTGCGGTGAACTGCCCGCGCATCGCCCCGCCTTCGAGCACGAGGTTCGCGTGGGCAAGCGTCGCGCCCTCCCATGCAGGCGCGCCGTGCATAGGAGCGCCCTCGCTGCCGCCTTCGCTCGGTTCTTTCTTCTCATCTGCGGTTTTGGTTGCAAAAACCGAAAGCTGATCTTCTGTAGGTTCGCTCATGGGCCACCCTTTCTCTTGTCGGGTGCCATTATAGTTCAGTTTCATGCCGTTCCAGTAACGCCTCGTTTACGTTTCGCGGGTAAGCGATACAATACGTTGGTACAAGCGTTGGGCTTGACGCCTGACGCGAATCCTGCTTTCAAATCACTTGTTCAGGAGGAAGGGAACATGAGCGAAATGGTAACTTCTTCGGATTTCGAAGAGAAGGTTCTGAAGTCCGACGTCCCCGTTCTTGTGGATTTCTTCGCGACATGGTGCGGCCCGTGCCGCATGCTCGGCCCTGTGGTCGAGGAAGTCGCCGCTGAGAAGGCCGGCGAGGCCAAGGTGTACAAGCTCGATATCGATCAAAGCCCCGACATTGCGCAGCGCTACGGCGTGATGAGCGTGCCGACGCTGATCTTGTTCGAGGGCGGCGCGCCGAAGCGCCAGATGGTGGGCGCGCAGCCGAAGCAGAACGTGCTCGCGCTGTTTGCGTAAAGCGTATTTTCCGAGCGCAATGGGAAGGCGCTGCGGGGCGACGTTCGCCTTGCGGCGCCTTTTCGCGTTTCGAGGGTATACTCTGCGGGAACGGGACCCAATCGGGTGAAAGGCGGAAATGCTATGAATGAAAACGATGTGCTCGACGTGGCGGTGATCGGCGCGGGGCCCGCTGGGCTCACGGCAGGGCTCTATGCGGCGCGCGCGGGGCTTTCAGTCGCCATCTACGAGAGGATTTCTCCTGGTGGGCAGCTTGCGCAAACCGAACGGGTGGAAAACTACCCAGGCTTTGCCGAGGGGGCCGACGGCTTCGAGCTCGCTTGGGCGATGAAGGAGCAGGCGGAGCACTTCGGGGCTGTTATCGTGAGCGAGGAAGTGACGGCGGTCGACTTTTCAGGCGAGGTGAAGACGCTCACGACGCCTTTCGGCCAACATAAGGCGAGAAGCGTCATCGTGGCGACGGGCGCGCGGCCGCGTAAGATGGGCCTTGCGGGGGAGGAACGGCTCGCAGGCCGCGGCGTGTCGTATTGCGCGACCTGCGACGGCAACTTCTTCCGTGGGAAAAGCGTATGCGTGCTCGGCGGCGGGAACACGGCGGCGGCGGACGCGAAATATCTTGCGCGCATCTGCGAGCGCGTCTATCTCGTCCATCGTCGCGATACCCTGCGCGCCTCGGCGATCGATCGGGAGCGCCTCTCCTCGCTTCCCAACGTCGAGTTCGTGTGGAACTCGCGCATTGCCGACCTGCACTCGGAGGAGGGTCGTCTTGCCGCTGTGGAAGTCGAGGATGTGGCGACGGGTGCGCGGAGGACGCTTCCTGTCGGAGGGCTGTTCGTTGCTATCGGAACGATTCCCAACGCCGATTTCCTCGAGGGCGTGCTTCCTGTTGACAAGGGCGGCTACATCGTGGCCGACGAGTCGGGCGCTACGAGCGTGCCCGGCGTGTTCGCGGCGGGCGATGTGCGCGCGAAGGGCCTGCGCCAGGTGGTGACGGCCGTCTCCGACGGGGCGATAGCCGCCGAGAGCGCCGCCGCATACGTTGCCTCGCGATAGCGGGTGAGCAGGAACGCGGGCGAGGCCGGCGGGTGGGCGCGCGGTGTGCGCTCGGCGGGTCCGCTGGCGGGCGCGTGGCGGAGCAATCTCGGCGGGTGAGGCCGAAAGCAAAAGCGAAGGTAAATACGTTTTAATGCAAGTGAGGGACCGTTTCAATAGGGCCCGTATTGAGGTATAGTGTCGGAGGCGTATAAGCTTGCGATAACGAGGAGAGAGATGATAAGTTCGCTTCGAAAGGGCATCGTCGCATTTGCGACGTTCGCACTACTCAGTACGATTCCTGCTGTAGCCTGGGCTGATGGCACTATCAACGCGGAACCCGCCGCGAATGGGGCGCTTCAGGCGGACCAGGTTGCCACATGGGACTGCTCCGATGGGGGCATTGCTCCCGAGAGCGTTTACGGCCGCGTGGACAAGCCGACGGTCACCTTCGTCACGGAGGGCACGTTCTATCAGGACACTGCCCGCAACATGCTCGATTATATCAACAAGGCCCGCGGCGCGGTGGGCGCGGCCCCTCTGACGTGGAGCTACGAGCTCGAGGTCTGCGCGATGCAGCGTGCCGCCGAGATTTCTATAGGTGGCGATTTTTTCAGCCATACGCGCCCGAGCGGCGACACTTGCTACACTGTGGTTGATGACGTCATGCTGAGCAATCCCTACTACGCGCTCGGCGAGAACATCCTTGGGACAACGTACGACGTAGCGACGGCTAACTCTTGGTGGACAAACTCCCCCGGCCACTACGCGAACATGATCAACGAGAACTTCAACATGGTCGGCGTTGCATGCTTCAATGGCTATTGGGTCGAGTTCTTCGGCTATCAACCGTTCGAGACAACCGAGCAGGATGCCGTAAACGGAACCTACAATGTTAATCTCGAAATGGGCCAGTGCAATCTGGGCCTGTTCTTCCCCGATTTCGAGGCGGGCGAGTGGTATGCCGATACCATGGTGTACATGCTCAACAATGGCCTCATCACGGGCTACAACGACGGCACTCACCGACTGGGCGTCTACGACTCGATCAAGCGCGGCGACGTTGCGATGATCTTGTGGCGTATGGCGGGCAAGCCGGACGTTTCGGTGGAGCAGTTCTATGACGTGCCCAGCGACTCGTACTATTCGGCTGCAATCAACTGGGCTCGTGCGGCGGGAATCATCGGCGGCTACACAGACCCCGTTTACGGCACTCCGCTCAACTTGTTCGGGCCCGAAGATTATGTCACGCGCGAGCAGTTCGCGGTGATGATCGCCAAGTACGCGAATATTCTCTGGGGAGTCGATGTGTCGAGCGACGGCACGAAGCTTGCCTCCATGCCCGACGCTTCGACGGTGAGCCCCTGGGCGCGCGCCAGCTTGGCTTGGGCGCTCGACGCGGGCGTTATGGACGGTCGGGAGATCGATGGTACGCGTTACCTCGACCCGCAAGGTTCGGCCTGGCGCTCTGCCGTCGGCAAGATGACCGCAACGCTTGAGCGTGACGTGTTGCAGTAAAACGAAGCTTCTAACCTGCAAGGTTTCGCTTTCGCCGACGATTTCGCCTCCATGAGCGTATTTCCTGCGAAAGTCCAAGGGCGTCCCTCACACGAGGGGCGCCCTTTTGGTATCATTGTTCAGCTACGGATAACGCAATTCGCATAAAGGAACGCACGCAATGCAAGATAACGACATGCGCGAGAAGCTTGAGAAGATCATTTCCGCCTACGAGGAGCTCCAGGCGAAGATGAGCGACCCTGCAGTTCTCGCCGATCAAAAGGCATACAACCACCTCGCCAAGGAATACGCGAACCAAGGCCCGCTCACCGCGAAGGCGCGCGAGTACCTCGCATGCTGCAGCGACATCGACGACGCCAAAGAGATGCTCGCCGATCCCGACATGAAGGAGTTCGCACAGGAGACCATCGCCGAGGCCGAATCGAAGATGCCTGCCCTCGAAGAGGACATCAAGTTCATGCTCATTCCCTCGGACCCTGCCGACGAGAAGGACATCATCGTGGAGATCCGCGCTGCTGCCGGCGGCGACGAGGCGGCGATCTTCGCGGGCGACCTGTTCAAGATGTATGAGCGCTTCTGCTCTTCTCAGAAGTGGAAGATCGAGCTTATGGACGTTTCCCCGTCCGAGGCAGGCGGGTACAAGGAAATCCAGTTCAAGGTGAAGGGCGACAAGGTGTACTCCGTCATGAAGTACGAGTCTGGTGTGCACCGCGTGCAACGCGTGCCCAAGACGGAAAGCCAGGGCCGCATCCACACGTCCACGGCGACTGTTGCCGTGCTTCCCGAGGCCGACGAGGTTGAGGTCGACATCAATGAGAATGACCTGCGCATCGACGTGTTCCGCGCCGGCGGCCCCGGCGGACAGTGCGTCAACACGACCGACTCCGCCGTGCGCATCACGCACCTGCCGACCGGCCTTGTCGTGCAGTCTCAGGACCAGAAGTCGCAGCTGCAGAACAAGATTGCGGCGATGGCCGTTCTTCGCGCGCGCCTCTACGAGAAGATGCTTGCTGAGCAGCAGGCTGCCGAAGGTGCCGAGCGCCTCGCGCAGATCGGTTCGGGCGATCGCTCCGAGAAGATTCGCACCTACAACCTTCCTCAGGACCGCGTGACCGACCACCGCATTGGCTTCAACTCCACGTACAGCTCGGTTCTCGACGGCGATGGGCTGGGCGATGTTATCACCGCACTTCAGGCGGCAGACCGCGCCCGCAAGCTCGCCGAAGCTGTTTAGTTTCGCTGTTCTGACGTGCGACGAGAAATGTGACGCTGCGAAGGGTCCCGGCCTTGCGCTTGCACGATGATGCGGGCTCGCGTACCAAAAGAGTGCGCGTTGCCCCTGCATCCTGCGAGTTCAAGGAGGGGCCCTTCTTGTTGGTTTTACTGCAAGCTAGTGCGATGCGAGAAGGGGATGTTACCCGATGGCGGATGACGTGTGGACGATTGAAAAGCCCAGTGGGCTTTTCAACCCCGAGCACGGCGAAGCCGAGCGCAGGGGCATCAACCATCGTGTGCCTTTGGAAGGGGTTGTTTCCCTATGACGGATGACGTGTGGACGATTAAGGCTGCGCTCGAATGGACGCAGGGGTATCTTGCGCGCAAGGGCGACGAGAATCCGCGTCTGTCGGCGGAATGGCTTCTTGCCGAGGCTACGGGCCTGCGTCGTGTTGAGCTCTACGTCAATTTCGAGAGGCCCCTCTCGATGGAGGAGCGCGATATCCTTCGCGGTTACGTGTCGCGCCGCGGGGCTGGTGAGCCGCTGCAATACATCACCGGCGAGGTCGCGTTCCGCCATATTGCGGTGAAGGTGCGCCCGGGCGTGCTCATCCCGCGTCCCGAGACTGAAGTACTTGTAAGCGAGGCGCTCTCGCTTTTGCCTCCCGCAGGCCGCCGTGTGGCGCGCGACTCGCAAATCGGTGCCTGGGAGGGCGATCTTTTGCGCGCAGCGGAGGCCGCTGTCGGGGAATCAGGCGATGGCTCTGATGCGCTTTCCCAGGTAGCAAGTGCGCTTGAGGAGGCGGGTGGCTTCTCTTCGGAGGGCGCGGAAGCCTCGGGTGATTCTGGCGCCGAGACGCTTTTCGTGGCCGATTTGTGCACGGGGAGTGGTTGTATCGCTTGCTCGATAGCCTACGAGCGTCCCGACGCGCGCGTCATCGCTACCGACATCTCGCCTGACGCCGTTGCGCTCGCGGGCGAGAACGCGGGCGCGCTCGGGCTTGCCGACCGCGTGCGCGTCGTCGAATGCGACCTTGCGGCGGGCGTTCCCGAGGCGGCAATCGGCAAGCTTCACCTGGTTGTTTCCAACCCGCCTTACGTTCCCACCGCCGTTATGGCAGAAATTCCCGAGGAGGTTGCGGCCTTCGAGCCCGCGCTTGCCCTTGAAGGGGGCGCTGATGGGCTCGATGTGTTCCGCCGCGAGATCGAATGGTGCCGGCAGGCGTTGCGTCCCGGCGGCGGCTGCGCGTTCGAGCTGCACGAGACCTGCCTTGACGAAGCGGCATCGCTTGCGCGCGCGGCGGGCTTCGTCGATGTGCGCATCGTCGCCGACCTCGCTGGCAGGCCACGCGTTCTCACGGCGCGAAAGCCGGAGTGCTAGCACCTTGTGCAACGCGAGCTTCGGCGGTCGCTCTCTTTGCGCTAGAATAGCGCTATTCGACTATGTCTACTATGGTGAGGAGCGTACATGTCTGCTGATAACGTGCTCAAAGCGAACCTCGAAGAAGCGGCTGGCGTCCTGCGGGAGCGCCTCGGCAATCGCGAGCCTGTGGTCGGCATCGTGCTCGGCTCGGGCCTCGGCCCCCTGGCCGAGCAGATTGAGGATGCCATCATCGTCCCGTTCGGCGAGATTCCCCATATGAAGCGCAGCACGGCGACGGGTCACAAGGGTCGCTTCGTATGTGGCGAGCTTGGCGGGAAGACGGTGCTCGCCATGCAGGGCCGCCTGCACGGATACGAGGGGAATTCGCCGCAGGAGGTAGCGTTCCCCATCTGGCTTATGCATCTTCTGGGCGTGCGCGCGCTCATCACGACAAACGCGGCAGGCGCCATCAATGAGTCCTATGCCCCCGGTGAGTTTTGCATCATGAGCGACCACATCAACTTCACCGGGCGAAACCCGATCGTCGGCACCGAGCCCGACGGTATCGCGTTTCGCTTCTTCTCGATGAAGGATGCCTACGACCCTGAGCTGCGCGCTGTGGCTCACAGGGTTGCGCTCGAGCGTGGTGTCGCGGTCCAAGAGGGCGTTTACCTGGGGCTTTTGGGCCCGAGCTTCGAGACTCCCGCCGAAATCCGCGCGTTTCGCGCCTGGGGTGCCGACACGGTTGCCATGAGCGTGTGCGAGGAGGTTATCGCAGCTCGCCATGTGGGCATGCGCGTGCTCGGCATCTCGCTCGTGTCGAACATGGCGTGCGGGGTCGAGGGCGCTTCCCCGAGCGATGTGGAGGTGTTCGAGGTCGCCAAAGAAGCAGAGCCGAAGTTCTGCCGGCTTATCGAGGGCATCGTCGAGGAGGCGGTGCTCTAAGGTGCGTTCCGATATGCGTTCCCAATCAAGATAACCGAGCGGCGGCGTGAAGAGAATCGCGTCGCCGTTTTCATTTGGGAGTATGATTGACCGCGTCAATTGCGAGGGAAGGCGTGTGCTGGTGAAAGAGGAAGCGAAGCGAAGGATCAAGCTGGGATGTGCTGCGGCGGCTGCGCTTGTGGCGGCGCTCCTTATCGCGACCTGCCCGATTCCGGGACTGTCCTATCAGGCAACCGCGGTGCTTGGTATCCTCATCATGGCTATCGTGTGGTGGATTACCGGCGTTCTGCCCGAGTTTGTTACCGCGGTGGTGATGGCGGTGCTCTTCGTTGTGGTCGCCGGTATCTCCGTTGGCGCGACGTTCTCGACGTTCGCGTCGTCTACCTGGTGGCTTTTGCTCTCGGCCTTCACGCTGGGAGTCGGCATGAAGACGAGCGGTCTTATGAGGCGCATCGCGCTGGCGATTGTGCGCAAGTTCCCGCGTACGTTCCGATGCCAGGTCATCGCTCAACTTGTCACGGGCACGGTTCTCGGCCCTTTGATCCCAAGCCTTGCCGTCAAAGGCGCCATGCTCGCCCCGCTTGCCATGAGCATCGGGGACGAGCTGGGATATGAGCGTCAGGGGAAGCGTGCGACTGGGCTGTTTGCGGCGATGCTCGTGGGCATCCGCACGGTTGCGCCGACGATTGTTTCCGCCTCCGTTACCGGTTATGCGCTCATGGCGACGCTGCCTGCCGATGTGCAGGAGCAGTTCAACATGGCGTCGTGGTTTGTGGCGGCGCTACCGTGGTTGGTGGTCGTGCTTGCGCTGAACTACTTCTTGATTATGGGGATGTACGGGCGAGGGGAGAAGGCTGGTTCTTCTTCTGAGATCGTCGGCGCACCCGGCAACGCCCAGTCGCTCAATCAGTCCTCGCTGCGCTGCGGAACTCGCTTTGTGGGCGCCGCCGAATGCGCCGACTCCAGGCAAGGCGAAGCTCCGGGCACCGTCGGCGCACCCGGCAACGCCCAGTCGCTCGAACAGTCCTCGCTGCGCTGCGGAACTCGCTTTGTGGGCGCCGCCGAATGCGCCGACTCCAAGCAGGGTGAAGCTGAGAACTCTGCTGGCGAGCCCTCGCGCGGAGGGACGAACTTGAACGACAACCAGTCGATTCCCGATGGCCTGGGACCGCTTTCGGCAGTGGAGAAGCGCATGCTCGCCATCATCTTGGTGACGGTCGTCTTGTGGGCAACCGAGCCGTTCCACCACATCTCCGCCATGGCGGTCGGTCTTGCGGCACTTGTCGTCATGTTCGTGCTGAAGGTGATCGACGTCCCCGCGTTCAAGTCGGGTGTGAACTGGACGTCGCTCCTTTTCATCGGCATCGCGCTCGGGTTGGGGTCGGTGTTCGCCGAGGCGGGGCTCAACGATTGGGTCATGCAGACGTGCGGCCCTGCCTTCCAGGTGCTTGCGGGTAATCCGTACCTTCTCGTGCTCGGGATCGGCGTGATCACGGTAGTGCTTCGGTTCCTCATTGTTTCCGAGGTGGCGTATCTCAATCTGATTATGGCGTTCCTTGTGCCGATGGCGGCGAGCGTAGGCGTGAACCCGTGGGTGCTCGGATTCTCGGCGTATGCGCTCGTCATTGCTTGGTTCGCGAAATATCAAAGCCCGATTTACCTCGCCGCGTTCTACGCGGTCGATGGTAAGATGGCGAAGCATTCAGAACTTGCCAAGTACTGCGGGGCCTATCTTGCGACCTGCCTTGTGGGGCTCGCGGTCTCCGTGCCGTATTGGCAGTGGATGGGCTTGCTGTAGCGGCTTGCCGCAAGACTCGAAAGGGGACTTACATGTTGGTTCTGACCGTTGGGAGCGAGGCGCGCACGCGCAAGTATCTGCCTGACCTGCCGATTACGCGCGACGTGGATCTCGTGTGCGCCGAGCGAGGCGTCGCGAACGATGAGCTGCTCGCTCTCGCGCCCGATGCCTCCGTTGTCGTCGCCGACGCCATAAGCCCGATAGACGCGCAGCTCATCGCGGCAATGCCGAATCTCAAGCTCATTCATTCCGAGGGCGTGGCGTTCAACGCGATTGATGTGGAGGCGGCGCGCGCTCGGGGCATTGCCGTGTGCAATTGCGCGGGCGTGAACGCGGGGACCGTCGCCGAGCAGGCTGTCATGCTCATGCTCATGTGCTTAAGGCGTGCGCTCGAAGGCGACAGAGCAGTTCGCGAGGGTCGCCAGATCGCCCTCAAGGAACGCATGATGGTGGAGGGCTTTCGCGAGCTGGGGGATTGTACGGTCGGTTTCGTGGGCTTCGGCGCGATCGGCCAGGCGACTGCTCGCTACCTTCGTCCCTGGGGCTGCAAGATGCTCTACAACAAGCACCATCCGCTCGACAAGGGCCTCGAGAACGAGCTGGGTGTTCGCTTCGCAAGCCTTGACGACCTGCTTGCCACCTGCGACATCGTGAGCCTGCACGTTCCCGTGACCGACGAGACACGCGGCATGGTGGACGAAGCGTTTCTCTCCAAGATGCGTCCTGACGGTGTGCTCATCAACACGGCGCGCGGCGATATCGTGGACCAGGAGGCGCTCGCGGCGGCGCTCGAAGCGGGCAACATCGCCGCGGCGGGTCTCGACACGCTCTCGCCAGAGCCCGTGACCTGCGATAATCCTCTCGTGAACCTTTCTGCCGTTGCGTCGAGGCGCGTGGTGTTTTCGCCGCACGTGGGCGGCGTCGCGGAAGGCATGTTCTACCGTGCCCATCGGGGCATTTGGGAGAACACCGCGCGCCTTGCGGCGGGGGAAGAGCTCGTCAATCGCGTGTGCTAGCCCCCCTCGGCTTTTCCTGATCATTATTGGGGTTGACTCTTGCGAATTGCAGCGGAATCGGGAAGTCGTGGACAAAAAGATGCGATATGCGAGCCCGAGATCGCGAATCGCAAGGTTTAGCCTGCTGGCCGGTTTTCGCGACCTGGGGTTTTGTTGAAAGTCGCCAGCTTCAAGTCTCCAACTTGACGATTAGGACTCGCATATCGCGTCTTTTTGTCCCTGGAGACCCCGTTTCCTCTCTCGAACTCGCGTGAGGGGGGGACGCTTGGCGTTCTTGCGCGGTCGCCCTCTGCGAGCGCGACCTAGATGGGGCTGTACTCGCTTCCGGGCAGAAGAAGTCCCTGGCTTTCCATGTCGCGCCCGATCTCGCGGTATTCCTCGGCGGCATCGACGAGGCTGGCCAGTTCGTCGTCGCGAAGAGGACGGATGGGCTTCGCGGGCGAGCCGAACGCCATCCACCCGTCGGGGATGTCGGCCGTGCCCGTCACGAGCGAGCCCGCGCCCACGAGGCATCGCTTGCCCACTTTGGCGCGGTCGATGACGATGGCCCCCATCCCGATGAGCGATCCGTCGCCGATTTCGCAGCCGTGGACGATGGCGCCGTGGCCGACCGTCGCGTTCTCGCCGATACGCGTTACTTCTCCGGTGTTCACGTGGACGCAACAGTTCTCCTGGATATTCGCGCCGGCTCCAATCTCGATGCTTCCGCCAAAATCGCCGCGGATCGTCGCGCCTTCGAGCACAGTGACGTCGGGTCCGATCGTCACGTCGCCGATGACGGTTGCGTTTTTCGCGATATGCGCCTTGGAATCGATGTTCAGTCCTGCGCGGTAGTCCATGGTCGAACGCTTTCTCTGAGGCGCCGAACTTGATGTTCGGGGGGGGGTGCTATGCTTTTCATTATACGCAATCGAAGAAGCGTGCCCCATCGCGCTCATAGGTTGTCGTCTTCGTGGAATCGCGCGAAGATACCCTGTCGCTTTGCGGGTTTCGCTGTAAAAGCGTATAGGAGGGTCGTAAACTCCTCTTTACGGCAAAGGGGGATTTGCCAGAAAGGCGCGATTCGGCTGTCAAGTCGGGCTTACGACGATGCTTTGATAGTTGCTGAGATGATGAAGGGGGAGTCATGCAGCTTGATGATATCGAAGTGCTTGTGACCGTTTCGGAGACGAAAAGCTTGTCGCAGGCGGCGGAGCGGCTTTACATGTCCCGCCCCGGACTGTCCCAAAAAATCGCGAACATCGAGGCGCGCTTCGGGATGAAGCTCTACGAGCGCACGTCGACCGGCGTGGTGCCAACGCCCGCCGGGGTTATTGTTACGAAATTCGCGCGGAAGATGACGTCGCTCGAAAGCCTGCTCGCCGCAGAGCTCGCGGCGGTCGACGAGAACTTCGACTCGACGATCGAGGTCGGGATGAGCTTCGCCGACGGCGTTACGCTTTTGCCGGCGCTCGTGAAGAAGTTCCACGACCTGCACCCCGATGCGCTCGTCCATCTGGAAGCGGGCTACGAACCTGGGCTGCTGAAGAAGCTCAAGGACGGCGACATCAACTTCGCGATCCTGGAAAACGAATCGGTCGAGGAGGGGATCGCGACGGAGACGCTCGGGTACTCCCAGCTGCTCTTCTGCGCGCCCGACAAGCCGCCGTACAATTCGACGCCCCAACCGGTGAAGATCAAGACGCTGCTCGAATGGCCCATGATCATCTACGAATGGCACTCGGGGCGCCATATGGTGGGCAACCGCCACTTCCGCGACCGTTACGGCATCTCGCTTCGCGACCACAACATGGTTGCCCGGTTCGACACCCACGAGGCCATGATGAACGGGGCCCGCGCAGGTTTGGGGTGGACGTCGGTCCCCCGCTGCATCGCGCGGCGCTATCGCAACGACCCGAACATCATCTGGTTCGAAGTGGACACTGACCCCATGCGCTATCCCATCGATCTTGCCTGGAACGCCGAGCGCGCCATCTCGCCGCTTGCGCTCGAGTTCATGGACTTCGTTCGCAACAACATCCCCGATGGGTATTTCTGCTCCGACGACAAACAGTAGGGGATGATGCGTCGCCGCGTTGCTCCGCTCCTCTTATCTGCATGATGGCTCGATCTGATAATGCTCCCAATCGGGAGCATTATCTTTATAGTCGCACACTTAAATTACTGAAGTTAACTTTTTCTCGCTGCAAAGCACGCTTTTCGACCGCCGTAAACGGTTCTTTCCATGCAAGAAAACCTTTACGGCAGCGGTAAGCGACTCCGACAGCGAAATCCTCGAAACCTCTTTTCAGCGCTGTTTGCGCTCCCTATCCTTCCATTCAACGCCGAATACAAGCCGTTGGCAGGGCCCGTTTCAATTGGCCGACGGCTTATAAGACGAGGGCGTATCGAATGGCTGCGCAACGGGAGGGGTCGCGCAAGCTCGCCGCACCAATGCGAACTGCATACCCGACTGCCCGACTGCGCGGCTCCAAGCAACAAAAGGAGGAGTCGGTGGACAAGCAAGGAATCATCGATGCCAGCCGCGCTAAGCGCGAGGGGGAGCGCATCTTCTACACTTCCTGCCCGGCAAACGGCTGCTGGGACTCGGCATGCGTGCTGAAGTGCCACGTGAAGGACAACAAGCTCATCGCCATTGAACCGGACGACTCGGTCAACGCCAACGACAGCCGCGAGGATTGCGGCTGGGAGAACATCTGGAAGGGCAACGTCCAGATGCGTCCGTGCGCCATGGGTCATTCCTGGAAGAAGGAAATCGAGGCTGAGACGCGTCTTCTGCACCCGATGAAGCGCGTGGGCGAAAAGGGCCCCGGCAAGGGCTACTTCGTGCAGATTTCCTGGGAAGAGGCTCTCGACACCATCGCCGATAAGATGAAGGAGATCAAGGCCAAGTACGGCCCCTACGGCATCTTCCATTCGCAGTACCCGTCGTTCGAGAAGAACGGCTTCCCCCTGGCGGCATGGTGGGAAGCGGGCTTCGGCGCGTGGGGCGAGCACTCCACCTCCGGCCATGCCGCTGGCGAGATGCTGCACCTCGGCGTGGACCTCACGAAGGTCGCGAGCGGCCGCTCCGACGCATCCCCGGGATTCGAGGCTTCCGACATCTTCAACTCCAAGCTCTTCATCATGTGGGGCATGGACCCGGTCGTCGCATGGTTCGGTCCGACGTCGTACTACATGCAGCTCGCGCACGAATACGGCTGCAAGACCATCGTCATCGACCCGCGCTACACGCAGTCCGCGGAAATCCTCGCTGATCAGTGGATTCCCATCCGCCCCGGCACTGACCTCGCCATGATGCTCGCCATCGCGCAGGTGCTCTACGAAGAGGACCTCATCGACCATAAGTTCGTCGACGAGTGGGTCGACAAGGCGGGCTTCGAGGAATGGCGCGCCTACGTCATGGGCGAAGGCGAAGACGGCATCAAGAAGACGCCGGAATGGGCTGCTCCCATCTGCGCCGTTCCTGCCGAGACCATCCGCGAGTTCGCGCGCCTCTACGGCACCACGAAGCCGGTTCACCTGCAGTACTTCTACTCGTGCGCGAAGCGTCACATGGGAGATTACTCCGCCATCGCGTCGATGCTGCTTCAGTCCATGACCGGTAACATCGCCTGCCCCGGTGGGTGCGAGACGGGCGCCTGCCTGCCCACCCCGGGCCGTGTTCCCGCCCCGCGTGCCGACTGGCATCGCGATCCGGGCAACTACAAGCCGCCCGTGCTGTTCAACAACAACTGCCTCACCGAGATCCTCGCTTGCCAGAAGGATTACTGGGAAGGCCGCATGAGCGAGTCCGAGTTTCGTCATCGCATCGGTTCTCCGACCAACGATTCTCCGCTGCCGAACATCCAGATGATCATCTTCGAGAACAACTACGGCAACAACCACTCCAATGTGAACAAGCGTTTCGCCGGTATGGCGTCTACCGAGTTCAACTGGGGTTTCCAGTGGCATCTGAACCAGCCCACCGCCGAACTCTGCGACATCATCCTGCCGGCGCCGATTTGGCAGCTCGAGGGCATGGACGAGTACATGTACGGCCATCAGCGCTTCGTGTCCGGCCCGAACGGCATGCGTAACTACTTCACCTTCTGCGGTCGCGGCCTGGACTTCCCGGGCGAGGTGCGCTCGAAGGAATGGGTCTGGACCGAAATCGCCAAGCGCCTCGGCGTGGCCGACAAGTACAATCCTCGCATGCTCGACGTCGACGTCGATCACTGGGTGGACGCTCAGGAGGCCGTGTACAAGGAGGCCTTCGAGAACTGGGCGAACAACGAGACGATTATGGCCTATCTCGGCTACGAGAAGCGTCCGACCTGGGAAGAGTTCAACGCGCATCCGGTCATCCGCACCGAAATCGACTCGCCGTACTACCCGTTCAGGACCAGGATCGAGCGCGGTGAGAGCCCGTTCGAGACCCCGAGCGGCAAGATCGAGTTCTCGTCGAACTACGTGAAGACCCACGACATGACCGAGTCCCGTTGGCGCGGCCAGATCGAGCCGATGCCCGTGTGGAGCCCGAGCTATGTCGAAGGCGACATCGGATCCGCTTCCAACGACGGCTTCTACAACCCGAAGGTCAAGAAGTACCCGCTGTCGATGGTGTCCCCGGTTTCGATTTACCGCCAGCATTCCAGCAACGACAACAACCCGTTCATGCGCGAGGACTGCTATCGCCACGCGGTGTGGATCTCCGGCGTCGACGCGCAGGCGCGCGGCATCAAGGACGGCGACATCTGCCGTGTCTACAGCGACCGCGGCGAGGTGGAGCTCACGGCCTACGTCACGAACCGCATGATGCCCGGCACCGCGGCCGTGCACCACGGCGCGTGGTTCCAGACCGACGGCACGCCGGCCGAATGCAACACGTTCGGCGAAGACCTTCGCGGCACCCCGAACATCCTGCTTGACGACGGGCATCTGCCCCACATCCTGGGCGCGCTCATCACTGCGGGCCTGGTGGAAGTCGAGAAGCTTCGCGATGGCGACGCCGAAGGTTTCGGCAACGAGGCTGAGCGCGGCGGCATGCGCGGCGCAAGCGTGGCACTGAATTATCGCCGCTCGCTCGGTGAGGGGAAGGAATAAGACGATGACCCAGTATGGTTTCATGTTCGATATGAACCGATGCTACGCCTGCCAGGCGTGCAGCATCGCTTGCAAGGATTGGCACGGCATCGAGCCGGGTGCCGAGAAGTACATGACGGTGTACGAATGGGAAGAGGGAACGTTCCCCAACATCCGCCTGCATTCGCTCGCGTTCCCGTGCGCGCACTGCGAGGACCCGGCATGCGTGAAGGTGTGCGAGTCCGGTGCCCTCTACAAAGAGGATGAATTCGGCGCGGTCTTGGTTGACCAGGACAAATGCACCGGTTGCCGCAAGTGCTACGACGCGTGCCCCTACGGCGCGCCGCGCTTCGCGACCGACGAGCCCACCTGCAAGATGAGCAAGTGCGATATGTGCATTGACCGCTTGGCCGATGGCAAGCAGCCCGCCTGCACCCAGAGCTGTCCGCTGCGCGCTTTCGACTTCGGCCCGATCGACGAGCTCGTGGAAAAGTACGGCGACGTGCGCTACTGCGAGGGCATGCCCTCTCCCGATGCGACCAAGCCCTCCTTCATCATCTGGAACCCGCGCGAGAAGACCCCGCTCATCCCGTACGACGCCGATGAGGCTATCCGCCTGAATCAACAGCGCGGTGATTTGGGCACGATGTTCGAAAGCCCCGAGGATCTCACGACCTTCGACGAGGGCACCATCCGCCGCAACGAGCTCCAGATGAAGCACGACTCCGTCGTCGAGCTCATGCGCGCCACCCGCAACGACATGGCGTAAGCGCCCGACCTCCCGCAGGCCGGGAACCTCCGGCCTGCGGGAGGGCTTTAAGTCGTTCGCGATATTCCGCCCGATCGATCAAGGGGACTCGGGCGGGCATTCTCGAATGCACGTCGCTGCGTTTGAGCCTTGCCGCCGCCATCGGTCGGGCTTGACTGCAGCGGCATTGCAGATAATCAACCTGCTTTACGAAAGGGGAAAGCAACATGGAGTGGATTGGAGTTATCGGCATCATCGTCGGTCTCGTCTTCTTCGTCATTGCAGCCTTGAAAGGCTGGAATGTTCTTATCACCTCTGTTGTGACTGCCGTCATCATCGCGGTTACGAACGGCATGGGCATCGCTGATGCGATGCTCGGCGCGAAGTCGTCGTATGTGACGGGCCTCGCAAGCTTCGTTCAGAAGAACCTGCTCATCTTCGTGGGCGCGGCCATTCTGGGCGAGTACATCGACAAGTCGGGTGCTGCGAAGTCCATCGCGCAGGCAATCGTGGGCAAGGTCGGCACGAAGAGCCCGTACCTGGTTCTTCTGGCGATTGCCGCTGTCGGCGCGATTCTCACCTATGCCGGCATCTCGATGTTCGTGGCGATGTTCGCCCTCATCCCGCTTGCTCGCCCGATCTTCAAGGAATGCAACATTCCCTGGCATCTGTTCTGCGCTGCATGGTCCCTGGCCGCCTGCTCGTTCACGATGGCCATGATCCCGGGCGTTCCCGCCATCGCGTGGATCAATGCTGCTAACGGCTGCGGCGTCTCCATGACCGCGGCTCCCATACTTGGCATCGTCGGCTCCATCATCGCGATCGTTGTTTCCTGCATCTACATTAAGTTCGCTTTGAAGCGCGCTCAGGCCAAGGGCGAGACCTACGAGATTACCGCTGCCGACTCCGAGGCTGCCGAGCAGAAGGAGACTCCGAGCCTGTTCATGTCCTTGCTGCCGCTCATCCTGCTGATCGTCATCATCATCGCGGGCTCGCAGCTCGGCGTGGCGAACGTGGTCTACATCGGCATGATCGTTGCCGTCGTGGTCTCCATGATCGTGTTCAACAAGTACATCCCGAGCCAACGCGACACCATGGGCAACGGCGCGAAGAACGCTCTCGGCCCCGCGCTGTTCACCTCTGCCGCCGTCGGCGTCGGCACGGTTGCCGCGGCATCCGTCGGCTTCACCGTCATCTACGAGGCCATCTTCAACATGCCTGGCGGCACCTACGTGTCCGCCGCCACCATGGCTGCCGTTCTTGGCGGCGTTATGGGCTCCGGCTCGGGCGCTGTGGGCATCATCGCTCAGAACTTCCTCGAGCCTTACCTGGCCACCGGCTGCGATCCGGCTGCGCTCGCGAAGATTATCGCGACGGCTGCGACCATCGGCGGCGCACTTCCGAACTCCGGCGCGATGTTCGGCATGCTGGCTGCCATGGGCTTGAACCACGGCAACTCCTACAAGCACATCGCCGCCATCTCCATCGGCGCCGGCCTGTGCGCGCTGATCGTCATGATCGTGCTCGCGAACCTGGGCGTCGCGTAGTGCGAAGTTGCTCTTAGCGGTCGCGGCCACGCGCATGCGACCGCTTCCCATCCTTCTATTCGCAGGCGGGCGGATGGCGGGATCTCGTTCGACGATGGGTGCCCGTCTTGGGCGCCCATCTCTCAGGGAAGAGGGCTGTTCCCTCCACAAAACAGCTCTTCTATCCCCCCGCAAACGGCTGTCCCTCCAAATCAGGTTCCTTTTCCCTCGCTCGACAAGGGACCGCTCGGCAGCCCTCTTCCCTGAGATGTTCGGCTCATCTTCGCATCGCTTGATGATTCAGACTGCAAGGAAAAGGGGAAACATGAACAAAGGGGAATGTGCAGCTTCGGCTGTGAAGGGAAAAACACCTGTCGAAGTGGCAGCTCCGGCTAAGGGCAGGGCGCCGAGCAGCGCGTCTGCCGGCGGGACAGGCTCATCGGGTGCGAAGGAATCCCTGTTCGAGCGTGTGCCCGATTCGGCGCGCCTGGCTTGGCCCGACATCGCGGCTATCCTCTCAGGGGTCGTCTCCTCGCTCTCCAAGCTCATGGGCGGCGGCATCGTTGCCTTCTACGCGGGCTGTCAGCTCGGCGGTGTGGCGATGGCTATCACGTTCGCCCTGTCGTTTGTCCTCACCTACCTCGTGGGCAAGATCACCTTCCGCGAGGGACTGCCCAACAACGTGGCCTCCCGTCTCTATATCTTCGGCACCAAAGGTTCCGCGGTCGGCTCGCTCATCTGGATCTTCTTGCTCGTCGGTGTGCTTGCAGTTGGTACGGTGCAGCTCGGCAACGCCATTCTCTATGCTTTCGGATGGGATGCGACCTGGGAGCGCTGGGCGCTCTTCGTCGGCATCTCGTGTGTATGGATCTTCATGGCGCTCTTCGGTACGAAGGTGATCGCGCGCATGAACGCGGCGTTTGTGGTTGCACTGTTCTGCGTGATGGGGTACGTCGTGTACCTGATTGCCGCGAACGGCCAGATGGGGGACGCCCTCACTCATGGTGTGATGATTCCCGGTGTTGAAGTGGGGCAGGGCTTCGCCTACGGTGTGAACTACGCCATCATGACGAGCGGCCTGCTTGCGCTGTTCGCCGCCGACTTCACGCGCTATGCGCGCAAGGAGAGCGACCTTGTGCCCATCGCTGGCGTGGGGAGCCTGTTCGCCGTGATTACCTACCTCTTCGGTGCGCTCATCACGTACTTCGGATTCTCGCAAGCCGTCGAGTACTTCAGCGCGCAGGGCTACGACGCGACGGGCGCTGCGCATGCGGCGATCACCAATCCCGGCATCTCGCTTGTGCTCGCGGCGGGAGGCGTCGGGCTTGCCATCATCTGCCTCTCGCAGATGAAGGTCGAGACTTCCAACTCCATCGGCGGTGCAAACGCGGTGACGAACCTGTTCGATTCGCTTTTCGGCGTGAAGCTGTCTTGGCCGGTCGCCGTCGTCATCGCGAACGCCATCGGTCTCGCCTTCATCCTGGGAAACATCTTAGACCAGGTGAATGCTTTCATGAGCTTCGGCAGTATCCTCACTATCTCTTGGTGCATGCTGCTCATCACGGACTACTACATCGTGCGCGGCCCTTTGAAGATTGGCAGCCGTGGGGTGCCGCTTGCTTCGGTCGAGATCGTCAACTGGCGCGGCGTGGTCACTCTTGCCGTGACGAGCGTCGTGAACATGGTCCTGTATTCGGCAGGCATCGTGTCCGTCCCCTTCCTCACCACCGCTCCCATGACTGTTGCGCTCTACCTGGTCTTGAGCCTCGTTTTCAAGACCCGTGTGCGCGAAAACGAGAAAGCGCGGCTTGAAAAGGTCGCTTAACAAAGGGGCGTTCGGAGGTATCATAGGGCCATAGATTGCGGGGCGCACCCGTACGCGCCCTGCCGGACTCGCGAGAAAGAAGGATGCTATGGCGGTTATGCCCAAAGAGGTACAGGACGCGTTCAATCAGATGAAGAATGTCGTGCTTGCAACGTCAACCCCCGATGGCGTGCCGAACGTCGACCCGATGGGAATGAAGAAAGTCATCGATGCCGAGACGGTCTACATCTCCGACCAGTTCTTCAACAAGACGCTTGCGAACCTGAAGGAGAATCAGAAGGTCGCCATCACCTTCTGGGGAGACGAAGGCGCCTACCAGATTCACGGCACGGCTACCTACATCAACGAGGGTGAGCAGTTCGAGGAATTGAAGGCGTGGGTGGACGGCTGTTTTGCGGCGATGGGTGCGCCTATCACGGCAAAGGGCGGCGTGCTCGTGCATGTTGACGAGCTCTTCACCTGCTTGCCCGGCCCCAACGCCGGCGCGAAGCTCGCGTAGCGCGGCTTTCTCGACATAGTCATCGCGCCTCCTTTTGCCGGGGGTGCGCATTCTCGGCCCCAAGGCGGAAAACCTTGGGGCCGAGTCGTCTTTGGACGGGAAAAAGCCTGCTCCGAGCCGCCGTTCTATCCGAGACTTCATTCTTCTGGTATGAGCATATCTTCTCGCCACGGCAACGATTTTCAGCACATGACGGGGATACCCTGCGCTTGCGCTCCGCTACTATCTTCCCTTGTGCGCAAAATGGTTTGCGGCCGCTTTTCGTCTCGGGATCGTCTTTCCTGCAAGGCGTGGGCGCAGGTAACGGGAGATGGGAAGCTGTCAGAAGATGAATCAGAGCAAAAGCTACGTTTACGCGTTGTTCGCCATCGTGGTAGTAGGCACCGGCCTCGGGGGCATGACGCAGACGGCGCTCAATGCCATGGCAGATGTCGTTCTCAGCGATTTAGGGACGGAAATCGGCTGGGGCCAATGGCTCGCGACGATCTACATCTTCTGTATGGGTGCGGCGGTGCCTCTCGCTTCATATTTGCAGCGGAAACTGTCGGTTCGCTCCCTTATCTTGTACTCGTACAGTCTCTATCTCATCGGGTCGTTGTGCGACTGCCTCGCGGTCAACTTCCCGATGCTCATCATCGGCCGCGTGCTCGAGGCGCTTGGTACCGGCGTGCTCATGCCGTTGCTGCAAACGATCGCCATGACGCGCTTTCCCGAGAACCGCCACGGGACGGCGATGGGTATTGCGGGCATCGCCCTAGGGTTCGCGCCTAATATCGGCCCGGTTGTCGGCGGTGCATTGTGCACGGCGTTCAGCTGGCGCGCGATGTTTCTCATCTTGGCGTGCGCGTCGGCCGTGCTGATCGTTTGCGCGCTTGCCGTCGTTCGGGAGCGCGAGGTGAAAGACGCTGCCGCCTACCTCGACGTCACCTCGCTTATCTTTTCCACCTTCGGCTTCGGTGGACTGCTGCTTGGTTTCACGGCTGCTGCCAACATGGGGCTTACCGAGCCGCTCGTGTGGGCGCCGGCGCTTGTGGGAATCGCGTGCGTCGCATTGTTCGTAACGCGCCAGCACACAATCTCAGAACCGCTCCTCGACCTGCGGATCTTCACGTTTCGCGAATATCGCGTGAGCATTGTCGCGCAGTGTTTGCTCTATGGTTGCTTCATGGGGATGACGCTCATCATCCCGCTCACCGTCATCGAGGTGGGCGGGCATAACGCCTTCGAGGCGGGCCTCGTTTTGCTCCCCGGAGCGTTGGCGGCCCTTGTGTTCGAGCCCGGTGCGGGCATGGCGACCGATCGCTTCGGCGCGCGAAAGGTTGCGATATTCGGAGGATGCTTCCTCCTCGTGGGCGCCCTTCTGTGCTCGATCGTTCCAAGCGATGCCCCGCTGTGGCTCATGGCGTTAGGTCAAACGCTGCGCTGCGTGGGCCTTACGACCCTTATTCCCACCACGACGTCATGGGGCTTGGGTTCTTTGGGGAAGGCGGGGCTGACGACGCACGGCTCGGCGGGGATGATCATGTCGCGCCAGATCGCGGCATCCCTCGCGACGGCGGTCATGGTCTTCCTCATCGGGTGTCTCCCTCTATCGGGCAAATTTATGGGATTCTATGCCGCGCTCGGGTTCTCGGCACTCCTTGCGCTCGGCTGCCTCCTCGTCATCATTGCGAAGATTCCTCGCAGCAACAGGGGTGCGAACTTGTAGAGCGTCCCCCGTTTTCGGCAGGGAAGGGGCGGCCATCGCGCACCTGGCCAGCGCAGGGAAGGTTGCCCGTTATTGCGAAACCTCTTCGCCCCTGATGAGGTCCACGAGCTCCTTTTTCGAGTGCACGTCGAGCTTCGCGTAGATAGAGCGCGTGTGGGCACGGACGGTGTAGATGGAAAGCACCTCGCGATCGGCGATTTCCTGGGCGCTTCGCCCGCGCGAGAGCGCAGCCATCACTTCGGCTTCGCGCGCCGAAAGTTGGCAGCGTTTCGCGACAGCGTCGCACTTTTGGGTCCATTGCGCCATCTCTTGGGCGTGCGGATCGCTGCCTTCGACCTCTTCGGTCGTCTCATCCACGGGAAGGAGCAGGTTGTTGATTTGCTTTTCCGAGAAGACGAAGAGCACGTCGATGAGCACGGCGACGCCGACGAAGGTGATGATGACCTTCATGACATCGTCGCCCACATGAGCGCTTTGGTACGTCATGGCAAGCGCTGCTGCGACGATGGATCCGATGCTAAGTGCGGCGTTGCCCAACGCGACGACACGGACGGCGTTTGCTTTCCACTGGTAAACCAAGTAATAGAGCATCGCCCAGACCACCATGTTGTAGCACGAGCAGATGATCCAGCCCGTTGACGACACGATGGTTGATTTCAAGGAGAACAGGGCGACGACGACGATGAGCAGCGTGAGCCCCCCTGAGGCAACCGAGTAGAGCTTTCCGAAATCGTCGCGGCTTCCTCGCGCGAGCAGCACAGCAAGCGCGATCCCGCACATGATGAATATCTCGACGAACTGGGCTGTTGCCGTGCTTGAGACGCTTGCGGTCGGCGGCATGCCGATGAGGATGTAGGAGCGGATGAGCTCGAGCGCAGCCGAGCATAGCCCAATCGACACGAGAAGAACCGCGAATTTCCGGGGGATTGGGACCTCGTTTTTGAGCACCTGCGTCTCGCCGCGGACGTTGCGGCTGCGCAGGCTGAAGAAGAACGCGGAGAGAAGCGGAAGCAGTGTGAAGCAGATGCTCGCCACCTCGTTCGGACAGCCGTTCAGCACGAAGAACACCATGATGGAGAAAAGTTCGCTCATGGCGAGGGTGTAGAGCGCGCGATGCGGGGCAAGCGTGCCGAAAAGGGCTGCGGCGCGCATGAACAGGGTGGTCGTCCCGACGCCCGAAAGGATGCACCCGAGGAAGAACAGGCCCTCGATAGGCAGAATCGCCTCGCGCGTGATCACGATGAGGATGGTCCCCGCGCATGCTATGACGGCGCCTGCGTAGGTGAAGGCGTTCTTCGCCACGACCTTCGATGCGCGCTTCGAGAAGAGTGCGAAGAGGAGAAGCGTCACGGCGCAGGCTGCCAGATGGACCACCATGAGGTTTTCCGAGCGGATGCTCGTATCCGTGTCGTGGAGCCAAAAGGCGCCCGAGAAGCCGATGGTGTTCCACGCGATCCAGCACCCGAGACCCAAGTAGGTAAGGCTCGGCGCCTGCCTGTCGATCGACGCGAGCGCCGTGTGGGCGCGTGAGGCCTCGGTGCTTCTCGTCTCTTTCTTTTCGGCCTTTCCCAAAGGCCGATCCCCTTGTTTCATAAGCATTCCCTCCAATGCCTTATTGGAACGGGCTCATTCTAGCGCGTATGGTCGCGCCTTATCTAGTCAACGACTGACTATCGAATTGAATGCATATAGTTAACTATTGTCTATGCAGGGAAAACGCCGCGTTTCTATAGTGATCGCCATGAACTTCGATGCCTGCGGGAGAGAGGGCCCGCAGGATGATATGGAGGGGGAGTCGACCAATGAAACTCAGCGAGAAGCGTTTCCCGAAATTCGATGCGCCGTCGAGCTTTGAAGCGTATGCGGAAAAGGGCGGCACGGTCGAGCAGAACCGCAACGGTCAAAGTTCGCGCAACGCGATAGAGGCGGAAGTGGGCTGCACGGCGCAGGCGCAGCGCACATACGAGGAAGCGCTCGATGCCGTCATCACGTGCGTCGGCGCGCAGAACTCGCTTCGCGAAATCCTGTACAAGACGCTTGCCTTCTGCAAAGTCCCCCGCGAGTTCACCGATGTCGAGGACTTCATCGCGAAAAGCGACGAGGCAGTCTATAGCCATGTGATCCAAACTCCGTTCGAGCTTATCGGCATGCTTGTGCGCGCGGGCGGACTTGACGAGATTCCGCTCGACGGGAAGGGCGGGGAAATCTCCCCCGAGACCCTCGATGCCTTATCCCTCGATGAGCAGGACGACCTCATCGCAACGTATCGCATCGAGACGACTGAAGCGGGTGCGGCTGCGGTCGATTTGCTTTCCCCGGCTCGCCGAATCGAGGCCCAGCTCGCGAAGGACCCGCACCGCGCGGACACCTTCTGGGCGCTTATCGAGTTTTGCAAGACTCCGCGCACCTTCCCGCAAATCAAGGAATACTTCGACGCCACCCCCGAGTTCGCTCACGACGTGGTGGCTCATTCACACCAGCTCGCGCCCGACTTCTATGTCGACAAGCTCGACAAGGCCGGGGCGCTTGTTTGGAGGGGGGCCTGGGTCGCGACCGACGCAGGCAAAACGCTGCTTGAGGCCCATAAGGCCCAAGCTTAGCGCTCTCTAGATATCAGCACGGAAAACGAAAGAGCAAGGAAGAGTAAGAAGGAGGAGGAAAGCTGTGTCTTTGACTATGTCGCGCCGCTCGTTTATGAAAGCGGCAGCCGTAACCGGAGCAGTTGGGGCGCTGGGCTTGGGCTCGGCGCACAATCTGACGCAAAGCGACAAGGCTTGGGCCGACGATGACGTCCAAGAGGTCCGCACCTCGTGCCGCGCGTGCATCGCGAACTGCGGCGTTATCGCCACGGTGCGCAACGGGCGCGTCATCAAGCTGAAGGGCGATCCCATCGACCCCATGTCGAAGGGGCGCATCTGCCCGAAGGGTTTATCCGGCGTGCAGGCACTGTACCATCCGAACCGCAACAAGTATCCCATGAAGCGCGTGGGCGAGAAGCCTGGCAACAAATGGGAGCGCATTTCCTGGGACGAGGCGGCGAAAACCGTCGCTCAGGCGCTCATTGACATGCGTGACAAGACCGGCAAGCACGGTCTGCTCACGTCTACGGGCGGCGGCGGAAACCCGCAGTTCTTCAGCCCGCCGCGCTTCCGCAACTTCTGGGGCGCGGGCAACGTGTTCGAGCCCGGCTGCGCGCAGTGCTATCTGCCGCGCAACTACACCATGCCGCTCGTGAACGGCCTGGGCGACACGTCTATCGCCGACTCCGGCTGCTCGGAGCTCTACAAGCCCGCGCGCTACGGCGGCATCACCGAGGCTTACGTCATCTGGGGCACGGGCCCCGCGTGGCATTCGCCCTCGACTTCCGGCCGTTGCGTGGCTGAGCTGCGCGCGAACGGGTGCAAGACCGTCGTTGTCGACCCGCGCTTCAACGCCGATGCCTCCAAGGCCGACGTGTGGCTGCCGATCAAGCCCGGCACCGACATGGCGATGATGCTCGGCTGGATGCACTACATCATCGAGAACAAGCTCTACGAGAAAATTCCCGGATACGAGGACTTCTGCGAGCAGTGGACGAACCTGCCGTTCCTCGTCGACCCGCGCGACAACGTGAGCTTGCCGCCCGTGGCAGAAGACATCACCAAGGACGGCCAGCTTCTGCGCGCCTCCGAGGTGTTTTCCGACGTCACCGCCGAAAACGAGGGGTATGTGTACTTCGACACGGAGAAGGGCGAGGTCACCAAGGCCTTCGCGCTCGGCCCCGACAACGACGGCACCTACCATCCGCAGCTGTTCGGCACCGTGGACGTGACGCTTAAGGACGGCACGACCATCACGTGCAAGACTGCTTTCCAGGCCTACAAAGACCGTTGCGAGGCCTTCGATTTGGACACGGTCGCGAAGATCACCGGCTGCCAGAAGGAAAAGATCATCGAGGCGATCGAGATCTACTGCTCAAGCCCCCACGGCGGCATCTCGCTGGGCGTGGCGACCGACATGTACCCGGGTTCCGCGCAGGCCGCCATCGGCGCCGCGGCGCTCGACTGCATGACGGCGCACCTGTGGCATCCGGGCTGCCCCGCGAACAAGACGGGCGGGCAGGGCTCCTCGGGGCTCTCTTCCGCCGAGTCGACCATCTTCCCTTCGGGCTTCATCGGCGAGACCGCCTACAAGTTCATGGACGACGAGGCGGTCCTCGAGCGCTTGGGCTACGCCGAGCACAAAGGCCTGGGCGGCTGGATGCACAGCCATATCCCGACTATCCTCTCGGCCATTCTCACCGGCGAGCCCTACCAGCCCAAGGTCTGGATCGAGCGCTCGGGCAACAAGATGGCGGCGCTCGGCAATTCCAGCTCGTGGGTCGACGCGTTCCCGAAGTTCGACCTTATCGTGCACGGCTACATGTACCCGACCTCCTTCACCACCGAAGCGGCCGATATCGTCTTCCCCGTGTGCGAGTGGCTCGAGAACGCCTTCGCCCAGAACCGCCTGAACGTGAACCTCATGCGCAAGCCGGTGACCAACCTGTTCGAGGCTGCCGACGAGATCATGATGTGGGGCAAGATCGCCGAGGCTATGTCTGACCCGTCGAGCGATCTTTACGACGCCAACATGGAGGCGTGCATGGACTCCGAGAAGATCGGAAGCCCCATGGTTCCCGCGTACTGGAAGACGATCAACGAGTACTGGGATTGGGTAGCCCAGCAGGGCGGCGATCCGAGCGTCACCACGATGAAGCAGGCCATGGACGTGTTCCCCGAGGAATGGGCGACCGACGACGAGTACTGGGGCGGCACGGTCTATGACGGCTACTGCAAGGTGAACGCAGGCGGCGGCGCCGGCGGCAAGAAGGGCGACCTCGTTGCGGCAGCGGCAGACGACGGCAAGGTCACCTACACCGGCTTTTCCACCTGCGCTTCCGATATCAAGGACGACCCGAAGAAGTGCGGCCCCTACGCCGACACCATGCTCTACATCGGGCGCCACGGCAAGGAGAAGTTCGAGATGCCCGCGGCTTTAGTGGACTACAACCCCATGCCGTACTATTTCGAGCCCGAGGATCAGACGGACTTCGGCGACGAGTACCCGCTGCGCCTCACCGAGGGCCGCATCCCGTACTACCACCATGGAACGCTGCGCAACAACCCCTACCTGCGCGAGCTCTACCCAGCGCCCGAGCTGTGGATCAGCCCCGAGAACGCCGAGAAGTACGGCATCAAGGACGGCGATTGGGTGAACGTGAAGTCCCCGCGCACCGACGGCAAGGACGTGTTCTGCGACATCACCACGGGCGTCGACAAGAAGACGACGCTCGCCAAGAGCAAGAACGCCGCCGACGGCCCGTCTGAGTTCGCGCCGGGCGAGGAGCTCACCGCGAACGGCCAGTCGATCGTGAAGGACGGCATCTACGGCGTGGCGCGCGTGACGAAGGGCATCGCGGAGGGCTCGGTCTACATGGAGCGCTTCTGGAACCCCGAGTTCCTGGAGGACGGCTCGGACGGCCGCAAGTCCTGGACCACCGAGAACATGAACGTGCTCACCAAGAACACGGGCTACTTCAACCCCGAGTTCGGCACCTACACCCTGCGCGGCATCCACGTGAAGATCGAGAAGGCGCAAAAGCCCGAGGGCGTGTGGTACGACCCGACCGACTTCGAGCCTTGGATGCCCGAGCCCACTGACTTTACGGGAGGAGCGTTTTACCAGTCATGAGTCACTATTGTCTAGTTGTTGACCTCGACCGTTGCTTCGGCTGCCACGCCTGCGAAGTGGCATGCAAGAACGAGAACGGCATAGCACTCGGGGAATATTGGAACCGCGTCATCCAGGTGGGCCCGCACGGCACCTTCCCCGACCTGGAGCAGTATTGGCTGCCGGTCCAGTGCCAGCAGTGCGAGGATGCGCCGTGCGTGCACGTGTGCCCGACGGGCGCGAGCTATCGCGATGCCGACGGCAAGGTGCTCGTCGACAAGGAGAAGTGCATTGGCTGCAAGTACTGCATGATGGCCTGCCCTTACGGTGTGCGCTCGTGGAACGCCGCCGAGAAGGCCGTCGAGAAGTGCACGCTGTGCGGCCACTTGACGGCGGCGGGCGAGCAGCCCGCGTGCGTGGCGAGCTGCTGCGCATCCGCCCGCTTCTACGGTGATTTGGACGATCCGGAATCCGACGTGTCGAAGGCAATCGCCGCTGCGGACGCTTCCTCGGTGCATTCGCTGAAAGACGTCGGGAACAAGCCGGCCACGCGCTACATCCTGTCCAAGAAGATTGCGACCTGGCACGACGTTGACGAGATCTCGCCGGCTTCCGATTCTGCCGACCCGGCATGGTTTGCGAAGGAGGCGTAGGACACATGGAAATCCAGTGGTCATTGGTTTTGTTCACGGCTCTTACGGGCCTTGCCGGATGGCTCTTCGTCTGCGTTGCGGTCGATGAGTTCTTGGGCCGCGCGAAGAAGGCTTCCTTCCCGGCTGCGGTGGTGTCGATCGTTGTTGCCATCGTGGGCGGCTTGGCATCGGTGACGCACCTGTCGCACCCCGACCGCATCATGGGTGCCTTGAGCCACCCCACCTCCGGCATCTTCGTCGAGGCGGTGCTTATTGGCTGCCTTATCGTGTGCGTGGCGGTTTACCTGGTGCTTTTGAAGCGCGGCGCAGGCGTGGGCGCCCGCAAGGCCGTTGCGGTCGTCGGCGCGGTGTTCGGCGTGCTGCTGTCGTTTATGGCGGGCGAGTCTTATCTCATGAGCGCGCGCCCGAACTGGAACACCCAGCTCCTCCCGCTCGGCTACCTGCTGACGGTTGCCCCCGCGGGCATCGCTGCCTACCTCACCGTCGTCGCGGCGGTGGCGGGCAAAGGTGCAGGCGAGGCTGCCGGCAAGGATGCGGCGGCATCGCTTGAGCTGAAGCCTTATCCCATGGCGCTTCTCGTGGCGGGCGTTCTCTCGGCTGTCGGTGTTTTGGCCTACACGCTTTCCGCCGGTGCCTCCGATGGCGCGGCGTTTGGCCTGCTCGCCCTGGCGGTCATCGCGGGTGGCGTTGTGCCCTGCGTGGCGGGCGCTCTTCTGCCGAAGAAGCCCGAGAGCCTGCTGGCCCTCGCTGCCGCGTCGTGCGTGTGCGCGCTTGTGGGCGCCATCGCGTACCGATGCATCATGTGGGTCGTCACGGTTCCCGTGGCCGACCTCTTCATGACGGTCATCTAAAAGCAAGCTCGAATCGAAGGCCCGGTTCCCGGATTCCCACCCTCCAAACGGGGCCGGGCTTTCATCCGAAGGCGCAAAAGGGCGCACCTCGCGCTTTTGTGCTTCTTCGGATGGAACAGCTTCGATCATCTATTCGATAACGAGAGGGGAACAACATGGATGAAGCCGAGATCTCATCGAGCGTGAACGAGATCGTCGAGGTCAACGCGGGGCGTGCGGCGTACTATCGCATGCTCGCCGAGCTTTTGTGGAAAGAGCTCACCCAGGAGCAGATCGACCACCTGGCCGCGCTCGATTTGAAGTCGCTTGCCCAAGGCGATGCTGACCTTGCGGAGGGTTACGGGGACATGGCGAGCTATCTGCGCCGCCGCAACACCGGCACTCGCCAGGAGCTTGCCGTCGACTATGCCCACACCTTTCTTGCCGCGGGGAATTACGAGTCGTTCGCGGCGACGCCGTTCGAGAGCGTGTTCACGTCCGAGATGGGCCTTCTGATGCAGGATGCTCGCGACGAGGTGTACAAGTCCTTCTGCGGCGAGCATATCCAGCCTGACGAGGAGCTCCATACTCCCGAGGATCATCTGTCCTTCGAGTTCGAGTTCCTAGCGACGCTTTTGGAGCGCACGAACGCCGCTTGCCTTGCGGGGGACTTCGAGCGTGCGGCCATGCTTTCGCAAAAGGTGGTCGAGTTCCATAACGACCATCAGCTGAACTGGGTCGACGATTTCTGCGATGCGGTTTGCGACGTCGCCGAGACCCGTTTTTACCGCGGTGTGTCCAAGGTAATCCGCGCCTTCGTGCATATGGAAACCGACGTGATTGCGGATATGGTTGAGGCTTCGGATGCGCTCGCTGCGAGCGCTGCTGCGTAGCCTCCTCACGAAAGACGGGTTGGATCGAATGGGAAAACCGATAACGCGCAGGGCCTTTTTGGCGGGCGGCGGCGCGTTCGCGTCGATGCTCGCTTTAGGCGGCGTGGCGCATGCGGCGGGGACGGGCACAGGGGAGTTGCTGCGGCCTCCGGGAGCGCAGGACGCATCCCGTTTCACGGCGCTGTGCTTGAAGTGCAACCGTTGCGAGAGCGTATGCCCGCAGGGCTGCCTTCGCACGGGGTTGCTCGAGGACGGCCTGCTCAGCTGGCGGACCCCGATTATGGACTTCCACCGGGGGGCATGCGACTTCTGCGGCAAGTGCGAAGACGTCTGCCCGACGGGGGCCATTCTCGGCGCACGCGATGAGTCCCAGGTCATAGGCTTTGCCGAGGTCAATCGCGAGCGTTGCATCGCCTGGGTGCAGGGTGGGTGCCGCGTGTGCGTCGATGCGTGCCCTTACGGGGCCATATCGATCGATGGGTCGAGCCGGCCTGTTGTCGACGAGGCGAAGTGCAACGGGTGCGGGGCGTGCGAGTACGCCTGCCCATCGAATAGCTACCTTACGTTTGCGGGAGGCACCGAGCGCGGGATCAACGTGCGCGTCGCGTTGTCGGCAGGTAGCTCGAAGGGAGGCGATGCCCGATGAACAAGCGGTTCAACTTCAGGCGCGCACGTGGAATCGTCGCGCTTGCCCTTGTCGCGTTCGTGGTCGTGGGCCTTCTCTTCCACATCGGATCGGGCACGCCTTCGGCCTTCGGCATCGACCAGATCGCCGCCGTGTGTCCGCTCGGTGCGCTCGAGGCCCTCTTCGGCGCGAAGGAGTTCATGCTGCATCCGATTATCCTGCTTGCGGCCATGGTCGTTCTCGTCGTCGTTTTCGGCAAGGCGTTCTGTGCTTGGGGCTGCCCCGTTCCATGGCTGCAGAGGTTTTTCCGCCCAAAGAATAAGGCTTCTGGAGGAAAAACCTCAGTTGGTGGTCAAAAGAGCGAGTTGGGGGGCGCATCGCCGGCGTGCTCCTCGTGCGGCGGCGCCTGCAAGCTTGCGCCTTTGGGCGGCGAGCGCGACGGGGTTCAGCTGGATGCGCGCCATGTGGTGCTCGCCGGTACGCTCGCGTCGGCTGCCGTGTTCGGATTCCCCGTGTTCTGCCTGGTGTGCCCCGTCGGCCTGACGTTCGCGACGCTTATCGGCCTTTGGCACCTGTTCCAGTTCAACGAGCCGTCGTGGGCGCTCGTCGTCTTCCCGATTATTCTTGTCTTAGAGCTCACGGTTCTGCGGAAGTGGTGCTCGAAGATATGCCCGATCAGCGCACTCACCTCGCTTATCGCGAACGCGAACCGCACGCTGCGTCCGCGCGTCGACCAATCGAAGTGCTTGCGCGGCGAGGGAATCGATTGCCATTCGTGCGTCGACGCGTGCCCCGAGAAGCTCGACCCCCATTCTGGGCACATTCCCGAATGCTCGAAGTGCGCAGCGTGCATCGAGGCGTGTCCGGCAAAGGCGATCAAGATAAAGCTCTTGAAGTAGCGGTATCGCGATTGCACAGGTCGACGAGGCGAAGGGACGCAATTTACCTTCCCATTTGAAGTCCCCCCTTCAAGTTTTTCAGACACCTCCCAAGACGTCCTTCTCGCCTCGTCGACCTGTGCAATCGCTATCGGCTGCTGCCCTCGCATGCAAGCGGCCTGAGTATCGCGCCAAGTCCCGTTGCTCCAACCCTCTATTGGCCCGCTGTCTCTAGCGTCTGCTGACATCATAATTTCCAGAACGCCCGCGACCTTTCGCGGGCGTTCGTTTTGTATAGGGGAGCTTTCCCTCGGCGCGTAAGCCCATTCTCGGGTATCATAAATAGGTTGTACTTTTGGCATTTAGGAAAGACGAACGATACCCATGATCTTGCAGCTCGAGCATATCTCCAAGTCATTCGGCGGCCGCGTGCTGTTCAGCGACGTCACCTTCAAACTTGAGGAATACGACCGCCTGGCGCTCGTCGGCCCGAACGGCGCCGGCAAAACGACCATGCTCAACATCATCTCCGGCGAGGAAGATGCTGATGAGGGCCGCATCCTGTTCGCGAAGGGCGCGCGTGTGGGCTATCTCGAGCAGGAGGCGATCGAGATGGACGAGCAGCCCATCTTCGATGAGGTTATGGCCTCCCAAGTCGAAGTGCTCGCCGCCGAGAAGCGCCTTCGTACGCTCGAGGAGTCGCTCGGGGAAACCCCCACCGAGCGCGACCTTGCCGCTGCGGGCCGTGCGCGCGACGAGTTCGAGCGGCTGGGCGGATACGTCATCGAGGCGAAGGTGCGCGGCGTGCTGTTCGGACTGGGCTTTAAGGAAGACGACATGCGTCGCATGACGAGCGAGTTCTCGGGTGGCTGGCAGATGCGCATCGCGCTTGCGAAGCTGCTGATCAGAAATCCCGAAGTGCTGCTGCTCGACGAGCCGACGAACCATCTGGACCTGGAGAGCGTGAAGTGGCTCGAAAGCTTCCTTCGCAGCTACTCGGGCACCGTCATCGTTGTCAGCCACGACCGCGCGTTCATGGACAACATGGTCGATCGCGTGGCCGAAGTCGACAACCAGCAGGTCAACCTCTACAAGGGAAACTACACCGCTTACTTGCGTCAACGAGCCGAGCGCATCGAGCGGCTGAAGCAGGAGCGAACCAAGCAGATCGAGGAGATGAAGCGTCTCGAGGCGTTCGTCGAGAAGTTCCGCTACAAGGCGACGAAGGCTCGCCAGGCGCAGGAGCGTGCGGCGAAGCTCGAGAAGCTCAAGGCAGAGCTCGTGGAAATTCCCGAGGAAAAGAAGACGGTGCACTTCAACTTCAAGCAGCCGCCGCGCACGGGCGACATGGTGGTCGAGGCGCGCGGCCTGAGGAAGTCCTTCGGTGACCACCACGTCTACGATGGCTTGGATTTCACGATGTACCGCGGCGAGAAGGTGGCGCTTGTCGGCCCGAACGGCGCTGGCAAGTCGACGCTCCTGAAGATGATCGCCGGCGTGCTCGAGCCCGATGCGGGCGCGATCAAGTACGGCACGCATGTGTCGAAAACCTACTACGCACAGCATCAACTTGAAGAGCTGACCTCGGGAAACACCGTGTTCGAGGAAATCGACCACGTGGCGCCGGGCTGGACGATCAGCCAGGTGCGCACGCTTTTGGGCGCGTTCCTCTTCAATGGCGACGACGTCGACAAGCGCGTGAGCGTGCTCTCCGGCGGCGAGAAGAGCCGTCTTGCGCTGGCGAAGATGCTCGTGGCGCCGCGCCCTCTATTGTGCCTCGACGAGCCGACCAACCACTTGGACATCGCGAGCGCCGACATCTTGGAGCAGGCGCTGAACGCGTTCGAGGGCACGGTGCTGTTCATCACGCACGACAGGCACCTCATCAGGGGCGTTGCGAACCGTATCGTGGAAGTGAAGGACGGACGCGTCACCAACTACGCGGGTGACTACGATTACTACCTATATAAGAGTGGTCAGCTCGATAGTGAGGCTCCGAAGGAATCCTCGCTTGTCGACGAGGTCATGGGAGGCTCGGGAAGTAAGGCCGCGAGCGCGATGAAGGCGGCAGGAAAGGCTCCGGCGTCAGGTAAGACCGGATCGGGCAACACGGCTGGCGCCAGCACTTCGCCGGGTGCGAAGTCGCAGCTCACGGCCCCGCGCGGAAGCGCCCCGAAGACCAAGGAGCAGAAGCGTCGCGAAGCCGAGGCGCGCAATCGGGCCTATGCAGCGCTTAAAGGCCACCGCAAGCGCATTGCCGAGCTCGACAAGCAGATGGAGCGCGATAACGCGCGCATGGCGGAACTGCTCGAACTTATGGCCGACCCCGACTTCTACATCAACGAGGACGCCTCGTCGGACGCCATCGCCGAGCATGCTCAGCTTAAAAAGCGAATCGCTGCGGCGGAGGAAGAGTGGTTCGTGCTTAACGAGGAGCTTGAGGCCGAGATGGAGAAGCAAAAAGCGCAAGCGTGATTCGGGCTTGATGCATCGCGGGCTAGCGGGCGCTTTCCTTCATGCTCAAACAGTCCTGAGCTCGCACGAACAGCTCACTGGGCTGTTCGGCTCGTGCGGAACTGCGCTTGGAGGAAAGCGCCCGCCGGCCCGCTTTTTCTTATACGACGAATCAAGTTGCAAGGAATAAGAGGCAGAAGTGAAACCCCTGAACATTGTGCTTGTCGAACCTGAGATCCCCCAGAATACGGGCAATATCGCCCGCACGTGCGCCTGTACGGGCTCGGTGCTGCATCTGGTAGAGCCGATGGGCTTCCGCCTGACGCAGCGCAACCTGCAGCGTGCGGGCTGCGACTACTGGGACGACGTCGAAATCGTGCAGTGGCCATGCGCCGAGGCGTTCTTCGAGGCGCACGGGGAAGACGAGCTGCACCTGTTCACGGGACACGTGTCGCGCAACTATTCCGATGTGACTTACGGTGAGGGCGCGTTTCTCCTGTTCGGACGCGAGAGCCGCGGGCTTGATGAGGCGTTTATCAAGCGCTATCTCGACGCGTGCGTCCGCATCCCCATGCGCGAGAACGAGCGCAGCTTGAACCTCTCGAACGCCGTGGCCATCGCAACCTACGAGGCCCTCCGCCAACAATCCTGGCCGAACATGCGCTAAGCCCTTACTTAATTTGCGGCCTTCGCTGTGGAGCGAAGTGCGGAGGCCGCAAATAATTTCCAACTTGGGAACTGTCTGAAGCTCTCAATGGGATAAATCAGTATTTGGCGCTTTCGATCATTGCGATATAGTCGCTCGATCTATCCTGCGAGCTCGAATCGGCGTACTTGAAGAACACCCATTGATATGCATAGCCGTTCTCGATGTGCGTGCAAGATTCCATTTGGACTTTCGTGCCGCCTTTAGTATACCCAGATCCCGTTACGACGAAATAATCGTAGGAGCCGATGGTTTCGCTGCTAACTTTTTCATCCTTGCAATCGGCAATAAAATTTGAGGAAAAGCCAATGAAATCATCTTCTACGAAGGCTTCTTGATTGATGGCATCCCTGCTGATAGAGTCTTTGTTGTCGAGACTGCTCCATATATCATGTGGCTTTAAAAACAATGCCTCGGCGGTATCGTCGGTACTGGTGAATACGACACCTCTGCTTTGCTCATCTTTAACCCAACCGCTGGGGACGTCAAATGTGGCTCCGGTGTCGTCGTCGGTGTACGTGTAGCCAGCATATACGATATCCATACGTTGATAGCCTCCATCGCTGTAAAGCCTTGAATCGGTCGGGCTGGTTATTGGTTTTGGCTGGTAATTGGTTATCGTGTATATGTTGAAGACGATGTAAGCCGCCCATAGTAAGAGCGCTATAGCGCCGAGAACCCCAGCGCTGTCTCCGCTCTTGCTTTTCGTGAGCAGCCTGTTCCAGAGTAATCCGAATAACCCTGCCCCGAGAAATCCGTTGAGAAACGATGCAATTTTGCACGAACGAACGATTGGTTTACTCGAATAATAACTCCGATAAATTGTCAATAAATATAATCCTGCGACAATAAAAGATGCAGCGCAGGTTCCTGAGAATACTTTCGATCCGATTGTTGATGAACCGCCCGATAGGTAAACGGAAACAGTCACTGCGAGCACAATTGCTATGTTGGCGAATATGCCAAGCGTTGCGTACCCGCTTTCGGTTTTCCAGACGGATGAAAGCGATCCCCGATTGATGATTGCTGCGTCTTCGCTCGTTGTTCTAGTCACTTTTCTTCCTTTTTGCAATGTAGTTAAAGATGGCGGCGATAAGGGCAATTCCTGTTGCTGTCACCACGAGCAAAACGAGGGGATTTTCAGTCTCGTCTTCCTCTTGATTGTCTCCTTCGTCAACGTTATCTTCATCATCGTCGTCGATGCTAATATGGAGCCTCGTGGTGCGCTCATTTTCTTGAGCTGTAGTCGCTTCGTTGGCGGCTTCGGCATCCTCCTGCGAAACACTATCAGGTGATTCCTCTTCGGGGTCATCGTCGGTTGCGTTTGACTCGGAATCGTTTGAAGGGTCCGATTGCTCCTTCGCATCCGATAGGGCGTCTCCTAACGATAACCCTCGTAGTTCTACATCTGGTGGCTGGCTCGATACAGCGCCTTCTGGTCCGTTGGGGCTGAAATGTGTTCCTCCGTAGTGAGCCTTTGCGAATGCTGGCTGGGGCGTAAGAGTTACTGCAAGCGAGATGGCAACAGCTATCCGCAGAATTGAGCCCGCGCTTTTACGCTGTTTCTTCATCCGAAACCTTGTTTCTCATTGAGACTATTATTTGACTTGGGATTTTCGCTCCGCAATGTGAGCAGAAGATGTCAGTTGGGTTCAAATTGCTTTTACAGTGAGGGCATTGTTCGCCATCTAGTTGATCGTCTTGGCCCTCGTCGGTCGTTGTTTTCTTTTTCTCGCCTCGGTATTTTTTCCAAATATAGATTCCCAAGCCAGGGATAATCGACGCGAGGGATAGCCCCAACCACCATCCGAATAATGACACGCCGTTGCGACCATTTGCGCTCGTTAGGCGATAAGCGGTGCCATAGTTGAGGAAGGCTTGGACTATCCAAATACAGAACAGAACCGGAACGAGTAAAACAAGAATTTCCGGGCCACCCAAACCAAACACCTTCATTTTCTCTCCTTTGCTTTCTGCGCGCACTTGACAGTACTGTCAAGTCTTTCCTACATACTGTAGGAAAGACAATGCCTCCTCTTTGCCTTGATGAAGTTGCCTCCAGGCTGTCTATCGCACCCTCATTAGCATTTGCATACTAAGGTTGCTTGCTGTTTGGTACAATGCACCAAACAGCCCGATTGCATCCTTGATACGCGGAGGTACGGCATGGCGAATCCATGGCGCAAAGCGCTCTCATCATTCTTGTCCATCGTGCTCGTGGCAGGGCTTTTGCCCTGCGCGTCATTCTATGGTTCGGCATGGGCAAGCGATGCCGAATCCGAGGGCTCTGCTGTCGAAGCCGCCCAAGCCTCCGAGTCAACGCAGCTCGCAGCTGTGGCTCAACCTACGGACTCAACGCAGCTCGCAACTGCCGCGCAATCTTCAACCGAGACGCTGCCGTTCGGAAACACCATCTCCGCGGCAGGCAATGATCATTCGGCTGCTATCACCCAGAATGGGGAGCTTTGGACCTGGGGACGCAACTCGGAATTTCAGCTCGGATATTCGTCGAGCGATGAAAAAAACTCTTATACGAACAAGCTCATGGGCAATGTTGCGAGCGTTGCTCTCGCTACAAATTTTTCGGCTGCTGTCAAAAATAACGGGGAGCTTTGGACGTGGGGTTGGAACTATAAGGGCGTGGTCGGCAACGAGGATATGAGCACTCCTCGCGGATTCGCTCCCGCAAAGCTCATGGACGATGTCGTCAGCGTTTCGCTCGGCTATCTGCATGCCGCCGCAATCAAGCGCGATGGGTCGCTCTGGATGTGGGGCGACAATTCGCATGGGCAGTTCGGAAACGGTACGACTGAGGGCAGCACCGTTCCCGTCAAGGTGATGGACGGCGTTTCCTCTGTGTCGCTCGGTCTTGCTCATGCTGGGGTCATCATGCAGGATGGGTCGCTTTGGACCTGGGGGTGGAATATTTATGGGCAGTTGGGGAATGGAACGACCGAGGACAGCAGCGTCCCTGTCAAGGTGATGGACGACGTAGCTTCGGTATCGTTCGGCGGATATAACTCTTCTGCTGTCAAGAAAGACGGCACGCTGTGGGTGTGGGGCAAAGGATCGTTCAATCAAGTGGGAGTAACTTCTTGGGATCAGCTTAAGCCCGTACAATACCTCGAAGGGGTTGTCTGCGCTTCGGTGGGCTACAACCATACTGCCGCCCTCAAGCAGGATGGCACGCTTTGGACGTGGGGCTGCAACAATTACGGACAACTCGGCTACATGACCTTAGAACAACAGTGGACACCTTACCAAGTCATGGACAAAGTTGCCCTTCCTGCGGGTTCGTCGGACGCAGTCCCGTCCGAAACGATCCCCTCCGACCCCTTCACGGCAAGCGCTTGGTTTAAGGCTTCGGGGGGCGATGGTGAAGCTGCGACTGTAGTGAACTGGGATGATGCCTGGTTCAACACCTCTTCGTATACGTACAACCACGATCTTGCCACCACTGCCGCCGTGCTCGCCGCTGCGGCTTATGACGAGTCGTTCGTGAAAAACACGTTGCGAGAACAGCTCGGCTTCAACGCGTTCGATTCGGTGGAATATCACCCCGAAGGGAAAGACTACAACGGCGACTACGACCAGGTTGGCTACTCCATCGAGACGCGTATGACCTCAAACGGCGTGCCGATCATCGCCGTCATCGTGCGCGGCACGCCTGGCAACGGCGAGTGGCTCAGCAACCTCAACGTCGCCGACACGCTGCAGAATTCCGACCAGGAAACGCACGAGGGTTTCAAGGCGGGGGCGCTGCAGGTGCTTCGGGCCCTGCGCAGTTACGTGTTCGACAACGGTATCGACCTCGATAAAGCGCGCGTGCTCATCGCGGGCCACAGCCGGGGCGCTGCGGTGTCGAACATCCTCGGTGCCCGCCTCGACGATGGGCTGACGACCGACGCGGGGACGCTCTCGCCCGACAACGTCTACACCTTCACGTTCGAATCGCCCAACGCCACGCGCGCAAGCAATCGCAGCGATGCCAAGTACGGCAACATCTTCAACATCGTGAACCCCGAGGACGTCGTCATCAAGGTGCCGCTTGGTGAATGGGGCTACGGCCGCTACGGCAATGATCTGGCGCTGCCTTCCAGGTCGAACACGCTTAGAGGCGACTACAAGGCGCAACTGGCAAAGATGAACACGTATTTTGAGCGCTTCAGCGACGGGGAAAAGTACCGGGGCTACCTGACCGGCTCTGTTACCGCTTCATCGATTTCGACGGAGATGGCGATGCTCGCTCGATCGACCTGGTGGTACTACCACAATCGTCTGGCTGGCGTGACACCGCATGAGGTGTTCACGAGTCTCGTGAAGGCGGCCATCATGGATTCCGCCGACAACGGCGACTATGCCATTTTGTACGCAGCGATGGTGATTCCGCAGTACAAGCTCCTGTTCACGGCCATTTTCGGCACGGGAGCGCTCAATGGGGCGTTCATCACGGGAAAGGGCGTGGTGCATGGGCATACGCAGGAAACTTACGTGGCGTGGATGAAAAGCGACGAGGCTGCGATCGGCGAGTTCCCCGAGATATTCGCCCGCAAGAACTATCGCTCGCTGCTCGTTGCCTGCCCGGTTGATGTCAAGGCTTACGACGCCGAGGGCAATCTTGTCGCATCGATTTCCAACGATGAGGTTGACGAGAGCTTGCTCGAAGAGGGTCTTCCCGCGGCGGTAACGTCCGACGGTGTGAAGATGATCGACATTCCCGCTGGCGGCGACTATCGCGTCGAGGTCACTGCGACCGACGGTGGCGAGATGGACGTGACTGTCGAGGAGCGAGATGTCCTAAGCAGCGATCCTGTCAGCGTGAAGAGTTATCAGGGGGTCGCTATCGAGGAAGGCGATGTGTTCTCGCTCGATGCGTCCGCCCAGGATACCCCTACCGATTGCGTGCTTGTGGACGACTCGACCGGTGACGAGGCGAAGGCTTCCTCCGTCGCGTCGGGCTCGGACTTGGAAGAAGCGACGGTGTCCGTTTCCGCGGAAGGTGAAGGCGACGTTTGGGGCGGCGGTCCGGTGGTCGCTGGAGGCAAAATCGCAATCCATGCACGTGCATTGGAAGGCAACGTGTTCATCGGGTGGCAGCGCGAGGGCGCGTCGGGTGAGCGGGAAGCGGTCGCTGGTGGTGCCGATATCGAGGTGCGCGCATCCGAGGATGTGACGTACGTCGCGCAATTCGCGAGCATTCCGTCTGAGTTCCCCGACGTCGACTATGCCGAGTGGTATGCCGAGGGCGTGTCGTTCTGCTCCGCGAAGGGCCTTATCACCGGCTATGCGGAAGGCCCCGATGCCGGTCTGTTCGGCGTGGGCAGGCCCCTTACGCGTGCGCAGTTCGCCATGATTCTCTGGCGCGCAGCCGACCCCGAAGCTGCCGCAGCGTACAAGCCTGCTGACGCGTCCAACACGACGGGTATGGACGATGTCGAGTCCTTCGTGTGGTACACCGGTGCTGCCAACTGGGCTGTTGCCAACCAGGTGATCAACGGTTCTGACAATCGCGACGGCACGTTCAGCTTTATGCCCAATGAGCCGGTGACCGCTGAGCAGGTAGCCAAGATCTTCTGCAACTACGCGAATGGTGGCCAGGCCGGCGATTCGGCTGCCTTGGGCGACTTGACCGATAGCGACGCCATATCCGATTGGGCAGTTGGCTCGGTGGCCTGGGCTAAGGAGTCTGGCCTTGTCAGCGGCTACGATAACCACGACGGGACCTACACGTTCGCGCCCGCCGAGAGTACTTCTCGCGAGCGCGCCGCGACCCTGATCATGAAGGCGTATCGGCAGGGGATTTTGAAGTAGCGTGAAGCCGACGCCTGCGCTGGTGACGTGATCGGCGCGGGCGCCTAGCCGCGATCGCTGCTCGGTGCCTGCCTGTTTTAGGGCGGGCGCCGCTGCTGGCGCTCTGGATTCTCGCGCCCGCAAGCGCAACGTCTCCTCGCTTTCCATCTGCGCACTTTTCGCGCAGGGGAGTGGGGTGCGCGCTTCGCGGGCTTTCCCTTGCGTTACACTTATGACCCATGTCATCACAATATCTTGCCTACATAGTCTGCTCGGTCCTAAGCTTCGTGCCCGCCATCGTGTTTCACGAGGTGGCGCACGGGTTTGCGGCGTACAAGCTCGGCGATCCCACGGCCAAGCGCGTGGGGCGCCTGTCACTTAATCCGCTCAAGCACGTTGACCCGTTCGGCACGGTCATCCTGCCTTTGTGCATGCTCGCGATGAACGGCCCCGTGTTCGGCTATGCGAAGCCGGTACCCTACAACCCGTCCTATTTCAAGAATCCCAAGACGGGCGACGTCATCGTTGGCCTTGCCGGACCTGCGGCGAACCTCGTGATGGCCGCCTTCGCCGGCGCCATCGCCTGGGCTCTCTACGGCCAAGCTCCCGCGCTTGTCGCGCAAAGCGGGGCGTTCGCGTACTTCTACCTCATGTTCCTGCCCATGTTCGCCCTCATCAATCTCTACCTGCTCTTTTTCAACTTGCTGCCGATTCCGCCGCTTGACGGCTCGTCGGTGCTCGCGCTTTTCATCCCGAAAAAGCACATGAGCACGTACTACCGCGTGCAGCAGTACGCCATGCCCGTCTTCATGATCGTCCTCATCGTTCTACCGTATGTCCTGCACGTGAATCCCGTCGGCGTCTATCTCGACGTCACGGCGGGCAATGTGGCCAACCTGCTGTTCCCGTTCAGGGTTTCCTAGGGGGGCGAAGCTGTGTCCTACAAAGTCCGCACTGCAAGCTTCGAGGGCCCGTTCGATCTTCTGCTGTACCTGGTGAGCGGGCAGAAAGTCGATATTGGCGCCATTTCGATCACCGAGATCGCCGACCAATACCTTGCTGAGGTCACGCGCATGAAGAACCTCGACCTCGACGTGGCGAGCGATTTTCTGCTCGTGGCCTCGACGCTGCTCGAGATTAAGGCGCAAAGCCTCATCCCGCAGGATACGCCCGAAATCGACGACGATATCGCGGAGCTCACCCCGAGCGAGGCACGAGATATCCTGGTCGAGCGGCTGCTTGCCTACAAGCAGTACAAGAACGCGAGCGCCGCCCTTCATGCTCGCTTCGTGTCGGAAGGCCGCATGCACACGCGTCCGTTCGGACCCGACGCGTGCTTCTTGAACCTCATGCCCGACTACCTGAAAGACGTCACGCTCGACGGTCTCGCGCTCACGTGCGCCCGTGCGCTGGCCCGACGCGATGTATTCCTCCTGGAAAGCGAGCATATCGCCGCAAAGCCTATTCCCGTCGAGACGCACGTGCGGGCCATCCACCAGCGCATCGTCAACCGCGGACACCTGCGGTTTTCCGACTTGGTCGACGAGCGCACGCCGACGCCGGTCGTTGTCGTGACATTCCTCGCGGTGCTCGAGCTCTACAAGCGCTCCATGGTGAAGATCAACCAAGACGAGCTGTTCGGCGATATCTCGATCGACTACATCGAAGGGTCGGGCGAGCTTGACCTGACGGGCGAAGATGCGCTCACGTCGGTGGGCGAGGAGGAGTAACCATGTTCGAAGGTTTGCAGAAAGACCAGCTCGCAGGCGCAATTGAGGCAATGTTGTTCGTGACCGACGAGCCGGTGGGCACCATCGCGCTCGCCGACATGCTCGAGGTTGACCCCGCCGATGTCGAGAGCGCCCTTGTGGGGCTTCGCGACAAGCTCGAGGCCGAAAACCGCGGCATCCAGCTGCGTGAAGTGGCGGGCGGCTGGCGGCTGTACACGCATCCCGCTTACCACGAGCTCATCGAGAAGTACGTCCTTTCCTGGGACACGCGCAAGCTCTCCCAAGCCGCCATGGAAACGCTCGCAATCGTGGCGTATACCCAGCCTACGACGCGCGCCCAGGTGGCGAGCGTGCGCGGCGTGAACTCCGACAGCTCCATCAACTCCCTGGTGGAAAAGGGCCTCGTGCGCGAGGCGGGGACCGCGGACACGCCGGGCAACCCCACTCTTTACGCCACGACGCGCGCGTTTTTGGAGAAGTTCGGCCTGCGCTCCACCGCCGATTTGCCCGACCTTTCCGAGTTCGCCCCCGACGATTCCACGCGCACGCTCATTCGCGAGCGTCTTTCCGCAGCTCACGAAGCAAGCGGTACCGCGCTCGAGCGCGACGAGGGCGACGTGCTCGAGCGCGTCGTGTACGACGACGAGGAGGGCGACATGAGCGGGGCTGTCGCGGGCGAGGCGCTTGTGGGACATACGGCGCCCGAGTCGCTGTTCTCGCAGGATGCGGGTTTTCGTGCGGCTGCGTCGCGTGACGAGGCAGGGGAAGACGGCGATGGCAAGGGCTTTTCCGGCATGGACGACGGTTCGGCGCAGGAGATGCTTCGCCAGGCCATGGCTCAGGGCTTCGGCGTGGTCGACAAGATCGACTTCGACGAGCTCACGTTCGAAACGGAAGACGAGTAGCCATGATGCGCCTGCAGAAGTTTCTTGCGCGCGCGGGTGTTGCGTCGCGCCGCCACGCCGAAGAACTCATCGTCGCCGGTCGCGTTATGGTGAACGGACAGCCTGCTGAGCTGGGGTGCTCGGTCGATCCTGGCAGCGACGAGATTCGCGTCGACGGCGGAGCGCCGGTGCGTCTTGCCGAGGGCGACGTTACAATCATGCTTCACAAGCCCGCCGGTTACGTCACCACGATGGACGACCCCCAGGGGCGAGCTACGGTGGCCGACCTCGTCCCCGCCGATCGGTTCCCGGGGCTGTTCCCGGTGGGGCGCCTCGATCGCGACACGACGGGCCTTCTTCTCTTCACGACCGACGGCGAGCTTGGAAACGCGCTTCTGCATCCGCGCCGCCATGTGGAGAAACGCTACCTTGCCCTGGTCGAAGGGACGCTCGATGCTAAGGCGCTTGAGCGGTTGCGCCGTGGTGTTGCGCTCTCCGACGGCATGACGCTTCCCGCTCGTGCCGAGCTTTTGCGGGGCGGTGATGCGCAAAAGGCCGCGCGTGCGATCGGGACGGGCAAGGGCGCGGGCGGCATCAACGCCTCGCATACTGGCAAGCGCAGCCGGGCGGTCCGTGAGAAGACGGGGAGCTATGTGCTCGTCGGCTTGCGCGAGGGCCGTAAGCGGGAGGTTCGCCGTATGCTCGAGGCGGTGGGTTATCCGGTCATCGCACTGCATCGCTCTTCCTTTGGTCCGCTTGAGCTGGGGGATTTACCCCGCGGCTCATGGCGCGAGCTCGCAGATGTGGAAGTAGGCGAACTTAAAGCCGCAATCCAGTCGTAACTGCTAAACTAACGGATTGCTGCCCAGGCGATAAGAATCCGGGCACGCGAGGAAAAGGTATGCGCATGTCTGAAGATATAACAAGCAAGGCTCCTCACGGGTTCGACCACATCGTAGTGGTTGGCCTGGGGCTTATCGGTGCATCGCTTGCGGCCGCCATCTCGAAGTCCGACCCCGATATCGAGGTGTTCGGGGTTGACGTCGATTCGCCGACTTGCGGCGAGGCAATCTCGCGTGGGTGGGTGGCGAACGCTTGCGCCCCTGAAAGCGAGGCGTTCTCTGATTTCGTGAAGGACCGTGCAGATCTCGTCGTCTTGGCGACGCCGGTTGCTGCGGTCGACGATTACCTGCGCCTTCTGCGCGATTGGGATTACCGCGGTGTTATAACCGACACGCTTTCCACGAAGGCGCATATCCTTGCGGCGACGGCTGAGATTCTGCCTTACCGCCGCAATTACGTGCCAGGCCACCCCATGGCAGGTTCGGAGAAGAACGGCATCGACGGCGCCCGCCCCGATCTTTTCGAGGGCGCTAACTGGATTCTGTGCCCCGACGCGGACACGCCGCCCGAGCATTTCCAGCGTCTGCATGAGCTCATCACGAGCTTGAACGCGCGCGTGGTTGCCATAGCGCCTGATGAGCATGATGATTCCATTGCCGTTGTAAGCCATGTTCCGCATATCATCGCGGCTTCGCTCGTCCAGCTGGCGCATCGCCACGCCGACGAGCAGCAGTCGCTCATGCGCCTTGCGGCAGGCGGCTTCAAGGATTCCACGCGCATCGCGGCGGGCTCTTCGAAGCTATGGTGCGGCATCGCGTTCGACAACGCCTGCGCGCTCACGAGCGGATTGCGCGAGATGCAGGGCATCATCGGCGATTTCGCCGACGCCATCGACGCGCACGATCGCGAGGCGACGACTCGTCTTCTCGAGGAGGCGGCACAGGCCCGCCGTGCTCTGCCCGCCGCTTGGGTTCCCTCGACCGACAAGCTCCTCGAGGTTCGCATTCCCATGTCCGATCGAAAGGGCGTGGTCGCGGAAGTCACGACGATCGCGAGCTCCGCTGGCTGTAATATCCAATCGATCGAAATCGATCACATCACCGAGGATCGCGCCGTGCTCTCGCTCGTTCTAACTGACGAGGGCGATGTTGGGAAGCTGTCTGCCCAGCTCATCGACGCGGGCTTCTCGGTGTCGTTCAATCCGCTCTCTCCGAAGGAGCATATCCATGTCGATTAACGATCAACTGGCGTTCGTCGTGCGCAACGACGCCGCAACGTCTGCCGATCCTGTAGTTGCGGCAGAGCAGGCGACCCTTATCGAGCCGCTCGCCCGCCCGCTGTCCGGTGTGGTGCGCGTCCCCGGCGACAAGTCGATCTCGCATCGTTCGGTGCTCTTCTCCGCGATGGCCGAAGGCGCTTCGCACGTGTCCGGCGTGCTCGACTCCGCCGATGTGCGCTCTTCCATCGGCGCCGTGCGCGCTCTGGGCGCCGAGGTCAACCTCGAAAAGCGGCCCGACGGAAGCCTCGCAGGCGACATCCGCGGCTGGGGTGGCTTAGGTCCTTCACAGCCGGAGGGCGCCATCGACTGCGGCAATTCCGGTACGACGGTTCGCCTGCTCATGGGCGTTCTCGCGTCGTGGGACATCACCGTCGAGCTTACGGGCGACGATTCCCTTCGCCGCCGCCCGATGCGCCGGATTGCGGCCCCGCTCGAGCTGATGGGTGCTCGATTCGCGCCGGAAGGTGCGACGACGCTCCCGCTCTCCATCACGGGAACGCGCGGTCTCGCTGCGATTTCTTATGATTCGCCGGTCGCCTCCGCCCAGCTGAAAACAGCGATTCTGCTCGCTGGCATCTTCGCGTCGGGCACGACGAGCGTTCACGAGCCGGCGCCCTCTCGCAATCACACCGAGCTCATGCTCCCCGGCTTCGGCGTCGACGTCGAAGCGGCGCCAGGGGAGGCTTCCGTTGCTGGTGGGCAGAGCCTTCACGCCTGCGACGTCGATGTCCCGGGCGACCCCTCGTCTGCGGCGTTCATGGCGTGCGCGGCGGCTCTTCGTCCCGACAGCACGATCGACATTGAGAACGTGAGCTTGAACGAGGCGCGCATCGGCTTCGCACGGGTGCTCGAGCGCATGGGCGCCGACATCACCCTGAAGCCGACGGGCAGCGCGGGGGAGGAACCTTGCGGCACCATCTCGGTTTCCTACGTCGAGCATCTGCGCTCGTGCGAGGTCGTGGGGCGCGAGATCGCCTCGCTCGTCGATGAGATTCCCGTGCTCGCCCTTGTAGCTGCCCACGCGGAAGGCACGACGGTCTTTCACGAGGTGGGGGAGCTGCGCGTGAAGGAGACCGACCGTCTCGCGGCCATCTTGGAGGGGCTTTCCAAGCTTGGCGTGCGCGCGTGGGCCGAAGGCGATGACCTGCATATCGAGGGCAAGCCGGGTCTCGTCGTGCCCGAGGGGCTCGTGTTCGATTCCCTGGGCGACCATCGTCTTGCGATGACCTGGTCGCTTGTTGGCTTCACGGGAGCCCATCCCGTGTCTATCCGTGATTTTGAGGCAGTTCGCGTAAGCTATCCGGGCTTTCGCGCCGATATTGAAAGGCTGGCGAAATGATCGTCGCAATCGATGGCCCCTCGGGGGCAGGCAAGTCAACCGTCGCTAAGGCAGCGGCAAAGCGGCTCGGGTTCTCGTGCCTTGACACGGGGGCAATGTACCGCGCCATCGCGTGGAAGGCACTCGCCGACGGCGTTTCCTTCGACGACGTCGAGGCGCTCGGCGCGATCGCGCGCGACAACGAAATCGAGTTCGGGCATGTCGAGGGCGACCCCGTTCCCCGTCGTGTCTTCATCTCGGGCACGGAAGTGACCGATGCCATCCGCACGTCCGAAATCGACCGCGCCGTGGGGCCAGTTGCCGCCGTTCCCGCAGTTCGCGAGGCGCTTGTCGCCCAACAGCAGCGCATCGGTCGCGCGGGCGACTACGTGGTCGAAGGCCGCGACATCGGCACGGTCGTTTTCCCCGAGGCTCCCGTGAAGGTGTTCCTCACGGCAAGCGCGGAGGAGCGTGCAACCCGTCGTGTCAAGCAGAACGAGGAGCGTCACGTGGGTTCGACGAACTACGAGGAGGTTCTCGCCGACATCAAGAAGCGCGACGAAATCGATTCCTCGCGCGCCGCGTCGCCCCTCAAACCGGCGGAAGACGCCGTGCATCTCGATTCCACCGGCAAAACCATCGAGGAAATCATCTCCTTCATCTGCTTGCGTGCCGAGCAGGCTCAGGGGTAATCGCAAAATGGCGTCCGGCCTCTCGAGGCGGGGCGCCCAACTTGCAGGGTTCGCGCGCATATTCAAGAGAAAGGGCTGCGCATGAGCGTCTTTCTGCCATACGAGAAGATGTGGGACATGCCGCTCGGGGGCACGTCGACCGAAAAGCAGATTCCCCATTGGTTTGGGAACATCGTTTGGGTGGTCGTCGCCTTCGTGTTCAAAATCTGTTTCCGCTATCGCGTCGACGGGCGCGAGAACCTGCGGGCATTCAACAAGAAATCGGGCGTGCTCCTTGTGGCAAACCACACGTCGTTTCTCGACGTGGCCTGCATGTACATCGCATGCCGTCCCAGCCAGTGGGTGCGCCTGCTCGGCCGTGAGACGCTCTTCGACAACGCCCGCGGTCTTGTGGGCCAGATTCTCTCGCGCGTCGGCGCATTCCCCATCAAACGCGATGCGGCCGACCGCGTGGCCATCAAGCGCGCGACGCGCAACCTGAAGAACAACGAGCTCGTCGGCATCCTCCCCGAGGGAACGCGCCGCGGTAAGGGAACCAAGAAGCCCGAAATCCATTCCGGCGCCGCGTTCATCGCGAAGATGGGGCATGCGCCTATCCTCCCTATGACCGTGCGCAATGCCGAGTATGTGAAGCAGAAGGGCAAGTTCTTCCGTTTCCCCAAGATCACGATGGAGTTTGGGTCGCCCCTGCTCGTCGGTGATTTCGACTTCCTTCCTAAGGAAGACCGCCTGGAAGGATGCACGTGGTACGCGATGCGCGAGTGCTTCGCCCTCTCCCAGCGCGTGCCGCGCGATGAGGTCGACATGGTGGCACTGTTCCCTGACGGGCGCGATTTCACGGACGTGTTTGCGAATCATGCGATTCCCGAGCACACTCCCGAGGAGATTATCGCGGCGAAGGAGTCGAAATGAACGTGACGCGTGCGAAATGCGCGGGAGCCTGCTACGGGGTCCAGCGCGCGCTCAACATGGCGCTTGATACCGTGTCGGAAGGATCGCGCGCCGTCACGCTTGGCCCGCTGATTCACAACCCTCAGGTCGTGGCGCAGCTTGCCGAGCGGGGTATCCGCGCTGTCGAAAGCCCCGAGCAAGCCGTCGAGGGCAGCGTCATTATTCGCAGCCATGGTGTTACGCCACAGGTCAGACGCGAGATAGAGGCGCGCGGGCTTCCCGTGGTCGATGCGACGTGCCCCCATGTCGCTCGGGCGCAGAAGGCGGCAGCGAAGCTCGCTCGCGAATGCGGGCACGTCGTCGTCGTGGGAGAAGCAGGCCATCCCGAGGTCGAGGGGCTTGTCGCCTACGCGCGAGAGGCTGGCGGAGAAGTGCTCGTCGCCGGGCGGGAGGCGGACGTGCCAGCAGGCCTTTCGGGCAAGGTGGGGGTGGTGGTGCAGACCACCCAGACGCGCGAGGCGTTCGAGGAGGTGCTTGCGGCGCTTCGCGATCGTGGCGTCGAGTGCGTGGTGAAGGATACGGTGTGCCTCGCGACGCGCGAGCGGCAGGAATCCGCGGCGGCGCTTGCCCGGGAGGTCGATGCGATGATCGTCATCGGTGGGCGCAACTCATCGAATACGACCCGTCTTGCCGAGATTTGCTCGTTGGTGTGTGGGAATACGCATCACATCGAGCGCGCTTCTGAGCTCGATCCTGTCTGGTTTGACCAGTGCACCGAGGTGGGAATCACGGCGGGTGCGAGCACGCCAGAAGATCAGATCGCCGCCGTCGAAGCGCGCATCGCTAGCTTGGGGTAGAGCGGAGTCTTCTATTCTTTGAAAGCGTGCGGGCTCGTTGAAGGCGCCGCCTCCTGCGCGGCGCTTCTGTCCCACGAGATAGAAGCGCCGGAGGGTAGCCGCGCATATATAAGCAGCGTGCCGAAGTGAAATCTCCTCTGCGGGGCGAATGCCGGAGGCGATCGCCCTATCTATCTATCTATTTGAGAGGCCGGGCGCAACTGAGAGTCGCCCGGCCTCTTTGCATAGCAAGGGGCGTCGCCGTAGGGCGGAGGGAATCCCTCTGCGGCGGGGAGCCCCCTGCGGCGAAGCGCCCCTATATGCAGGGTCGCATTCTCGCCTCCCAACGCCCTTCCTGGGCTTATGGAGGGAATGTGTGCGGGGCGCGAAGGGCAATAGAAGCGCGTCGCCCCAGGTCGTACGGCGAAAACGTCCCTTAATGCGCCCCTTCCCGGGAAAAAGGCGGGAAAGCCCCCTTGACGGCAGGCGAAGGGTCGCGTAATATATCTCCTTGCGCCGCGGACGGAAGGAAGCGGCGGGGCGGGGCGGATAAGACGCCCCGGGAACCTTGAAAACCGGATACCGAGGAAAACGGATAGGAACGCGTGCGGGGCCCCCGCCGGCGATGAGGCCGGCGGAGATCTCCGACGAGAGACCAATTCCATAAAGGAGCCCGATCCCGGGCTCCGAACCATCATTCCGATGGCTTTTTCTTTATTTTGATTCGAACTTAGGCGCCCCTCAAGGGGGCGCCCGAACGAAGAGTTTGATCCTGGCTCAGGATGAACGCTGGCGGCGTGCCTAACACATGCAAGTCGAACGGTTAAGGCGGCTTCGGCCGCGGATAAAGTGGCGA
>NZ_WAJR01000008.1 GCF_008831035.1 Ellagibacter isourolithinifaciens | reverse complement strand
GATTCCCGGCAGGAAGGCGGCGTAGCATGCGCTAGAATGACGGCATTCTAGGTGATTCTCGGCTCCTCGGGCAGCCTGCGGCTACCCTCGAGAACCGAGCTCTACACCAACATTCGGGACACTACCCGAGCCATCGCCAAGCACCGAACGTCGATCGAGAAGCTCATGCGAGAGCTCGGCCTTACCACCCGCCATGACTTCATCGGCATGATACGCTGTCTGTCGCTGACTGACACCTTCTGGATGAAGCGCGAAGACGAAGCTTTGACCTGGGACGACGTATCGCTCTATCGCAATCCCTTCGATGGTGTCATCGCGCGCATCGCCTTCGACGGCACCGGCATGTACGGGCGACGGAGCTCCCCCACCTCCCCGGAGTTCGCGACGTCGGGTTCGTTTGCGAAATGCTGGATTCGCGAAGACGGGCAGATCTCACTTTTGAAGCGCGGTTCCACCGGTTATGCGAACGCGGGGTTCGAACCGTATTCCGAGAAGCTCGCATCCGACCTGCTCGACGCTGCAAAAATCGACCACGTTCCCTATTCGCTGCTTCGATTCCACAAAAAGCTCGCCTGCAAATGCCCCCTGTTCACATCGGAACGCGAGGGATTCGTCTCCGCTCACCGCTTTTTCGAGGGTCCTTTCGATGTCGACGACATGCTCGCCTTCGCCGCCAAACACGGCACTGAAGAGGCCTTCCGCGAAATGGTCGTGATGGATGCGGTCATGGCAAACGTCGATCGGCACGCAGGGAATTACGGCTTTTTGGTCAACAACGCGACGGGTGAGATTCTTCGCATGGCGCCGCTGTTCGACCATAACATGGCATGCCTGCCCATGATGATGGAGATGGACGACTTCGACGAGTACATCCGCCTCATCGGGCCGAAGATCGGCACCGACTTCATCGCCATCGGACGCGCCCTCATGACGCCCGGCATCCGCGCGAAGCTTGTCGACTTGAAGGACTTCGAATACGAAGACCCAGGCTTTGATTACCCCAAGTGGAAGCTCGATGCCGTGAACAAGCTGAAGAACGTCCAGATCGAAGCACTGCTGGCATAAGGAGTCAAGGCTCCCCTGCCGGGGTCGAAAGCTCCCTGAAAGCAGGAAAGGTGCCCCGCATTGTGCGGGACGCCTTTCCCATTTTCATTGCAGCTACCTGGCAAATCGTGATTCGAGAGCCGCGCAGCGCTCCTCTATCACATGCCCCATCAGATCGCATTCGGAATCCTTGCATCCGTTTCGCTTGGCAAACGCGCGCCAATGGCGAACCGGCGCAAGCGTTTCCCCCACAATCTGTGCCTTTGCCTCAGCTGACAGTCCGCAGATTTCGCCAAACGAATCCAAGCCCTCGACCTCGCTTTTTCCCGCTTCCCCAAAGATGGAAGTGGCACGGACCCGCGCGGCAACGGGATTGATGTTGACATCGAAAACAGGAGCCAACACCCATCCGCTCTTCTTGCGAATGAGGCCTAGGTTTCGAAGATGGTCATCGGTGTTATGCAACGCCACGGAAAACACGACTCTTCGGAAGAGTTCCGTCAGCTCACAACTTGGGCTTGACGTCCAAACCGACAAGGCATCGGCAACGGTCGTATAGTCGCAATGCTCACCATCGTACGCACCGATCAGACTCATCGCACTCAAATAGGGAATCCTCTCACCCTTCTCAAGGGAACCTGATCGATCGAAGCGTTCGAGGAGCAACGCCGAGTCGCCTCCAATTCTCACAAGCTTCGAGGAAGGAACCGCCATACCCGCGGCACCCGCAATATCAAGCGCCGTTTTTTCCCACGCAATCACGTCCCATTCATCCCCTGGATGGGAGAATTTTGCAAGGAGAAGTTTCCCCTCGTCGACAACGGAAGCTTTTGGACGAGCACCGCCCAAAGAACCCGATCCAGCATCGAGAAGCTCTTTTATCTGGCCGTTTCTTTCGTTGCCCCGAGCTATTTCGTTTGACGCGAAAAGGAGCCGTTTGAGCTCGATAATCGGAGGGACCTCGTTACTCGCAGACAACCAGTCGTCGGAATCGGGAACGGAATAGCGAAGGGACCCTTGACGAGTGGAATCAAAAACACCGAGCAAATAGTCAACTTCATCAATAGCACGAAGCGTCACGCCCGCCGTCTGAGCCTCGACAATCGCCCTTCTGTCAATCAGATGCCTTCCCCAGCGATCGGGAGAAGAGTCACGCATCGCGCCAGGCATTCCCTCGCAATGATAAAAGGCAGTTCGCAGCGGCAAAGCGGGATCGATCGCATAAGCATCTGGTCTCTTGAGGTAGGCATCGCTGTAGGCAAACGAACAGCTTATCCGCCCACGACGCAAACCGAACCGACACGTTCCGACGAGAACTTCGGCAGCTTCACCGGCAAAACTCGTAAAGACATCGACAATAGGAACCATCAGGAACTCCTTACCCGTTGCGGAAGCACCTGATCAGCCCGAACGCGACCATAGTCGGTCTCGTAAGGGTCCGTGGCCTCCACCACGGCATCGAGGGAAGACAACGCGCGGCACACGTTGAGAAACGTTTCGAAGCTCACTTTCGGGTCTCCGTTTTCGAGACGGGAAATGGTGGCGCGCGACACCGCCGCTTTGTCCGCAAGTTGCTGAGATGTCAGATTATACAATTTGCGCCATGTTGCGAGGTTTTCCCCGATTTGCTTTGCAGCAAGTTTCACCGTTGGTGACGAAAGGCGCTTCATAGTAGTCCTTATTGTCTATATTACGTTACGTTATCTATGCTAGTGTAACATATTTTTAGCATTAATAAAGGCGCCCCGCATTGTGCGGGACGCCTTCTCTGCAAGATAGTTCAGCGGTGCAATTGAGGCTACAGCCCCAGATCGACCGCCACTTCAGCCGCGCACTTGAGCGCGTCGGCCATCGAGCTCACCACAAGCGAGCTGCCGTTGCGCGCATCGCCCGCGACATACACTGCGGTACGACCCGCCGCAGCAGCGCCTTCTGCCAGCTCAGCGCGATGCGTCGCCGCAGCCGCACCAGTCGCGCCGCCTTCCATCACGGGAAGGGGACGGCCCGCCGTCGCCACGGGAACGCCGAGCGCATCGAACACGCCATGTTCGGGACCCGCGAAACCGCAAGCCACCAGCACCAGCTGCGCCGCGATCTCCCGCTCAGAGCCCTCGACCGCAGAAGGCTTGCCCGCCGACCAATCGAGCGAATGGACCTGCAGGCCGCGCACGCGCCCGTCGCCATCCAGGAGCACGCGCTGCGTGTCGGCGCACCATTCACGCAGGTCATCACCTTGAAGCGCAATAGCCTCCTCCTGGCCGTAATCGGTCTTCTTCACGTTGGGCCACTCAGGCCACGCATTGGAGGCCGCACGCACCTCGGGCGCGCAGGGGCCGTATTCCAGCTGGCGCACCGTGCGCGCGCCCTGGCGCACCGCCGTGCCCATGCAGTCGTTGCCCGTGTCGCCGCCGCCGATGACGACGACGTCTTTGCCCGCAGCGCTGATGACGGGCTCGCGGCCTTCGAGCAGCGCACGCGTCTGCTCGGTGAGATAATCGACCGCGTAGACCACGTCACCCGAGGCGAGGCCTTCCTCGAAGCCTTCGGCGCGAACACCGCGTGCCGCACACGCGCCCGCCGCCACGACGACCGCATCGAATTCCTCGGCAAGCCCCGCGGCCACCACGGAATCGGCTGCGTCGGTGTTCAGCCGGAACTCGATGCCGAGCTCGGCCATGAGCTCGGTGCGGCGCGAAACCACCGACTTGTCGAGCTTCATGTTGGGAATGCCGTACATGAGAAGGCCGCCCGCACGATCGTGGCGCTCCACCACCGTAACACGGGCACCGCGACGCGCGAGGTCCCAAGCGGCGACCAAACCTGCAGGTCCCGAACCAATCACAGCGACCTTCGGGGCACCCGCGGCAGCAGGCGCGAACCTGCGCGGCCCGCCGTGCTCCCATTGCCAATCGGAAATGGCGCGCTCATTGTCGTGAATCGTCACGGGCTCGTCGTTGCGGCCTAGGTTGCACGCCGCCTCGCACAGCGCCGGGCACACGCGGCTCGTGAACTCGGGCATGGGACTCGTGAGCGACAGACGCGCCGCCGCCTCGCCCCACTGCCCGCGCCATGCGAGGTCGTTCCACTCGGGAATCAGGTTGTGAAGCGGGCATCCCGAAGGACGCGCCTTCCCGAACGAGGCCCCGAACTGGCAAAACGCAACGCCACATGCCATGCAGCGACTCGCCTGCACCCTCTGCTCGCCCTCGGGGAGGTTCACACCCAACTCGTTGAAATCCTGCGTGCGCTCCGCAACGGGACGCAGGTCATGAGCATGACGACCATGCTCCAAAAACGCTCCTGGCTTGCCCATCGCTTACTTCCCTTCCGTCATGGCGTCGAACGCGATCTGCAACGCCTCTTCATGCGACTTCCCCGATGCCTCGGCGGCCTCGACCGCGTTGATCACGCGCTCGTAATCGCGGGGAATCACCTTCACGAACAGCTTCTTCAATGTGTTGAACTGGTAGAGCAGCTTGATGCCGCGCGGCGACTGCGTGCGCTCGGCGTGCTCCTCGATCAGGCTGCGGATGAGCTCGATCTCGTCCTCAGAGGGCTCGCACAGGCGCACCATGTCGAGGTTGCAGTTGTCCGCGAGCGTGCCGAACTTGTCGTACACGTACGCTACGCCGCCCGACATACCCGCCGCGAAGTTCGGCCCGACCTCGCCCAAAATGAGCGCGATGCCGCCGGTCATGTACTCGCAGCCGTGATTGCCCACGCCCTCGACGACCACCGTAGCGCCCGAGTTGCGCACAGCGAAGCGCTGGCCGGAAAGGCCGTTCACGAAGCCTTTTCCGCTGGTCGCACCATAGAACGCCACGTTGCCCACGACCACGTTCTCGTCGAACTTGTACGTCGCCGCCTCCGGCGGGCGCACCGTCAGGACGCCGCCCGAAAGCCCCTTGCCGAAGTAGTCGTTCGCATCGCCCTCGATGTTCAGCGTGATGCCACGCGGCAGGAAGGCGCCGAAGCTCTGACCGCCCGAGCCGTCGCAGTCCACCGTGATCGAACCCTCGGGAAGCCCCTCGGGATGCCGGCGCGTCACCTGGCTGCCGAGCATCGTGCCCACGCAACGGTTCACGTTGGCGATATCGGCGCGGAAGCGGATGGGGCGCAGATGCTCGCGCGCCTCGGCCGTGTAGGGGATGAACAGCGTCGCGTCGAGCGCGCGGTCGAGCTGGCAATCGGGCGCCATCGAGGGGAGGAAGTGTTTGCCCTCGGCACCGGGGATAGCCTGGCCGAACTCGTTAGTCACCGTGGCGAGCATGTCGGAGAGATCCATCTCGTTCGCCTTCCAGTTGCCCGGCACCTCAACCTGGCGCAGGTACTCGGGGTGGCCGACCATCTCGTCGACCGTGCGGAAGCCGAGCTGCGCCATGATCTCACGCATCTCCTCGGCGACGAACATCATGAAGTTCACGACGTATTCGGGTTCGCCGGCAAAGCAGCTGCGCAGCTTGCAGTTCTGCGTCGCGACGCCCACGGGGCAGGTGTCTTGCTGGCAATCGCGCTGCATCATGCAGCCCATGGCGACGAGCGGCATGGTGGCGAAACCAAACTCCTCGGCGCCGAGCAGCGCGGCTATGACCACGTCGCGCCCGCACATGAGCTTGCCGTCGGTTTCCACCACGACACGGCTGCGCAGGCCGTTGCGCAGAAGCGTCTGTTGCGTTTCGGCGAGGCCAATCTCGAACGGGATGCCCGCATGGTAGATCGAGTCGCGCGGGGCCGCGCCCGTGCCGCCGTTGTGGCCGGAGATGGTGATCTTGTCGGCGCCGCCCTTAGCAACGCCCGTGGCGATGGTGCCCACGCCCGCGAGCGCGCACAGCTTCACCGACACGCGCGCGCCGGGATTGGCGTTCTTCAAGTCGAAGATGAGCTCGGCCAAATCCTCGATCGAGTAAATGTCATGGTGCGGCGGCGGGGAAATGAGCCCCACACCTGGGGTGGAGCGACGTACCTCGGCAATCCAGGGATACACCTTCTTGCCGGGCAGATGCCCGCCTTCGCCCGGCTTTGCGCCCTGCGCCATCTTGATCTGGATCTCGATGGCGGAAGAGAGATAGCGGCTCGTCACGCCGAAGCGGCCCGACGCCACCTGCTTGATGGCGCTGCACTTGCTGTCACCGTTGGGAAGCGGCGTCTCGCGAGCGGGGTCCTCGCCACCTTCACCCGTGTTCGACTTGCCGCCGAGGCGGTTCATCGCGATGGCCAGGCATTCATGCGCTTCCTTGGAGATGGAGCCGTAGCTCATAGCGCCCGTGTTGAAGCGCTTGACGATCTCGCTTGCGGGCTCGACCTCGTCGATCGGCACCGGGGATCCCTGTGGCGCGAAATCGAGCAGGTCGCGCAGCGTGACCGCACGGCCGGGCACATGGCATGCGGCGCTGTATTCCTTGAACATGCCGTAGTCGCCTTCGCGCACCGCACGCTGGAGCAGGTAAATCGTCTGAGGATTGATCAGGTGCTCCTCGCCGTCAATCGGGCGCCACGAGGTCACGCCGAGCGAGGGAAGCTGGTCGGGCGCCGGGGTCTTGTCAAGCGCGATCGCCTTGTCGTAGCGCTCGTTCAGCTCGCGCTGCACGCCTTCCACGCCAAGTCCGCCGATGCGCGTGGACGTATGGGTGAAGCACTCGTCGACGAATGCGTCGTCGAGGCCCAGAATCTCGAAGATCTGCGCGGAATGGTAACCCTGCATCGTGGAGATGCCCATCTTCGACATGATGGACGTGATGCCCGCGGTGACTGCCTTGTCGTAGTTCGCGACAGCGGTGTCGCCGTCCACGTCGAGCTCGCCGCGCTCGCACAGATCGCGGATGCACTCGTGCGCCATGTACGGGTAGATACCCGAAGCGGAATAGCCCACCAAGCAGGCGAAATCGTGCGCGCGCATCGCGTCGCCGGTCTCCACGAGCAAATCGGCGTCGGTGCGCAGGCCTACGTTGATCAGGTGGTTGTGCACCGCGGCGAGCGAAAGAAGGCTCGGGATGGGGACTTCCCCCTCGCCCGCGCGATCGGACAGCACGATCAGGTTCGCGCCGCCGCGCACGGCCGCCTCCACGTTCTCGCGCAATGAGGCGAGCGCCCCTTCGAGCGCGCCCTCCGCAGCGCTGCGCGGATAAGTGCAACTGAAGCGCGCCGTCTTGAACCCGACGCGGTCGATTGAGCACAGACGGTCGAACTCGTCGTGCGTGAGCATCGGGCCTTCGAGACGCACGAGGCGGCAGGTGTCGCGGCAATCTTCCAAGAGGTTGCCATGGTTGCCGACGTAGAGCACCGTCGAGGTGACGAAGCTTTCGCGCAATGCATCGATCGGCGGATTTGTGACCTGGGCAAACAGCTGGTTGAAATAGTCAAAGAAGCTGCGCGTCTTCTTGGAGAGACACGCAAGCGGCGCGTCGGTGCCCATGGACGCAAGCGGAATCGATCCCTTGTTCGCCATGGGGCGGATGAGCTCTTGAATATCATCGAAGTGGTAACCCAGCTTGGCCATACGGCGTGTGAAGGACACGCCTGCGTCCTCCTCAGCGGCAGGGGCGGCAGGCTCGGGCAGGGGCAAATCGTCGACCGAGAGCATTTCCTCGCCAAGCCAATCGCGGTAGGGCTTCTCGTTCGCGTAGCGGTTGCGAATCTCGTCGTTCCAGATGACGCGTCCCTGGTCAGGGTCGACCTCGAGCATCTCGCCCGGGCCGAGGCACCCCGCCTGCAGGATGTCCTCGGGATCAACGTCGATCGTGCCGACCTCGGAAGACAGGATGAGCCAGTCCTTGCGCGTAACGTAGTAGCGAGCCGGGCGCAAGCCGTTGCGGTCGAGCGCGGCACCCAGCATGCGGCCGTCGGTGAACGCGATGGCCGCAGGCCCGTCCCAAGGTTCCATGAGCATGGACTGGTAAGCGTCGTAGGCGCGGCGCTTCTCGTCGATGCGATCGTTGTTGTCCCACGGCTCGGGAATCATCATGGTGACGGCGCGGTCGAGCGGACGGCCGTTCATCGTCAGGAACTCGAGCACGTTATCCAAGATGGCGGAGTCGGAACCCTCGCGATTGATGATTGGCAGGATCTTCTTCAGGTCCTCGCCGAGCACCGGGCTGTAAAGCTTCGGCTCGCGGGCTCGCGTCCAGGAGATATTGCCGCGCAGCGTATTGATCTCGCCGTTGTGGATGATGTAGCGGTTCGGATGCGCGCGCTCCCACGACGGCGTCGTGTTCGTGGAGTAACGCGAATGCACGAGCGCAAGGGAAGTCTCGACCGCCGCGTCGTTCAGATCGGTGAAGAAGCGGCGCATTTGGGTCGCCACAAGCATGCCCTTGTAGACGATAGTGCGGCTCGACATCGAGCACACGTAGAAGATCTTGTTCGCGAGCGCCGGGTTCGCGTCAGCTGCACGCTCGATGGTGCGACGGCACACATAGAGCTTGCGTTCGAAATCCTGGCCTGCGGAAACGCCTTCCGGGCGACGCAAAAACGCCTGCAGGATGGTCGGCATGCACGCCTGCGCGGTGCTGCCGAGGTCGTGCGGATCGACCGGCACCTCGCGCCAGAACATCAAGGGCACGCCGCACTTCGCGCAACCTTCCTCGAAGACGCGCTTCGCGTCGCGCACGCCAACTTCGTCATCGTGCGGAAAGAAGAGCATGGCAACGCCGTAGTCGCCTTCCCCTGGCAAAAGCTGGCCTTCCTTCTGCGCTTCCTTGCGAAAGAAGCGGTGCGGAATCTGGAAGAGCACGCCCGCGCCGTCACCGGTGTTGCGCTCGAGGCCCGTGCCTCCGCGGTGCTCAAGATTGACCAGCACCGACAGCGCATCGTCCAGCATGGCATGGCTGCGCTCGCCCTTCAGGTGCGCCAATGCGCCGATGCCGCACGCGTCGTGCTCGTATGATTCGCGGTAAAGACCCGCCGCGGGCTGCTTCCCCTCGCAAGCTGCGCATGCCCCTTGCCCAGCCTCACACCGAGGCGCCCCCGCCTGTTCGCTCAGTTGATAGTTCATATGCGATCCTTCGTCTATAGGGCTGCCGTTTTACCAAAATGGCAGTCTATGACGTAGTGTATCGGCTCTCGAGCGCTTTGTTTCAAGCTGCAACATGGTTATGACAACCTGGAAACAGACTTGAAACAAAGCGACCGCGATGCGGCGGCGGGCGGCAGAAAGCATAGGGGGAAAGCAAGATTCTGGCACAAAAGCCGAGCTGTCCCACGAATTACGTCCCTATCGTTCCTCAAATCGAGGGAGACTTGGAAACTGCGCCAACATTTCAGAAAGAAACCCCAGGTCGAGCGATTGCTCAACCTGGGGTTCCTTTCTTAGCCGTCAACCCTCCGTGGGACAGCTCGGTTTTTGTGCCAGAATTTCCCGATTTCGCTGCACTTTTTGCTAGTGGGCGCCTCGTGTACACGAAACGCCCGCCCAACTCACAGCGACACCCGCGTCCCGCTTACGCGAGCTCGGTTTCCACCTCGAGCTTGCCCGCATCCTGCGCCTTGCCGTGCGACCCGTCGGCGTTCACGAAGGTGTCGCGGGCCGCGCGAGCCTCCGCCTCCTTCTCCGCCAAATTCGCCTTCGCAACTGAGATCATCAACTTGATGCGGTTGAGTTGGTTCACCTCCGACGCGCCCGGATCGTAGTCGACAGCCACGATGTTGCTTTCGGGATAACGGCGGCGCAGCTCCTTGATTACGGCCTTGCCGACAACGTGGTTCGGCAAACACGCGAACGGCTGGGTGCACACCACGTTCGGCGCGCCGGTCTTGATAAGCTCCACCATCTCAGCGGTGAGCAGCCACCCCTCGCCCATCGAGTTGCACAGCGAGAGGATCTCGCTCGCATATTCGGCCAGCTCATAGATGTTCGCCGGCGGGTTGAAACGCGACGACTCGGCGAGCGCCTTGTTCACCGGTGCGCGGAACTTTTTGATTGCGGAAAGTGCCACCTTCGACCCGAGCGCACCCTTCGAGCTGCGCCCGAGCGGATCTTTCTGGAAAATGCCGCCTGCAACGCCGAACAGGAAAAACTCGATGAGCCCCGGCACCACGGCCTCGCACCCTTCCCGCTCGATCACGTCGACGATCTGGTTGTTCGCCGTGGGATGGAACTTCACGAGAATCTCGCCCACCACACCGACGCGCGGTTTGGTTCCCTCGCCCTGAAGCGGCAGCGTGTCGAAGTCCTCGACGATCTGGCGAATCGTGCGCTTGAAGCGGCCGTACGACTCGCCGCTTTTCAACTGGCCCTTGCACGTGGCCATCCAGTGGTCGAACAGGCGATTCGCGCTACCGGGTTCCACCTCGTAGGGGCGCGTGCGATAGAGACACTGCATGAGCACGTCGCCGTACTGCAACGCGTACACGGCCTGGAGCAGCATCTTCGGCGTGATCTTGAAGCCGGGGTTGTGCTCACCTAAGTCCTTGAACGAGATGGCGATCACGGGAATGTGCGCGAGTCCCACAGCCTTCAGTGCCTTGCGGATAAGCGAGATGTAGTTGGTGGCGCGGCAACCGCCGCCCGTCTGCGTGATGAGCACGGCAAGCTTGTCGGTGTCGTAGCGCCCCGACATGACGGCTTCCATAATCTGGCCGGTGACCAGGATGGACGGGTAGCAGATGTCGTTGTTCACGTACTTGAGGCCCGCGTCGACCGCGCCGTGGTCCACACTCGGCAGAAGCTCGACGTTGTAGCCGAAGCGGCTGAAGATGGGCACGAGAAGCTCGAAATGGTACGGCGCCATCTGCGGAGCCAGGATGGTGTAGCCCTGCTCCTTCATCTCTTCGGTGAACACCGCGCGCGGGAACTCCGTGTCGGCACCTTCGCGCTGGCGCATGCGCTCCTGAGCCTCGGGCGCAGCCTTCTCGTTGAACGCGTCGGGGACGGCGTCGGGCGAGATCTCGATGTCGCACGCGGGGCAGCTAGCGGGCGTCGCGGTGCGTTCGGCCTCTTCATCGGCCTGATCCTTCAGTGCGGCAAGGAGGCTGCGCACGCGGATGCGGGCAGCGCCCAAGTTGGACACCTCGTCGATTTTAAGCACGGTGTACACCTTGCCCGCCGACTCGAGGATTTCCTGCACCTGGTCGGTGGTGAGCGCGTCCAAGCCGCAACCGAACGAGTTCAGCTGGATGAGATCGAGGTCGCGACGCTCGGTCGCCACCTTCGCCGCCGCATAGAGGCGCGTGTGGTACATCCATTGATCGACCAGGCGAATCGGGCGCTCGAGCGTACCCAAGTGCGCGATGGAGTCCTCGGTGAGCACCGCCAGCCCAAAGCTCGTGAGCAACTCGGGGATGGCATGGTTGATCTCGGGGTCGTTATGGTAGGGGCGGCCCGCCAGCACGATGCCGTGGGTGCCGGTCTCCTCCATCCATTTCAGGGTCTCGGTGCCCTTCACGCGCATGTCGCGCTTGAACGCCTCGTCTTCGGCCCAAGCAGCGTCGACCGCAGCGTCCACTTCCGCCTGCGTCGGGGCGGAAACACCTTCGCCCATGAGCTCAGGGTGCGCCTCGATAAGCTCAACCATCAGGCGTTTCTTCAGGTGCTCCTTCTTGTCGTAGGGAAGCCACGGGTTCAGGAACTGCGTCGATGACTCACGCAGCTCATCGATGTTCAGGCGCAGCGCCTCGGCATAGCTCGCCACGATCGGGCAGTTGAAATGGTTGCCCGCCGTGTCGTCTTCCTGGCGCTCCCACTTGCTGCAGGGGAACCAGATGAAATCCGGATGCTTGTCGAGCAGGTTCATGATGTGGCCGTGCGAGAGCTTCGCCGGGTAGCACACGCTCTCCGACGGCATGGACTCGATGCCCGCCTCGTAGGTCTTCTTCGTGGACGGGTCGGAAAGCACCACGCGCCATCCGAGCTTCGTGAAGAAGGTGAACCAGAACGGGTAGTTCTCGTACATGTTGAGCGCACGGGGAATGCCCACCGTGCCACGCGGGGCCTTGTCGGCGGAAAGCGGCATGTAGTGGTCGAACAGGCGCTTGCTCTTGTACTCGAAGAGGTTCGGCACCTGCTGCGACTTCTTGTCGAGCGCGCCGGCGCCCTTCTCGCAGCGGTTGCCCGTGATGAAGCGGCGGTGTTTGCCGGTGTTCTCGTCCTTGCCGAAATCGTTCACCGTGAGCAGGCAGGCGTTCGAGCAGCCCTTGCAGCGCACGGTCTTGTGCGTGGGAGAGAGAGATTCGATCTGCTCGAGAGAAAGCAGCGTGGATTTGATCTGGGGAGCGACAACTTCGGCGTCGGCGGAAGCCGATTCAACCTGCGGGACGGCGGAAGCCGCGGTCGAGCTGCGCTCAGAAGCTTCGCAGCCTTCGCTCCGCTCGCCGGCGTCTTTCGCCTGGTCGTGGCTGGATTCCAACGCTGCGACCTGCTTGCGATAGCGGTCGCGCGCGAGAAGCGCGGCACCGTAGGCGCCCATGTTGCCCGCGATGTCGGGGCGCACGGCGTGCACGCCCGCGAGCTGCTCGAACGCGCGCAGCACGGCATCGTTCAAGAACGTGCCGCCCTGAACGATGACCTTCGTGCCCACGTCATGCGGGTCGCGGATCTTGATGACCTTGAACAGCGCATTCTTGATGACCGAGATGGCCAGGCCCGCGGCGATGTCGCCCACCGTAGCGCCTTCCTTCTGCGCCTGCTTCACGCGGGAGTTCATGAACACAGTGCAACGACTTCCCAGGTCAACGGGGTGTTCCGCATGGATTGCCGTCTTGGCGAATTCGGAAACGTCCAGGTTCAGGCCTGTCGCGAAGCTCTCGATGAAGCTGCCGCAACCCGACGAGCACGCCTCGTTCAGCATGATATGGTCGATTACGCCATCCTTCACGCGCAGGCACTTCATGTCCTGGCCGCCGATATCGAGGATGAACTCCACGCCCGGAAGCATCTGTTGAGCGCCGCGCAGGTGCGCGACCGTCTCGATCTCGCCCGAGTCGACGCGCAGCGCCTCAAGGAGCAGCGCTTCGCCGTAGCCGGTGACCGTGGCATGCCCGATGGTGATGAGCGGTTCGCCCGTCTCGGCATCGACTGGCATGTCGTTGTAGAGCTTGGCGATGGCTGCCTTCGCGCACCCGAGCACGTCGCCCTTGTTCGACACGTAGTGCGACCAGAGGAGGCTGCCCTCCTCGTCGATGAGCGTCGCCTTGAACGTGGTCGAGCCCGCGTCGATGCCCAGATAGGCAACGCCCGTGTAATCCATGAGGCTCTCGCGCTTCACGCACTCGGCGGCATGGCGCTCCTTGAACTCGTCGAGCTCGGCGTCGCTTGCGAACAGCGGAGGCAGGCGCACGACCTCGGAGCCCTGGATGTCGCCCAGATTCTTCAGGCGATCGAGCACTTCGGAGAGCTTCTCGGCGCGCACGGTCTCGCTCGCCGCGCCCGCGATGGCGCAGCCGCTTGCCACGAACAGGTGCGCGTTGTCGGGCACGATGCGGTGCTCCTCGTCGAGCTCAAGCGTCTCGTAGAAGCGTTTGCGCAGTTCGGGAAGGTATTGCAGCGGACCGCCCAAAAACGCCACGTAACCGCGGATGGGTCGGCCGCATGCGAGGCCGGAGATGGTCTGCGTCACGACGGACTGGAAGATGGACGCGGCAATGTCCTCCTTGCGCGCGCCCTCGTTCAAAAGCGGCTGCACATCAGTCTTCGCGAACACGCCGCAGCGCGAGGCGATGGGATAGATGGTGGTCGCATTCTGCGCAAGCTCGTTCAGGCCGCCCGCATCGGTGTTCAAAAGTGCCGCCATCTGGTCGATGAATGCGCCCGTACCGCCCGCGCAGGTGCCGTTCATGCGCTGCTCGATGCCGTTTTCGAAGTAGATAATCTTCGCGTCCTCGCCGCCGAGCTCGATGGCCACGTCGGTTTTGGGGATGAAAGTCTCGACCGCGGTTTTGCTCGCGATGACCTCCTGCACGAACTCGATGCCGAGCCACTGGGCCAAAAGCAGGCCACCCGAGCCAGTGATGGCAATCGTCATGCGCTCATCGCCGAAGCCTTCGGCGGCCTCGGAGAGCACTTCCACGATCGTTGCGCGCACGTCAGCGTGATGACGGCGGTAAACCGAGTACTTGACCTGGTTGTTTTCGTCCAAAATAGCAAGCTTCACCGTCGTCGAGCCGACATCGATGCCAATATGGAGCGCGTCCTTCACGACGGGTTCCCCAACCGGAGTCGCATCAACCGTTGTGGTGCGGGGCGCGCAACCCTCGCCCGAACATGCGCTAAGCGACGCCTTCTCGTCCACCGTCAATTCCTGATTGTTCATGTTTTCGTCTTCCATCGTTATCGCCTTCGTTTACAGCTTGATCGGATCGCCCGGTTTGATGAAGAAGAGCTTCATCGCGATAAGTGCCATGTCCCGGGAACTCTCGCGCATGCCCGTTTCGACCCAACGCGTGATGACCCCCAGATACGCGCTCGCGTAGAACGCGACGTAATACTGCACGAACGGCTCGGGATTGTTGCGGTAGCGCTCGTGCAGGATGGTCTGGATGATTTCGGTGCACAGTGCATCGCGCACGCGGGGGCCGAAACTCGGATCGCCCTTAGGGCCCATCACCGCATGCAGGAAGTCGCCCTGTTCACGCAGGCAGTCGAACAGTTCCACTAAAAAAGGCATTGGGCGCTTGCTCACACGGTAGCGCATGACGTCTTTCAAGCCGATCGTCTGCATCTTTGCCTGAAGAGCCTCGAGGTCGGCCATGATGTCTCCCTCGAGCGCGCGAAGCAGCCCATCTTTGTCCCCGAAGATGTTGTAGAGCGTGCCGCGGTTGAGCCCCGCGCGAGCGCACAGGTCGCTTGCGGAGAACCCGTCGAGCCCGCATTCCTCCGTCAGCTCGATGAAGGCCTCGCGCAATGCCTGCTTCGAGCGCGTGATCCGCCGATCTTCAGAAGCGGCACCTTCGTTCGCCGAACATGCCATAAGCTCCACCCCCATTCAACAATCCGACCAATAATAAACATATTGTTCAATAGTGTGATTGTAGCGAGCTGGCACGCGAATGGCAACGGATGCACGCCGTGTTTACACAGGTTTTGTATGGAGAAAGAGGGGCCGGCCAAGACGCAGCCGAATCGTCTTCCCCCGCCGCACCAAATCAGCGCCGTTTTTCCCGCTAAAACGGTGACGGCTGCCGTTTCCCCTCCGAAAAAAGGTATCCTGTTCGAAGAAATCAACAGCCCACGCGCAATTCAAAACGCCCATTCGCGAGAGGGAGAGCATCTATGCAAATCACACCTGCCGAAATCGCCGAAACCCTGGCGATGGTGAACAAGGAGCACCTCGACATCCGAACGATCACGCTCGGACTGAACCTGCGAGGATGCACCGATTCGGACATCGACACGATGGCGCGCAAGGTCTACGATCGCATGACCACCGCAGCCGAGCAGCTCGTTCCCACCGCCGAACAACTCGAGCGCGAATACGGCATCCCCATCGTGAACAAGCGCATTTCGGTGACGCCCATCGCCGAAATCTGCGCAGCGACCGACGCCCGCGACCTGTCGCCAATCGCTGTGGCCATGGACAAAGCCGCGAAGGTCGTCGGCGTCGATTTCGTCGGCGGCTTCTCCGCCCTCGTGCACAAGGGCGCGTCGCGCGCGGACAACAACCTCATGGACTCCATCCCCGACGCCCTCGCGGCGACCGACTTTGTGTGCTCAAGTGTGAACGTAGGCTCAACGCGCGCGGGCATCAACATGGACGCCGCCTTCAAGATGGCGGGCATTGTGAAGAAGACCGCCGAAGCAACCGCCGATCGCCAGTGTATCGGCGCAGGTAAACTGGTCGTTTTCTGCAATGCCGTGGAGGACAATCCCTTCATGGCAGGTGCGTTCCACGGCTCGGGCGAGGCCGACGCCGTCGTGAACGTGGGCGTCTCGGGCCCGGGCGTTGTGCGTTCGGTGCTCGCCAACATGCCGAAGGACGCCGACATGACCGCCATCTCGGAAGCGATCAAGGCAACCGTCTTCAAGATCACGCGCGCTGGCGAACTCATGGCTCGCGAGGCGAGCAAACGCCTGGGCGTGACGAAGGGCATCCTCGATTTGTCGCTCGCGCCGACGCCGGCCGAGGGCGACTCAGTCGCGGAGATTCTGGAAACCATCGGCGTCGGAAAGTGCGGCGGTCCGGGCACTACGGCGGCGCTTGCCATGCTCAACGACGCGGTGAAGAAGGGCGGCGTCATGGCATCGTCGAGCGTCGGCGGTCTTTCAGGCGCGTTCATTCCCGTGTCGGAAGACGCCGGCATGATCCGCGCAGCCGAGGCAGGCGCCCTTTCCCTCGAGAAGCTCGAGGCCATGACCTGCGTCTGCAGCGTGGGGCTCGATATGATCGCCATCCCGGGCGACACGTCAGTGGAAACGATCTTCGGCATCATCGCCGACGAGTGCGCCATCGGCATGATCAACAACAAGACCACCGCCGTGCGCGTCATCCCCGCCATCGGCAAGAAAGTCGGCGACCGACTGGAATTCGGCGGCCTTCTGGGATACGCCCCCGTCATGCCCGTGAACGGGCACGCCGGCACTGTCTTCGCCCACCGCGGAGGCCGCATGCCCGCCCCGATCAACAGCTTGAAGAATTAACAATTGTCAATTCCAAGACAGCAAGAGGGGCCGAAGCATTCAACTTCGGCCCCTCTTCATATTGCAGGGAATCCCCGCTTCCTCATCTAGCGAAACCTCAGCACGTATCCGCAGGTCGGGGGTAGGTGCTTCCCGAACAGTGCCGCCGCAGGCGTCAAGCGCCGGCAGCGCTCGCATCGCGTAAAGCGCTCATCGTACACGCGGCACAACCGCGAGTCCTCGTCGAGGAACTCGCACGGCGCCGGGAAGTCGATGCCGACAGAGCCGTCTTCACCGACTTCCCGCTCATAGCAACACATTCCGCAGCGCAGGCACGCATTGTCCCACGAGCCGTCGAACCATGCCCGCAGCGCCGCAATCGACTTCGACATCGTCCGGCTAGTCCCGCGTCAGCTTGCGATGGAGACGATGCGGCTTCGAGGCCTCCTCGCCCAAGCGCTCGATGCGGTTCTTCTGATAGCTGTCGAAGTTGCCCTCGAACCAGAACCAGTTGCCCGGGTTCTCGTCAGTGCCTTCCCACGCGAGGATATGCGTGGCAATGCGATCGAGGAACATGCGGTCGTGGCTCGTCACGACGGCGCATCCGGGGAACTCGAGCAGCGCCTTCTCCAAGCTGGAAAGCGTCTCGACGTCCAGGTCGTTTGTGGGCTCATCGAGCAGCAGCAGGTTGCCGCCCTGCTTCAGCGTGAGCGCCAAATTCAGGCGATTGCGCTCGCCACCCGAGAGAACGCCAGCGGGTTTCTGCTGATCAGAACCTTTGAATCCGAAGCTTGCCACATACGCGCGGCTCGGCACCTCGGTCTCGCACACCATCATGTAGTCGAGCCCGTCGGAGACCACCTCCCACACGTTCTTCTTGGGATCGATGCCCTCGCGCCCCTGATCGACGTAGGAGAGCTTCACCGTCTCGCCCAGCTCGAGCGTACCCGAGGTCGGCTGCTCCTTGCCGACGATCATCTTGAAGAGCGTGGACTTGCCCACACCGTTCGGGCCGATCACGCCCACGATGCCGTTGCGCGGCAACTCGAACGACAGGTTGTCGATGAGCACACGGTCGCCAAAGCTCTTGCAGAGCCCGTCCACCTTGAGCACGTTCGCACCAAGGCGCGGACCTGCGGGAATGTGGATCTCGGTGAAGTCGACCTTCTTCGACTGCGCAGCTTCGGCCACCATCTGGTCGTAGCGCTCCAGACGTGCGCGGCTTTTCGCCTGGCGCGCCTTCGGGGACGAGCGCACCCACTCGAGTTCCTCGGAAAGGCGCTTCGCCAGCCTCTCGTCGCGCTGCTTCTGCGACGCCAGGCGTGCGGCCTTCGTCTCAAGGTACGTGGTGTAGTTGCCCTTGTAGGGGTACAGATGCCCGCGGTCGACCTCGCAAATCCACTCGGCCACGTTATCCAGGAAGTAGCGGTCGTGCGTGACGGCGAGCACCGCTCCTTGGTACTTGTGGAGGAACTGCTCGAGCCACAGAACGGACTCAGCGTCCAAGTGGTTCGTCGGCTCGTCCAAAAGCAGCAGGTCAGGCGCCTCAAGCAGCAAACGACAGAGCGCCACGCGCCTGCGTTCGCCGCCAGAGAGCACGTTCACCGGCATATCGGGGTCGGGGCACTGCAGCGCGTCCATCGCCTGCGAGAGCTGGCTGTCCAAATCCCAGCCGTCAACTGCGTCGATGGCATCCTGCAGTTCGCCCATTTCCGCCATGAGCGCGTCGAAGTCGGCGTCGGGCTCGGCCATGAGCCCGCCGATCTCGTTGAAGCGGTCGATCTTCGCCTTCACGTCGCCGAACGCGAGCTCGATGTTCTCGAGCACCGTCTTGTCCTCGTCGAGCGGCGGCTCCTGCTGGAGGATTCCCACGGTGTAGCCAGGCGTGAGACGCGCCTCGCCGTTGGAGACCTCCTCCATGCCTGCCATCAGCTTCAAAAGCGTGGACTTGCCCATGCCGTTCGGGCCGACCACGCCGATTTTCGCGCCGGGATAGAACGACAGCGTGACGTCGTCCAAGATCACCTTGTCGCCGTGCGCCTTGCGCGCCTTGTACATCTGGTAAATAAATTCGGCCATTCGATAGACTCCCTATTGTCCTGGTCATTGCATACGTGAGGCATATTGTATCAAGCAAACGTCCGCTACAGCTCGAATGCCTCCAAATCATCGGGCACTTGGAGGTTGCCGCCGTACACGCTGCGGCCTTCGGCGAGGTAGTGCTCCTTGCGATGCGCCAGGTCGTCATCTTCCGTATGGTAGAGCACGAGGTTCTCCACACTGAGATGCTCCGCCGTCGCGCATGCCTCGCGCACGGTCCCATGGTGAATCGGGTGCGGATTGTAACGCTCGATGTCGTCGTGGCGGCAGTAGGCCTCGTGGACAAGCCACGTCGCCCCTTCGACATGCGAGAAGTTCTTGCTGGTCAGAGGTTCATCCCCGCTGCAGGCGAGCACCTTGCCCGCGGAATATTCCATAGCGAACCCGAACTGCTTGGCCGAGCCGGTCGAGTGAATGTCGAAGAAGGTCACAGGGCGCCCGAGGATCTGCGCCGTGTCGCCGTCTTCGACCGCATGTAGGAACACGCGCTTGCCGATAAACGCCGACTCGCTCGGACGCAAGAGCATGTGTGCCAGCTTATCGGCGGCCGCCACGACCTCACCGTTTCCCCAGAAGTGGAATTCCCCCTGATAGTTACCGCACTCCATGCCGTAGCACACCACGCGGAGAATCCAAACGGACCCGAGCAGATGATCGACGTGGGTATGGGTGACGAACAGATCGTGGATGGAATGCCAATCGATGCCCGCCCGCTCGAGCTGGGTCAAGATGCCGTTCCCGCCGCCCGCATCGACGAGGAAGGTACGGCCCGGCGCCTTCCCCATCGCGTCGTCCTGTAGCGCGAAGCACGCGTTGTAGCATTTCGTTGCGAGCGCATGGCCGGTGCCGAGCATCGTTAACCGCATGGTAAAACCCTTTCGCTTCATGCCTTCAAGGCCTTTCGAGAATAGCCGAAGCCCTCCGAGAAAATCCGCTCTCGGAAAGCCTCGTCCAGCGGACCCCGGCACCTTTCGGGATAACCCCGGCCCCCTCCTGGATGAGGCCTTCGACATTATCCCCTGGCAGTCAGCGCCTTCTCGAAAAAGACGTTCAACCTTCCCAGAAGAGTCTTTCGGCCCCTTCGGGAAGCCCTGCCAAAAAAGAAGGCGCCGCTTTGCAAGCGACGCCTTCAGCCCTTCATCAGTTGCGACGTGAGTGAGGGCTATGCAGCTGAACCCATGCGGGTTCGTTAAAACGTTTCACGAACCACCAAGGTATCGAGCGGCTCGGTTTGCTCGTGGCGAGGACTCGGTTCAGCATCCTCGGCACTGTGCCCTACCATCATAAGGTCTACGAGCACATAATTGTTCGGGATATTGAAATTCTTTCGAATAATCGCAGAATCATACGCCCCAACCCAACAACTTCCTAGGTTTTCGGCAGCTGCGGCGTTCGCGATGTTGGTGAGGACAATCGACGTGTCGATGTCGCCGAAGTCGCCCGTTTCATAGCCGAGCCCCTTCGCTGACACGCCGGCATCGTAAGCGCCAATTATCACCGTGGGCGCACCGTAGCGGCAGCGCGTCGCCTCGTCGATCTTCGCAAGGCCTTCGGCGCTTTGCACCACGCAAAGGCGGAATGGCTGCGAGTTCTTCGCCGTGGGAGAAAGCTGCGCCGCCTGAAGCAGCACGTCGAGCTCCGCGTCGGTCAACTGCACGTCGGAAAAAGAGCGCACCGAGTAGCGCGCCTTCAGAAGGTCGAGGTATTCCTGCCCGTTCATGCTAACTCCTTCGGTCGATTGCAATTTGCCGAGAACAGTATAACCCTGAAGGCAGACGAGCCGAGCACGCGAAGCCGGGCGAACAGAGAAGGCTCGACAAGATCCCCCGCGAGAAGGCCGCGCCAAGGAAAGTCGCATCTTAGCCTTGAAAGACTGCACGGACGAGGTATTCCACATTCCCTTCCGCACCCTTGATCGGCGACTCGATGGTGCCCGTCACCTCGAAACCCTCGCGCTCAAGAGCGCATCGAACCTCTTCCACCGTGCGTGCGCGCACTGTCTCATCGCGCACGATGCCGTGGTCCGTCTCGTCGTGGCGGGACTCAAACTGGGGCTTGACCAGCCCTAAGAACACGCTCGCCGACGCGCCGTCGCTCGCTGGATGCGACAAGCGCGCGAAAGCGGGAGCCAGCACGGCAAGCCCGATGAAGCTCACATCGCACACGATCAGGTCGAACGGCGCGCCCAATTCCCCAGGATCGGCGAGCTTGATGTTCGTGCGCTCGAAAACGCTCACGCGCTCGTCGGTGCGAATCTTCCAAGCGAGCTGGCCGTAGTTCACGTCGACGCACGCCACATGCGCAGCGCCCGCCTGCAAAAGGCAATCGGTGAAGCCGCCCGTCGACGATCCGACGTCGATGCAGTTCAGCCCCCTCACGTCCTGCCCGAACGCGTCGAGCGCACCCTGCAGCTTATGCCCTCCGCGCGAAACGAACTGCTTGCGCCCACGCACAACGATTTCAGCATCGGGCGCCACCTTCACCGCAGCACTCGTGACGTACACATCGTCCACCTTCACCTCATGCGCGAGCACAGCGCGCAAAACCGTGCCTGCATCAGGAAAAACTCCCTGCTCAACAAGGAGTTCGTCAAGGCGTATTTTTTTCGGCTTTTTCGTCATAGGGGCATTATACAGACTCAGTACACGAACACAAGTTCGTTTTTATATGATACACTACACTCGTGCAAGGTGGCGGGCTACCCCCTATCCCATTAGGAGGTTGCTCATGGTTACCTATACGGAATTGTTCACATTCTGTCTGGTTGTGATAGCGGTTATCGAGCTTTCGTTACGCTTAAGAAAGTGAAGTAGCCGCCCCCGCTAAGACGGGAAACGGCTACTCCCACAAGCTCAAAACTTGCCAACGGGGTAGCTGCCGTAGCAGCGGCGAGCCACCTTGCACGCGTTCAGTATACCATCCTGGCCCGACGCTCGGCCGGACAATCCACCGTTAATCCTTCGGAAGCAAAAGCTGTGCGATCTGCACGGCATTAAGCGCTGCGCCCTTGCGAATCTGGTCGGCAACCACCCACATCGAAAGGCCATAGTCGACCGTGTCGTCGCGGCGAATGCGCCCCACGTAGGTGTCATTCGTGCCCGCGAGCAGGCCGGGCATCGGGTACACGTTGTTCGCGGGGTCGTCCATCACGGTGACACCGGGCGCTGCAGCGAGTGCCTCTCGGGCAGCCTCGGGCGTCACGTCGGCGGCGAACTCCACGTTCACAGACTCGCCGTGACAGCGCAGCACGGGAACGCGAACGCAGGTAGCGGCAACCTTCACGCCCGCATCACCCATGATCTTCTTCGTCTCGGCGACCATCTTCCACTCTTCCTTCGTGGAGTCGTCGTCGAGGAACTTGTCGATGTGCGGGATGCAGTTGAAGGCGATGCGGTGCTGGAACGCCGACACCGTGAGCTCGTCGTCGGGCGTGCCACCCAGAAACTCGCGCGTCTGGTCGTAGAGCTCGGCCATGGCGGGTGCGCCGGCGCCGCTTGCCGCCTGATAGGTCGAAACGACGACGCGGGTGATTTTTGCCAGGTCATAGAGGGGTTTCAGGGCAACGACCATCTGGATGGTCGAGCAGTTCGGGTTGGCGATGACGCCCGAGTGCCACGACACGTCGCCCGGGTTCACCTCGGGAACCACCAGGGGCACGTCCTCGTCCATGCGGAATGCGCTCGAGTTGTCAATCATGACGGCACCCGCGGCAACCACGGCCTCGCGCATCGCCTTGGAAACATCGGAGCCCGCAGAGAACAGCGCGATGTCGACGCCATCGAACGACTCGGAGGTCATTTCCTGTACAGTGAGCTCACCTGCGGGAACGTCGCCGCAACCCTCGAAGGGAAGCTTCTTGCCAGCCGAGCGCGCAGACGCGAGCGCGCGCACCTCGCTTGCAGGGAAGTCCAGGTCATGCAAGACCTTCAGGAACTCATTTCCCACAGCGCCCGTCGCACCGGCAACAGCAACAACTGGATGAGCAGGGATAACCTTCGTCCAAGCCATGTTTACCTCCCTATCGGCCCTTGTTCATCTTGGCGGCGATTTCTTCCGCCGAAAGCTGGGTTTCCACGAATACGCTGTCGGAATCCAGGCCGAAGGCGGAGTGCAGGCACTGGACCGCCTGAGCGGCCTGCGCGGCATCGACCACCACGGACAGGCGAATCGGGCTCGTGGAGATAGCCAGAATGTTGATGTCGTTTTGGCCCAGCGTCTCGAACGCCTTCGCGGCAACGCCCGGCGAGGACTTCATGCCCGTACCCACCAGGCTCACCTTCGCGATGTCCTCGTCGACGATGTAGGTGCGCGCATTGATGGTCGGCACGATGCGCTCGACGGTCTCGCGGGCGCGCGGCAGATCGCCGCCCGGGCAGGTGAAGCTGATGTCGGTGATGCCCGACTCCGACACGTTCTGAATGATCATGTCGACGCTCACCTGGTTGGATGCCAGCGCGCTGAACAGCTTCGCCGCCACGCCCGACATATCGGGAACGCCGCGAATCGTGACCTTGACCTCGGACGTGTCGTGCGCAATGCCGGTGATTACCGCTTCCTCCATGTCGGGAGCCTCCTTGATATACGTGCCCTCGGCGTCGGAAAACGCCGAACGGGAATGGATGACGACGTTCCATTTGCGGGCGAACTCGACGGCGCGCATCTGGAGCACGCCAGCGCCCGCGCCAGCGAGTTCAAGCATGTCGTCGTAGGAAATCTGGTCGAGCTTCTTAGCGCGCGGGCACACGCGAGGATCGGCGGTGAAGACACCTTCGACGTCGGAATAGATCTCGCACACGTCTGCTTTGATTCCCCAGGCCACAGCCACTGCCGTCGTGTCGGAACCGCCGCGACCGAGCGTGGTCATGTCATCGTTGTCGTCGATGCCCTGAAAGCCCGCAATCACGGGGATGATGCCCTTGTCGACCGTCTCCATGATGCGGTCGGATCGCACGCTGACAATCTTCGCCTTGTTGTGCGTTCCGTCCGTGCGGATGCCCGCCTGGCGGCCCGTGAAGCTCATGGCGTGATAACCCTGCGCCTCGAGTGCCATGGCCAGAAGCGTCATCGACACCTGCTCGCCGGTCGAAAGGAGGCGGTCAAGCTCGCGCGCTGGAGGGTTCGTGTTGAGCGCGTTTGCAAGTCCTACCAGCTCATCGGTCGTTTTTCCCATCGCCGAGACGACGGCGACCACATCGTCGCCCGCCTTCTTCTTGGCGATGAGCTTGTTCGCGACCATCTTGATACGCTCGGGCGACGCGACCGACGTCCCCCCGAATTTGCATACGACTAACGACATCTCGATCTTTCTTTTGAAAGGGAAACCTTTGCGCCACTATACCAAACGGCTCGGGATACACTCCCGAGCCGTACACGAGCGAGCGATTTTCCATGCCGAGTACACCAAGCCGCACGTCGCGCGGGGAAAGCATGCGATCCCGATCCGAGCGTAGACCGTCATGTGCTCGGAGCACCGGCGACTTGCACGCCACACGCCGACCACGTCCCACAAGCGGCGCCTCGGCCGCTACTCTCCTGCCGCCGTGCCCTCGGGCATCTTCAAAAGCAGCACGAAACCGACGATGAACAGCACCGCCACGGAAAGGACGCCGATCGAGCTCGAACCCGTCAACTGGGTGAACACGCTCACGAGCAACGTGCCCATGATGGCTGCGTACTTGCCGAAGATATCGAAGAAGCCGTAGTACTCGTTGGCGTGTTCCTTGGGGATGAGCTTGCCGAATTCGCTGCGCGAGAGCGCCTGGATGCCGCCTTGGAACAGGCCGACGCAAATCGCGAGCACCCAGAACTCGGCAGCGCTGCGCAGGAAGAACGCCGCGAACAGCGTGATCAAAAAGTACGCGAACACGGCGATGAGCAGCATCTTCTTCGTGCCGAAACGCCCCGCAAGGCGCCCGTAGGCGATCGCCGAGGGGAATGCCACGAACTGCGTGACCAGAAGCGCCAGCACAAGGTTCGTCGAGCTGATGCCCAAGTCGGTGCCGTAGCTCGTAGACATCGCGATGATCGTGTGCACGCCGTCGATGTAGAAGAAGAACGCCAGCATGAACATCATGAGCCTGTGGTCGTGGAAAATCTTCTTGCACGTTCCCACAAGGCCCGTAATCGTGTTCTTGAACAGATGCTCCTCGCGCGGCTTGTAGTGCGTCTGGTGCACGTCGCGCCAGATGGGAACGCTGAACGCGAGCCACCACACCGCCGTGATGACGAACGAGATCCGGATGCCATCAAGCTGCCCAATCCCAAAGTTCTCGCCGAACAGCACGAGCACCAAGCAGATGATGAACGGCACGCACGACCCGATGTATCCCCAGGCGTACCCCTGCGACGACACTTCGTCGTAGCGCTCCTCGCTCGATGCAGCGTCCACAAGGAAGGCGTCGTAGAACACAAGCGACGCGTTCAGCATGACCGACGACACCACGTAGATCACGAGGAACACCATCGCGTCGGAAGGAATGCCCATCACGGCGAGCGTCACCGCGCCCGTGCCGATGGTGCCAGCAAGGAACTTCTTCTTGTTGCCCTTCAGATCGGCGAGGCTACCGAGGAACGGCATGAGCAACGCCAGCACAAGCGAGGCCACCGTCGACGCGTATCCCCAGGCCACAACCGCAGAAGAATTCGGGTCGGCAATCGCTGAGAAATAGATGGGGATAAGCGTCGATGCAAGAAGCACGTAGGCGGAATTGCCCACGTCGTAGAGGACCCAGCTGCGCTCGGGTTTCGTCATATGGGTGCGCGACAACGCAACGCCTTTCACTCAAAGTTCGGAAAATCCCTGCTCACGCGTCATGGCAGCCTATGTAAAACGTACGCAAAGACGCATGGGGGACGTTAACAAGCCGCTCATCATTGTATATGATGCTTTACTTAGCGACAGTAAAATTCCCGTCAGGGGCTCAAAGGATGGAGTTCAGACTATGCCGGCAATCATCACGCACGACACGTTCGGGCAGGACGCCTACGCGCGTCATTTCTCCTCCATCGGCGGAACGAAGGACGAGGCTGAGGCATTCCTCTTGGGAAACCAAGGGCCCGACCCGCTGTTCTATTCCATCGCCAATCCCCTGCTCTCGTCGGTCCATCGACTTGGGAACATCATGCACAAGGAGAAGCCGAACGAGATACTCGTCGCCTTCAAGCAAGCGATCGGCGCACTCGACGAGGCGGACCGCTCCGTCGGGCGCGCCTATGCGCTTGGGTTCCTGGGCCACTACGTGCTCGATTCGACCATGCATCCGCTCGTGTACTTCCACGAGTTCCAGCTGTGCGATGCGGGCGAGCCGGGCCTTTCGCGCGCGGACGGCAGCGAGGTGCACGCTGTCATCGAGAGCGAGTACGACGAGATGGTGCTCACGGTGAAGCGCGGCGAAACGGTGGCGACGTTCAACCCGGCCGTGAACATCCTCAAGGGTTCCGATCGCATGCTGCGCATCGTTTCGCTTTTGTACGCGAACATGGCGTTCTCCGTGTTCGGCAAGATCATCCCGCGCAACGCGTTCGGCGACGCAGTGCGCTGCTTTCGCCTGGTGCAGCATCTCTTCCATTCGGGCTCTGGCGTGAAGCGCGAGGCCATCGCGCGCATCGAGGAGTTGGTACGCCCGTACTCGTTCTATCGCGCGATGAGCCACCGCGCGATCTTGGCGGAGACGTGCGCGTACGACAACCGTGAGCATGCCACCTGGGAGAACCCCTTCACGCATGAGAAATCGGCCGACAGCTTCTGGGACCGCTACGAGAAGGCGCAGCAGCGTTTCGACGAGGTGAGCTCGCTGTTCGACGCCGACGGCTTCAACGCGGAGACGGCGCGCGCCATCACGCGCGACCTCAACTTCTCCGGCGAGCCCGTCGAGGCGAAGCTGCTCGCGGTGGAGTAAGGGCGCGGGTGCGACAATCTGCCTTCTCGAAAAATCGGGGCCTCACAAGCGTACGGCCCTTCTTGTCGCGCGGCCCCCTTCGGCCCGCGCGCAGCTCGATTCCCTATACGCTTCCCTTACGCGAAGCCCCACAGGCTGCAGAGCGCCGGCAGAAGCGTGCAGGTTAGCGCGATTATCAAAAGCGTCGGGATCCAGCCAATCTTCGCCATGTCGGCGAAGCGGTAATACCCAGTCGAATAGGTGAGGATCGGCACGCAGTCGAGTGGCAGAATGTAGGCGAGCGACGCCTGCCACGCTACCACCATCAGCATGCAGTACATGCCGATGCCGAAGTCTCCCGCGATAACGCCGAACGGGTACGCCAGAATGCTCGCAACCGCCGGCCCCACGGGCACGATGTTGTGCACGATCGCGCCGATGGTCGACAGCACGGCGAGCACCACCACGGGCACCTTCCAGCTTTCGGGAAGCGCGCCCACAACGGCGTTCACGATCCAGTCGCCGGCACCTGTGGCAACCACGAAATGCGCAACCGACAAAATGCACATGATCATAACCAGAACGCCCCAGTTCATGCGCGAAACAAGCTCCTTGAACTGCAGCGTGGAGCAACCCGGCACCGAAAGCGCCACCACCGCGCAGATGGCGATCATGGCGGTGTTCAGCACGCTGATCCACGAACTTAGGATCCAAAACACCATGGCCAGCGCGATGATCACGATGGTGGCAATTTCAGGCCGCGTGATCTTGCCCATGCCGGAAACCTCGGCCATGGTGGCGTCGATGGATTCCTGCGAAATCTCTTCGGGCTTGAAGAAGCGCGTGATCACGAACCACGAAGCGAACAGCATGATAATGCAGAACGGAAGGCCGATCATCGACCATTCCACGAAGCTCATGTTCACGCCGAACAGCGACGAGAACAGCCCCACGGTGACAACATTGCAGCCGTTGCCCGTCATAACCGCGCAGCCGCCGGCGTAGCTTGCCCACGGAATGGCGATCATCATGGCCTTGCCCATGGGCGACTTCAGCTTCTCGGCGTGGTTCAGCTCGAGCAGGCGCTTGCCAACAGAAATGAATACGCCGCATGCGGCCACGTCGGACATGAAAAAAGACAGGAACGCCGTCGCGCACATGAACCCGAGGAGCATCTTGTTCGTGTTCGTGCCCGACCATTTCAGCACGAAGGCCGCGATGCGGGTGGGAAGCGTCGTCGCATCGAGCGCGACCGTGAAGGCGAACGTGCCCATAAGGAAGAACACCGTCGATCCCATGGCGTTCTTGTACGCCTCGTCGAACGTGCACACCCCCATGATGGGCATCATGATCAAAATGAGCAGCGCCGTTGCCGGAAGCGGCAGCGATTCGGTGATCCACAAAAGGATGCCGGCGGCCAAAATACCCAGCACCATGCGTCCTTCGTAGGTGAGCCCCGGCGTGGCCGGAGCCAGTGCGGTCACAGCGATGACGATCGCCGCGATGATGATGAACAGGATGCTCCGCGGCCTCAAACCCGCGGGCTTCAACGCTTGAGCCATGCTACCCCCTAGTGCTCAGCTTATCCTTGTTTCCCCTTGAGCGAGAAAACCCTCGCCGTCGGCTTTCACGCGACGGCGAGGGTTAATACGTTGTGCGAGCTTACGCGGCGCCGAGCATCGGCGGCAGGATGAGCAGAACGGCGCTGAAGAACACCATCGTGGCGATGGTGACGGGCAGGCCGCCCTTCCACATCTCGTTGAACTTGTAGTAGCCGCCCGCATACGAAACCAGAAGCACAGAATCGAGCGGAACCAGGAAGCACAGCGCGCACCATAGAGCCAGCATGACGATGGTCGCGGTGTAGTTGCCGCCAACAGCTCCCACAAGGCCGATGACCGGGGCGGTGACGAGCGCTGCCAGGCCGGGGCCAGAGGGGAAGAAGTTGTGGATGATGGCGAGCACCACGCTGATTACCATGAACAGCGCGAAGAAGCTCATGCCGGAGGTGACGCCCAGAAGCATGTTCACGATCCAAGCGACCGAGCCTGCGGCCGACATGGCAGCAACGATGCCGTTGATGGAAGCCATCATGAGCAGGATGTCCCACGGGCTTTCGGAGCGGTACTGCTTGGTGGTGATCATGGACGTGCCCGGCAGGAACAGAAGGCCGAGCGCGAACAGAGCGACGAACGTGGTGTTCAGGATAGGCAGCCACGAGCTTGCGATCCAGCACACCAAAGCCACGACCAGAACGCCGATGTTGAACTTCTCCTTGAAGTCCATGGGCGGCAAAGCGGAAACCTCGTCCAGGAACTTCTTCACCGTCTCATCGGAAAGCGGCTCGGGCTTGTACACCTTGATGAGGATGAACCAACAGGCCACAAGCGAAAGCGCCACGGGAATGATGGTGTAGCCGAACCATTCGGCGAACGTGATGGTAACGCCGCACGCGCTTTCGGCAAGGCCCAAAACCACGACGTTGATCGGCGTGCCGGAAGGAAGCAGGCAGCCGCCGAACATGACGGCGAACGGAATGGCGAGCGCCAGACAGCGGCCCATGTTGGACTTGCCCTTTTCAGCGCCAGCGGCGCGCAGAAGCGAGGCCGCGAATCCCATCATAATAGCGGTGAGCGCTATGTTGGACATAACGGTGGAAATGATGGCGGAGATGACCATGAAGCCCAAGATGACCAGGTTGATGTTGCCCTTGGTCATGCGCACCACCATCGCGATCAAACGCTGAGGGAACGTGGAGACGCCCAGAAACGTGGTGAAGCCGAAGATGCCGACGAACATCCACAGCGAGCTCGTGAACGTTGCGGCCCAAATGGTGTTGTACGCCGCGACTCCCAAGAACCCGCACAGCGCCACCATCACCAAAGACGTTATGGGCAAAGGCAGAGCCTCGGTGGCCCACATAACCACGGCGGCCAGAAGCACCATAATCGCCGATTGCCCCTCGCGGGACAGATCAGGGGACCACAGCGGCCCGAACTGGCCTACGAGGATCAACACGATAGCGACGGCTATCCAGACCCATTTGAACTTAACCTTGTTCTTGCTGACTTTTTCAGCCATGTTTTCCCTTCCTTCTCCTACTTGATGAGCCCGCAGCATCCTAACGCATAGAACGCTGCGGGCAAATCCCCTGGGTATCGCTTAGGCCACTGACTTCAGGAAGATGTCGCCCAAAACGACGTCTTCCGCGGTCGTGTCGGCCGAAAGCTCGATGTCCTCGTAGCCTTCCACCGAAGCGGTGACGGTGTAGGGCGCGTCTTCGAGCTCTTTGAAGCGGAACTCGCCGAACTCGTCGGTGGAAAGCGTGGCCACAACCTCGCCGTCGGCGCTGTGCAGTTTCACCTCCGCACCTATGATGACCTCGTTAATCGTGCGGTCCACGAGCACGCCGTACACCCACTTCTTCGGAATGTTGATGTAGCACACGTGCGGGTGAGCGCCTTCGGCGACGGGCATGGGCGTTGCGCCTTCCGGCACGTCCTCCTCGTCGATGTAGGTAAGGGCGCCCGTTGCGCACACGTCCACGCAGCGCGGAACCGTCCAACCGTCATCGAGCAGATGCGCGCATCCCGTGCACTTCTGCGGGATCTCCAGCTTGTCGTTCCAGTAGATTGCGCCCGCCGGGCACGCGTCGACGATCTGCTTTTGGCCCTTGGACTTCTCCGGGTCGATGATGATGAGGCCGTCCTCGCGACGGTACACAGCGCCGTCCTTCGCCGCGTTCATGCACGCTGCGTTTTCGCAATGGCCGCACATGACGGGCGTGTACTGCACCTTCACCTCGGGCACCTTGCCGCGGGTTTCCTGGTTGACCTTGCACCAGAACTGGCCGCTCGTGGGCTGCTCGGCGGCTATGGGGCTCCAATCGTTGCCGCAGTGCTCGTCTTTGCAGGCCATCTGGCAACCGTAGCAGCCGTTGCACAGGCTCGCATCGAACAGAATGGTTTTCATCGTCTATGCCTCCTGCAGGTAGTCGTAAACGTTCGTGCCGGTTTCGGCCGTGTAGTACTGCGTGTCGAACGCCTCGGGGTACTTCTCCTTGAGCGCGTTGATGTCGCACTTGCGCACGCCGACCAGATAACCGCCGGTCACTTCGCCTGCGGCGTTCTTCGAAGAGGTGTTGCTCGGGGCGATCAGGTTGTTCGCGCCGCCGCGGTCGATGCCGCCCACACCGCTCACGATGGGGTCGGTTTCCGCGCCGTGGTCTTGCAGAACCGCGCCCGGGATGATGCGCTCGGACACGTACGCGCCGCCGAGCACGGTGCCGCGCTCGTTGAAGACCTCCACGATGTCGCCGCTCTTGATGCCGAGCTTCTCAGCGTCCACCGGGTTGATCCACACGGGCTCGTAGGCGTAGCCGTCCTCGCCGACAACCTTGCAGGTCTCGATTTCGCGAGTCCACGGGCAGTCGTCGAAGTTGGCGTGGATGCGCCAACGCGGGTGGTTGGACACCAGAAGGAACGGGTAGTCCTTCGCGCGCTCGCAGCTGATGCGCTCGTGGTGCGACTCGGATTCCTCGATCCACTTCGCCACGGGCTGACGCTCGGGGTCGTCGGGGAAGAAGTTCGCAAGGCCGGTGGAGTAGAACTCGATCTTGCCGGTGGGCGTTTCCATCGGGTTGTTGTCGGGGTCCTCGTAGAACTCGATCATGCCGGCGGGCTCTTTGTCCCAGCCCTCGCGGGTGGGGAGCATCTGGTAGCCCTGCTTCTTGATCAGCTCGAGGTCCTGCTCGTCTTCGGGGATGCCGGAACCGCGGTAGCCGATTTCCTGCCATTCCTCGACGGTCATGTCGCCGGTCAGGTGGCTCGCGCAGTCCTCGTAGATGCCGCCGAACTTCTCCAGCTTCTTGGCAACCTCGACGACGGCCTCGTAGTCGGAAAGCGACTCGTACTGGTGGTCGCACGCATGCTCTTCCCAGATGACGGAGTTGAACTGGCCCGAATAGGTGTCAACGCCGAAGTCGTCCAGCTCGAGCGTGGTGGAAATCGGCAAGATCATGTCGGCGAACAGCGTGTCGTTTTCCATCCACGGATGCTCGACCAAGAAGAACTCCAGGTTGGGGTTGGTAAGCGCGTCCTGGAACTCGTTGCCACCGTTCCAGCAGGTGGACCAGCAGGGAGAGTCGGACCAGATCATCTTGATGCCGTGGTCGCCGTCCTGCGGGAACTGGAAGTGCTTGAACTGGTCGGTGCGGTGGTGGCGGCTCGTGGTGTGGCCGTACCATTCCACCTTCTCTCCTTCCTTAACGGTGATGCACTGCGGCACCAACGTCTTCGGAATGAACGACGCGGGAAGCTCGCCCAAAACCGAGCCGTGGTAGCACGCGCGAACCTCGGGAAGGAAGTGTCCCGGGGGCAGCGGGTTAAACGAGTCCATGCCGATAAGGGCCCATTCGATGAATTTCACCTGGTTGCGGCCCGGTTTGCCCACTGCTTGCATAGCGAGCAGGTACACCTCCAGGCGCGCGGGCTCATGCGAATAGCACGAGCGGATGTAGCTGCCGCCGTTGCAGTGGCCGATGGACACGTTGTGCTTGGCCCAGTAGCGCGCGAGCGCCTTGATGCGGTAAGCCGGCACGTGGCACTTCTCCTCGGCCCATTCCGGCGTCTTGGGAACGCCGTCCTCGTTGCCGAGCACGTAGTACTCGAACCAGTCGAAGCCGTCGGTGTGCGTCTTCACGTACTCGGTGTCGTAGGTGCCCTCCGTCATCCACACGTACGCGATGGCGAGCTGCATGGCCGCGTCGGTGTTGGGCAGAATCGGGATCCACATGTCGGAGTGCACGGCGTTGGCGTAGTTCACGTCCGGCGCGATGTGGATCTGCTTCACGCCGATTTCGGTGAACCAGAAGCACAAACGCGACGCCTGCTGGCCCGACCAGCCCCACGGCGTGGTCTCAGGGTCGCAGCCCCAGAACAGAAGCGCGTCGGAATTCTCGGAGATGTCCTTGAACAGGTTGTGCTGATGGGTGTTCTGGCCCAAAGGCTCGTTGCCCCAGGCGTGCTTGGCGCCCCAGTACCAGCCTTCCCAGCTGTCTGGCTGGCGGGCCTGCATGGTGAGGCCGCCCGTCATGTCCAGAAGGTTCGCCATGGTGCCGTGCGGGCCGTGGATCGAACCGGTCTCGCCGTGGCCGTCGCCCTGGCAGAAGATGGAGTTGCGGCCGTAGGTTTCGTCGATGCGCTTGATCTCCGACGCGATGATGTCGGTGGCCTCGTCCCAGCTGATACGCTCGAACTTGGACTTGCCGCGATTTTGCGGGTTGCGCTCGCCGTTGGGATCCCAGTCCACGCGCTTGAGCGGGAAGGGGATGCGGTTGGGCGAATAGGTGCGGGTCTTGTAGATGAAGGTGAACGGGGAGTTCAGCGTCTTCATGCCCGGCTCGAAGGTGTGGCCCTTCGCGTTGATCGTCCAGTAGTTCAAATCCTCTTTGGTGTAATGCTCGTCGTAGTGCACCGGACGCATACGAACAACTTTGCCGTCTTTCGAGTCAACGGCGGTCAGGTTGGCGCCGTTGCCGAAAGAACACAGCGACATGTTCTTGTAGATGGTTTTATCCGATGTCTTCATGCTCCTCCTACTTTCGTCGTTTCTTGCAGAAGCCGCATGCCGTGCGCGGACGCTCGCGGATGCGGCGAGTGATGAGCTCGAGCCCTGCGGCTCGGTGATCCCCCTGCGATGCAGTGTATGGAGCGCGCGGGCGGAAGAAAAACATCGGCTCGTTGACCCGCTTCCCGTTTTCGTGGGGGCAAGGTGGCCCATCGTTCGGGTGGGCTAGCTCAACGAGATGTTGAGGCGTGGGTTTCCCAAGGTCGGTGGGCGGTTTTCCTGCGCATTGAAAGGTTGCCCGCAAACTGTTTGAAGAAAATACACACGCCGAAAAGCACAGTGAGCTTTAGAATTGCTACAAGGGTACTGGGGGAAATCTATCGAGGGGGACGAGTATGAACATCGATTACCTGTACTATTTCATGGACGTTGCCAAGACGAAGTCAATCACGCGCGCCGCGAAGCTGAACTTCATTTCCCCGCAGGGGATGAGCCGCGCCATGAACGAGCTCGAAAAGGAGCTTGGGTGCCAGCTTCTGGTGCGTTTCTCCAACAAGCTGGAGCTCTCCGAAGCGGGCGAGAAGATAGAACCCTATATTTCCCGAACCATCGAAAGCTATTCGCGCCTGCTCGATTTCGCCACGAGCGAATCGCATCTGGAACAGAACGAGAGCCGGTCGATCATGCTCGAATGCCAAAACGTCGCCATGTTGGCGTTTCTGACGCGCGAGGCGAAAGATTACGTCATCGCATCGGATGCCATACATTTCAGGGAATGCCAGAACACGCAGATCCGCTACGACCTTCTGATGAGCGCCGAGGCGAGCGACCCCGCGCCCACGATCGGGCTGGTGTGCTTCTTTCGTCAAAACCACGGTTCCAGCCTCGACGGCATCAACGATTTGGAGAAGGCGGGATTTCAGTATCGGCCGTTTCTGCGCACCTACGACAAGGTGCTCGTGAACGTGAAATGCGACGTGGCGAAAAAGGAAAAGCTAACCGATGCCGATATCGTGGAAAAGCGCATCGCGTGCACCAACACCGAGCTTTCCACGTTGCTCGCGAACCGCTTCGGGCGCGACGCCATCGTGCTCTCGAGCGCCGATTGGTCGCTTCGCCGCCGTATGGTGGAAAGCGATTCGGCGGTGACGTTTCTGCCGGCCATCGCGACGCTCACCATGGAGGAAAGCGAGGATTTCGCGCTGCGCGACATGGACAACCCCTACGGCGTGGAAATCGGTTTTGTGGGCGCGGAGTCGAGCCTGGAAGACGATGCGTTCAAGACACTCATGGACATTCTGCGCCGCTTCTATCTGAAGCACGAGAACACGGGGCTTTTCACCCTGTGCGACTAGGGTCTTCGGCCGCATGGCAATGCTTGAGAACGCATGACCTGCCCCTTTAGCATGCTCTGTCATGCGTAACCCCCTGCTCGGCGAAGCGCGGGACATTTTCTGCCGTGTGCCGTTCAATTGCTTGAAAAATGCAGTGTCGCGGGCCTTAAAGGGCGGGAATCGCACTCGCGTCGCCCATGCGCGAGCGAGCGTGCGACCAAGCCTTCTGCGCCAATTCGCCCTTCCCGTCAAATACAAAGGCGCCCGACGCGTGAGGGGAAACGTCGGGCGCTGTGGAGGGATGAAAAGGGGGATTGTCGATAAGACTTAGGCCTGGGGTGCCTTGGGCGCGGCGGGCGCCTTGGGAGCACCAGGGGCTTTCGGGGCGCCGGGAGCGCCGGGAGCCTTAGGAGCGCCAGGAGCCGCGGGCGCGTGGCCCGGGGTGGAAACCGCGAACCCGCATTCTTCGCACTGCGTTGCGGAAATCGGGTTCTCATGCCCGCACATGGGGCAGGAAACGGTGTTGGCATTTGCCGTTGCTGGTCTGAAGCACATGTCGTTTTCCTCCTTTCGTTTCTTGCTGGCACCTAGATTACGCGACGGCGCGGCGGTTGCACAGCAGCCCCTCGTTGGGCCGCCATCAACAAATCTGGGGGGTTCGAAAACGTGCGAAACGGCCCCTGCTTTTGTTGGGGCGGCTCTGTCTTTCGTTGATGTGACCTCGGCATATCGCGCGCGCGAACAACGTATCATTAAGCCAGTGCAAGCTTTGAGACAAGGAGGCAGAAATGCTTGGACCACTGGGTGGAGACCGACTCTGGAACCCGAAGGAACTCGATAAGTGCAAGGCTGCTGCGCAGGAGCTCGTTAACGCGCAGGACAAGGGCGAGGCCGAGGGCGGCATCATCTACGGCTACATGTACACCATGAACAACAGCGACTACGGCTTCAAGGGCGACGACCTTGAATTTAAGAGTACCGAAGAGATCACTGCGTTCGATGCGAACGGCCAGGTGAAGAACACCTACGTCGTGTACAAGCAGGCGTAAGCGCTTATCGTTAGAAGCCTTGGAATCGAAAGAGGGGGTCGGCATATGCGCCGGCCCCCTCTAATATGAGCAGGATATTGTCAAGAGGCAAAATCGGGCCTGACCCAGTTTCCTGATGAGGCCCCGTTCGCTTTCGATATTTCCTGCACCTGGCCAGCCGTCGTCACGCTGCGCGCTCTATCTGCGCGTTACACGTTCTTCAACAGGATGGTGCTCATGCAGTCGGCGGCGTGCTCGGTCGCGTCCGCGCAGTTCTCCATGTGCTCGAAGATGCGCGACCACACCATCACGCGCATGGTGTTCTCGCAATCGGTGGTGTGCAAATCGCGGATGACGTGCATCAACAGCTGGTCGGCCTCTTCCTCGTAGGTGTTCACCTCGATGATGAGCGACTTGAACTTCTTGGACTTCTTGAAGTTGCGGAAGTCCTCCATGGCCTTGTTGAGCGCCTTGCATTCTTTCTTCAGCAGCCGCGCGAACTCGAGCGCATCCTTGTGCATGAAATGCACGTCGTACATGTAGAAGCGCTGGATTACCTCTTCAAGCTCGTCGATGATCGTGTCGAGCGCCTGGGCGAGGCCGATGATGTCCTCGCGGTCAATCGGCGTGATGAAATCGGTCGCCACGTTGCGGAAGATGTCGTGGTTGATGTCGTCGCCTTTGTGCTCGATGGCGTGCGCCTTCTCCATCGTTTCCTTGAGCGCATCGGCCGTAGAGAAGTCCTCGATGGCCTTGATGAGCAGGTCGGCCTCATCGACCGCAAGCTCTGACAAGCTCTCGAACGCGCTGAAATAGTCGTACTTATGGTGCCTCTTGCCCATTCATCGACTCCTTTTCGCTAAGCGAATTGACCGGAAGAACGCGAGCCCCGGGAAGAGGTCGCGCTGACGCTCAAACGCCCAGAGTTTAACGTGTTCTTTACTGAGTTCCCAACGCGATTCGCGCGAATTGCCGCAGACGATATCAGAAAGCCCCGCAGCGGCGCAATCGGCGGGTTCTTACGCCCACTGCGCGAAGGTGCGGCTCCGCTCGGCTCCGATGGTGGTCTGCCTGCCGTGTCCGGGAAGGACGATCGTCTCGTCGGGCAGAAACGCCAGCTTGCGAAGCGATGCGCGCATCTCCTTCATGCTTCCGCCCTCGAAATCGGTGCGCCCCACAGACCCTTCGAACAGCGTGTCGCCCGAAATGAGGACAGGTGCGCCGCTCTCGTGGTTGCCGAACTGCGGCACGAGGTACCAGCACATGCCACCCTTGGTGTGGCCAGGGGTTACCATCACTTTCCATGCCATGTTGCCGATTTCCACAACGTCGCCGTCCTCGGCGCGAAAGTCGACCGGGCAGGCCTTGAACTTCCAATTGTCGCGAGAGATGGGCTTCTCCCCGCAAATCTCGGGGGCATCGATCTTCGACGCAATCACCGTCGCACCCGTCAGGCGGCGCAAGTCGGCCGCTGCGCCCACGTGATCGGAGTGGCAGTGCGTCAGCACAATCGCGTCAAGCTCGCGCCCGTCGAGCGCGCGCATGATCTCCTCCGCGTCCGATGACGGGTCGACCACCATCGTCGCCTCGCCGTCCGAAATGAAGTACACGTTGTTCTCGAGCATTCCCTGCACGAGAAAACACACGTCAACGCACGTTTTTTTCACCACTCGAAGAGACATTGCCTCAACCTTTCGATAGGAACAGTCCACAGGCAGGCTCAAGCGAGGCACGCGCCCACCACGCCTGCGAACGAACGACCATTACTTCTTCTTCCCCCCTTGCCCGGGGAGCATGCGATGGACGTCGAACACGCCCTCGAGCCCGAGCAACTTGCGCTGCACCGCATCGATGAGCGAGATATCCGACACCTGGAACAAAAAGCGCATCTCAACCATGCCGTCGCGGTGCGAGATGGTATTGCAGGACAGCACGTTCGCTCCCATGTCGGAGAGGACCACCGTGACATCGCGCAGCAGGTTCAAGCGGTCGATCGCCTCGATGTAGATCTCCACCTTGTAAGACGTGCTCGACGGCGCAGATTTCTCCCACTCCACCTCGATGATGCGCTCGGGGTGCTTCATAAGCTCCTCGGCGTTCGGGCAATCGGCGCGATGCACCGACACGCCGCGACCGCGCGTCACGAAGCCCAAAATCTTGTCGCCCGGCACCGGGTTGCAACAGCGCGACAAGCGCACGAGCACGTCATCGACGCCCTTCACGACGATGCCGTTCGAGCTGTGCGCCTCGCGACGCTTCGGCGAGACGACGCTTGTGATCATGGGGGGCATGACGCCGGGGCTCGTCTCAGACTGCCCGAGCACGCCGGCACGCGACTCCTCGTTCCCGTCGTCGACAAGCAGCTTCAACAAGCGATTGCCCACATGCTGCGGGCTTTCCTTCCCCGTGCCGATGTTGACAAGCATGTCATCGGGGCTTTTGTAACCCATGTGCTCGGAAATCGTCTTGATTGCGCGCATCGAGTTGGCGCTCGAGATGCCGATGCCGTGCTTCTTCATCTCGCGCGTCAAGCGGTCGCGGCCTATCTGCAGATCGTCGGAGCGGCTCGCCTTGCTGAAGAATCCGCGGATCTTGTTGCGCGCCGAGGGCGTCTTCACGATGTTCAGCCAGTCGCGCGAAGGCGTGGCGCTCTTCTGCGTGAGGATTTCCACGCGGTCACCCAGCTGCAGCTCGTAGGTCAGCGGCACGATGGCGCCGTTTACCTTCGCGCCCACGCAGTGGTTGCCCACCTCGGTGTGGATGGCGTAGGCGAAATCGACCGGCGTTGATCCCGCCCGCAAGCTCATGACCTCGCCTTTCGGGGTGAACACGAACACCTCAGTCGGCGCTAGGTCGACCTTCAAGTCCTTCAGAAACTCGCGCGAGTCCTGCGTCTCGTCTTGCCAGTCGACCATCTGGCGCAGCCACGCCAGCTGCTGGTCGAGCGCGGCGTCGGCCTTCTCGCCCTTTTCCTTGTAACGCCAGTGCGCCGCCACGCCGTATTCGCTTTGACGATGCATCTCCTCAGTGCGGATCTGCACCTCGAGCGGCCGCCCCGCTGGACCGATGACCGTGGTGTGCAGGCTTTGGTACATGTTGAATTTCGGCATGGCGATGTAGTCTTTGAACCGCCCGGGCATCGGATGCCACAGCGTGTGTACCGCGCCCAGCGCCGAGTAACAATCCTTCACCGACTTCACGATGATGCGCACGGCGATGAGGTCGTAGATCTCGGAGAAGCCTTTGCCTTTGTTCACCATCTTTTGATAGATGGAGTACAGATGCTTCGGGCGGCCCATGATCTGGCAGACGATGTTGACCTTCTTCATCTCGTCGTGCAGCGTGTCGATCACTTCGCCCAAGTACTGCTCGCGCTCGGCGCGCGACTCGGTGACCATGCGGCTGACCTGCTTGTACTTGTTTGGCTCGAGGTAGTAGAAGGAAAGGTCCTCAAGCTCCCACTTCACCGAGTTGATGCCCAGACGGTGCGCGATGGGAGCGTAGATCTCGAGCGTTTCGCGCGCCTTGAAGATGCGGCGATCCTCCTTGAGCGCCGAGAGCGTGCGCATGTTGTGCAGGCGGTCGGCCAGCTTGATCACGATGACGCGGATGTCTTTGCTCATGGCGACGAACATCTTGCGGATGGTGGCCGCCTGCTTGTCCGACAGGCTTTCCACCTCGATGCGCGTAATCTTGGTGACGCCGTCAACGAGCGCGGCCACGTTCTCGTTGAACTCGGTTGCCACGTCCTGGTAGGTGACGTCGGTGTCCTCGATCGTGTCGTGAAGAAGCGCGGCGCACAGCGTCTCGCCGTCCATGCGCAAGTCCGCTAAGATGATGGCGACCTCGACCGGGTGGATGATATAGGGCTCGCCCGATTTGCGCGTGACGCCTTTGTGCGCCGCGTCGGCGAAGCGGAACGCGCGCTCGAGCATGTCGCGCTCGTCGTCGGTCAGGTAACCGTCGGTCAGGCGCTGCAGCTCGACGAAACGCTCTTCCGGGGTTTCCGTCGAGTGAAGCTCCCCCACCTCGGTGGGACGAGGCGCCACCGAAAACGATTTCTCGGGCGTGTACGCGCGCCCAAGCATGACATCATCAACCGTCTGCTTTTCGGAAGACGACTTGAGCGATTCGCCGAGCATTATCTCGTCATCGCCGCCGTTGCGGCCGTTGGTGCTCATGTCAGTCCTCCTTTCCCTTGAAACTAAATCGTAGTGACTTCATTCTACTCGATTCGTCAAAGGGAAAAGAGGACTTGGGGAAACTGGTCGTGCCCCGCGCGGGCAAGGCGTTCGCTACGAGCTTTGGCTTGCCGACGATTCCACCATCGCCTCCTCGAACGCGCGCACGTCGTCGTCGGTTCCCACCGTAGCGAAACCGTTGCGCGACGCCGAATACAGCTCCTCGTACGCATCGAGCGTCTTCTTATCGATTTGACCCTCGTTATAGAGCGCGCGAACGTCGTCGATCATCGCGTCTTCGGATGCGAGGTTCTGTTCGGAAGCGGGAGCGGCGTCGCTTATGGGCATCACGGCGAGCGAATCAGCGCTTACGCTGCCGACCTCGGCATTCGCAAAGTTTCCTGCGGAATCCTTTTCCCATATGCCCAGCTTGTCGCCGAACGAATAGTAGTGGTTCCCTTCAGTGTTGCCATCGAGGCCGTCCAAAACGCGATAGAGGAAAAGCAGGTAGCTCGACCCTTCCTCAAGTTCGGGAGCATCATCGTTCACGACAGCCACCCTGTCGCCAGCGCCACCCTTCATGCGAACGGAGATGACGGACGAGCCGCGCGATGCGGCGTCGTCGGTGAGAGCCTCACCTTTGAAAACGTTGTCGACCTCGAAGTAGTAATCCGTATAATACATTGCCGCATCGATGCCGCCAACGACGGGAATCACCAGAATGGGGTCGGATTTCCCCAGGTAGCGGCCTTCGGCGATAAGGTCGGAATCGTCGCGCAGCGAATCGAAGCTGCACGCAGCGCTAAGGGCGCTCACATGCAGCACAGCTTCCTTAGAATTCGCCTCGGCCGCCTCCGAATCGCTCGAAGAGGAAGCGCCCGAAGAATCACTTGACTGAGCCTGCCCCGCGTATCCGGAGAAGCTACACGCAAGCGCAAGGGCGGCAAGGGTTGTGAAAACGCGCCGTGAGATGTTCATAGCGTCTCCTTTGTCTTAGGCAGCTGCCAGCCTTATGCAAGGCCGACCGACGTTTCGTTCTCGATGCGAGTATCGCATTGTCCTCATGTTGACATAATAATACGTGGAGACATGCCAAAGCGTCAATGTGCGGCAGGATAGGAAGTCGTAAAACACCTGGTAATACGGCTATTTTCCCTTTCAGATTGTTCCCTTTACCGCAGATGCAGCGGCTTCATCTGCGGGGTGATGGGGCCGGACACGCGCTGCTCGAGGCGCGCGCAATCGCAGTCGATCACCCACTCGTAAAAGGCCTTGAAGATGTCGCGCTCGCCTAAGCCCTCGCGATAGCGCACGCTGTCGGTCAGCTCCACGCGCCCGGCGCCTTCCTTCACACGCACCATGCGCGCGCCCTCGCCCGATGCGTAGGCCACATGCGTCTCGATAAGCCCCAGCTCGCGGAAGACCGCAATACCGCACGCCGCCGACGCCGCCGTGATCTCGCAGCCCGCACCGCTCACGATATGCGCGAGTTCGCCATCGGCCATCTCGAAGAACTCGCCGGGCGTCTTGCGCTGCCACGTACGAAGCGTGCGGTACACCTCGGCAAGCACATCGTGATCGGGCGTCATGTCCTGCAAGACGCGGTCGTTGTGCTTCACGTCCGAGCGCCCGAACAGCAGATGCACGCGCGCGTCCTTGCCGTCGCGCCCCGCACGGCCGCTCATCTGGTTGAACTCGATCTCGTTGTACGGCAGCTGGAAGAGCACGACGTTGCGGATGTCGGGAATGTCCACGCCCTCGCCGAACGCCGACGTGGCCACGAGTACCGCGATCGCGCCCGTGCGGAACAACTCCTCGACGCGCGTGCGCTCGGCACGCGAAAGGCCCGCGTTGTAGAAGCCGATGAGCGGCGCCATTTGCGGCACGCGTTTGCGCAGGTTGCGGGCGAGCGCCACCGACTGCTCGCGCGAGGACACGTAGATGACGCTCTTCTCGCCCTGCGCGACGAGCGTCGCCAGGTAGTCACCTCGATTGCGCAGGTTGCGCTGGTCGACCACATGGAGGTTCGTGCGCATGGTGTCGTCCACCACGTGCCCCGCCACGGGGAGCACACGGTCGATATCACTGGTGACAGCCTCGTCCGAAGTTGCCGTAAGCGCGAGCACAACCGGGTTGCCCATCTGCGCGATAGCGCTTCCGAGCTGCGCATATGCGGGGCGATGGCCCGCGCGCGAAAGGCCGATGTGGTGAGCCTCGTCAACTACGACGAAGCCGATGCGGCCGGTAGCCGCGAACTCGGGGGCATGGCATACGAGGAACTCCGGCGTCGTGAGCACGATGTCGACCGAGCCGTCCGCCAGGCCCGCGAAGGCTTGGCGGCGCTCGTCGGGCGCGCTTTCCCCCGTGAGCGTGCACGCGTTGATCCCGAAGGGCGAGAGCGCTTCGTTGATGTGAAACGCCTGGTCAGCAATAAGCGCACGCAACGGGTAGACGAACAGGCTCGCCGTATGGTGCGCGAGCGCTTCGCATGCCGCATGCACCTGGAAGGTGAGCGACTTGCCGCGCCCCGTCGCCATGACGGCGAGCACGGAGTTCCCCGCGCGAAGGCTCGAGAGCACCACGCGCTGCGATTTGTGCAGTTCGCGGTCGCCGATGATCGCCCGCACCACCGCGTCCTCGAGCGCGTCGGGGTCGCTTTGCGCCTTCTGTTCCCATAGCGCGCGGTTCTTCTCGCGCTCCGCCTCGTAGGCCTCGATGTCCTCGGGGCTCTCGCAGCAATCCTCGCAAAGCTCCGCATCGCTCGTGGCATACAGGTCGGCCGCGAACGACAGGTTCTCCGGCTCGAGGCACGCCTCGAGCGCAGGGCACGTGCGTGCAGGCGTAACGGACTGCAGCATCGCCTTCACCGACTTGCGCCCGCGCCAAGTGTCGATCTCCACCTGGAACGCCGCGTTCACCACGCTGTCGGTTGCCATGAGCATGTCGATGTCGGTGCAGTGGAACATGATTCCCGAAATCGACGAGCGACCGTTCGTGAGCGTGCACGAGAAATGGTTCTTCTCGGCGCCGACGGCGCGACAATGAGTGAGCAGCACATCGCGCGCAAGGAAACACGGCGTCGGGTTCTCCTGGCCGAAGGGGGCGACCTGCTTCAACGCCCCCACCGTCTCGAGCGTGAGCTCATCGAGATTGATGCACGTGTCAATCTCGATGAGCGGGTGGAAGTCGTCCTCGGGCAGCTTGTCAAGGTAGTCGCAGAGCGCCTTCGTAAACGCGGGAATGTCCCTAGTCTTGAGCGTGATACCCACCGCCGCCTCGTGTCCACCGAAGCGAACAAGCAGGTCAGACGCCGATTCGACCGCGGCGAACAGGTTCACGCGTCCGACGCTTCGGCCTGAGCCGCGCGCCTCGTCGCCGTCGATGGTCAAAAGGATGCACGGCACGCCGTAGATGCCGACCAGGCGGCTTGCCACGATGCCCTTCACGCCCTCGTGCCACCCCTCGCCCGCAACGACGAGAGCGCGCTGACCGTGGTAGATTTCCGCAGCCTGCACCTTCGCGATCTCGGAGAGCTCGGCCTCGATCGCGCGGCGCTGGTCGTTGAGCCCCTCAAGCTCGGTCGCCAAGCGGTACGCCTCGTCGAAGTCGTCGGACATGAGCAGGTTGAGCGCCAAGTCGGCGTTGCCCATGCGCCCTGCAGCATTGAGGCGCGGAATGAGCGAGAAGCTGAGGTTCGTGCTGGTGAGAGGCTTGCCAACCGCTCCCGACGTTTCGAGCAGCGCAGCGATGCACGGGCGCGGAGCCTTGTTCATCATCTTGATGCCCTCGATCACGAGCGGGCGGTTCTCGCCGAGCATCGGCATGAGGTCGGCCACCGTGCCAAGTGTCGCGAAGTCAACGAAATCGCGCCAGAGGTAGGGCTTGCCGAAGCGAGCACCGAGCGCCTGCACAAGCTTCAGCGCCACGCCCGCGCCGGCGAGCACGCAGCTTGGGCACGTGGCGTCGATCTTCGGGTCGGCGACGGGCACGCCCTCGGGAACCAGGTCCGTAGGCTCGTGGTGGTCGGTGATCGCGACGTCGATCCCCGCCGCCTGCACGAGCTTCACTTCGGCCTTGCAGGCGATGCCGCAGTCGACCGTCACGAGGAAATCGGGGCCGTAGGTCTTCACGCGCTCGAGTGCCGCGGCAGTGATGCCGTAGCCCTCCTCGAAGCGCTTCGGGATGAACGGCACCGTGTCGGCCCCGAGTTCCCGCAGGCCACGGGTGAGCACCGTCGTCGCGGATATGCCGTCCAAGTCGAAGTCTCCGAACACGAGGATGCGGCGGCCCTTCCGCACGGCGTCCTCGAGCGCGTCGACAACGTCGCCGAGCCCAGGGATCAGGTAGGGGTCGAGCCAATCGTGCTTGAACGAGGGAAACAGGAACGCGCGGGCCGCCTTCGGGGTATCGATTCCGCGGCCGACAAGCGTTGCCGCGACGAAACGGGGCAGGTCAAGCTCTCGCTGGAGCACCGATACCATGCGACTCGACGCACGGCGAATGTTGAACTGAGCTGACATGGAAATCTACCTCTAAACATGCATCGTTATCTTTTCTCGCTGCGTATTTTCCCACAATCACCGCATGGTGTCACAGCTCACTTCGACCTTGCGGGGCAGACGGCCGATACGCCGCTCGCGCGAACCAACCATTGGCCCGCCCCAAATACGGAGTCTAATCAGAGCGAGCGTAAAGGACGCGTAAAGATTTCCCCATTGCCCGAGACGCTACGCTAGGATGGAGAAAAACCGAGCTTAACAGGAAATGGAAAGCACTATGGCAAACTACGGCGTAATCGACCTGGGGTCGAACTCAGTGCGCCTCGTCATCTTCGACGTGAAGGACGGCATAAGCAAAAAGAAGCCCATTACCTGCAAGGACTTCCGAAGCATCATCAACGACAAGGTAATGGCGGGGCTTTCGGCCTATGTCGAAGCGGGCGAATTCACCCAGGAGGGCATCGCCCGTGCTGTCGGCGTGCTCTCCGGGCACCTGAAACGAGCGCGCTATTTCAACTGCGTACGCACCGACATCTTCGCAACCGCCGTGCTGCGCAACTGCACGAACTCCCGCAAGGCCATCCGCGCAATCGAAGAGGCCATAGGAGCTCCCGTGAACCTGCTTTCCGCCCGCGACGAGGCGCATCTCAGCTTCACGGGAGCCTCATGCGATCGCACGATCGAGAAGGGCACCGTGGTCGATCTGGGCGGCGGGTCAACCGAGCTCATCCGCGTCGAAGAAGGGCGCGACTTCGACGACGTGAGCATCGGGCAAGGATCGCTCTCCTCCTACGCGGGATACGTGGAGTTCGTCATGCCCCAGGCAGACGAGGTCGAAGCAATCGAGCGCGCGTTCCTCGATCAAGTTGCAAAAACACCTGTTGACCTCAAGAAGTACCGTGCAGAGACGCTCTATGGCGTCGGAGGAAGCGCTCGTGCCGCCGCAAAGCTCTACGCCCAAATGACCGGCGAGTCTTGCCGGCCGAAAACCCTCACACCCGAGCATTTCGATGCGCTGCTCGATCTTCTGGAGAACAACCCGTCGAAATTCGCCCACCTTGCAGCGCGGGCCGTTCCCGAGCGCATCCACACGGTCGGGCCCGGTTGTGTCATCCTCAGCACGCTCATGCAAAAGCTCGATGCCCGCAAGCTGGAAATATGCAAGCGCGGCGTACGCGAAGGCTATCTCATCGAGCGCATGCTTGGCAATGCGCCTTGCTCGAGGGTAAAGGCTCAGTAACGCTTTCGGCTCATCGTTCCACGGCGCGTTATCATGAAGGGCAGCGCTAAGAACGCGTCATCATGCACATCAAGGAGGCTCTCTGCATGGCCAACGACAATCCCACTTCATCTGACCAGGTCATTCCCGCAGCAGGCAACCCTGCACCCTATCTGCAGAACCGCGAGCTGTCATGGCTCGACTTCAACGAGCGCGTACTCGAACAGGGCGCCGACGAGTCGGTCCCTCTTCTGCAGCGTCTGAACTTCATCTCCATCTTTTGGAGCAACCTGCAGGAATTCTTCATGGTGCGCGTCGGCAGCCTGACCGACTTGTCGCTCGTGAAGAAGCACATTGTCGATTCCAAGTCCAACATGACGCCCTCCGAGCAGCTTCGCGCTATCTACCTGCGCTGCCACGAGCTCTACCCTGCTTACGAACGCACCTTCGAGCAGGTTCGCCTGCTGTTGAACAAGGTCGGGGTCACGCATGTTCGTCCCAACGAGCTTACCGATGAGCAGCGCTCCTACCTGGCAGAATACGCCGAAGCCAACGTGACACCGTTCCTCTCCCCGCAGATCATCAATGCCCGCCACCCCTTCCCGCATCTGGAAAACGGCGCGCTCTACATCGTCGTGCGTCTCGACGAAGAAGCCGACAACGCCCAAGACCAGGCAAAAAGCGAGCACAAGAAGAAGGGAAAGAAAGGCAAGAAAAGCAAGGGGAAGCCGGCGAAAGAATCCACGAAGAACGCCTCCCTTTCGCAAAACGTCGGCGCCGAGGGAACCATGCTCGGCCTCATCCCCCTGCCGCGCCAGTGCGCGCGCGTTGTGAAGCTGCCAGGCGATGGTTTTTCCTTCATCTTGCTTGAGCATGTGGTGGAAATGGTCGCCGAACAGGTATTTTCCATGTACACCGTGAAGCATACCAACGTCATCTGCGTCACGCGCAACGCCGACATCGACGCAACGGAGTCCACCGACGAGAACGACGAGGATTACCGCGAGCACATGAAGCGCATCTTGAAGAAGCGCGCGCGCCTGGCTCCGGTGCGCCTCGAGAGCGAGCGCGAGCTCTCCGACACCCTCGAGCCTCTGCTGCTCGATCGCCTGAACCTGAAAAAGCATCAGATGTTCACGACGTCGGTGCCGCTCGACCTGAGCTTCACCTGGGGCTTAGCTTCGCATCTTTCCGAAAAGCAATGCGCAGCGCTCGTGTATCCGCCGTTCACGCCGCAATGGCCGGCATGTCTCGACCGCAAACGTCCCATCATGGACCAGGTGACGGCAGGAGGCGACGTGCTGCTTTCCTACCCTTACGAGAGCATGGACCCATTCGTGCAGCTTTTACGCGAGGCGTCGCGCGACCCGCACGTCATCTCGATCAAGATCACGCTCTACCGCCTGGCAAGCCAGTCGCACCTCGCCGAAGCGCTCATCGACGCCGCCGAGAACGGCAAGGAGGTCACCGCGTTGTTCGAGCTGCGCGCGCGCTTCGACGAGAGCAACAATATCGAATGGTCGCAGCGCTTCGAGCAGGCCGGATGCAACGTCATCTACGGCTTCCGCGATTATAAGGTGCACAGCAAGATCTGCTGCATCACCCGCCAGACCGACGACGGTATCCAGCACATCACGCAGCTCGGCACGGGCAATTACAACGAGAAGACGGCCAAGCTCTACACCGACTTGTCGCTCATCACGACGAGCCCCACGATCGGCCGCGATGCGACGGAGTTCTTCCGCAACATGGCGCTTGAGAACGTGTCGGACAACTACGATGTGCTGTGGGTAGCGCCCTTGCAGGTGAAACCGCTCATCCTGAAGAACATCGACCACCAGATCGAGCTTGCGCGGCGAGGCGAGCCGTGCGGGCTGTTCTTCAAGACGAACTCGGTCACCGACAAAGAGATCATCGACAAGATCGCGGAGGCATCGCAGGCGGGCGTGAAGACCGTCATGCTCGTTCGCGGCATATCGTGCCTGGTCCCAGGCGTGGAAGGCTATACCGAGAACGTGCGCGTCGTGTCCATTGTGGGGCGCATGCTCGAGCATAGCCGCATCTACGGCTTCGGACCGCGCACGAACATGAAAATATACCTGGCGAGCGCCGACCTCATGACGCGCAATATGGACAAGCGCGTGGAAATCGCCTGGCCCGTGCTCGACGAGAAGCTGCGCGACCGTATTCTGTCCTACATCGATGTCTCGCTTTCCGACACGGCAAAGCTGCGCGAGCTGCTTCCCAACCGTCGCTACACGCCGCTTGGGTTCTTCGCGCAGGTGAGCCCCGAGGGCGAGACGATTCGTTTCGACTCGCAGGCGCATTTCATGGACGAGGCGCGGCTTAAGGCGCGCATGAGCACCGAGGTGGAAGTCGAGCGCGAGGTTGAGAAGCGCGAGGTTGAGAAGCGCGAGGCGGTCGCAGCTGCTGAGCCTGCAACTCCCGTGACGGCGACGGCCCCCGCGGCAGCGGCTGCGGCCCCCGCAGGCGCGGCGACTCCCGCGACCTCGGAGGCTGCCACGGTTCCTCCAGAGGCGACGAGCACGACGAGCAGTGCCGCTCCCGCAGACGCGGCTAGCACCTCCGAGCCTGCGCTCGAGCCCGATGCTATCGAGCCCGCCGAGAAAGCGACGACCACGGCGATCTTGCCCCACATCGAGCAACCGCCGCACAAGCCGAGCCTGCTCGTACGCGCACTTGCCGCAGCCATTCGCTTCTCCAACAGGAGAAAGTAAACATTTCTCCCTATTGCCGCGGGCGTATCGTAGCATGTAAGAAGGCCCGTCTAAGCGGGCCTTCTTGCTGAATGGTGCAACGAAAAATGTGTGCTGGCCTGCGTCAACGCCCTTCGGACACACTTTTTAATCGCGTCCCGATTTGTGGTGCATCAAGGGTCATCGCCGGAACCGCCGGCCACCCTTCTTTTCGAAAAACGAGGTGCGAGGGACAAATAATGCCGATATGTGAGTCCTCGAAGTCGGTAGCGATTGCTCGCTCGCGCTTATGTCAGCGTTTTCCCAGGTCCGAATTATCGAAAGGAAGTTTGCCTTATACTACTCCTCACATATCGACCTTTTTTGTCCACGATGAATCGATTTCGAGAAAGAAAGGTTTAGGGGCACAAGAACAGCATCCCGCGAGCCCGCGCAGGCCATCGCGCCCGAGCGCCCGAACACCGAGCTGACAGACACGCGCGATCTTGAACGCCGGGCTCGCGAGCGACGGCTCGGGGCGTATGGGCGCGCACGCACCCCGAGGACCGCGCGCCTCCCCTGCGCGCTACAGCATCGCGAGCAGCTCCTCGTCGGTCGGGTTGTCGAGCGCGTCAATCAAATCGCGCACCTCCGCAAGCTGGCCTTCCAGCTCGTCGAGCCGCGCCTGGATCCGATCCTTCTCCGCACGCGCGAACATGCCCAGGCCAGCGAGCTGCTTGCGCAGCTCGTCCTCTTCGGCGCACAGGCGCTTGCCATCGGCCATGAGCTCCGCCCGATCCGCCTCGTGCGCTTCCTGAAACGCCGCCGAAAGCCGCGTGCGCTCGGTCTTCAACACGACGCCCGCCCTGGCCGCCACTTCCTGCGTGAACGACTCGGGAAAACGCTGCACAATGCTCTCGGGAATCGAGGCCGCATCGAGGCTGGTGCATCCGCGAAACGCCCGCGGCTCGATTTCCTCCACGCTCTCGGGGATCACGACCTCGCGAAGGGCTTGGCATCCCGAGAAGGCCTCCTCTCCAATCACCTTCAACGTGCCGGGCAGTTCGATCCGCTCAAGCTCGGTGCAGCTTGCGAACGCACGTCGGCCGATTGTCTTCAGGGCGCCAAACTGCACGTCAACAAGCGAGGTGCAACGCTGAAAGGCATAGCGGTTGATCTCGGTCACCCCAGGCGCCACGATGCGGGAAAGCGAGGTTGCTCCCTGGAACGTGGCGTCATCGATGCAGCCGAGCGTTTCAGCAAACGTTATCTCGCGCAGCGAGGTGCAGTGTTGGAAAGCGCGCTTTCCCACCATAGCGACATCACCTGGAAAATCGACCTGCACGAGGTTGCGGCAGCCATCGAAGGCGGCATCCCCCACCTCAATGAGGCTTTGGGGGGCGCGCAAGGAACGCACCTCGCCCTTGAAGCGAAACGCCTTCGCCCCGATGCCGACGACACCGTCGGGCAGCACGGCATCGATGCGCTCATCCGGCTCGTCGGGGGTGAACTTCGCGACTATGATCTCGTATGCCATGGGTCTCCCTCACCTCGAGCACCAGGAAAGAAACCGCCCCCGGTGAACAGCGGCGATATGCGATATCTTCTAGATTTCGGCCTCAACGACAGCGGCAATCGCCTCGGCATGCGTCTTCGCGGCGTCCGCGTCCTCCGCCTCGACCATCACGCGAACCACGGGCTCCGTGCCGCTCGGGCGCAGCAGCACGCGGCCCGAATCGCCAAGCGCTTCTTCGGCCTTCGCGACGGCAGCGGCGATGGCCTCGTTGCCTTCCACCGCATGCTTGTCGCGCACCCGCACGTTGATAAGCGTCTGCGGGAACTTCTTCATAATAGAAACGACATCAGCCACCGGCATATCCGCCCGCTTCACCGCCGCGAGGAACTGGCAAGCCGTCATAAGGCCGTCGCCCGTGGAGTTGTGCTCAAGAAGGATCATGTGGCCCGATTGCTCGCCGCCGATGGCGTAGCCCTTCGCGCGCATCTCCTCGAGAACATAGCGGTCGCCCACCTTCGTCTGCACGACAGTGATGCCGTTGTCGCGCATCGCGTGGACGAACCCGAGGTTGCACATCACGGTGGACACGACAGTGTCCTCGGGCAGGCACCCGCGGCGCTTCATATCGAGCGCGCATACGGCCTCGACCATATCGCCGTCGATCTCGGTGCCGTCGGGCGTCATGAGCATCACTCGGTCAGCATCGCCGTCGTGCGCCACGCCGACGTCCGCACCGCTTTCGCGCATGAGCTGGGCAAGCGGTTCGAGATGGGTGGAACCGCAGTTCACATTGATATCGGTGCCGTCGAAGTCCTCGTTGATGGCGATGACCTCCGCGCCTAAGCGGCGAAAGGCCTCAGCACTTGTGAGCGACGAGGCGCCGTGCCCCGTGTCGAGCGCGATGCGCATACCCGAGAAGTCGATGCCCTGCGCGCGCACGCTCTGAACCGCATGCTCGATGTAGATTTCACAGGCCTCGTCAACAGGAAGGGCAACGCCCACCTCGTCGCCGGGAAGCATCGCGGCGGCGTCCTCGCCCTCCGCGCCCTCCTCGGCTCGATCAGCAGCACCCTCGAGGCCGCCCTTCTTGATAAACTCCTCGATCTTATCTTCCACCTCGTCGGGAAGCTTGTAGCCCTCGGCGTCGAAGAGCTTGATGCCGTTGTACTCCGGCGGGTTATGCGAAGCGGAGATCACCGCACCGCCGTCGGCGTGCAGCTCGCGCACGAGCAGCGCAACCGCAGGCGTAGGGATAATCCCCACCGAAAGCTCGGTTCCCCCCGCACTCATGATGCCGGCGGCAAGCGCCGATTCCAGCATGTCGCCCGACAAGCGGGTGTCCTTGCCGACCACGATGTTCTTGCCGAGGAACACGGCCGCAGCCTGTCCCAAGCGATAGGCAAGCTCGCAGGTGAGCTCGGTGTTCGCGACTCCGCGGACACCATCGGTTCCAAATAGACGTGCCATAGGCTACTTACCCCTTTTAACGTGGCCTTGCTTGAGGCGAACCGCCCCCGAAGGTCGCTCTTCGTCGGTCATGCGCTCGTTGAGCTCGGCGGCGAACTCATCCAAATCGATGCCATAACGCTCGAGCACAACAAGAAGATGATACACCACGTCGGCCGCCTCATAGCGCAGGTGGTCGGTGCACGCATCAACGCGCTCGCCCGCGGCAGCGACCAGCGCTTCATGGCCATGCGCGTGGTGCTCCATAGCCCTCAACATCACGAGCTCCGACTCGACGTCCTTGGCTGCAAGTCCCACTTCACCTGCCTCTTCCATCACCTTCTTGAGCGGCTTGTCGGCCGGCCCATAGAGAAGCTGGTGCGTGTAGCTTTCCTCGCCTGCATCCCGGCGCGCGCGAATCGTCGCAGCGAGCGCCTCGATTGTGGTTGCAATCTGCGAAGACGGGGCAACCTCGCCTTCGGGGACATACGTTTTCTCAGACATATGCGCCTTTCCTTGACCTGGCGCCCCATGCGGATTGCGAGGGGGACAATCCCCCTATCCGCGAGGCTTCCTTGTCCTGCACGGGAAAATGACGAAAGGCCCCGAGGTACCCAGGATCGCCCGTGCGCACGCTTGCGTACTTGGAAGGTACGCGCCGCGATGCGCAGGGGCAAAGCTGAGTGCCTCAGGGCCTCACAGCGTCAAGTGGATCCGCCGCCCGTGGGGGCGGCGGAATGATTATTCCTCGTCCTTGTCGTCCTCGTCGGAATCGTCGGAATTATCCTCGTCATCGGCGTGCTTCAAGCTGAAGCCGAAGTTGCCGACCGACCCGAGCAGCTCGTCGAGCTCCTCGAGGTTGCGATGGTAGCTGCGCGGAGGCAGCGCCTCGCCGAGCATGTCCTCGCCTTCCGTGTTGAACGTCGCCGGCTCGTCACCGCCGATGAGGATGTTGTCGTCGGGGCTGAAGACCATGTCAAGCAGCTGGCTCATGTCGTCGGAGGATGCCGAAAGGTCGTCCTCGATGACGTAGAGCAGGTCGTGCTCCTTCAAGCCCTCCTTGAGCTCCTCGATCGCCTTCACGCCGATGCCTTCGATGCGAAGGAGATCCTCCTCGGTGTGGCCCACCAGATCGGCGACCGTCTCGATGCCCGCCTCGCTGAACTTGTTGGCCCAACGCTGCGAAACGCCCAGGTCGTCGAAGATGTACAGGCGCGCATCCTCGTCGGAAAGCTGCGGACCGCGATGCCCGAGCGACAGGCCCGAGTAGTAGTTGCCGTAGCTCGACCCCATGGAGTTGAGGTAGCCATCGCCGTCGAGCGACCAATCCTGCGGCTGCGGCAGAAGCTCTTCCACCTCGCGCAGCGCGTCGGGAGCGGTATCCGGCAGCGTATCGCCGATAACCTTGCCCGTCGGGCGGCCCTTGTAGGTAAGGCCCACCTCGCGGTAGCGCTTAAGGCCGGTGCCAGCGGGAATCGGCTTGCCGATGATAACGTTCTCCTTCAGGCCAACCAAGTGGTCGGTCTTGCCCTCGATGGCGGCATCGGTGAGAACCTTGGTGGTCTCCTGGAACGATGCAGCCGACAGGAACGAGTCGGTGGCGAGCGAAGCCTTGGTGATACCCAAAAGCAGCGGCTGGCCGACCGGCGGGTTCTTGCCCTCGGCGATCAGAGCGTTCGCCTCGTTCTCGAACTCGTAACGGTTGACCTGGCGGCCCGGAAGGAACTCGGAATCGCCCGCGTCGAGCACAGCCACCTTGCGCAGCATCTGGCGCGCGATGACCTCGATGTGCTTGTCGTTGATGTCTACGCCCTGGGACACGTACACGCCCTGGACCTGGGCAACGATGTAGCGAAGCGTCGTGTTGGGGTCGGTCAGGCGCAGCAAATCGTGCGGGTTCACCGAACCCTTGGTGAGCTGCTGGCCAACCTTGACCTCGCCGCCGTCTTCCACGCCGGGGAACAGCGTCGCGCGAGCGGAAACGACGTACTCGCGGTAGTTGCCTTCCTGGTCGTGGATCGTGAGCGTCTTGGACGACTTGTCGCCGGAAACCTGCAGCGTGCCAGAGATCTCGGCGAGGACGGCCTGGCCCTTCGGCTTGCGCGCCTCGAAAAGTTCCTGAACACGCGGGAGGCCCTGCGTGATGTCCTCGCCTGCGACGCCGCCGGCGTGGAAGGTACGCATCGTAAGCTGCGTGCCCGGCTCGCCGATGGACTGAGCTGCGATGATGCCGACTGCGGTACCGATGTTGACCGGGCGTGCCGTCGCGAGGTCCCAGCCATAGCACTTCTGGCAAACACCGTGCTCGGCATGGCAGGTCATGACCGTGCGAATGGTCACTTCCTCGATACCCGCAGCGGCCATCTCGGCCAGCTGATCCATGGAGGAGATGTAGTTGTCGCCCTCGAGGACCACCGTGCCGTCGGTGCCCACAGCGGACTCGAGCAGGCAACGGCCGATGAGGTTCTCGTCGAGCTCGCCCTTCTCGTTGTACAGCGGGTAGGGAACGCCCTCGGCGGTGCCGCAGTCGATTTCGCGGACGATGACCTCCTGCGCGACGTCGACGAGACGACGCGTGAGGTAGCCGGAGTCAGCGGTACGAAGCGCCGTGTCGGCCATGCCCTTTCGAGTACCGTGCGTGGAGATGAAGTACTCCAACACCGACAGGCCCTCGCGGAAGTTCGACTTAACCGGAATGTCGATCGTCTGGCCCTTCGTGTCGGCCATGAGGCCGCGCATGCCTGCGAGCTGACGAATCTGCTTGATGTTACCACGAGCACCAGAGTCGGCCATCATGTAGATGGGGTTGTAGTGGTCGAAGTTGGCCGACATCGCGTCGCCGACCTTCTCGTTCGCATCGGTCCAGATGTCGACGACCTGCTTGTGACGCTCTTCGGGGCTCATGAGACCCATCTCGTAATCCTCGTCGATAGCGTCGACCTTGGCCTCGGCATCGTCGAGAATCTCCTTCTTGTTAGGCGGCACCGTCGCGTCGTACACCGAAACGGTAATGCCCGCGAGCGTGGCGTAATGGAAGCCCGTCTCCTTCAGACCGTCGAGGATCGGCGGCACGTCGGCGAGGTCGTAGCGGTTGCAGACGTCCTCGACCAAGCGGCCGATTTCCTTCTTGTTCATCTGGTAGTTCATGAACGGGTAATCGTCCGGGAAGACGTTGTTGAAGATGATGCGGCCGATGGTCGTCTCGAGGCGCGTGCCAGCCTTATGCTCCTCATAGGTGTGGAACGCAGTGGCAACCTGGGTGTCCTTCGGAAGGCGAACCCAGATCTTGGCCTGCAGGTCGACGTCGGCATGAGCGTCGTGCGCGTTCACGGCGTCCGCGAAGTTCACGAACGCACGACCCTCGCCCGGGAAGTTGTCGCGAGCGGCGGTCAGGTAGTACACGCCGATGATCATATCCTGCGTCGGCACGGTCAGAGGACGACCATGAGCAGGGGATTTGATGTTGTTAGCGGAAAGCATGAGCACGCGCGCCTCGGCCTGAGCCTCGGCTCCCAGAGGAACGTGCACAGCCATCTGGTCGCCGTCGAAGTCGGCGTTGAACGCCGTGCAGACGAGCGGATGGAGCTTGATGGCCTTGCCTTCGACGAGCACCGGCTCGAACGCCTGGATGCCCAGACGGTGCAGGGTAGGTGCGCGGTTCAAAAGCACGGGATGCTCGACGATGACTTCCTCGAGAACGTCCCACACGTAGCTCGCGCCACGATCGACGGCACGCTTCGCAGCCTTGATGTTAGCGGCGTATTCGAGCTCGACCAGGCGCTTCATGACGAAAGGCTTGAACAACTCGAGGGCCATCTGCTGCGGCAGGCCGCACTGGTGCAGCTTGAGCGACGGGCCGACGACGATAACCGAGCGGCCGGAGTAGTCGACGCGCTTGCCGAGCAGGTTCTGGCGGAAGCGGCCCTGCTTGCCCTTGAGCATGTCGGAGAGCGACTTCAGCGGACGGTTGCCCGGGCCCGTGACGGGGCGGCCGCGGCGACCGTTGTCGAAGAGGCTGTCGACCGCTTCCTGGAGCATGCGCTTCTCGTTGTTCACGATGATCTCGGGGGCACCGAGGTCGAGCAGGCGCTTCAAGCGGTTGTTGCGGTTGATCACGCGACGGTACAGATCGTTCAGGTCGGACGTCGCGAAGCGGCCGCCGTCGAGCTGCACCATCGGGCGCAGGTCGGGCGGGATGACCGGGATGACGTCCAAGATCATGTCGGAGGGCTTGTTGTCGGACTTCAGGAACGCGTCGACGACCTTCAGGCGCTTGATCGCCTTCGCGCGCTTCTGGCCCTTGCCGTTGGCGATGGTGTCGCGCAGCTCTTCGGCGGCCCCTTCGAGGTCCATCGCGTCGAGCAGATCGCGCACCGCCTCGGCACCCATGCCGCCGGTGAAGTAGTTCTTGTAGTTCATGCGCATCTCGCGATAGAGCGCCTCTTCGGGAACGAGCTGCTTGGGCTCGATCTTCATGAAGGCCTCGAAGGCGTCCTGACGCAGCTGCTTGCGCTCGATGAACTCCTCGTGGATATCGGCGATCTCGGCCTCGACCTCTTCGGGGGTCAGGCGCTCGTCCTCGTCGATCTCGTCGACGAAGTCATCGTCTTCCGGCACGTAGTCGGTGCCCAGTCGGCGCGTCGCCTCGATGAGGCGGTCGCGCTCGGCGTCGAGCTCCTCGAGGTCGGCGGCAAGCTCGTCACGAAGCTCGTCAGCGTCCTCGTCGCGGCCTTCCTTGTCAACCGAAGTGATGATGGAGCTGGCGAAATACAGCACCTTCTCCAGCTCTTTCGGCGGGATGTCGAGCAGGTAGCCAAGGCGGCTCGGGCTGCCCTTGAAGTACCAGATATGGGACACGGGCGCAGCGAGCTCGATATGGCCCATGCGCTCGCGGCGAACCTTGCTGCGGGTCACTTCGACACCGCAGCGCTCGCAGACGATGCCCTTGAAGCGAACGCGCTTGTACTTGCCGCAGGCGCACTCCCAGTCCTTGGTAGGACCGAAGATCTTCTCGCAGTACAGGCCGTCCTTTTCGGGCTTGAGCGTGCGGTAGTTGATGGTCTCGGGCTTCTTGACCTCGCCGTGCGACCAGCTGCGGATATCGTCGGCGCTCGCGAGGGAGATGCGAAGCGCGTCGAAGTTGTTCACGTCGAATTCGGTCATCTCTTACTCCTCTCCACCGATAAGGTCGTTGGTCGTATCGTCATTAGATGAATCGCCCATCAATTCTCCCAGTTCAGCTGCGATGTCATCGAGAGCCTTGTCAGACTCTTCCTCAGAAAGCTTCGCGTCCGCGGCAATCGCATCGAACAGCGCCTGATCCGAATCGTCGTCCTTCTTCTCGACGACGCCTTCGTCCTCGCTGATCGGCTGCATGTCGTGGCCCTCGAGCTCGACGTTCAAGCACAGCGACTTCATTTCCTTCACGAGAACCTTGAAGCTCTCCGGCACCTCCGCGGGCGGGATGTTCTCGCCCTTGACGATGGCCTCGTAAGACTTCACGCGGCCGGCGGTGTCGTCGGACTTCACGGTCAAGATTTCCTGCAGCACGTTGGAGGCGCCGTATGCGTAGAGCGCCCACACTTCCATCTCGCCGAAGCGCTGGCCGCCGAACTGGGCCTTGCCGCCGAGGGGCTGCTGGGTGATGAGGCTGTAGGGGCCGGTCGAGCGGGCGTGGATCTTGTCGTCGACCATGTGGCCCAGCTTCAGGATGTAGGTCTGGCCGACCGTGATCGGCTCGCGGAACTTCTCGCCCGTGCGGCCGTCATAGAGCCAGGTCTTGCCAGTGCGGGACAGCTGCGGAACGAACTCGTCGCGCGCCAGGTCACCGTACTTGGCATGGTTGATGTTGATGAGGTTCTTGTTCGCATGCTCGATGGCGTCGGAGATTTCCTCCTCGGTCGCACCGTCGAAGACAGGCGTCGCCACGAACTGCGGGCCGGCAACCGGCTTGTCGGTGTCCTCGTCAGACCAGCCCCACTTGGCAGCCCAGCCGAGATGGTTCTCGAGCAGCTGACCGACGTTCATACGGGAAGGAACGCCGAGGGGGTTGAGCATGACGTCGATCGGGGTGCCGTCGGCGAGATAGGGCATGTCCTCCACCGGAAGCACGCGGGAGATGACGCCCTTGTTGCCGTGGCGGCCGGAAAGCTTGTCGCCCTGCTGGACCTTACGCTTCTGAGCCACGAAGATGCGGATAAGCTCGTTCACGCCGGGGGCAAGCTCGTCGCCTGCCGCGCGGCTGAAGCGGTGGATGCCGATTACGCGGCCGCCGGAGCCATGGGGCACCTTAAGCGACGTGTCGCGCACCTCGCGGGCCTTCTCGCCGAAGATGGCGCGCAGAAGGCGCTCTTCAGCGGTGAGCTCGGTCTCGCCCTTCGGGGTGACCTTGCCCACGAGCACGTCGCCCGGGAACACCTCGGCGCCGATGCGGATGATGCCGTCAGCATCGAGATCGGCCGTCATGTCGTCGGACATGTTTGGGATCTCGCGAGTGATTTCCTCGGGGCCGAGCTTGGTGTCGCGCGCATCGACCTCGTATTCGGAGATATGGATGGACGTGAGCAGGTCTTCGGCAACCACGCGCTCGGACACGATGATAGCGTCCTCGTAGTTGTAGCCTTCCCACGGCATGTAGGCGACCATGAGGTTCTGGCCGAGTGCCAGCTCACCGCCGTCGCAGGACGGGCCGTCGGCGAGCACATCGCCGGCATGGACCTCGTCGCCCTTGCGGACGATCGGGCGATGGTTGATGCAACCAGACTGGTTGGAGCGCTGGAACTTGGGCACCAGGTACTCGTCGTATTCTCCGTCGTTGTTGAGCACGATAATCGTCTGGCCATCGACGTAGTCGACCACGCCCGGGTTCTGAGCGACCAGGATCTCGCCGGAGTCGACCGCGATGCGGTGCTCCATGCCCGTGCCGACGAGCGGGGCGTGCGGCTTGAGCAGCGGCACAGCCTGACGCTGCATGTTCGAGCCCATGAGGGCGCGGTTCGCGTCGTCGTGCTCGAGGAACGGGATGAGCGACGTTGCGACCGACGTCATCTGACGCGGGGAAACGTCCATGTAAGTAACCTGCTCGGGCAGCACCTCTTCAGGCTCGCCGAACACGCCGGAGGCGTCCTTGGTACGGCAGAGCACGCGCGTTGCCTTGTGGAACACGCCGTCGGCATCGGTGGTGCCGAACTCGCGGGTCTCGAGGTTGAACGTCTCGTTCGCCTGGGCGATCGTGTAGTTCTCCTCCTCGTCGGCCGTGAGGTAGTCGATGTCGTCGGTCACCTTGCCGTCGACCACGCGGCGGTAGGGCGTCTCGATGAAGCCGTAGGGATTGATGCGGCCGAACGTCGCGAGCGAGCCGATAAGGCCGATGTTCGGGCCTTCAGGCGTCTCGATCGGGCACATGCGGCCGTAGTGGGAGTTGTGGACGTCGCGGACTTCGAAGCCTGCGCGCTCGCGGGACAGACCGCCCGGGCCGAGTGCGGACAAACGACGCTTGTGCGTGATGCCTGCGGCGAGGTTCGCCTGGTCCATGAACTGCGAGAGCTGGGAGCTTCCGAAGAACTCCTTGATGGCAGCCACGATCGGGCGGATGTTCACGAGCGACTGCGGGGTGATCTCGTCAGGCTCCTGCATGCTCATGCGCTCGCGCACGACGCGCTCCATACGGGAGAGGCCGATGCGGAACTGGTTTTGAATGAGCTCGCCGACCGTGCGGATACGGCGGTTGCCGAAGTGGTCGATGTCGTCGACGCTCGCGCCTTCCTCACCGGCATGCAGCGCGATGATGTATTTCATCGTGGCGGTGATGTCCTCGTCGGTCAGGGTCGAGGCGTCGTTGTCGGCGTCGAAGCCGAGCTTCTTGTTGATCTTGTAGCGGCCGACTTTCGCCAGGTCGTAACGCTGCGGGTTGAAGAACAGGCCCTCAAGCAGCGTACGCGCGGAGTCGATCGTGGGCGGCTCGCCCGGACGGAAGCGCTTGTACAGCTCGATGAGGGACTCTTCCTTGGTGGTTGCCGGGTCGCGATCGAGGGTGCGCAGCACCATGTCGTCGGAGCCCAGAAGGTCGATGATCTCCTCGCGCGTCTCGGCAAGGCCGAGGGCGCGGACGAGCAGCGTGGCCGGCTGCTTGCGCTTGCGGTCGATGCGCACGGAGAGGATGTCGCGCTTGTCGGTCTCGAACTCGAGCCATGCGCCGCGGCTCGGGATGACCTTCGCGTTGTAGATGGTCTTGTCCGACGTCTTGTCGCGCTCGGACGAGAAGTACACGCCCGGGGAGCGAACGAGCTGAGAGACGACGACGCGCTCGGTACCGTTAATGATGAAGGTACCGCGGTTCGTCATGAGCGGGAAATCGCCCATGAACACGTTCTGCTCCTTGATTTCGCCCGTCTCACGGTTGATGAAGCGGATTTCCACGAACAGGGGCGCCTGATACGAGACGTCCTTCTCCTTGCACTCATCGACGGTGTACTTCGGCTCGCCGAACTCATGCTTGCCGAACTCCACGCACATGTCTTTCGTGCTGTTCTCGATAGGAGCGATGTCCTGGAAAGCTTGCTGGAGGCCTTCTTCCTTGAACCACTTGAAGCTATCCGTCTGGATTGCGATAAGATTGGGGACGTCCATTACGTCCGGAATCTTCGCGAAGCTTCTGCGATTCCTATAAAGGCTGGTGGGAGCGCTAGTTTTTGCTTTGGCCACGAGGCTTTTCCTCCTTCACGCACGCACTCATTTCCCAAAAAAGTTGCAATCGAAAAAGATACTATGGGGATAGTTGCGTGTCAAGAAAAATTTTTACGAGCTGTGGAAGTTTTTTGTTCTTTCGGCCTTTAAGCTGGGGAAACGAGGCCGAAAAAGTTGCTTTCCGATGGTGTGCGCGGCGGAGGGCGAGGCGCGCAGCAGCGCGCGGGGCAACGCGAGGGGGGGCGGAGCGCGAGGCGGAGGAACCACACCCCGAGCGTACTTGTTCGGAAGGTGGCGACAATCGAGGCATAATTGCCGCTGCAAGGTTGCTTCCCCGCACTAATAATATGTAGTCTTTGGGTAAGCTTTTGGATTTATGCCACGAACCTTCGGCTGAAAGCCCGTTTTCTCCTCGCAGGCGCTAGGATGGCTTTCAGAAAAAATGGCAGTCTGGAAACGAGACATAGCAGATTCAGCATCGAGGGCAGGCGAACCGCTTTCCGCCGCCGCAGGATCTCACGCGAAGCCCGAGGAGCGCCCCGAGAGGCGCACCCCGCAGGCACCGAGCGCGAGGCCCGCTGTGACGAAAAGCGCGATCGCGGCATACGCCCTCTCCTTCGTCGTGCCCTTTTTCGTGATTCTCTTCGCGTTCGCATCGAACAACATCTACCCCTTCGGGGACGTCTCGGTCATGATGTACGACATGCCCGTCCAGTACGCGCAGTTCTTCGGATGGCTCTCCAACGTGATCAACGGCGACGCGTCGCTGCTGTACTCCGCCGACGCGGGCATGGGGTGCGGAACCTACGCGCAATATACCTATTACCTGTCGAGTCCCTTAAACGCGCTCGTCGCCTTCTGCGACCCTTCGCAGGTGCCCTACTTCTTCAGTTTCCTCTCCCTCGTGAAGATTCCGCTTGCCGCCGTGACCTGCCTCGTTTTCCTGCGCGGTCGCTTTGTCGCGGCAGGTGCCAAGGGGTCTTGCGCAACGCAGGTGCTTGCGGTGGTCGGCGCGATCGCCTACTCACTCACCTCGTATGTCACCGGGTATTCGAGCAACATCATGTGGATCGACGGCGTGATTATGGCGCCGCTCGCCTGCCTGGGCGTGTACCGCCTGGTGCGCGGACGCGGATGCGCGGCCCTGTTCGCGTCGTGCGCGTGCGCCATCCTCTTCAATTGGTACACGGGCTACATGGTGTGCTTCTTCACCATCTTCTACTTCTTCTATGAGTACGCACGCCTTCGCATCGAGGAGAGCGAGCGCGCCTGCGACGAGGGCGAACTTAGGCTCGGAAACGAACGCAAGTGCGCGGACGACGCGGGCAAGCGCAACGGAGGCAGCGCAAACGAGCCCGCGCGCATTGCCCCCAAGAACCGAAAGCTCGCAGGCCACCCCCTCATCCACCTGGGCCTACGCTATGCTGCGACGATGATTCTTGCCGTGGGAGCCTCTGCGGTAATCCTCTTCCCCACGCTGATTGCGCTTTTGGGCGGCAAGGGTTCAGGCGCTGGTCTGGCGGCGCTTGCGGGGACCATCTTCTCGCTCAACCCCTTCGACTACGCGAACTTCTTCGCCATCGGCACGCGGCCGGGCATCATCGTCGCGAACGCGACCCCTGCGATCGTGATTTCAGCTCTTGTACTCGTAGGCGTCGCCGTCTTCTTCGCAGACGCTCGCAGGTCCCGCGCCCTGCGCATAGCGGGTGCCGTCATTATGGGCATTCCTGCCTCGTCGCTCGTCCTCATCCAGCTGAACACGATCTGGCTCGGATTCGTGCCCGAGTCGTCCTACACGGGCCGCATGGCGTTTCTGCTGCTGCTCACGATGGTGGCGCTTGCCTTCGAGGGCATCGCCTTCTGCCTGGACAATAAAAACGAGGCGCTCGTCGTCGCCGGAAATCCGAAGAACCGCCCCGTGCGTCACACATCGCTGCGCGCCGTGGTGAAGGGCGGCGCGGCAGCGTTTCTCATCTTCGGGTGTGCCACCTTCAACGTGTGGTACCGAACGCTCTCGATTCGCCCGAGTGCCGCGAACGCCGTGCTCGAACTGGTACTGATTACGGGATTCACCGCCTTCCTTGCGCTCATGGTGCGCCAGGGCCTGCGGGTTCCCGCCGAAGGGAACGCCCGCGAGAAGCGCGAGACGGGGCGCAAGATTCTTGCCCGAGCGGGAATCGCCTGCCTGGTCGTCCTGTTCGCCTTCGAACAGTGCTACGGCACGGCGGCTCAATACGCCGCATGCGACTTAAGCGCGAGCGAATACTCGAACCGCATCGCCGAGCTCGAGGAATACTACGAGGACTACCCCACCGACAACGGCTTCGCGCGCACGGGGCAAACGTGCGTGTACTATGGGTCGTCGAAGTACAACGGACCTGATTGCACGGGGCTCGTGCTCAGTGGGCCGGGCTCGTTCGATCTGTACTCGTCCACCCAGGAAAACAGCGTGCAGAACCTGCTCATGCGCCTCGGCTACTCGAAGAAGACGCCGTTCGGAACCGCGTACCAGTCGCCCAACACGGCGGCAGATGCGCTCCTTTCGGTGACCAACGTCATTGCTGAGGAGCAGCCACCCGAAACCGAGCTCGTCGCCGACCATGCTCAAAAGCTCTACGGGTCGTATCGCGATTGGAAGACGACCTCGTCGATGCCTCTCGGCTACGGCATTGCGGCCACAGCCGAGGAGACGGAATTGGCGAATAAGGCGGACTACTCGGGTTCTGCGACCGATGCGACCGACGACGAGCCCACCGACGCATGGAGTGCCAACCCCTTCAACAACCAGATAGCCATGTACGCGTCCGCCACGGGCGCCGACGCAAGCGGCCTCTACCATAAGGCGACCGCCGTCGACGCGGAGAGCACGAGCACAACCCAGCGCGACTTCACCGTCACCACCACGAGCGCAGGGCCGCTTTTCCTGTACTTCCCGAGCATCTACCTGCTCGACATCGAAGAGGCCGGTATCTCCTGCTATGCCCAGGTCAACGGCAACACCGTCGAGCACGTCGGCGGGCGCGGGTCATGCAACGTGGTCTACGCGGGCACGTTCGACGCAGGCGAGACCGTCACGGTGTCGATTGTCCCGACGGCCATGAAGCAGACGACCGTGAACAAACACGGGCAAATCGTCGACGTTCAGCAGGCGGTCTTCGACGCACCGACCGAGGCAGCCATCAAGGCGGAGACGCTCGATATCGACGAGATGAAGACGCTGCTCGGAAAGCTTGATTCCGCCGGCTTCTCGTTGAAATCGTTCTCGAACGGCCAGGTGAGCGCCTCCTTCGACGCCCAACGCGACGAGACGCTCCTCGTTTCCATCCCCTATGAGAAGGGCTGGAGCGCCACTGTGAACGGACGCAAGGTACCGGTCCACGAGCTCTACGGCGGACTTTTGGGCATCGACGTCACCGCGGGCACCAACGACATCGAACTCCACTATATGACGCCCGGCCTCATACCGAGCGCGATTATCAGCATCGCGAGCGTCGCTGTGTTCTGCGCATGGCGCGCCTTCGAGAACCGTCGCCATCGCACGCGCGCGACCAGCGGAAAGAGAGCAGCGCAATGACCAACCCTTACAGCTTGAGCTTCGTCGTCCCCTGTTATAACGAGGTCGACAACATCCGCCTGTTCAAGCGCCGCGCCTTCGAGTGCTTCGACGCGGAGGGCATTTCGCTTGAGATCGTGTTCGTAAACGATGGCAGCCAGGACGGCACCTTCGAGCTGCTGCGCGAGGTTGTGGGCGAGACCGACCCTTCTCATCCCATGCAGGCCGTGCAGTTCTCCCGCAACTTCGGCAAGGAGGCAGCACTGTATGCGGGCATGGAAGCGGCACGCGGCGAGTGCATCTGCCTCATCGATGCCGACCTGCAGCAAACGCCCGAGGACGCGCTGCGCATGTACAAACTGCTTATGGACAAGCCCGAGTACGATATCGTCGCGGCCTGCCAGGTCGAGCGCAAGGAAAGCGTCGTGTTAAAGCTGTTCAAGCACTCGTTCTACAAGACCTTCAACGGTATCTGCACCGACATCGAGATCCCCGCGAACGTGAGCGATTTCCGCGTGTTCCGCCGCACCGTGGCCGACGCCCTGCTCTCTCTGCCCGAAGGTCAGCGCTTCAGCAAGGGACTTTTCGCATGGGTCGGATTCAAGACGCTCGAAGTCCCCTACGAGCCGGACGCGCGCGCCAACGGGGAGAGCAAATGGTCGGTGAAGTCGTTGTTTCACTATGCAGCGAACGGCATTTTAGGCTTCACGACCTGGCCTTTGAAGGTCGCCGTCTGGATCGGGCTCGTCGCCTCGCTCGGAGGGTTCGTCTATCTTCTGTGGATCATCTTCGAATACGCGCTGCGGGGCACCGACGTGCCGGGCTTCCCGACGCTCGCGTGCCTGATTCTGCTGTTCGGCGGCCTGCAGCTCACCGTGCTTGGCGTGATCGGCGAGTATCTCTCGCGCAGCTACATCGAGGGAAAGCACCGCCCGCTCTACATCGCGAAGGAGCACCTCACGAACGAGGGGCGCGGAGAGAACGAAAAGTAGAGCAAATGCAGCCGGCAAGCAACGAGGTTTGCTGGCATTGCGAGGTCGCTGTCGCGCGTCGACAGGGGCGCATCGAGCATTCGGTCACCTCGCGCACTCGCGAAGCGCGTCCACGGGAGTGTTCCTTTCTCGAAATCGGCTCGCCGTGGACAAAAAATGGCGATATGTGAGGAGTTGCACATATCAAACTTATCTTTAAAGAATCTGAACTGGGAAAATGTCGAGGAACGGATGCCGAGATGCCCAAAAGCGTCGATTCGGACTCACATATCGGACGCTTTTTAATATGAGCAGGACATTGTCAAGAGGCAAAGTCGGGCCTGGCCCAATATTCTGGGTCAGGCCCTTTCTCTATCTCAACCCTCCTGCGGCGACCTCGGCGTGTCTTTCCGACGCTCGTCTTTGCAGTTTAATATCCGCCCGTGGCGCACCTCTGCGCTGGGCAATCCGTTGCTACGGCTGGGGCTGCCTCGTCGAAACGACAGTCTGTGCACGCGGGTGGCGCCTGCGGCGCTCGCAAAAAAAGAGACTGGGGTTCGCCCCAACGGCCTCGGATTCGGCCGAAGGATGGGATGGATCGCGCTATGCCGGCGCGGCCTTCCCTAAGGCTAGCCGTTCTCGACCATGCGGCCTATCGCCCAGCACCAGCATGCGAGCTCGCGGGCGGTCGCGACGTTGGCCTTGTTCTTGTGGACGCCGCGCTCGAGCATCGCGGCCCGCCTGCCGACGAGCCTTCTCACGCCCTTGGCGGCATGGCGCCTCGCGCCGGGGTCCGGCGCTTGGCCTTTGGCCAGGTCTTTCGAATGGGGAGAGCATCCCAGGTAGTGCCACGCCGACTCGACGAGCACGCGCCTCAGATGCTTGTTGCCCGCCTTCGTGATGCCGCCCTGCCGCACGCTCTCGCCGCTGGAGTGCTCCGACGGCGTCAGCCCGATCCACGCCGCGAACGACCTGGCGTTCTTGAACCTGGAGAACTCGCCGGCCTCGAAGACCAGGTCTGCGGCGCTCGTCACGTCGATTCCCTTGAGGCACCTGACGGAGTCGACCCTCTTCTTCCACCTGGGCTTGGACGCCTCGGCCTCGACCAGCCTCTCGAGGCGGGCCTTGTCCTCCATCGCCTGCCTGGCGGCGTCGATGTAGTAGGCGAGCACTTCGTCGTCGGCCTTATCGGGAAACGATATCGACCTTATCCAGGCCCAGTGGGCGGCGGTCCAGTTCTTCTTCCTCTGCCCCTTGGCGTTCGTCTCGCTGAAGACGAGCCCGTGCCGCAGCAGGAACTTCGACAGCCGCTGCTTGCAGCGCTTCAGGTCCTCGCGCGCGTCGTCGAGGGCCCGGGTCAGGTCGCGCGCCGCCTCGCACTCGTCGTCGGGCACCCACACCTCCACGACGTTGCCGACCGACAGCATGCGCGCCAGGAACTCCGCGTCGTTGCGGTCGTTCTTCCTCCGCCTGTCGGCGCTGGGCTTGATCATCTTGGACACCGCGCCGACGACGCAGTCGATTCCCATCGAGGACAGCCTCTTCTGCAGGTCGAACCCGGTGACGCCCGACTCGTAGACGCATTTGGCGGACGGGTCGACGGACGACACCCAGCCCGCGACCTCGGCGGCGTCGTAGCCGAAGGTGGCCGAGCGGACCTCGCCGGTCATCGCGTCGAGGGCGACGGCCTTTATCGAGCGCGCGTGCACGTCGAGGCCGACGAAGGTGGTAGTATTCAACATGAGAGAGCCCCTTTCCATGCTTGTGGCGTGGCCGCCACCGGTTCGAATCAGACACTCACCATTGTCGGCCTAATCCACGGGATTGCATGCAGCAGGGGCTCTCAATGTTTTTATGTCCTGCTCATATCGTCTGTCCACGACTTTGCCCTTGAGCTCATTTGCTCTTCGGGGCAAAGGCGGGGCGCTCGTAGTCGAAGCCGATGATCGGAAAACAGAGGGCGCATCGAGCATTCGGTCGCCTCGCGCGCCGTCAAGAAAGCACTCGCGTGACCTTAAAGTTTCCCGTCGCGCATCGCTTTTAGCTTGGCGAGAGTGTCGGCGGGAATGCGATCGCCGAGCGTTCGCTTCTCGGCCACCTTCGGCGACTCGTCGAGGCGCGCCTGATCGTAGTATTCCCCCACTTCATAGCTGAATCCGTTCGCGCTCATGCGGTCGACGCCGCCTCCGAAGACGGTGTCTTGGATGGTGGCGTCGCTTGTGACCACGAGCGTTTCGACCATGCGCTCGCGGGCGTCGTGAGCGAGCTTCTCGATAACCTTGTCGGCGGACTGGCCAGCTGGGCTAAACATGATGCGCACGCCGCCGATGGTTTGCGTTTCTCCTGTTGAAAACTCGTTTTTCGCACCGTCGAACACGATGATGGCACGCCAATCGCGCCCGGCGAAGTTCACGACGTCATTGATTAGCCGCTCGCGGGCGGTGTTGAACGCGTCGTCGGTATAGTCGGGCCCGAACGCCGTCGTTTTGTAGCGCTCACCCGAGCGAAGCACATTGTACCCATCGACGATGAGCAGCTTGTTTCGTTTCCTTGCCATTTTCGAATGCGCGACCTATTGCTGCTGACGGAGCCACTCGTACATGAAGACAGTGGACGCCTGCGCTACGTTGAGCGAGGACACCTTCCCCATCTGGGGAAGCTTCACCGCGAAGTCGCAGTTTTCGAGCACGAGGCTCGACACGCCCTCGCCTTCCGAGCCCATGACGAGCGCAATCTTGCCCTTGAGGTTCGACTTCCACGCCACTTCTTGCGCATGCTCGCTCGCCGCGCAGACCCAGAAGCCCTCTTTTTTCAGGCGCTCGATTGTCTGGGAGAGGTTCGCGACCTGCGTCACGTTGATGTGGGAAATCGCGCCGGCCGAGCTTTTGTACGTCGCCGCCGTTACGTGCGCCGCGCGCTTGTTGGGGATGACGATGCCGGCAGCCCCAACCGACTCGGCGGAGCGGGCGATGGCGCCCAGGTTGCCCGCGTCGGTGATGTGGTCGAGGATGACGACGAGCGCCGAGCCGCCGTTTTCGGCAGCCTGCGCGTTCGCAGTCTCCACGATAGTCGTGACATTCACGTAGTTGAAGGGCTTGGTTTCCGCCATAACGCCCTGGTGACTGCCGCGTTCGGAGAGCTTCTCGAGACGCGCGCGCGGCACCGTTTCCACAGGCACGTTGCGCTTCTTCGCCTTGCGCAGCACGTCCTCAATGAGCGGATCGCGCTTCACATTGTCGGCAAGAAGAACGCGCTTACACGGAATCTCAGTGCGCAGCGCTTCGATGACGGGGCGTTTGCCCTCGATGAAATCAGCCATGGTGTTCGCTTTCGTGAGTGATTGACGCCGCACGAGGCGGCGAATTCGTCTAGCGAGCAAGTGTACCACGAACCGTCCAAGAGCATACGCCTTTTCGCCGCCGGATAAATTCGAGACAGATTCGCGGCAGTTTAGCCCTAAGACTCGCTTTCGCCATTTTCCCTCAGCCTGAAATAAAGATTCTCGCCAAGGGCACGCGTCGTCTTGAGCTTATACGCTTCATCGGCGGGCATGGGCTGAAGCCCCAACTCGCGTTGCAGCTTCAAGATAAGCAGAACCTTTTTCGTGGCAGTGGAACTGATACCTGTACACGAAACCGAAGCATGCCCCAACTGGACGCTCTTATCGTGCAAGTAAAGCAACTTATCGACGCTTATCTTGGAGAGTTCGAGTAGCTCATCAGTTGTCACCTCCTCTTCTGTCAGCAAGAATTTCAATAAAGTCATCTCTCGAATGAGGCGACAGAACTCGTCAAGCGTAGCTGAAGGATTCTTGAGCCGTAGAAGGAGGCCCTTGAATTCTTCATCGGCAGAGTCGATTCGCTCTTGCAACGTTGGTGAACCGCTCATATTCGACACCTTTCATCGAAAAAGGGGTTCTTGCACTCATCACCAAGAACCCCCTACGGAAATCACTCTGCGCCCATGCGGGTAACTATGCGCGCAGAACTTCCAAGCCCAAGCTTTCCGCCAGCTGAACGAGCTGATCTTCGAAATCGCCGTAAATCAGCGGAACATGGTTGCCGCAGTCCATTTGATACTTCCAGAACGTATGCACGTCTTTGACCTCGAAAAATACGCCCTCGGAGCAGTTGACCGAACCGTAACCCAAGCCGCCAACAATCGTACCCTTGGCAATGAGAATCTTCTTGCAAGTTGGATCGACGCGGCACATCGTGACAACTTGACCCTCATCAGCTGCAAAGTCGTAGCGAATCGTAGCCCCCCAACCACTATGGGTGAAAGGACCGATCGCATAAGGACGAACCGGCGCGTCGTAAGACGTCCACCGACGATTCGGAACCGAGTGGAAGGTCAAGACCAGATTGTCGACATTCTCGAGCTTCGCAAGCTGACGAGCCGTCTCCTCTTTGTCAAAGAACGGCATCTTTGGGAACGGAATGTGCTTGCCGTCTTTTTGACGCGGAATCGCATAGGTATTGCCCATGTACGACGGTCGACGACCGATAGATTGCAACATAACCATCGAGATAAGCGCAGCCAAGTCGTATTCGCAGGCAGAGGGAATACCTTCCTCGTTATTCAGCGCATGATTCAGGCACATCGTAACCTGCTGTTCGTTCATGCGCCGCGTCGAGCAAATGTCACCGCATGGGGCGGCATAGCAATTGCAGTCATTCGCCTCCATGAACTTATGGATGGCGTAACGCATCTCGACGGATTTTTTCACCGCTTCCTCGCTCATGCGCACTTCCTGCGCGTTATCGATGAGCTCGCGAGTCTGCCGCTCGATTTCCTTAGCGTCTTCCTCGGTAAAGTTGAGACCCTTACGACCCGGCGTGCAATGGTTGCCCATCGGATCGCCATAGCTCGTTTGGTCGAGAAGCTCGTGTGCGCTGATTGTACGCTGACGAGCCCCGAATACTTCGTCCATGGTCTTGTCAGGATCTATGATGCTGTCAGAAGAGCTAACCGACACGGACGAATTGTTGCGGATAGCGCACAGGATACGCGTGTTCTTCAAAGCCTTCTTGGCTCGCAGAACAACCATGTAATCCTCGGCTGCCTCCCAGGTCTCAAACGGAATGTACTCGATACCGCGCGCTCGATGCTGGGCGCAGGAGTTGGCGGTATAGCAGCATGCCTGCACCATTGCCCACGGCTTGTCCGTCAGTCGTGCGACCTCGTAATTTAGCAGGAATACGCGACCCAGCTCGACCGAAAAATACAAGTCGACCTCAACACCCGGAGTAGCATCGGTGATGATCTTCCGAACTTCCTCGTCCTTGATGTACCAGTCCTCGGTTCCGTGGATGCGGATAGGCGGAAGCAGATTCACGACATCCTCGTGCATATGCGCTTTAAGCTGCGTATACCAATCCTGGAACTTCTCCTCGTTTATCATTTCGTCGAACGGCTTGGTTAGCGCGTCTCCCTTGCCAAAACGGCATGGACCCTCGAAAACATATTCGTGAACGAACTCTATGGAGACAGGTTGAACGTTGAGTCTGATTTCCTCTAGCTTCTTGATTGCCATGGGAGCCTCCTTCACTTCGGATACCGGGAAGAGCGATGGTCTTCCCCCTCTTGCCGAAGAGTATAGAAAGAGCCGAAACCCCACATCAGGTGCACATTGCACACAGCATCATGCCCGAATGGCTGCGAAATGCTATAACAGCCCGTTTTAAACCTTAGGCGAAAGTCCTTTGCGCTTACCTCACGAAAGCATATGCCTGCGCACCTCGAAGACCAGCATGAGGCTCAACCGTTGCTCGAAAGTCTCGGTTTGCGCACCGAACAACTCCTCGATCCGTTCGAGACGTTTCGGCACGTTATTGCGATGCATGTTGCACAGTTCGGCCACGCGCGTGGCTTTTCGATCGTTTTCCAGATAACATTCGAGAAACTTATAATAGTCTGTCCCGTTTTGGACATCATAGCGGTTCATCTCGTCGATTACCCTAAACGCTCTCGACGATGCGAGCATGCCCCCGTCCACAAGCAGCTGGTTTGCAAGATAGGAGTACAAAAAGAAAGAATCAAACGAAACGAGCGGAGACTCGCACGCCGAAACCGTTCCCATCGTCAGCTCTCGACTATGCATCTCGTATGCCATCCGAGCCTGTTCGTACGCGATTGGCAAATCAGCCAGGCTTCCCATGACCGCGCTGCAAGATCCATGGCGACCATACGACTGCGCAACCTGAGATAGCCTCTGCTTGATATTCTTTCGTCTCCGGGGGCAGCCCTCGCGGCACAGCCCTTTACAAGCACTATCTCGGCAATTGGAGCAAAGCACCAAAAGACAATTGTCCAGTTTCACCGTAATAGCAGGAACGGAGCGCTCGGAGATTTCGGCCACGAAGCGCCAGACGGGTATGTCGCGAACGTTTTCAAGCCCAAAATAGAACAGGCAATAAGGACCCACGTAAAGAATGTCGACAAATCGTGCGCGCTCTTTGATTTCACGTTCGGTCGTGATAACGCCGTGACTTAAATCCCTGATGAAAGTGCATATTGCCTCACTCGCAGTCGTGAACCCTTCGTATTCCCGACGAACATAATGCGCTATCCGAGATACGACCAGGCGATAGACATCCTTCAGATAGCCGCACGGCTCCATGACGTTGCATATCATAACCACAATAACCGAAAAGGATCCAGTAGTTTTAAAGCAATAGAGTATCGAAGGGAAACGCGATATCTTGCGTTCCGTGTTCACGATGAGACCTTCGCTCTCGGACCATAACTTAAATCTTTTATCTAACCTGAATTGCTCGATAGTATCTTCACTGTGATAGCCCAGTTTAACGAGGCGATTCGTTATCGGATCGTCCAAATCGGAATCGTCGCTGTGCGCAAGCAGCTTCATGGCGGGGTCGACGATGTCGATATGGTTCGGTATAAACGCAGATGCGAGATCAAGGAGGGTCTGCAGGCCCTCCTCACGCAAAAGAGAGCTGTCCATATCACGTTCCCATCTTCTATAGCGCAACGAGATATCCTGCAAAAGGGAAAATATATCGCCAAAGGGCTCCTGCGTGTCCACGACACCTATTGCTCCACGAACATCATCTGCGACATCACCGACGTAGACCACGGCATACTCAGCACCATAGCTCTGAACTAAGTCCTCATCACAAGTTACGTAGAGGACGGACTTATCGTGGCACCGATTGCTCAATATTTGGACATCGAGGAACCAGCGATCGCAGCTTTGATTGAAATGATTAGAGACTTTTGCCTCGCTTAATTCACGAGAAATGATTCTGCAAGAGATGCCGCTTACGCTCAACCGCGAGGATCTGACCATAGAGTTTACTCCTCCCTAGATGCGCTCTTGGTCGCAAGAGGCAGCAGCCTTCGCGCAGGGGCAGCGCAAATCATGCCTCTACCGCATTCGATGAACTCACTGTCTTCGATTGCCTTGCGCGTCAACAACTTCGAGAGCGCTCTCAAACGACCTAGCTACCCCATCGCACGCCCAAAGCCACGAGAGCAATGCTAATGCAAGTATACCATCGTGGCAAGGACGGCATACCCAATCCCAGGGAAGGTGAGGTTATGCGGGTGAGGTTTCACCTGCGTTCGCCAAGAGACCCGTGAGGCGCTCGTTCCCTTGAATCCCCCCCCTACAGCGCTGTGCCTTTCGTGGGAACCGAGAGCGCGCTCATGTCGACGCCTTCCAGCTTGAGGAGCGCGGTCTTGCGCTCGATGCCGCCCGCATATCCCGTCAAGCTGCGGCTTGCCCCCACCACGCGATGACAAGGCAAGATAATCGACACCGGATTGTGCCCCACGGCTCCGCCGACGGCTCGCGCCGAGCGCTTCTTGCCCGTGTCGGCCTCGATTGCCTTCGCGATATCACCGTAGGTGACGAGCTCGCCGTAGGGGATTTCCGCAAGTTTCGCCCATACGAGCTGGCGAAACTCCGATCCGCGGGGCGCACAGGGGGGAATCTTGCCCGGGTCGCGGCCCTCGAAGTACGCGTCGAGCCACGCACGCGCTTGCGCAAGCACCGGATCGTCAGGCTTTTCCTGCGCGGTGGGCGAAAGTGTCGCCGCGTCGTATTTCTGACCCTTGAACCACAGGCCGATGAGCGCCTCGCCATTGCTTGCAAGCTCGATATCGCCCAAAGGCGACGCATACGTGCAGGTGAAATCCATGGGTCCTTCTTTCTTTTGTTGGTTTGCGCGCCTCGCCGTTGTTGTTGCGCGCTTCGTCGCAACCGTCACGCTCACGGGCAGCGCGTCAGCAGTCTTTTCCGCAGCGGCCGCGTCCGCCGTGTTCGCCAGGGGCGACTCCGCACGCGCCTTCCTCTTTCCTTTCCCCTTTTCTGTCTTCGGGGTGGACTTCTTGGGTTTCTCGTGTGGCACCGACCACATCGACATCACGGCATACGACCGCCAGGGGCGCCAGGGCTGCGACAGTTTCTCCAGCTCACGCGGCTTCATGTCGGGAAGCGCAAGTTTCACGCCATAGTCGGTGGGAAGGAACGCATCGGGATAATCGTAGGCGCGCATGAGCACGTACTGCACCGTCCAGTCGCCGATGCCGCGGATGCTGCCGAGGCGTGCGGCCTCCGCCACGAGGTCGGCGCCAGGATGCAGCGTGAGTTCGCCTGCTTCCATGGCGCGCGCAATGGCGCAAATGGCATTCGCGCGTTGAGCGATGACGCCGACCTCGCCAAGGCGAGCAGGCGCATCGTCCGCGCAAAAAGCTTGTGGCAAGGGAAATGCGCAGGTCAATTCAGGTATCGGCCCCTTCGTCTGCGTGCCGAACTCGCGAGCCACGCGTCCCGCGAGCGTGCTTGCCGCCTTCACGGTGATTTGCTGCCCTAAGATAGCGCGGGTCGCCATCTCGAAGCCATCGAAGGCGCACGGCACGCGGATGCCGGGGATGCGGTACGTCTCACCTGCGTGTTCGTAAAAATCAGCGAGCCCCTGCTCGACCGCCCCAGGCACGCAATCGGTATCGAACAGGCGACGCGTACGGGCAAGCACCGAGGGAATGTCGCCAAAAAGCTCGGGCGATATGGTGACGGCAAGGCGGCGATGCGAGGGGTCGTTCTCCACCTTGACCCACCCAGCGCGCTCGCCATCGGAGGCGCGAACGATGCGCCAATACGCACCGTCGAGCACCGCCTCGACGCCCTCGATAGCGCGCATCTGCAGGAAACCGAGCAGCAAATCAAAGCGATACGGCTCGCGATAGTCGACATGCAGAACGATAGGCGCCGCCTCCGTTTTCGCAGATGCCGAGTCTTGCGCGCTTTTGCGGAATCGCGTCGGCTGCATGCCATAGCTGTTGACGAACGCGTCGTTGAAGCGGCGGACCGAGGCAAACCCACTTGCGTAGGCTATGCGCGTTATGGAAAGTTCCGTGTCTGTGAGCAGGCTTTTTGCAAGAAGCAAGCGACACGTTTCGCGATACTGCGCAGGTGACACGCCGTGAGTTTGCTCAAACAAGCGGCGCAGATGGCGCTCCGACATGCCTTGCTCCGCGGCAATCCGAGCGATGGGAGCATCCCCGGGCCGCTCCCGCATGCTTGCAGCGGCGCTTGCAACCGCATGGTCGATGTCGGGCGCAATCGGAGTTCCCGGCGCAAGCTCGGGGCGGCATTTCATACAAGGCCGATACCCCGCCGCTTCCGCCTCGGCAGCAGTTTTGAAGAACGTGCAGTTTTCGCGCTTGGGAATCTTCGCCCAGCATACGCCCACGCGACAGTAAATTCCCGTCGAGGAAACGCCGACGAAAAGCAAGCCGTCAAAATGGGGATCGCCCGACAAAAGGGCCTGATAGCAGACATCCTGGCTGGGAAGAGTGTTTCCCGCGAACAGACCGTAATCGACTTCGCCTTTAACGATTTTGCCCTCGCCAGCTTTTCCCATGCTGCCGCTGGCCTTTTCCTTGTCGTCCATATGCTCGCCCGCCGAACCTTCCATCTGCGACTCTTTCTTACGCAGGCAATGAAACCACAACGCGGTCGCCAAAACCAGCCATTTTCGGACATGAAGACCCGATAAAGACCGCACTCCCAACCCGATATTTTCGCCAATGCCGCCTTGTTTTCTGCCACGGGACTGAGCACGGAGCTCAAGCCGCAATCGGACGACAGATAATCGGGATGCCGACGCCCCGTTCAACGATAGGCTATCAGCTTACCGCCCTTCGCTCTGACGGTGATGATTTTGAAGCGATCAGACACAAAGCTTCATTACCGACCCTAAGAAATAACTGTCGAAGAGGAATAGGTAACGCTCAAACGCAAGAGGGACCCAGCTCAGCGAGAATGAACTGGATCCCTCTCTATTTGCACCAGGCGGAATAACCTAAGCGCGACCATTCCATCTGATGCTCTACCGTTGCCGCCAAAGTCGACTTAGTGGCGCTTCTGCCTGCTCGCAATGCCCCGCCTCGCTCGTGGTGCCTCCGCTTGCTCGCAATGTTCCTGCTCCCTCACGGCACCTTACCAGCGGCGCCCCGCTTGCTAGTGGCGCTTCTGCTTCTTCTCGAAGTTGCGGCGCTCGCCGAAGGAGCGCACGTCGTTCATGTTGGAGGGGCGCTTCTTGTTGCGCTTGGAAGCGGTCGCTGCGGCGCCCTTGTTGCCCGACGGCTTGCTCGTGCGATGCGACTCGCCGCGCTTGCCCTTCGAGTCGCCGCGCTTGCCGCCCTCGCCGCGCCTGCCGCCCTCGTTGCGCTTGTCGCCGCGCGAGCCGCCGCGTCCGCCCCGGCCCTCGAACTCATCGCGCCCGCCGCGGCCGCGCTTGCTATCGCCGAACTTCGCCGCACGACGCTCAGCACGGTTGGCGAACTCGCCAGCCCCGCGTCCATCGCGCTTGCGACCAGCGCTGTTGCGGCTCGAGCCACCGCGACCCTTGTTCTTGCGATTCAGCAGGTCGGGATCGAGGTCGTACGTCTCGAGTCCCATGAAGGGAATGTCGCGATCGATGAGCTTCTCGATGTCAACCAGAAGGCGGCGCTGGTTGGGGCTCACGAACGAAATGGCATAGCCGTGCTCGCCCGCGCGGCCCGTACGGCCGATGCGGTGCACGTAGTCTTCGGGGCAATCGGGAAGATCGAGGTTGATGACGTAGTCGACGCTCGGCACATCGATTCCGCGAGCAAGCACATCGGTCGCAACGAGGATGTTCGCCTTGCCGCGGCGGAACTTGTCGAGCGCACGGCGACGCGCACCCACCGACTTGTCGGAATGAATAGATTCCGCCTGATAGCCGTCGTCGTTCAGCGCCTTCGCGAAATCCTCGGCGCGGTTGCGCGTGCGGGCAAACACAATCACGCGCTCGTGGCCCTTCTCCTCGAGCACTGCGCGAAGGAGCTCGGGCTTCTTGTCCTGCTTGATCGGCATCATGTACTGGTCGACGGTCTTGGCCGTCTCGCCCTTGTGCGCGATTTCCACCACGGCGGGGTTCTTGAGCAGGTTGCCAAGGTTCTTCTGGATGGACTCGTCGATTGTCGCCGAGAAGAGGAGCGTCTGGCGCTCGTCGGGCGTGGCCTCGACGATGGTGGTCACATCGGGAAGAAAGCCCATGTCAAGCATGCGGTCAGCCTCGTCAAGCACGAGCGTCTGCACGCCAGAGAGGTCGACGACCTCGCGCTTCATGAGGTCGTTCAGACGGCCGGGCGTCGCAATGAGCACATCGGTGCCGCGGCGGATCTCCTTGATTTGCGGGCCGTAGGGCGCACCGCCGAAGACAGTCGTCACGAACTGCCCCGTGCAACGCGCGATCTTCATGGCCGTGAAAGCAATCTGCTGTGCAAGCTCGCGCGTAGGCGAAACCACGAGCAGGCGCGGCGGACGGTTGTGGCTGCGGTCGCGCGGCATGCGGGAGAGGACGGGAAGCAGGAAGGCTGCCGTCTTGCCGGTGCCCGTGCTCGCGGCGGCAATGAGGTCGCGGCCGGTCAAAACGATGGGAATAGCCTGCTCCTGAACGGGCGTGGGCTCATCGTAGCCCAGGCGTGCAACCGCATCGAGGGCGTTATCGGACAGGCCAAGGCTGGCAAAGTTTTCCATGTAAGACTCTTTTCTTCAGTTGCCACGTTCCATCGCCCCTTGCGATGCGAATCCGTGGGCGCACCCGCTCCCAGCGGCGTGCATTTGCGCTTGAGGCGAGCCGCTTTCCAATTCATAGGCGGTAAAAACGCGCAGCTCAAAGCCGTCGCGGATATGCGCAAATAAGAAAAGAGAAAGATTTTCGCTTGAAGCGACTGTCCATTATGCCGCTTCATTCCGCCATCCGCGCGCATCGGCACGGGAAATCCACACCGCGGGGGCTATTTCCTGCGCCAAATGCTGAAGATGAGCCAGATCGACAAAACGAGCGAACCGAAATACCCGAAGAACGACAGCATCGGCACGCCGAGGAAGCGCGGCTCCATCGCGGTTCCCGCCATCAGGCTCGAGCCCACGAACAGACCCGCGATCACCATCGCAATCGCCACGCGGTTGATCATGCGCGAAAGATGCGCAAGCGGCGCCTCGGAGCCGAGCACTTCCATGTTCATCTTCAGCTGGCCGCGCGTGAGCATCTTGAGCGCCTCGCCGGAATACGACGCCGCGTCGAGCGTGCCGCGGCCCGACGAGTATATCGCGCGCGCAAGGTCCTCAAGCGCGTCGCGAATCTCTTCGCGCGTGCCTTTCTTGCCCTTGATGTGGGCATTTATGATTGCGACGATATTCTGGTTGGGAATATAGGGCGCCACCGTGCCCTCGATGGTCACAATGCCACGCGACACGCTCGTAACCGACGCGGGCAACATCACGTTGCACGAGCGCGTGAGCTGCATGATGTCGCTCAGGAACTGGCCCACGTCGATCTCGGCCACATCGCACGAGCCGTAATCTTCGAGCAGCAGGTCGAGGTCGGCGAGAAAGCGCGCGTGATCGATGGCCGCGTTGTCCTTTTTCGCCGCGAACCGCATGAGCGCATCCTTGAGCGCGCCCGGGTCCTTAAGCCCCACAGCCTCGATGATGTCGCCGAACCCGGCGCGGTCGCGTGCCGACAGGCGGCCCATGTTCCCCAAATCGATGTAGACGATCCGCCCATCGCGAATAATCACGTTGCCCGGATGAGGGTCGGCGTGGAAGAACCCGTGGTCGAGAATCTGCGTCGCGTAGTTGTCGAGCATCTTCGACCCGATTTCCTCCAGGTCGTACCCGTTGGCCACCAACCGGTCCGCGTCGCCGACGGGAATGCCGTCAACGTATTCCATGACCAGGACGAATTCGCTGCACAGGTCGGTATAGACTTTCGGACACGCAACGAAGGCGCAGTCGCGGTTGAGCTCGGCGAACTCGGCGAGGTTCGCCGCCTCGCGCCGGAAGTCGGTCTCCTCCAAAAACGTCGCCCACATCTCCTCGACCACAGCTCGTAAGTCGAGCATCTGCTCGCCCTTCATGTACCTCGAGGCGCGACGGGCGAGCGTGCGCATGATGTCGATGTCGAGCGCCATCGTGGCTTTCACGCCGGGACGTTGAATCTTGATGGCAACCGACTCTCCCGAGGTCAAGACCGCACGGTGCACTTGGGCAAGCGATGCACTGCCAAGCGGCTTCGAGTCGATTTCGGCGAAGATTTCCTTGCGGCGACCACCGAATTCCTTGTCGAGCGCCGCGAGCATCTCATCGAACGGCAGAGGGTCGCATTCCGTTTGGAGCTTGGTGAGTTCCTCGCAAAACACTTTGGGGAGGATTTCCGATCGCGTCGAAAGCGTTTGCCCGATCTTCACGAAGCTCGGGCCCAAGTCCTCAAGCATCGCGCGAAACTCTTCGGGCGTGAAGCCCTCGAGAGCGCGATGCTTGCCGACGATGCCGATAATCTCGCGCATGCGGCGGCGACGGGACTTGGAATTGAGCCCGAAACGACCCTCGGGGTCGGCGTCGGCCCCGGGAGCGAAAAAGTGCCTGAGCAGTGTGTTGTTTTCGGCCATGAGGAAACCGTGGCGGCGCGGCGCTAGGCCGTGGGGGCGCCTTCGCCCTCGGGGGCCTCGCCTGCGTCAGCGGCGGGTTCCGCGACAACCTCACCTGCGACGACTTCCGCAGCCGGCGCCTCGGCAGAAGCGGCGTCCCGCTGAGCGTTCAGAGCCGCAGCCTCGTCGAGCACGGAACGCGCGCTGTTGGCGACCGCCTCCACCGCAGTGCCCACCGCGGCGACTGCCGTCGCACACGCGGTTTTCGCTTCGGCAATGGGGTTCGACTCCGCAGCCGTGCCCGAAGTCGAAGCGGCGTTCGCGGCCTTCAGCTTCTCAGCAGCCGCCTCGGCATCCTTCGCGTTGGCAGTATCTGCCATTTCGCGCACGATGTTGGCGAACTCGACGCGCTCGTCGGGCGACATCATGGACATGCGCGCCTCGATGGTATCGCGGCGAATGGATGATTCGAGGTTCGATGCGCGGTGTTTGAGCTCGGTGTTGATCTGCTTGCCTTGCTCAACCGTCATCTCTCCGCGAGCAACCAGCTGATCGACCAGCTCTTTTCCCTTTTCGGCGCCAATGGCAACCGCACCGATACCTGCCAGAAAAATACCCTTGAAACCGTCTCCGAGTGTAGCCATGGTGGCCTCCTTGTCCCTCAGATGGACGTGCCGCGCGGCGACACGCGCTACTTATTCATAATGCCGCATTTGGGGAGAAAGGGCAAACCCAGGAGGAAAAACGTTGCCAGGGCGTAAAAAGCCCGAACCACAACGACGGCAGGAGGCGTACGACGGAATTTCGTGTATCTGGAATACACGATTTTGCTGAAAAACGTGTACTTTGAATACACGAAATTCTATAATAACCTGTATTCCAAGTACACATTTTTAATGCGAGGCATTATGAGCATTATGAGAAGAGCCATCGAAACAACCATCGAAACCTGGGCAGCGAAAGATTTCAGCCGCCCGCTGTTGATCCGCGGCGCTCGCCGCGTTGGCAAAACGCATGTCGCTGAAACCGTCGGCAGGCGAATTGCCGGCGACGCCTTCGTAAAACTCGACTTCCAAACCGATCTCAGGCTCATCGAGCCCCTGTTCGACGGCCCGACCGACGACGTCGACGACATCATGGCGCGCATCGCCGACTACAAACGCATGCCCATAGAAAAAGAATCCGCCTTCATCCTTCTCGACGAGGTTCAATTGTGCGAACGCGCTTTGAACTCCCTGCGATTCTTCTCTGGTTCGGGTTGGCGCATCTGTGCGACAGGAAGCCAGCTCGGCGTTGCAACACGCAAGCGCAGGCTCCCCTTCCCCAGCGGAGTCCGCCAAGAAACCATGCATCCCATGACGTTCGAAGAGTTTCTCTGGGCGCTTGGCGAAGAACACATGGCAGAGGCGATTAGAACCCACGCGCAAACGCTTGAACCATATGCATCCCATCACCTTGCAACGCGTTATTTCCGCCTTTACCAGGCAATCGGAGGAATGCCGGCGGCAGTTTCCGCATATCTGCAGCAGCAATCGATTGATGACGCGCGCATCGAGCAGCGCGAAATTGACCAAACGTACACTGCCGACATGACCGACCCCGACAATGGCATCAGCGGCATAGCGGCGCGCAAAGTGTGGAAGTCGATTCCGGCGCAGCTCATGCGTTCGTCCACGAAGAAGTTCAAATATTCGGAAGTTGAACGGGGCGGGCGGCGCGCGAAATTGATGGAGCCTCTTGAATGGCTCGAAGGAGCAGGAGTTATCTCCTTAAACGAAATGACCGAATGCGTTGCCGCCCCGCTGATCCCGTTCGACGAAGAGGAAGGCAGCTTTTTCAAAGTCTATCTAGCGGACACGGGACTTATGTTCTACAAGCTTGGGATAAACCCTCGGCTTTGGCTCGAAGCGGAAGAGCTCGGCGCTGCGGTTGCCTCTTCCGATTTCAGGGGCGCATTGGCGGAAAACTCCACAGCGCAGGCCTTCTCGTCCAACGACCTTCAAACGTTCTATTGGACGCCGCCGAGCTCTTGGAAGGCAACGGGCGAGCTGGACTTTCTCCTCCAAACCGACCGCATGGAAGTAATCCCCGTGGAAGTCAAGTCCGCGCGAAACGTCCGGGCGAAAACGCTGGCCTCGTTCATGGAGAAAGCGCATTCCCCCTACGCATACATTCTTTCGGGGAATGACTTTTCGCGCAGCAAAACCGAGTCCGGAAACAAGCTGCGGCATCTGCCCCTCTACGCCGCCTACTGCCTCGACGTCGGATTTTTGCGCAGCGAGCTTTAACGCGGCCGCGCGGAACCAGCACTCTATGCGCGATTCGAAGCGCATTGCAAAACGGAGTCGCAGGGAGCGCTGCGTCCTCAACCATCACTGGGATGTCGCGTACCGCATTGTAGTTCGCCGTATCAGTTGGGGTGAAAACAACATAGAAGACGCGATTTCCTGGTGTGCCGGAGAACATGTCGCTCATGTCGGTTTCAACAGCGCACGTTGGCTTTTCAATGCTTCAAGATTTTGCCCGATTCCCGCCAACGAGGGTTTTCAAGATGTCTCGGCGCGGCGATACCGCGTACTCCTCCCCGCCCCCTCGCGTTGGATAAGACCCTTGTCGTCCAGGTGGGAGAGAATTCTGATTGCCATGGTCTGGGAAACGCCAAGCGACTGTTCGATATCGCTGCGCTTCACGACGGGATTGCTCTCGAACAGCCGGTACGCCCTCTTCTCGGAGCCCGTCAGCCCGTTAAGCTCGGGGCGGTCGACGGCGGCGTAGTTCAGATTGGGCAAGGTGACTTTGAAGGCGTTGGGCGTCGTTTGGATGACCGGCTGCTTCCCGGTGCCGTCGTAGCATTCGTAAATCTTTGGGATGCCCGTCCCGTACGCCTCGATGAGCTTCAGGCGGTAGAAAACCTCCGCCAACCGCTTGTTCCGCGGGATGGAAATACCGAGGGCGATATCATCCGCCGAAACGCCTTTCACCAACCCCCCGAGCGTGACGAACTCGATTCTGTCGTCGAAGATGCTGATGAGGGCGGGCCCGCTTAGCGCGTAGTCCCTGTGGACGATGGCGTTCAGCAGCGCCTCGCGGATGGCTTCCTCGGGATAGTCCGGCATGTCGATCCGCTTCAGCCCCTTGAACTCAGAGCGAAGCCGGTTGAACCGGTTGATGTACTCGTACGCGCCGTCCAGCTGCTTCAGCACGGATCCGCTCAGCTCGCATCGATCGCGGAACACCGACTTCTTCCTCCCTTGGAACACAGCGAGCTTTACTGCATGCGGGCATTGGTCGGACAAGAGGAGCGCCAAGTTGGTGTGCACGCCATCCTCGGTGACAAGGCCGAGCGTACGCCGCTTTCCTTCCCCAAACGTCAGCCCCGCCTCAGCGAACGCCGTCTCCGCTTCGCTGAAAGAGAGGCTCTGCTCGAGCGATCGGGCGCTCTCGTAGCTTCCCCCATCCGTTTCCCTGATCATCTGCAGTATTGCCGCCTCAGAAGCGGGCACGGAGGACGGGCCCTGGCGAACGTAGACGCCTGCCGGACGGATGCCCTTGTCTGCAAGATAGTACGGGCAGGAAGTTCCTTTTTGAACCTCGATGGCGATGATGGTTTTGTTCTCTACTTCCCGCGCGCTGCACGACACGTGCATCGTCACGTCGGGCTTGATGGCGTCGCGAAGCGCGTTTTGCGCGCGAAGGATGGTCTTGTCGACATCGTCGACGCCTACGACCCTTCCCGAATCATCGACGCCGACGAAGACGGTACCCCCATCCGTGTTCGCGAAGGCGACGACGGTCTTCTTGATGTCGTCGACGTACGTTTCCTTGAACTCGGTCGACTGATCTTCTCTTCTCATCTTCTCATCCCCCTTCTTTATCTAACACTATTCTATTACATTCTAACCAATCTAACACTATTCTAATCATTATTGCATCGATTTGTTTTTGGCGGCAGCACCAACGAGCAACTGATGACCATGCCGTTCAACCATGCCACGACTTCGTCAAAGCTGCGTTTCTCGCCGCACTCCTCGTTTAACCGACGGGGAAGGTCATGATTAAATTTCGTGTATCTGGAATACACGATTTTGTAGAAAAACGTGTATTCCAGATACACGATTTCTCGTTATTGGGCGTTCGAATCGGAGGCGAGCTGCGACACGAGCCTCTCCATACCAGCGCTCGAGGGCGCTTCGGAATTCCCATCACGTCCCTCGACAAGCGTCGCGCCGACAACCGCCACTAAGATGACGCCCGCGCCAACCCATCCGCCAATCGAGAGGAACTCGCCCAGAAGCGCCATGGAGAACAGCGCCGTGAACACCGGCTCGCCGGTGAGAAGGAGCGAAACCGTTGAAGAGGGAAGGCCCGTGAGCGCGACGTTTTGGAGCGCGAAGGTGACGCACGTGCTCAGAATCGCGAGGAAGACGATAACGCCCCAGGCCACAGGCTCGATCGTCGCAACATCGACGACGGGCTCGGCCGCAATCGCCGCAGCGAGCGACAGCACGAACGCCGCGAGGATCTGCGTCCCCGCGATCGTCGGGGCAGACAGCTTCTCGAGGCCCTTCTCCCCGAACACGAGCGAGCCGGCGATGGCCGCCGAGGAAAGCAGCGAGAGCGCCTCGCCCGCGCCGAACGAGAACGAGCCGCCGTTGCAGCACAGAAGGTACAGCCCGCCGACTACCGCCACCTGGAAGGGAATCATCGCGCGGGGGTAGCGCACGCGGCGTACGACCTGGGCAATGAGCGGGGCAAACACCACGGGAAGAGCCACGAGGAACCCCACGTTGGTCGCCGTCGTCACATCGAGCGCCAGGTTGCACGCGATGTAGCCGACCGCCAGGCACACAGCGGCGGGTGCCCAATCGGCAAGCTTGGCCCCGCGCAGCTCGCGCACCATGCGCGGGCCGAAGATAAGCGCGAACACGGCGAGCGCCAAACCAAAGCGCAGAACCATGCACCACAGCGGCGTCACGCTTTCGTAGGCGAACTTCGTGATGACGTTGCCGAGCCCGAAGATGACGGTTTGCACGATGACGCAAAGCACGAACGGGCTTCTGCTCCCCTGCTGCATTTTCATCGTCCCTACCCCATCTTTCCCGCTCGCGCGCAGCATGGCGCGCGGCCGTCGAATTCGAGTTCCACCGCAGAACGCAGCGCGACGTTATGTCGCCTGACGCGATGTCGATGGTAGGGTATGGATGCATCCAAGTAAAACTTGTATCTCTTTCGAATGATTCAAGATATACTTGTTTAACGAGTTCAAACCCCATTCTTAGGACGGCTGATGCGAAATCAGAAATACGAAGCGTTCCTGGAAGCGGCGCGAACGGGCAGTTTCAAGCAAGCCGCGAGCGAGCTTGGGTACACGCAGGCGGGTGTCAGCTACCTTGCGAACGCACTCGAAAAAGAGCTGGGAGTTCGTCTGTTCGTGCGCGAGCACGGCGGCGTCCGGCTCACCTCGGAAGGCACCGCGCTTCTCCCGTGGATTCAGGAAGTGTGCGCGAGCGAGCGCAGGCTCGAGGCGCATCTTGCGGACTTGAAGCAGCTAGAAGAAGGGTCGCTTCATATCGTCGCGTTCACGAGCACGCTCACGCAGTGGCTGCCGCAGATAACGAAGCGCTTCACCGAGGCGCACCCGCATATCGATCTGCGCATCACCTGCTACGATGACCAGGCTCAACTTGAGCACATCGTGGAAAGCGGGCAGGCGGATGTCGGGTTTGTGGCGCTGCCCGTGAAGCGCCCGCTCGAAATTGAGCTGCTCGTGCGCGACCCGCTTCTCGTTACCGTCGCCCCCGACAGCCCCTTCGCGTCGCGCAAACGCTTCCCCAAGAAGGCGCTTGCGAGCAAACCGTACATCAAGCTTGATTCGGGCGAGTATTCCGAGATGGACCGCCTATTCCGCGTGAACGGCGTTGAGCCGCGCGTGAAGTTTTCCATCGTGAGCGACTATGCCGCGATGGGGATGGTGGCAGCAGGGCTCGGATACAGCGTGCTTTCGGGGCTCGTGCTGCGAAACGCTCCGTTCGACCTGGTCGCGCTTCCCGCGGAAGTTCCCGCCTATCGGGAAATCGCGCTTGCGCAGAAATCGAGCGAGACGGCGTCGGGCGCTGCACGGGCCTTCATCAAGTGCACGAAAGACTGGATCCGCGAAGCCTACGAAAGCGAACCCGAGGCGCTGCTGCTTTAGGGGCATCAGTCCTACAATCCGTCGCAAGTCAGCATGGCGAATGAGCGCACGCCGCCCGTACTCGTTCGCCAAATGGGCGCACTCCGCCTCTCTGGCGCTACTTCCCCACCGCTATCGGAACAAGTTCGGAAAGCGAGGTAATCGCGTAGTCGGGGTGCTCTGCCAGGAGCTCCTCGCGAGCGAACATGCCCCAGAGTGCGGCGACCGTCACGCAGCCGGCGTCCCGTCCCGCCTGCAAATCGTAGGGGCTGTCGCCGATGTAGATGCATCCATCAGGCGAAACGCCGAAAAGCTCGCAGCCGTGCAGTACCGGCGCCGGGTCGGGCTTGTGCGCGGGGAACGTATCGGGCGCGACGAGGAAGTCGAAATACCCCTCAATCCCCGTGCTCTCCATGGCGCGGCGGGCGTTCCCGCTGCGCTTCGACGTGACGATGCCGAGCGGAAGCCCCGCCGCCGTAAGCTTCCCGAGCACCACCGTCGTGTCGGGGAACGACCTGATGAGCTGCGAGTGTACGCGGTCGTTGTGCTCGAGGTAGGTGTCGAAGAGCCTATCGTGCACCTCCTGGCTGCCGTCGGCCCAGTCCCACATCTGTACCGTGAGCGGCTGGCCGATTTTCGCGCGCAGCTCCTCGTCGGGAATGTCGCGCCCTAGCACCGTCTTCGTCGCGTAGCGAAACGACGCCAGGATGAGCGCCTCGGTATCGACCAGCGTGCCGTCCAAGTCGAACAAGACAGCTTTAACGGAAGAGGCCATGCAGTAGTCCAATCGATGAGGATACGAGATATTTGGAGGGAAAGATAAAAGAACCCCCAGGTCGAACCGTGAAATTCAACAGGTCTCCAAGGAGTCAGCGAGAAGCGCCCTGGCGAGTGCAGATGCCCCGAGAATCCGAGGAAGCGTACTTAAAGTACGCGACGAGGATTCGCAGGGAACAGCTGCGCCGTCAGAGCGCTTCGCAGCGTCGGCAAGTTCCGCGGGCCGACAGGTCCGCGGAACCCTCCTATTCGAAGATGCCCGCGAAAGTGCCCAGGCCAGAGGGGTGCTTGCGAGCATTGCGCTTCGCGAAGCGCAGCAGCTCGGCGATGGTGGAAAGCGAAACGTCCTTCTTCTGGCCCGTGCGGCGCAGCTTCACTTCCACATTGCCCTCGGCCAGACCGCGCTTGCCGATGACCACCTGCAGCGGCCAACCGATAAGGTCGGCGTCCGCGAACTTCACGCCAGCGCGCTCCTTGCGGTCGTCGATGACCACGTCGAAGCCGAAATCGGCAATCTCGCTCGCGAGCTTCTCAGCCGCGGGCTGCACCTCGTCGTCGCCGACCGTAAGCGGGATAATGCACACGTGAGCAGGCGCGACGTTGAACGGCCACTGGATGCCGTTCTCGTCGTTGTGCTGTTCGACGATGGCGGCCACCGTACGGGAGACGCCCACGCCATAGCAGCCCATGATGAACGGGTGCTCCACACCGTCCTCGTCGTGGAAGGTGGCGCCCATGGTCTCGGAGTAGCGGGTACCCAGCTGGAACACCTGGGAAACCTCGATGCCGCGGGAACCCGAAAGCGGCAGACCGCAGTCGGGGCAGCAGTCACCGGGCTTCACGACGCACAGGTCGGCCCATTCGTCCACCGTGAAATCGCGGCCCTCTTCGGCGCCCACGTAGTGGTAGTCGTCCTCGTTCGCGCCGACGACCCAATGGCTGATGCCCTTCAGGCTGCGGGCAGCGACGATGCGCGCGCCCTCGGGCAGGCCAACCGGGCCCATCGAGCCCTTGTGCAGGCCGAAAGATTCCATTTCCTCGTCGGTGAGCAGCTCAAACCCGGGAACGGCGCGCTCGGCTTTGATCTCGTTGAGCTCGTGGTCGCCGGGAACGAACATCACGACGAGCTTGCCCTCGGCGTCCTTGCCGGAGAGCGCCTTCACCGTGGAGCTTTCGGGGATGCCGAGAAACTCCGCGAGCTCCTCGATCGTGCGGACGCCGGGGGTGTGGATCTTCTTAAGCTCGGTGGCCTCGTACTCCGTCGGGCGGGCCAGGCACTCGCCAGCCTCGGTGTTCGCAGCGTAGCCGCAGGTGCAGTGCACAAGCTCGGCCTCGCCCGCCGGGGCAAGCGCCATGAACTCGGTCGTCACCTTGCCGCCGATCTGACCGCCATCGGCCTCGACGGGGCGGTAATCCAGGCCGCAGCGATCGCAGATGGTGCCGTAGGCGCGGCTCATGTCGTCGTAGGTTTCCTGCAGCGATTCCTGCGTCGCGTGGAAGGAGTACGCGTCTTTCATGATGAACTCGCGGCTGCGGAACAGGCCCAGGCGCGGACGGATTTCGTCGCGGAACTTCACCTGAATCTGGTAGAGCGTGCAGGGAAGCTCCTTGTAGGAACGCAGCTCGTTGCGGATGAGCGACGTGATGAGTTCCTCATGGGTGGGCCCGAGGCAGAAGCCGTGGTCGTGACGGTCGACGAGGCGCATGAGCTCGGGACCGTAGTCGTCCCAGCGGCCGGACTCGTGCCACAGCTCCGCCGGCTGCAGCGCCGGCATCATGATTTCCTGCGCGCCGATCTTGTCCATTTCCTCGCGCACGATGTTCTCGACCTTCGAGAGCACCTTGTAGCCAAGCGGCAGGAAGGTGTACACGCCCGAAGCGGTCTTGCGGATCATGCCCGCGCGAAGCATCAGCTTGTGGCTCGCGATTTCCGCATCCGCGGGGTCTTCCTTCAGCGTCGGAGCATAGAGCTTGCTCATTCGCATAACTTCACTCATAGTTTTCCTATCTCCTCCATCAACACGTCGACGATGGCGTGCTCTTCCACTTTCCGTTGCACCTCACCGTGCTTGAACACGACGCCTACGCCCGCGCCGCACGCCACGCCGATATCGGCATCACGCGCCTCGCCGGGACCGTTGACGACGCAGCCCATGACAGCGACCTTTATGGGCTTGGTCGTGCTCATGAGGTTTGATTCAACCTGCTTGGCCAGCTCGATCAAGTTTACCTGACAACGCCCGCACGTGGGGCAGCTGATGATTTCCGGGCCGCGGCGGCGCAAATCGAGCGCCGAAAGCAGCGCCCAGCACGCCCGCATCTCGACGACGGGGTCGTCGGTAAGCGAGATGCGCATGGTGTCCCCGATTCCTTCTTCCAAAAGAATTCCCAGGCCAGAGGCGCTTTTTATGACGCCTTGGAACTGCGTTCCCGCCTCGGTGATGCCGATGTGCAAAGGGATATGGGGCAAATCGCGCGAGAGCTGGCGATACGTGCGCACCGTGGTCATGACATCGTGGGCCTTCGCGCTCACCACAAGGTCGTGGAACCCGCGGCCCTCACAGTATTCCACGTAGCCCGCGGCGGACGCGGCGAGCTTTTGCGGAAGCGTGAGGTCGCGTCGCGCGGCGAGGTCTTGGTCAAGCGAGCCCGCGTTCACGCCAATGCGGATGGGAATGCCTGCCTCACCTGCGGCGTCGAGCACGGCGTCGGTCTTTGCGAGGCCGCCGATATTGCCGGGGTTGATGCGCAGCTTGGCCGCCCCGCGGCGTGCCGCCTCCACGGCAATCTGCGCGTCGAAGTGGACGTCTGCCACCACGGGAAGGGGCGACTGCTCGCAGACGCTCTGGAAGGCGTCGAGGCAATCGCGGCGCGGGATGGCCATACGGACCACCTCGCATCCCGCCGCGGCGAGTTCCCGAATCTGCGCAAGGTTGGCGTCCACGTCGTTTGCGGGCGCGTTCAGCATGGACTGCACCACCACGGGGGCGCCGCCGCCTAAGGGCACGTTGCCCACCATCACGCGGTGCGTGAGCTGGTTGGGCTTTTTGTCGTTGGTTGTAGCATCTGTTTTACACATGGATAGCATTCTAGCAGGTGCGCCTAGCCTTCTACGCGAATTACCGACGGCTCGGCACGCAGGACGTCTTCAAGCCCCGCGATTTCCGCGAGCACCGCGCGCACGCTCGCTTCCTTGGCGGTGTGCGTGACGTAGGAGAGGTTCACCGTCTCGTGCTCGGAGTTGCCGCGCTGCACCACGGAGCGCACAGAGACGCCGTGCTTGGCGAACACGCCCGCCATCGCAGCGAGCACACCGGAGCGGTCGGCCACGGCAAAGCGGATATAGTACTTCGTCTGCAGATCCTCCACCGGAAGGATGGGCAGGTTGTCGGTACAGGTGCATCCCACGATGGGGGAAACGCCCAGTGTGAGATGGCGCGCCACCTCGAGCACGTCGCCCATGACGGCGCTCGCCGCCGGGCCCGCGCCCGCGCCCTCGCCGAAGAACATCGTCTCGCCCACGGCGTCGCCCGTCACGTAAATCGCGTTGAACACGCCGTTCACGGTCGCGAGCTGATGCGCCTTCGGGAGCATCGTGGGGTGCACGCGCACGTCGATGCCGTCGGGCGTGCGATGGGCGATCGCCAAAAGCTTGATGACGTAGCCCATGTCGTCGGCAGTGTCCAGATCGAGCGTCGTGATGTTGCGGATGCCCTCGGTGTGCACATCGTCAAGCGTGACGCGCGAGTTGAAGGCGATCGACGCCAAAATGGCAATCTTAGCCGCAGCATCGAAGCCGTCGACGTCGGCCGTGGGGTCGGCTTCGGCGAAGCCACGCTCCTGGGCCTCCTTGAGCGCCTCATCATAGGAAAGGTTGTCGTCGACCATGCGCGTGAGCATGTAGTTCGTCGTGCCGTTCACAATGCCCATGACAGACGTTATCTCGTTCGAGATGAGCGAATGCTTCAGCGGATCGATGATGGGAATGCCGCCGCCGACGGACGCCTCGAAGGCGATCTCGCGGTTCATCTTCTCCGCCAGATGCATGACTTCCTCGCCATGGGTCGCCATGAGCGCCTTGTTGGCCGTGACGACGTTCTTGCCCGCCTCAAGTGCCGACACGACCACGTCGCGCGCGACCGTGGTGCCGCCGATGAGCTCGATGACGATGTCGATGTCGGGGTCGTTGACGATGTCGTGGTAGTCCAGCGTGAACAGATCGCTCACGCCGTGGGCTTCGGCCTGCTTAGGGTCGCGCGAGCAGACACGGGCAAGCTCCACGTCGATGCCGTAATGGCGCTTGAAGTCCTCCTTGTGCTTCTGAAGGATGTCGATGCAACCGCCACCGACCGTGCCGGTGCCGACGAGTCCGAGCTTGATGGTCATAAGGTCCTCCTAGATGTCGCGGGCGTAGAGGTCGGCGTAGGTCTCGCGGCGCGTGACGACGCGGGCGACACCGTCTTTCACGAACACTACGGCCGGCTTGGGCTGGCCATTGTAGTTGCTAGACATGGTAGAGCAGTACGCGCCCGTTGTGAACACGCACGCGATATCGCCGATTTCCGGATGCTGGATGGGCATGTCGATGACGACCGCGTCGCCGCTTTCGCAGTGCTTGCCGCACAGCGTAACGATTTCCGTGCGTGGCTCGCCCGCCTTGTTGGCGATCACGGGCTCGTAGTCGGCGCGGTAGAGCGCCGTGCGGATGTTGTCGGACATGCCGCCGTCGATGGCGACATACTTGCGGATGCCGGGCAGGGTTTTCAAGATGCCCACGGTGTAGAGCGTGACGCCGGCGTTGGCGACAAGGCTGCGACCAGGCTCGACGAGGATACGCGGCTCGGCGACGCCGTATTCGGCGCAAAAGTCCTTCACGGCGCGGGTCGTGCATTCCGCGAAATCGTCGATCGAGGAGGGCTTGTCGGTCGCGAGGTAGGCCACACCCAGGCCGCCGCCAAGGTCGAGCTCGGGAATCTCGATGCCGTACTCCTTCTGGACGCGCGCGATGAACTCGATCATCACCTGCGCTGCCTCGCGGAACGAGTGGAGCGCGAAGATCTGCGAGCCGATATGGCAGTGGAAGCCGACGAGCTTCACGTTGGGAGCCTCGATGGCGTCCTTCACGCACTTGAAGGCGAAGTCGTCGAGCATGGTGAAGCCGAACTTGGAGTCCTCGCAGCCCGTGCGGATGTATTCATGCGTGTCGGCCTCGACACCGGGCGTGATGCGCATGTAGATGGCCTGCTCGACGCCAAGTTCGCCAGCGATCTCGGACACGCGCGCAAGCTCGATGCGGCTGTCGACCACGATGCGGCCCACACCTGCGGAGATGGCCTCGCGCAGCTCGGCCGGCGTCTTGTTGTTGCCGTGCACGAAGACGTGCTCCATCGGGAAGCCCGCCATCTGGGCGCAGGCAAGCTCGCCGCCGCCCGACACGTCGAGGCAAAGTCCCTCTTCGTTCGCAATGCGCACAACTTCCTTGTTCAGGAAGGCCTTCGAAGCGTAGATGACGTCGGAGTTCTCGTAGCGCGAGCGGAACGCCTCGCGGTAGGTCTCCATGCGCCAACGAAGGTCGGCCTCGTCGAACACGTAGAGCGCGGTGCCTTCCTCGCGCGCGAGCTTCACCATGTCGACGCCGCCGATGAACAGGTGGTTATCGCGAACCTCGGCCGTGCGGGGAAGAACCTCGCCCAAGTCCATGGTGGTGAGGTTGTCGGGCTGCTTGCTGGTATCGGATGCTGGGAGAGACATAGCTGTCCTTTCTGATGCTGTGGAATTTTCCCAGTCTATCATTTGGGCGATGAGCAAGTATTTCCCATTCGTAAAATGCACGCGTTTTATAGGGAAGGGGAAGGTGAGCGGGACGAATAGCAAACCTGCGGATTCGCGGAAGCTGGAGTGCGCACGCCCGCGGAAAGGCCCACTTCGAGTACAATGGGCGTCTAGATAGCGCCTGGGGAAGGGCGCCTGAACACTCAACGTTTTGGAGGCAACTTATGTCCAAACCTGAACCGTCGATCGACCAGTGGCTCAAGGAAGCCAAGGCCGACCCGAAAGCCGCGCAGTGCGGCATGTTCCTCACCCACAACGGCATCGTGCGCATTACGCCTAAAAAGCAGGTGCGCGAAGGCGTCCAAGGCCTTGGGGAAGTCGCGAAGGTGCAATTCTCCTACGACGCCGAGGGTGTTGCCGCAGCCGAGAAGGAAGCGCTCACCTGGCCGGGCGTGTACTACGTGCGCACCTGGATGAACGAGGGCGAGCTTGGCGTGGGCGACTCCATCATGTACGTGCTCATCGGCGCCGACATCCGCCCGAACTGCGTCGATGCACTGCAGAAGCTCGTCGGCAAGATCAAAAACGAGCTCGTCGTGGAAAAGGAAATCTACGCGTAAAGCTTTCACGTGAACGCAGCGGCGCCCCGGGGAGAAAAGCCAACCCCGGGGCGCCGCACTAATGCAACGAGACGAGCGGGGACGCGCCTCGTTGCATTTCCCCTAGTCGAGCGCTTGCGGCGGAAGGGGCGCGTTGAGGCTCTTGTGCACGTTCACGAGCGCATCGTCGGGGCGATAGAACAGCCGCAACGCCAAGAGCGGCTGGCCGACCTGGAAGATGTTGTCGTCAATCGCCGTGCGCATGGCGTCGTCGAGCGCATCGAGCAGCGAGTCAAGCGGCGCGATGGGCACGCCCTCGCCTGCTAGGATCGCGTCGACTTCCTCGCGATCGATAGGGCCCTGTCCGGTCTCCGCCATCAGCCGATGCATCTCGATGGTGCATTGGGCCAGGTAAATCGGGGCTGTCATCATCGACTTCATGTAACACGCCACGCCGAGCGCCGTTTTCCCCGCCTTCCATTCCACGTACGCGAGCTGATAGTACGCAAGCGCGATCTCGTCGGGCTGCGTCGCGATTTCCAGGCAGCGCCTGAGCGTGCGCGAGGATGTGGACACGTCGCCCATGAGCATGTATGCGCGTGCCGTCTGGCGATACGCAGGCGTGTAGGTGGGCGCGACTTGGATGCAGCGCAGGCCGAACCGCACGGCCTCCTCGGCGTGGCTGAACGACTCCTCGAGAAGGCGCACCGACTCCAGGTAGCACATAGCCAAAGACGACGGCAGCAACTCGACGCGTTTTCCCTCATCAGGATGGGGGAAAGCAAGTCCGCTGCGCCAGGGTGCGCTCCCCTGCCGCTCGCGGTTGTAGATGATGCGCGACGCATACGTGTCGAACATGCGATGGACAGCTTCGGAGTTGTCCGCAAAGCGCTTGGACTCCTCGGCCTGACGGATCGCCTCACGCAGGATCGACGCCGCCCGATGCGGGTCGGCCTGCGCGACGGCGCGCGCCTGTCCGAGCGCATTCAGGTAAGGATCCTCTCCCATAAAGCAGCTGACCAGCGCGTTCTGGTCGTGCGCATCAACATTGCCTTCCAGAAGGTCGGTCATAAGGCGCGTGCACGCTGCGAAAATACGCGGGTCGTCGGCTGCGTTCTGCTCCGTCTGCGCCAAGCGGATTGCCTCGGTGGTGCTCGTCGCGCGCGCAATCGCGTCGGCAAGCCGCTCGCCTGCGTGGCGCAGTTGGGCATCGGAGTGAATCCTTAGGTCACGAAGCGATTCGGCGCCGAAGGCCTTCGCCTCGCGCGGACCGAAGGCGAGCGAGCCCACCTCGGGCAACTCGCCGCGAATGCGTTTCGCTTCGGCATCGACGGCGTCATCGAGCGAGAAGTCGACCGCGTCGACGCCGAAGCGCGCACCGCATTCCGCGAACAGCGACTCGGGGTCCCCCTCGAGCCCTTCCTGGAAACGGGCACCCTCGCAGATGCTTCTCGTGAATTTCACCTGGTAGAGAGTATGCGCATCGCGGCCGTCGGCATCGGCACTTCCGCTGCCGTTGTCGCCGGGTTCGACAACGACGCTGCCGTCTTCGGGCTCGACGATGACGCTGCCGCCATCGAACTCATCGCCTTCGGCGTCAAACTCGCCATCTTCGCCGCCGAAACTGGTGCCAAACCCGGTGTCGACGCCGGTGCCGTTGCCATGGCTTTCGCCTGCCATCTTGCTGCCTTCGGGTTCGACCTCGCCGGCTGCTTCCAGTTCCCGCGCACAGACGACCACCTCATCGATCGCGCACCCCGCATGGAATGCTGCCGCAGCGAGCATCATGCCCACGTGCTCGGCGTAGCGCAGCGCCATCCGCCCTCGCTCGGCGTCGGATTGATCGACCCAGGAACCCATCTGAGAGGAATATACCCGCTGCGGCATAAGCTGCGCAGGCGGAACAACCATCTCGAACGCAACCTTTCCGCAGCGCACGTCGACGCGGTACTCGACCACGAAGCGAACGGGCAGCTGGAAGCGCTCGACCGATTCCCCAATCGAGCGGCGGACGTCCCATTCCCCCGCCTTGTTCGGCGCCGCGGCGTTCTCGTCTGCGGGATGCGCGGCGCAGGGAGCCTGCGCAGCAACCGCCTCGAACAGCTGCGTATCGATGGCACCGCACACATCGATTTCGGAAATGTCCTGATCAGGCGCATCGCAGCACCCCGCGCTCGAATTCTTCTCGAGCTTTCGCGCGATGAGCACGAAGCGGTTGATCGCCGACTCGATAGCCCAAATCGTCGCCTCGGGAATGCCGTCGCCGCCTTCCCCGCGACCGAGGAAATACGTGTCCGAATAGCGCTGCGCCCGAACGAATCGCAGCGACGGGACGTTCAACCCGTCGCTCTGGGCACCCGCCAACACGCCCATCGCGTTCGCGTCGTAAAGCCAGCTCGCAAGCAGAAGCGCGAGCGACGGAGGCTGCATCGCGGGATCGAGGGCCGCAGAGCGGATGTCGTGCAGGGCGCCGAGCAGGTCCTCGAAGGGCGTTTCGGAGTCGAGGCTCTCCATGATCTCGCCGAGACCGCGCGCCGGGACCCGCGCGCCGCCGAGCAGCGGACGGAAGGTGAACGCGAAAAAACAACGAGCGAGCGCCTCGTGATACGTGAGGTTGTCCGAGTGGGAGCCGAAATCGCACCAGGAATCGAAAAGCGAGTAGCGGCCGTTTTTCAGGGAGAAGCAAGCGACTTGACGAACCCCGCGCTTGTCGCGCAGCTGGACGGTGCCGCGAACCTCCTGATCGCGCTTGAATTTCGAGTTCGGCATGACAAGCGTGCCGAAATCCGAGGGGGACTTCCCATCCCACGGTCGCGAGAACAGGATGTCGGGATCGCGCGCCGGGGGCGCGAAAAGCGGGCGGTCGGTCACGAACGCGCGACCGTAGCAATCAACATAACCCCAGATACGAAACTTGTTTTCTGCGACGAACTCAACCAGGTAGATATCGCCTGAGGAGGGAGTAATGCTCGAATCGCGAATCCAGCCGAACGACGACGTCGGTGCGGGAGAGCCAGGCAGGGGCATCACCACATCGGGCAGCACTTGAGGTCGCGCCCCGAAAAGACCGACCCTGCCATCGATGCGATACACGCCGTCTCGTTCTGCCACGCAATGCGCCATCAAACTCCCTTTCCTCTTGGGGAAAGAATAGCACTGCACAGCGCAGATGCCCCGCTCAACGAAGCGCAATGTCGATACGAGCGACTCGGTACACGGCAAAGGCCCAATTCCGGCATACAAAAAACGCGGCAGCTCAATCGAGCCGCCGCGCAAGGGGAAAGCTTAGTGGTGATGGTTGCACGCCTGGTCGGCGGACATGATGGGCGCTTCACCAGCCGCAACGGCTCGAACAGCGTCGCCCACGATCGGGTGCTCGGCGTCGTAGTATACCGTAATGCCCGCCTGGTTGAAGCCCATAAGCGGGCGCATCCCCATACCGGCGGCAACGATGGCATTGCAGCCAGCATCGGCGAGCAGGCCCACTGGGCGCAGACAACCGCCCTCTTCGTGAGGCGGATTCGCGACCATCGTTGCCTCTTCGGAAACCACACCGTCCACGATGTCGACCACGGTGAAGCAGTCGCAGTGACCGAAATGGCCGGAGCGCTCAGCGTTGAGGCCAGCTGCGCCCATCGTCGGCACAGCGAGTTTAATCGAGGTAGTCATCTTGCCTTCTTTCTTCGGGACCTCCGCCCCGCTTCCTCGCATGCCGTACGATCGACGCAGCACCGTCGCGGCCATGCATCCCAACTCATCTCGTTGAGTTCAAAATACTCTAGATATGGAGTATTTTACCGCGACGAACACGTTCTAAGACGAATGGCGCGAATTTGTCTCTAAATGACACTTAATTACTATCATATTAATCGAGTTACCGGGAGGTAAGCAGGCCCACGCCGAACGCACGCTGGAGAACCATCGCCGCACGCTCGCGTGCCACATCCTCGCCCGGGACGAGTACCTGCCCCGCATCCGTGTCGTAGCCCTTCACGAGGCCCTGGCCGGCGGCCCAGTTAACGTACTTTTTCGCCCAATCGGACACGCTCGACGCGTCCAGGAACACCGACAGATTGTCGCCCGCTGCATCGATATCGCCAGACTTCGCAGTGAGGCGAGCGAGAACTGTAACGAGCTGCTCGAAGGTCACGTTCTCGTTCGCCGCGAAGTCGGCCGAGCCGTCATCGCGGATAAAGCCGGTCATCACGCCCTTCTTCACCGCCCAATTGGCAGCGGCGGTATAGTACATGCCGTCGGCAGACCCGGCGATGCCAGTCTCGTCTTTCGCATTAGTCGGATCGTAGGATGCCGCCTCATCGGGGCAGGCGTTGCGCCAAAGGATCGTCGCGAGCTGACCGCGCGTCAGCGTGTCGCCGACACCGAAGAGGGTCGTTCCCGTATAGCCCGTCATGAGGCCCTTTCCGGCAACGAACGTCACCGCAGGCCCGTACCAAAGCGAGTAGTCAACATCAGTGAAGGTGGGTACCGCAGGCTCGGACGCCGCCTCGGTCGTGAATTCCTGCACGGCGGTACGTGTGACGCCGCCCTTGTCGTTCGTGACCAAGGCATACCAGCCGTACTTGGTGCTCGGGGTCAGCCCCTTCCAGGTGAAGGAGACATCCCCCGACCCCGTCGCAGCGCCGATCTCGGTCGCGCTCTCAACGCTCGCGCTGATCGCAGACGTGGTCAGGCTCTTCTTCAGGTCGTCGGCGCTCTTCGTGAACAGCACGTCAAGCTCCATGATGTCCTGGTTGAGATACTGCGCGCCGGCCGCATACGAGCTCTGCTTCGCGGTGTCGTAGTAGTTGAAATCGTCGCGGTAGGGGGAATACGAGTTAAGGTAGACCTTGTTGTTCTTCAAATCGAAGTACAGGAACTTGAGGTACTCGCTGCCGCCCTCGGGATCGGACTGGTAGTCGGTGCAAATCTGGTACACGGTGCGCTCGTTCACGCCGTCGCCGTTGTCGTCGAACGCGCTCGTCTCGATAGACGACCCGTGGTAGTGCCCGTTGAGCACCGCGAACACGTTCGGGTTCTTTGCGACGACTTCCTCCTGCAAAAGCTTGCCGGTGTAGTCGAGCAGCCCCGCATCCGTCTCCTTCACGTTGGTGTAACGGTGCAGGCAGATGATGGCCTTGCGATCGGGGTACTGCGCGAGCACCTCGTTCATCCAGTTAATCTCGTCGGTGTAGATGTCCCAGCTCATATACAGGACCAAGAAGTCCTGACCGTTCTCGGAAAGCAGGTCGTAGTGGCCGAGGTTGTTCTTGTACGAACCACCGTACCAGGGGTTGCCACTGTAGCGGTCCTCACCGAAGTACTTCCAGTAGTTGCCGTAGCCCTCCATGCCCGCATAGACGTCATGGTTGCCCGCAAGCACGCCGTTAGGGATGCCCGCGTCGTCGAGGATCTTCATGGAGTGGTCGGCGTTCACCCATTCGCCGCCCATGTCCACGTCATCGACGATGTCTCCGGTGTGCATGACGTAGCGGATGCCGAGCCTTTGCGCGTTGTCCACGATCCATTGGTTCATGTTGTCGTAGTGGTACGGGAAGCTCTCGGCGTAGTACTGGGTGTCGGTTTCCCAAGCAAACGAGAAGTCGTAATTCTCGGGAATGCCCGTGCCGTCCCAACTGGACTGGGTCGTCTGGCCCGCCTCGTCGAGGGACTGCAGGGACACAGACTCCGTGAACGCAGACTCGTCAGGAAGAGCCGTCGTCGGATAGCCATCGACTGCAACCTGCTGCACGAGAATTACCGCGTTGCCATCGCGCAGGTGGTCGGCAGCGGGGAACTCGCCGGTCATCTCGCCATTCGAGTCGGCGGTTGCGACCTTTTCCCAACCTTGCGTCGTGAAGTTGTAGACATACATCGTGACCGGGTGGGCGTCATCGGTGCTCGACGCCTGGCCCTTCCAGGAAAGCGACACGGTGTCGCCCTCGGCGGCAGTTCCCACCTTCGCCTCGAACAGCTGAGCCGGGAACGAGCCATCGTCGGTGGCCGCCTGATTCGTCGAAGCCGCAACGATATCGTCAGCGGAAAGCGTGCGGCCCTGGCGGAAGCTCACGTTGGCGGGGTCTTCTCCCACGTTGACCGTCAGGTTCGCCGTCGCGGTCGTGACGCCGTCCCCGTCCGAATCGACCGTCACGTCGGGGTCGTTGTCCTCGACGGTGAACTTCACCTGCGACGTCGTGACATTGCCCGCCTCGTCGACCGCAACGACGGCAAGCGTATGTTCTCCCACCGCAAGCTTCTGCGGGTCGATGGCGGAAGGCAGCGCGAGATCCTCCCCGTCAAGTGTGGCTGCAACCGACTTCAGGCCGTTCATATCGGTCGCGATCTTGGAGGGATCAAGGGTGACGGCCTGGTAGAGCGGCTTGCCGTCCTCAATGCCCAGGTCAACCGTCGGTTTCGTGTTGTCAACAATGACGTTGGCAGAAGCCGTGCCGTTCTCACCCTGCGCGGTCACGACATGCAAGCCGTCAGTAATCTGCCCGGTAGCCCAATCAAAGCCCATGGCAGTGGCATCTGCCGCAGGAATCTCAAACGTGGCATCGAGATGGGTCTCCATGCCCGCGGAATCGCCGATGGTGTGCCACTCGCCGAGTTCTGTGCTCGTGTTGGTCTTCTCGTTGTTGGGCGCGATGCTCACCGGCAGGTAGCTCTTGTCGTTTGCCAGCTTCATCTGCAGGCCGGACACCTTGTAGTCCTCATGGTTCTCACCGAACACCGAGGGGTAGAGAGCCTCCTCGAACGGCGTGCCCGAATCGCCCGCCCACAAGGTCAGCGTCACGTCGTAGGTATCCTTCTCCGCATTGTAGGTGAAATACTTGTTGTCGATATGCACCGCACGCGACGTGGGCGATTCGCACCACGGGCCCAGGATGGTGATGATGTCGCGCGGGTTGTCACCGTAAGGAGCGGTGATGGCGTCCTTGAAATAACTGTCCATGCCGCTCGTCTGCACCATGAACCAGGTGCCGTTCTCGAAGGTCTTGCGCGCATCAGTGACTTGGCTGCCATCAACCGAGATCGTCGTTTTCACGTTGTCGGAGCCGTCATTGGCGGTGACCGTCGTGGTGCCCGAGACGACGGCGCCGTCCTTGAGCGACAGACGCATGCCATCGGTGGCGTTCAAGCGGTTGATCTTCACCGTCTTCTCGTCGGTCTCGCTCATACCGTAAAGGGAGTAGGCGCGCACCTTGTAGGTGACCTTGTCATGGCCGAACAGCACATCAGAGGGGGTCTGCATCATAAAATGCCCCAAGCGCCACTGGGTCTTCTGCTTAACGACGGTCCAATCGGAATCATCGTCGAGCTTGTAGAGCACCTCGGTGCCGAGCAGGTACGGGCGCGTCTTGAGCGCCTCCGCGCCACCAGGATAGTTCGTCGGGTTGTCGGCACCGGACTCATTTTCCTTGTTGTCGGTGAAGGCATCGCGGCGCTCGTCGCTCGTAGCGCCGAGCAGAAGGTCGGTGTCGTAGAGCACCTTCAGGGTGTCACCCTCGTCGATGGAGTCGGGAACGGTGTAGATATCCTGCATGTTCTCGGAAAGCGTCGGAGCCTTGCCGTCGTCGGCAGGATATCCCGGATAACCTTGAAACTTCGCCGTCACCGGGCTTTTCTGCCAATCGGCAACCTCGCCGGGCGTGGCAGCGGAGACCTCGACGGGAATGGATGCATTGGTTGCAGTAAGCCCGCTCGTGCCGACCGGCTCGCGATCGCCCGTGCCGCGGGGGTACGTGTACTGCAGCGAGGTGTCGTGATCGCTGCGCTCCTCAGCGCCCTCGTTGAATCCCGCCACGGTGAACGCATCGTCTTCCGTGGTGCCGAAACGAATCCAGCGCGCGTCGGAGGAATGCAAGCCCGCGTAGTTCACGCGCACGATATCTTTGCCCTCTTCGAGGCTCGTGCCGTAGAAGTTGTTGAAGTCCTCGACCGTGGTGCCGTTGCTGGAAAGGTAATACACCATGGTCTTGCCAGGCTCGAGGTATGCCGTGAAATCGTCAAGCGACCAGACCTTACCCGACGCAGATGCCGTCTGATCAGGGTATTCGTAGTAGTAGAAAATCTTGAAGTAGCTCAGATTGATAGGCTTGTCGGAAGCGTTGTACACCTCGAAATAGGAATACTGCTTGCCGTCGGTGCTTTGCGGATTGGCATGCACCTCGGTGATGTAGTAGGGTGCCGCCTTCTCCGCAACAGGCACCTGCGCGGCGTTCTGAGTCGTCTGTGCGTCCGTGCGCACCTCGTTGCCGGCGTTGCCGTACGCGGTGACGTACCACTCGACGCTCTCGCCGAACAGCTCGCTTGAGTCAATCGTGCCCGTGAAGGTCTTGCCGTCACCGGTCGGCTCGAGCGCAACCGTCTTCTCGTCGGACGCTTTGTCGCCGTAGTGCTGCTTATAATGCAGATTCACGAACATGCTCGCCGACGAGCCATCGTAGGGAACCTGGGCGGTTACCTTGAACTGCCCGTCGCCGGTCGCTGTGACCTTCTCGATCGTCGCCTGCTTGTCGCTCGCGTTCGCGCGCTGCGCCGGGACCTGATCGGCGGAAACCGAGCCCGGGGTCGCCTGCGCGAGCCCGCTATCGACGCACTCGCGACCGGAGCCGGGATAGGTGTACTGGATGCCCTGCTTGTCGGGGTTGCCTGCGGGAATCTCGTCTCCGTTCGCGTTCGACCAGGCGCCTACCATGACGGCGTCGTCGTCTTTTCCGAAGAAGTACCCGCGCTTGTTCGTGGTGTGGATGCCCGAATACGGCGTGCGGATGATGTCCTTGCCCTCGATGAGATTGGTCCCGTAGGTCTTGTTGAAGTCGGCAAGCGATGTCTCGTTCTTCGAACCGCCCATCCACAGGACAAGCGTCTTGCCAGGCTCGATTACGACATCGGAGTCTCCGCTACCATAATCGATGCCCTTGTGCTTATCGGAGGAGCTGAACACCTTTCCCGTGCCCATGCCCCCTTCGTAGCAGTAGTAGTACACGTAATCTTTGAAGTTGATGGGGCTGTCGGAGTTGTTGTACACCTCCACATAGGTGTATTTCCCCTTGCCGGGAGAATCGGTGACCACTTCCGTCACCAACAGCGGAGACACCTGGTCGGAAGCCGCCTGGGCCTCCCCCGCATCTCCCTTTGCCGTCCCCGTCGCCTGTGCGGTGCCGCCCGTTGCGTCGCCTTCGGCCCCGTCGGCAAATGCCGCAGGCAGCGGTACCGCAAGCGACGCAGCGAGCGTTGCGGCGATCACGGCGTTGAAGCATCGTTTCATACTTCCGCGTTCCTCCTCTTTCGCATGGTTATTCGTGTCCGCGCACTGCGGGCACGATTGGAAAGTGTGGCCGACCAACGTAAGGTCGACATCAGGCGGAGGGAAGGTTTGGGCATAGCTTTCGCAAGAAGCGCGTTAAGCTCTGTTAAGAAGTATGCAAGGCACCTGAGCCCTGGCGGCTCTTCCTCGAAAGGCAGAAAGCTGTAATCAGCGCAGCACAGGGAACGGAGACGATGATTCCGATCGATCCGGAAAGGCCCCGCAGGATCTCAATTCCGATGGCGTATTCGTTCCAGTACTCGAAGTACGGCATCGCGTAGGCGTAGATGATCACGAGCGTGTTGACCGCCCCGCCGGCGAACGCGAGGATGAGCGTGTGCGTCATCGTGCCCATCATGTCGCGGCCGACGGACATTCCCGACTTGAAGAGCTCGCGCACCGAGAGCGCCGGGCTGGCGGCGTGAAGCTCGCACTCGTGCGACGTGACCGACATGGAGATGTCCATCACCGCGCCGAGCGAGGAAATGAGGATTCCCGAGAACAGAAGGCCCGAAACGTCGAGCTTGCTGTTCTGTCCAACATACGCAAGCGTTTCGATCTCGCTGACGTTCAGCCCCGAGATGTGCCCCAGCGAGCCGAACACGCTGGCGACCAAGCCGGCCACAAGCACGCCCACGACCGTAGCGACTATCGAGCAGAGCGTTTTCGCAGACCAGCCGCCAATAAGGTACATCCCGACAACCGTCACGAGCACCACCACGAGCACGGCGGTCCAAAAGGGAGACGCACCGCTGTAGACCATCGGCAGGTACAGGAAGAATATGCAGGCGAACGTGAATGCCAGGCCGAGCGCCGAGAGCGTCCCCGAGCGACCGCCCGCCACGCAGAGCAAAACGAGGAACAGCCCAACGAGCGCCCAGAGCACGATTCCGCGATCGTAGTTGTAGACCGTCGCGACCAGGGAGCCATCTTGCCCCTCGTTCACCAGGACGATTACTTTCAACCCCGGCGAGCAGAACGCGCCGGAGTTGTTGGAATACGGGCTCGTCGCCTCGGCCTGCTGGCCTGCGTACTGGCCCGACGCAATTGTGAGAAGCACTTTCTGGTTGCCCTGCATCTCGCCCGAGTCGCTCAGACTCACGTCGCTCGAGATGACCTCGTCGACCGTCGCTTTCTCGAACTCGCTTCCCCCCGTCGGCCGCAAAGGAACGCGGTCGATTCCCGCGTTGAGCCACATGAGAAACCCCGCAAAGGCGACGAGCAGGATGGCGAACGCGGCGACAGCGATGCGGGAGCGACACATGGGGCACGCAGCCGACAGCCTCCCCAGGCGATTGGATTTCACAGTTTGACCCCTCTTCACTAGGCAACAACCGTTAAACCCTATCGGGAAGGGCGGACGCAGATGGGGCGCGCACGAACTCTTGAGGAGGATTTTTCCTTCACCTTACGTTAGGGCGAGGCGTGCGCGCCCATGCGAAGCTTGCCGCGTCACACGCTGGGCGGGTCGTGCCGCGCTCACATGAAGCTTGCCGCGCGTCCCGCGTTGGGCGGAGAAATGGGCGCTCGCAATGCCGCAGGTCACGAAACAAGAAAGCCCCTCCGTGCAGTTCAGGCTGCGATCTGAAGGGGCTTGAAAAGAGCATGCCGCCGGCGGGTTGCCAGCTTGTTCGTTGGCGAAGGGGCATGCGCCCCGAGATCCGCCTCGACGAAAGCAACCAGGCAAAGGCCGAGCGGCCAAGCGCAGCGTCACGCCAAACGCCAGGGCTTACTCCTTGCCCTGCGCGCGCTGGGAGTTCTCGAACGTGAAGCGTCCCATTTTCACCCCACCCAGAATGTGAATATGGAAATGCTTCACTGTGGTCGCGGAATCGGGACCGGTGTTCACCACCGTGCGGAAGCCGGACTCGCGCACGCCCTTGATCTCGGCGACCTTCGGAACGACCGACATCATGTGGCCGAAAACCTCCTCGGGTACGCCGTCGCACATGTCGTCGTAGTGCTTCTTCGGCACGAGCAGCGTGTGCACGGGAGCCTCGGGCTCGATGTCGTCGAACGCGAAGCAGATGTCGTCCTCGTAGACCTTGTTCGTGGGGATCTCCCCGGAGATGAGTTTGCAGAACAAGCAATCGTCAGCCATGTCGGCTCCTTTCGATAGCGTCACATCAAGACAAGTTTACAGGTACTTCACGACTAAATCGCCCATGCCAGCGCAGTTGACCACCTTGTCGGCAGGAGTGGTGGCGTCTTTCAGATCGCCCGTGCGCCAACCGTCGTTGAGCAGGTTGGTCACCGCGCGGCGGATATCGTCGGCGGCGTCGTTCATGTCGAAACTGTAGCGCAGCATCATCTCGACGGAGAGGATCTGCGCGAGCGGATTCGCGATACCCTTGCCCGCGATGTCGGGCGCGCTGCCGTGGGAAGGCTCGTAGAGCGCGGTGCCGTCGCCCAAGCTAGCGGAAGCGAGCATACCGAGCGAGCCCGTAATCTGGGCTGCCTCGTCGGAGAGGATGTCGCCGAACATGTTCTCAGTCACCACGACGTCGAAGTCGGCGGGGCGGTTGATCAACTGCATCGCCGTGTTGTCCACAAGCAGATCCTCAATCTCGACATCAGGATACTCGGTCTCGCCAATGCGATGCACGATCTCGCGCCACATGCGGGAGGTCTCGAGTACGTTGGCCTTGTCGACGCTCGTCACCTTCTTGCGGCGCTTGCGCGCTGCCTCGAACGCCTGGCGCGCGATGCGCTCGATCTCGTACTCGCGATACTCGAGCGTGTCGTAAGCGCGCTGCCCCTTGGCGCCGTTGGTGCCGGCACCCTCCTCGTCGTAGAAGCGCTCGCGCTTGCCGAAGTACAAACCGCCCGTCAACTCGCGCACGATCATAAGGTCGACACCGGCAATGACCTCGGGCTTCAATGTGGAAGCGCCGGCGAGCGCGTCGAAAATCTGCACGGGACGCAGGTTGGTATAGAGCCCCAGCCCCTTGCGGATGCCGAGCAGACCCTGCTCAGGACGCGGGGCGTTCGGGTCGGTCGTGTCCCACTTCGGTCCGCCCACAGCAGCGAGCAACACGGCGTCGGCGGCCTTCGCGGCATCGAGCGTTGCCTGGGGAAGCGGCTCGCCCGCCGCATCGATGGCGGCACCGCCGATAAGCGATTCCTCGCACGCGAATTCCGTGTCGTACTTCGCGCCGACGGCGTTTAAGACTTTAACTCCTTCCGCGATGATTTCCGGGCCGATGCCGTCACCCGGCAAAAGGCAGATGTTGTACTTCGTAGTCATAGTTGCATGCCTCTTTCGATAAGCGGTTTCTCGCACCAGCCTATAGTAGCGCAGCGCGATAGCAAGGAAGGGCCTTACTCGGATTTCCCCGCGCAAACTCGCAAAACGAAAGTTGCAGCAGCGGCGCGAAATGGGCCATAGGGGTATTCCCAAACCCGCGCTCGCTCCCACATACTTCCTAGCGACAGCCCGAATGCTAAGGAGGCTTCATGGAAGATTTCTTCGCTATCAAATGTCGCAACTGCGGCGGCCCCATGTATTCCCATCAGGCAACCCGCGGCTTCGAATGCGCGTATTGCGGGACGAGCGAACCCTGGGGAGAAGGCGCAGCGGGGCAAGATTCCATCGTAAAGTTCCGCCATCAACCCCTTCAAATGGTAAACGGCCTGATCAAGCTGCCCCAAGTGTCGCGCCTCGAGCCCCCGAAGGAATCCGACTGGTACTTCTTCAAGCCCTACTGGCGCAACATGTCCCTCGCCGAGTGGATTGTAAACGAGGACCCCGCCACCGCAGGCGAGTTCGAGCGCGCGACGACCGTAAGCATCCCCTGCCCGTTTTGCGGCGCGGCGTTCGAGGGCGAGTCAACCCAGAGCGTGTTCGAATGCCCGTCGTGCGGAAACAAAATCGGCGCCACCGACCTGCTGCAACCCGGCACCTTCAGCAAGTACCTGTCCATTGGGACGGGCTCGGAATACATCCCCGACCAGGCAATTCCCTGCCGCATATCCGAGCAGCAGGCGCGCGCAAACGCCCGCGAGCTCGTGCGTCAGCACCCCGACCTCTTCGCGGGACACAGCGTCGAGGATGCCATCGACAACCAGATGGTTCTCGCATATGCCGCGGTATCGCTCGCTGACCTGCGCATAATCGCGTCTTACCCCGGCAAGAAGCTCCAGAAGGGGTAGTGTCCCGAATGTTGGTGTAGAGCTCGGTTCTCGAGGGTAGCCGCAGGCTGCCCGAGGAGCCGAGAATCACCTAGAATGCCGTCATTCTAGCGCATGCTACGCCGCCTTCCTGCCGGGAATC
>NZ_WAJR01000007.1 GCF_008831035.1 Ellagibacter isourolithinifaciens | reverse complement strand
GTAAGATTCATCGCGAAGGGCCTTTCTCCCGCTTGCTTTGGCTTAGACACCCGCAAGCATACCGAAGGGCCCTTTTCCTTCGCTAGCAGATTTCTCGGCTGTTTTTCCTCAAAAACTTAACTCGCACTCCGCCAAATCCTGACCGAGGGAAGCCCCTACACGAATCGTCCGCAAACTTCGCAAACGAATCAGGCGAGCAGGCTCTTTCCCGTCATCTCGAGGGGAGCCTCAACGCCCATCGCCGCCAACATCGTCGGCGCAATGTCGCAAAGTGCGCCCTCCTCACCCGAAAGGCGAAGACCGCGCCCCGAGTAGTCGACGAGCGCGAAGGGAACCGGTGCGGTGGTGTGCGCAGTATGGGGAGAGCCGTCCTCGGCAAGCATCTTGTCTGCGTTACCGTGATCGGCGGTGACGAACGCCACCCCTCCTGCGCGTTGAACAGCGGAAAGCACCTGTTCAACGCCAGCTTCAACCGACTCGACAGCAGCGACCGCCGCGGGAATGACGCCCGTGTGCCCCACCATGTCGCAGTTCGCGAAGTTCACGATGTACACGTCGGCCTCGCCCCCATCGATTGCCTGCGCCAAATCGCGAGCAACCTCGGGCTCGCTCATCTCCGGCTGCAGATCGTAGGTGGCCACCTTTGGGCTCGCCACGAGCTGGCGCTCCTCCCCCACTTTGGGCTCCTCGCGGCCCCCATTCAGGAAGAACGTAACATGCGCGTACTTCTCGGTCTCCGCGATGTGATATTGGCGAAGGCCCCGCGCCGCGAGCACGTCGGCCAAGACGTTGTCGGGGAATTCCTTCGGAAACGCCACAGGCGCGGGGATATCGGGATCGTACTCGGTCAGGCAGACGAAGTTCACCTGCGGGAACACTGAGCGCTCAAACCCATCGAAAGCGGGATCGACGAACGCGCGCGTCAACTCACGCGCCCGGTCGGGCCTGAAGTTGAAAAAGATGACGCCGTCGCCGTCGCGAACCCCGCAGGAGTCGAGCGCGCACGGAACCAAAAACTCGTCCGTCACGCCATCGGCGTACGAGTCTGACACCATGTCGCACGCCCCGCAATCGACGGAAGGCTTCGCACAAACGATTGCCTCCCACGCCTTTTGCACGCGGTCCCAGCGCTTGTCGCGGTCCATCGCGTAATAGCGCCCGCAAATCGACGCGATGCGGACTCTCCGCCCCCATCCCTTCGAGGCAATAAGGCGCTCGAGCTCGGCAACGTAGCCCTCACCGCTCGAGGGCGGCACGTCGCGACCATCAAGGAAGCAGTGCACGCGGATGTCCTCAAGACCGCGCGAGACCGCATGCTCGAGGATCGCGAAAAGGTGCTCGTTGCTCGAATGGACGCCTCCATCGGAGAGAAGACCCATGACATGCAGCGCACGGCCTGGCTCCTTAGACGAATCGAGACACGCGTTGATGACCTCGTTTTCGTCGATGGAACCTGTACGGCACGCGCGGTTGATGCGCGTGAGCTCCTGATGGACGACGCGGCCGGCGCCGATGTTCAAATGCCCAACCTCGGAGTTGCCCATCTGGCCCTCCGGCAGGCCGACCGCCTCGCCGGACGCCTGAAGGCGCGTGCACTCGCCCGCGAACAGCTTATCGAGAAAAGGCGTGCGCGCAAGCGAGATGGCGTTGCCGGGACCTGCGGGCGCAAGCCCGAAGCCGTCCATGATAACGAGGCACACGGGAAGCGCGAGACCCTCGCGCGCAGACGAATCGAGAACGCTCATTACCGCATGACCGCCTTCACGAGCTGGATGAAGGAGTCGCATTTGAGGCTCGCACCGCCGATAAGCCCGCCGTCGATATCGGGCTCCGCCACGAGCGCGTCGACGTTTCCGGGGTTCATCGAACCGCCGTAAAGGATGCGCATAGCCTGAGCCGTTTCCTCGCCGAAGAGCACGGCGAGCTGTGCACGGACGGCCGCACACACCTCTTCTGCCTGCTCGGGCGTCGCCGTACGGCCGGTGCCGATAGCCCAAATAGGCTCGTAAGCCACGACGCACTTCGCGGCGTCATCCGCATCGACGCCCGCGAACGCAGCTTTCACCTGGGCACACACGTACTCATTCGTCGTGCCCTCATCGCGCACGGCGAGCGATTCGCCAACGCATACGATCGGCTTCAAGCGACCGCCCAGAAGCGCGCGCACCTTCTTGTTCACGTCCTCATTCGTCTCGCCGAAAAGCCCGCGGCGCTCCGAATGCCCGACGATGCAATAGTCGCAGCCGCACTCGCGAATCATGGGCACAGACACCTCGCCAGTAAACGCGCCGGCTTCCTCCCAGTACACGTTCTGCGCACCGACGAAGATCTTCGTCTTGTCGAACTCGAGCACCGTCTTCACCGGCTTCAAGTCGACAAACGGCGGGCAGATGACGACATCGACCTTGTCCTCCCAGTCCTTCCACCAGTTGTTGGAGATCTCCTGGGTGAGCACGACCGCCTCGCCGATGGCGTTGTTCATCTTCCAGTTGCCTGCCATCATAGGTTTTCTTGCCATGGCTTGTCCTTTCCGCGAAAAAGAACGGGGAGACGAAAGCGCACATTGCGCGCCTTGCCGCCTCCCCTCTTTGTATACCGCCAGTTTAACGCAGCGCCTCGACGCCGGGAAGCGCTTCTCCCTGCACGAGTTCCATACTTGCGCCGCCGCCGGTCGAGATGAAGGTCATCTGGTCAGCAAGGTCGAACTTGTTAACCGCAGCAACCGAATCGCCACCGCCGATGACCGTGTCAGCCTCCTTGTTAGCGGCCACCGCGAGCGCAACCGCCTTCGTACCCGCAGCGAACGCGTCCATCTCGAACACGCCCATAGGGCCGTTCCAGAACACCGTCCGCGCACTGGCGATGGCCTCGGCGTAGAGCTTGGCGGTCTCGGGTCCGACATCGAGGCCCATCATGTCGGCGGGGATGGCATCAACCGAGCAGGTGAGCGTGTTCGCGTCCTCGGCGAACCTGTCGGCACACACGACGTCGACGGGAAGGAGCAGCTTGCAACCGCGAGCAGCCGCTTTCTCCATCATCTCGCCGGCGCGAGCGACCCACTCGTCTTCCTTAAGCGAGGTGCCGACCTGCTTGCGCTCGGCCAAAAGGAACGTGAAGCACATGCCGCCGCCGATGACGAGCGTCTCGCACTTGTCGATGAGCGCGTCGATGACCTTGATTTTATCGGAGACCTTCGAACCGCCAAGAATGGCGACGAAGGGGCGCTTCGGGTTCTCGAGCATGCCCGTGAGCGTGGACACCTCGCGCTGCATGAGATAGCCCGCATATGCCGGCAGAAGCGCCGCGACGCCGGCCGTGGAGGCATGCGCGCGATGGGCAGTGCCGAACGCGTCATTGACGTAGGCGTCACCGAGCTTAGCGAGTTCCTCGCAAAACGCCGGGTCGTTTTTCTTCTCGCGCTTGTCGAAGCGCAGGTTCTCGAGCAGGAGCACGTCCCCCTCGCGAAGCGCCGCCACCTTCCCCTGCGCATCCTCGCCCACCGTGTCTTTTGCGAACGCGACCGGCTTGCCGAGAAGCTCCGCCAGGCGCAAGGCGGCTGGGCGGAGAGAGAACTTCTCCTCGAAGCCCTCGCCCGACGGACGGCCGAGGTGGCTCATGAGAATGACGCGCGCGCCGTCGCCGACAAGCTTCTCGATGGTCGGCAGCGCCGCTTTGATGCGCGTATCATCGGTCACGACGCCGTCGGATACGGGAACGTTGAAATCAACGCGCACGAGCACGCGCTTGCCACGCGCATCAAGCTCGTTGATGGTCTTGATTGATGCCATTGAGTCTCCTCTTTCAACAAAGAATCGGGCGGCAAGAAGCCGCCCGATCATGCGTGATTCAGATTACAGAAGAATCTTGACCAGGTCCTTCACGCGGTTCGAGTAGCCCCACTCGTTGTCGTACCAGGATACGACCTTCACGAGGTTGGACTTGCCCCCCATGACCATGGTAAGTCCGCTGTCGAAGATGGAAGAATGGTCGTTGCCCACGATGTCAATGGACACAATCGGGTCCTCGGTGTATTCGAGGATGCCCGCAAGCTCGCCCTCGGCGGCTTTCTTCATCGCGGCGTTGATTTCCTCGGCTGTGACCTCGCGATCGAGCTCGACGGTCAGGTCGACCATCGATCCGTCGGGAGTTGGAACGCGCGTGGCGAAGCCGTCGAGCTTGCCCTTGAGCTCGGGAAGCACGAGGGCAACTGCGCGGGCGGCGCCCGTGGTGGTCGGGATCATCGACATGGCTGCGGCGCGGGCGCGGCGCAGGTCCTTGTGCGGAAGGTCGAGGATCTTCTGGTCGTTGGTATAGGAATGGATGGTGTTCATGTAGCCGCGCTTGATGCCGAAGTTCTCCATGAGAACCTTCGCGACCGGTGCCAGGCAGTTGGTCGTGCAGGAAGCGTTGGAGATGATGTTGTGCTTCTCGGCGTCGTACTCGCCGTCGTTCACGCCCATGACGATGGTGGCGTCCTCGCCCTTCGCAGGGCACGTGATGACGACCTTCTTCGCGCCGGCCTTGATGTGAGCGCTTGCGAGCTCGCCAGTCTTGAAGATGCCCGTGGACTCCACGACAACCTCCACGCCCAGCTCGCCCCAGGGAAGGTTGTTGGGGTCGCGCTCGGAAAGGACCTTCACGGCATAACCGTCGGCCACGAAGCCGTCTTCGGTGACCTCAACCGTGTCGAAGGCACGCCCATGAACGGAATCGTACTTGAGCAGATGCGCCATCGTAGGGATGTCGCCCAAGTCGTTCACGGCGACAACCTCGATCGCGGGATCTTTCACCATCGCGCGGAACGCCAGGCGCCCGATGCGACCGAAACCGTTGATGCCTACCTTGATTGCCATGCAAATCTCCTTTCGAAGGATTACTTTCCTTGACGCACAGGGTTAGTCTAGCCGACCTTGCGCGAATGCATGCCGTCTTCGGGCGAATTGCCTGCGGAGCCGCTACCCTTTTCGGTTTGCGGCTTCGCGCGCAAGCTGCTCGATGCGCCGAATGCGATGATAGACCGCCGATTTGGAGAGCGGCGGGTTCGCGCGCTCGCCGAGCTCCTTGATGCTCGCGTCGGGGAAGCTCACGCGCAGGCGGATGAACTCCTGCAGCGCAGGCGGCAGGTTCTCCATGCCGTGCGCCTCGAGCACCGTGCGGATGGCAAAGAGCTGGTCGACCGCCGCGGACGACGATTTCGCCTGGTTCGCTATCTCGGCGTTCGTCATGCGGTTTACGTCGTTGCGCACGCTCTTCACGACGCGCTCCTGCTCAAGCCGCAACGCGCATTGGTGGGCGCCGACGAATGCGAGGAACTCGAGAATTGCGTTTCCCGACTTCAAGTACACCATATACGAGCTGCGGCGCTGCATGATGCGCGCTTTGATCCCCTTGTCGGCGAGCAGGGCCACAAGCCCCTCGGCGAGGGACTCGGACTCAACGGTGATCTCGAAATGGAAGTCGCCGCGCGGGTTCGCGATGAAACCGCTGCCCAAAAACGCGCCGCGCACGTAGGCTGCGGCGCAGCACTGCTTGGCCACGATGTCGGGACGAATGCCAACCTCCAGGCCGCCTTCCTTGGTGATGACGCCCAAATCGAGCAACGATTTGGGCAGATGGGGCTGCGCGGGAACCTCGATCAGATAGTTTGGCGTCTTATGGAGCACGCTGCGGCGCACGGTGAGCTCGGTTCGCAGCTGGTAGATGCCATGCAAAAGCTTGATCACAAGGCGCGCAACGCTCGGCACATCCGTAGCGATTTCAACGCGATAGCGTCCGGGACCGGAGACGAACAGCGTTCCCTCGATACGCACGAGCGCGGCGAGCGTTGCCTTCCCGCAATGCGAGCACTCGGGCAGAACGCGCGCGAGCTCGTCTTTTACTTCCGCCGTGAACGACATAGTTTGAGCACCCCCCAAAGCGCTTCCCGAAAAGCCTCCGGATCATGCCAGGTCGGACGCTTGTGGTCGACCAGGTCGCGAACGATAACGCGCGGGCCTTGGGCCTGGATGGCCATAACGTCGTCGTAGGTGACCGCGACCGAGTGGATACCCGCGGACTCCTGGGGGTCAGCCGCCGAAGGGGCGAAGGTGTTCTGGTCAGGCGAAAGCGGACGCGACGAATGCACAAGCACGTAATCGAGAAGGCCGCGCATGCCGTGGTCGAGCAACGCCTCAACGTGCTCGCGGGCGCTCAAATCGAGCGTCTCGCCCTGCACGTCGGCTAGCCCACAAACGAACACCGTGGTGCCCTTCGATTCGCGGATGGCCTCGACGACGCCTGGCACGAGCAGGTTCGGGATAATGGACGTGAAAAGCGAGCCGGGACCGAGCACGATAAGGTCAGCCGCGCGAATGGCCTCGAGCGCCGGGGCATAGGGCTCGATCGTTCCCTGACCTCGAAGAATCACGCGCGAGAGCGCGATGTCGGAATGACACGCAACCGCCTGGCCCTCGAGCAGCTTCCCGCCGCGCGTCTTCGCAGCAAGCGTGACGTGGGTCAGCGTCGAGGGGTACACATGTCCCCGCGCGTCGAGCATGCGCTCGCACACCGAGATTGCCTCGGGGAACGACCCGCACGCATCCTCGAGCGCGACCAGCATCAAGTTCCCAAGCGAGTGGTTGTTCGCGATGGGGAAACGGTACTTGAACGCGCGGGTGAGCGGGTCTTTCGGGTCGGCCGCCATCGCGAGGATACACTTGCGCACATCGCCCGGGGGCGTCACGTCCGCCTCCTCGCGCAAAAGACCGGTCGAGCCGCCGTCGTCTGCCATGGCCACCACAGCGCTCGTCTCGACGTCGAGGGAGAGAAGAGTTCGGATGGAAACCGGCGCACCCGTGCCGCCGCCGACGACGACAGCGTGGAGCTTGTCGCCGCGAGGGGCATGCACCGCTCGAGGCAAGGGCAAATCGCGCAGCGCCGCGAAGGCCGCAGTCGCCGAGGGGTCTTGGATGAAGGGACGCTTCTTCTTCATACAACTACTCCTGGGCGGCGCGGGGCGCGAGCTTCAGGTCGCGGTGAGCAACCGAGACGCGGTAACCGTTCGATTTGAGGTAGTCGCCCGTCGATTCGGCGATAGCGACGCTTCGATGCTGCCCGCCCGTGCAGCCGATGGCGATGGCGAGCTGCTGCTTGCCTTCGGCGACATATCCAGGCATGACGCAGTCGAGCAGCGCGCGCCAGCGCTTCACGAACTCGACGGTTTCCTCGCGATACATCACAAAATCGCGAACAGGGGCATCAAGACCTGTGAGGAAGCGCAGGTCAGGATCGTAATAGGGGTTTGGAAGGAAGCGCACGTCCATGACGAGGTCGGCGTCGGTGGGGGCGCCGTGCTTGAAGCCGAACGAATACACCGTAACGGCCAGGCCGCGACGCTCGTTTCCGCGGGCGAAGATGGAACGGATGGTTTCGCGCAACTGCTGCGGGAGCATATCGGTGGTATCGACGACATGATGTGCCATCTCGCGCAGATCGTAGAGCATCTGACGCTCGCGCTCGATGCCCTGCGCAATGGTGGTTCCGTCGGTGCACAGCGGGTGGCGGCGACGCGAGGACTTGTAACGAGCGACGAGCTTGTCATCCGCAGCGTCGAGGAACAGCACGCACACGTCGATCCCCTCGCGCTCGAGCTTCTCGACCTCGCCCTTCAGATTGGGGAAGAAATCGCGGTTGCGCGCGTCGCACACCACAGCGAGGCGTCGGCTCGCATCGGGCTGGCCGGGCATGCCCTTGAGCGCGAGCAGGTTCCCAATAAGGCTCGCCGGCAGGTTGTCGACGCAGAAGAAGCCAAGGTCCTCGAAGACGTGCATCGCCTCGGTGCGCCCGGCACCGCTCATGCCCGTGACGATGACGATCTCAGGCATATCCTCGAGCGCGATCGTATCCTTTTCGAATGATCTCTCAGCGCCGTCCTCGTACTCGTCCTCGGGAATCTTCTCGCGGTTCTCATGCCGTGCATCCATGGTGTGCAACCCCCTACTCGCCGCCAACGACCAGTTCGTCTTTTCGCTCGCTATTATACTGCTCGATCACCTTATGGAGCTCCTCGGCGACCTCGTCGGGCACCACATGGGCCTCTTTGATCTCCGCCAAGCTCGCCGCTTTGAGGTTCTTGAAGGATTTGAAATGCTTGAGCAGGGCTTTCTTGCGAACAGGGCCCAAGCCCGCGACCTCATCCAAGATGCTTGCCGTCATGCCCTTGCCGCGGAGCTCGCGGTGGAAGGTAATCGCGAACCGGTGGGCCTCGTCGCGCACCTGCTTCACGAGGTAGAGCGACGCCGACCCCGAGGGCAAAACGACCGGACCCGTGTCCTGCCAGGGGACGAAGAGCTCCTCGTCGCGCTTCGCCAAGCCGCACAGCGCGATGTCATCGATTCCCATCTGGTCGAACATCTCCATAACAGCCGACAGCTGCGGCTTGCCGCCATCGAGGATGATGAGGTCGGGCTTGCTGCCGAAGCGCTCGTCTGCCATACGCTCGGCGCAGTAGCGGCGGCTCATCACCTCCTGCATCGAGAGGAAGTCGTTCGCCTCGTCGAGCGGCGTCTTGATCTTGAAGCGGCGGTACTGGTTCTTGTCGGGCTTGCCGCCCGTGAACACGACCATTGACGCGACCGTATAGGACCCGTGGATCGTCGAGATGTCGAAGCACTCGATGCGCATGGGCGGCGCGTCGAGCGCGAGCGCGCTCTCGAGCTGCAGCAGCGCATCGTTCACGCGTTTGTCCTCGTAGTTCGTGCGCACCTTGTAGCGCATGAGCGTGTGCTTCGCGTTCGTCTCCGCCATGTCGACAAGCGCCGCCTTCTCCCCCTTCTGCGGAGCCGTGAAGCGCACTTTCGCCCCGTGCGCGCTCGCAAGCTTCTCGGTGAGCCACGCCTCCATCGACTCTTCGTCCTCGGGCAGCTCCCGTACGATGACCTCGTGGGGAATGGAAGTGGTCGTGTCGTAGTAGCGCAACAGGAAGTTGTGGAGAAGGTCCTGGTCGGGAACGTCGCGCCCGCGATTCAAGACGAACTCGTTGGAGTTGATGATGCGCCCCTCGCGGATGACGAGCACGTGCGCGCCCGCGACCGTCTCCTCGCGGAAAAGGCCCACGACGTCGGCGTTCAGGTTGTGGGCGGACACCGCATGCTGCTTGTCGGTGAGCGAGTTGATGGTGTCGATGCGCGCCTTGATCCGGGCGGCGCGCTCGAAATCGAGATCGGCCGCTGCGTCAGCCATCTCGGCCGAGAGCTCGTCGAGGAACTCCCGGTGCTGCCCCGCGAGGAAGCGCTCGATGCGACGCACGTTCACAGCGTACTCCTCGGGGGTGATGCGCCCGCAGCATGCGCCGGGGCCTAAGCCCACATGGCAATCGAAGCAGGGGCGCACGTCGGTTTTCATTATCGCGAGCGGATCGTTCTCAAGGCGGCGCGAGAGATTCCGCCAATCGGCGCACGACGTCGCGCACAGGGGCACGACACGCCGCGCGATGTCGACCATGCGGCGGGCAGCGCGCGAATCAGTGTAGGGTCCGAAGTAGCGCGTGTCGGGCTTGTGCTTCTCGCGCGTGTACTTGATGGCGGGGAACACGTCGCCTTTCGTGAGCGCGATGAACGGGTAGGACTTGTCGTCCTTGAAGTCGGCGTTGAAGAACGGGGCGTACTGGTTGATCAGGTTCTTCTCAAGGACGAGCGACTCGTGCTCGTTGCCGACGACGATGTACTCGAACGAGTCGATCTGATCGACGAGCAGCGGAATCTTCGCGCGGTCGTCCTGGAAGTTCACGTACTGGCGCATGCGGGCGCGCAGCTGCTTCGCCTTGCCCACGTAGATGACCTGGCCGTCCTTGTCCTTCCAGAGGTACACGCCGGGCAGGGTCGGCACAGCATCGAGACCACGCTTGATGCGCGCGATCTTCTCTGCTTGGGTTTCTTTCACGTTGCTCTCTTCCATACCACGAAGTGTAGCAAATGCGCACGGCGGCATGCGCCCGCCCGACTTTTCGCTACACACTCAGCGTTTCCCTAGGCGTCGCCCGCATCGAGCTTCGCCCGAAACGAGATGGCGCGCGGCGTGTCGAGCGAGTCGAAATGCACGATGTAGGCACGCTTCTCCTCGTCGAGTCGTTCGATGACGCCCCGTCCGAACGCCTTGTGGAGCACGCAGTCGCCCGGCGAGAAGCGCGCATCGGCCGCCAAACCGGCCATCCATTTGTCACTTGCGGCGTACGCCGCCCGCGCGCAGGATAGCTCCTCATCGCTCGGCTTGTTCGAGAACTGCAGGGCGCGCTGATCGATATCGAGCAAGAAACGCGACGGATGGCGCGGCGAGCCCTCGTGCGAGAAACCAGCCGCCTCGGTAAGATAGAGCCCGTCCCGCGCTCGGGTCACCGCAACAAATGCAAGCCTTCGCTCCTCTTCCATGCCCTCGAGCGTTTTCGTCTTGCGCGACGGGAGCACCCCCTCGGAAAGCGAGCACAGAAAGACGTGCGGGAACTCCAATCCCTTGGCGGCGTGGATGGTCATGAGGCGCACCTTGTCCTGAGCTTCATCGAGCGCATCGGCATTGGTGAGCAGCGCCACATGGGAAAGATAATGCTCGAGCGTCACCTCCTCCCCGCAACTGTTCTCGAACTCGTAGATCGACTGCTTGAGCTCCGCCACGTTGTCGAGTCGCTCCTGGCTTCCCTCCGTGCGAAGCGCATGCTCATAGCCGCTTTCGTTAATGAGGGCCGCAAGTACCTCCGATACTGGCCTGCCCTCGAACGATCCGCGGAACTTGCGCACGAGCGCCACGAGCTGCTTCGCCTTGGTGCGTTTGAATATCTCATCCTCAATCGTCTGCTCGAGCGCCTGGAAAAGCGAGCACGCGTGTGCCTCGGCGTAATCCTTAAGAAACGCCATACGGCGCTGCCCGAGATTGCGCTTGGGAACGTTTGCCACGCGCGTGAAGGAGAGGTCATCCTGATACGCGACAAGCCGCAGATAAGCGAGGGAGTCCTTGATTTCCTTGCGCCCGTAGAACGGCACACCCGAATACACCGCATGCGGGATCTCGGCCTTAAGAAACGCCTCCTCCACCGGGCGCGATGCGTAGTGCGCGCGGTAGAGCACCACCATATCGCGGTAACGTATGCCACCATCATGGAGCGCACGCACCCCTTCGGCAATCCATTTCGCCTCGTCGTCGGAGGTTTTCGCGTGATGCCACACCGTAGGCCCATGCTGGGTGCGACACGCACGCAAATCCTTCGGGATGCGCTGGCGATTCTTCTCGATGAGCGAGTTTGCCACCGCGATGACCTCGGGGGTCGAGCGGTAGTTCTCGAGCATCATAATGGTGCGCACATCTGGAAACGCCTTGTCGAAATCGAGAAGGAAGCGCACGTCAGCACCGCGCCAGGTGTAGATGGTCTGGTCGGGGTCGCCCACCACAAACAGGTTTTTATGGTAGCCGGCGAGCACGCTCATGAGCTCGTACTGCAACTTGTCGATGTCTTGGAACTCGTCAACCATGACGTATTCCAGGCGCTTCTGCCATTTCAACCTGATGTCAGGGTGCTGACCGAAGATGTAGAGCACGACGACAATAAGGTCGTTGTAGTCGAAGGCAAAGCACTTCTTCTCTTGATAGAGATGCCCGTAGAAGATGATGTCGCGCACATCCGTTGCCTGCTCGTACTTTTCGCGCAGGGAGGCGAGCGGCATGGCAAGCAGGTCGCGATAGTAATCGGGCCGTTCCTTGAGCTTCATGATCTCGATCATGTCGCGCGCGCGACCGAACGTCATATCGCGCAGCGTGAGCCCCCGATCGTCGTAGATGATTTGAAGCATCTGATCGATGTCGGCGTTGTCGAGCACGAGAAAGCTCTTCGGGTATTGAACGGCATGCGAATCCTCTTGCAGCACCGAGACGCAGAAACCGTGGAAGGTGTTGATGAAGCCCGTGTCGTTGTCGCCGGTGAGCGCGCGGATGCGGTGGCGCATCTCGTTAGCGGCCTTATTGGTGAAGGTGACGCACAGGATGTTTCCCGGCATGATGCCGAGGTCGTTCACCAGGTATGCGAAACGCTCCGTAAGGGCGCGCGTCTTGCCCGTTCCCGCACCGGCGATGACGCGCACGTAGCCCTCCGTCGCAGTAACAGCCTCAAGCTGTTCGGCATTGAGGGTTGGAACCGCATCGCCGGGAAGCGATGTCCGAGCACGTGGGTCGCATGCATCATCCGCCTCCGCGTCGAGGCCCGAGCCGCGGCCCAACAGCTCCCCACCAAGCCGCGAGGAGATCAGGTATGTCATATCCTTGTGTTCCATGGGAACAGTCTATCAGATACGAACATATGTTCCAAGTAGTACGCAGCAAATTGCACGAAAGATGGCGACGCAAGCCTCAAGCCCGCTCCGCCTTCCCCGTCGAAAAAGCCTCAAGGGTCGCAGGCTCGGCGCTACTCGGCAGCCGCCTCATCTTCTAAGCCTTCGCCCAGCTTGCCCGACTCTTTTGCTTCCTTCGCCTCGGCTAGTTCCGCGAACATCGTCTTCATCGTTGGATTATTCCTAGTCAGACGCTTAATGGTGAGGTCTTGCGCCTTGTTGTTCGCCAGGCGCAGGTTGTTCTCCGATGACAGCAGCGCATCCTTGGTTTTCTGCAAATGCGTGATGGTCTTGTCGATCTCCTCGATGGCGGTTTGGAACTTGCGGCTGGCGAGGTCGTAGTTGCGTCCGAACTTCGTCTTGAAGTCCTCCATCTGCTCCTCGAAGTGCGTGATGTCGATGTTCTGGTTGCGCACCTCGGCGAGCTCGGCCTTGTAGGATAGCGCCGAAAGCGAGGCGTTGCGCAGGATGCTGATAATCGGGATGAAGAACTGCGGGCGGATGACGTACATCTTCTCGTAACGGTAGCTCATGTCGACGATACCCTCGTTGTAGAGCTCGTTTTCGGGCTCGAGCATCGTCACGAGCACCGCGTACTCGCAGTTCTTCTTCTTGCGATCGGAGTCGAGTTTCTTCAGAAAGTCCTCGTTTTTATGCTTGTGAGTACTGTCGTCGCTCTCGTTTTTCATCTCGAACATGATGGAGACGACCTCGTTGCCCTCGTCGTCCGCCTCCCGGAACACGAAATCGCCCTTCGTACCGTCGACCACGTCGTTGTCCTTCTCGAAGTACGCCTTTGGGAAGGCGACGGCGCGCATCTTGTTGAACTCGATTTCGCAGTGCTGCTCGAGCGACTCGCCCACCATCTTGGTGGAAAGACGGGCCTTCATCTCCTTGTAGCGGGCGATTTCCTCTTCCTTGTATGCGATGAGCTCGTCTTTTGCGCGGAGCTTCGTCGCCATCTCCTCGCGCAGCGCACTCACTTTCTGCTCACCTTCGGCAGCCTTGAGCTTCACCTGCGCAGCAAGGTCGTCGCGCTCGCGCTCAACCTGGGTCCGCGCCTGCGTGACGGCAAGTTCCTTCTCGGTCACGAAGGACGTCTTTTGGGCCTCAAGCTTCTGCGTGAGCTCGGCGATCTTCGCATCGCGGGAGGCGGTCGCATCAGCCAAGGCTCGCTTATGGTCGGCCTCGGTCACGCGCGCATCGGATGCGCGCTCGTCGGCAAGACGCGCAAGCTTCGACTTGAGCTCGGCGATTTCGGCGTCTTTGCTCGCGGTAACTTTAGAGAGTGCCGCAACCTGCTCGGCCTGCGCCGCACGGGAAGCCGCGTCGTTTTCCCGTTTGATCGCGGCGAGGTTCTGGGTCAGCTTCGCGATTTCCGCATCGCGGGAAGCGATCTCGTCGCGCGCCTCCCCTCGCACCTTCTCGCCTGCAAGCGCCACCGCCTGTTCACGCTGTTCGGCGAAGAGTTTCTCGCGACGCTCGATTTCCCGATTGAACTCCGCGTCGCGCACCTGCTTCACGATGTCCGCAAAGCCCGACTCGTCCACCTGAAACACCGTCCCACAATGTGGACACTTAATCTCGTTCATAGGAACCTCCCCGTAACGTCTTGTGCAGCTTGCATTTCTCTTGCTCTTGCGGTAAGCCTGCAGATACCCAATTTGCAGGATTCGTTTGATAAGGTACTCAGCATCATGTCCGTAAACTAACCCATGGTCGCACCCGAAAACCGACACTGCCCCGCAAAGCGGATTATCGAGCAGATAGCTTCCGAACGCGCCCTATTATAAGCATCCAAATGCGAACGGGGGCCTTGCTTTGAAGGCCCCCGTTGTCGGCGTCGTTCGCTCTCTTCGTTCGCTATTGCTGCGCGTCCCAGATGGCTCCCGTCTTGTGCCAGTTGTTGAAGTCGGTGGCCCAGCCGGTGATGTCGTATTCCACGATGGAGACGTCGTTCTTGCCATCGCTCGTCGTCGTGTAGAACTTACGCACGCGGTTGTCGAACGGCACCTGCGCGAGCGTCTCACCGTACTTGGACGAGTCGCCGCCAACAGCCTGGATGATGGTCGGCTGCACGTTCACGTGCGCGACTGGCGTCGACACCGTCTTGATCGGCTGTGCGTCCGCCTCTGCCGATTGCGCCGGCTTGTAGAACATGATCGCGTTCGACGAGGAATCCCAATCCTCGTAGATACCCCAATCGCCATGGTCGCTCGTCACGAGAATCGCGGTATTGTCGTAGAGCCCCATGTCCTTCAGCTGACGGATGTACTCGGAAAGCATCTTCAAGCTACCGCGAATCTGACGGATTGCGTCGGAGTTATCCGTGCCGATGTCGTTGCCGTTCTCGTCGAGATTGAACGGATAGTGGCCGCCGAGCAGATGAATGAAACGGAAAGCACCCGTCTCGCCGTCGTCAGTCGCGGAAAGCTTCGTCGTCTTAAGCTTGTCGTAATAGACCCCGTCGTTCATCGTGTACAGGGTGCTCTGCTGCACCTCCCCGTCGTCGCTTTCCACCTGCAGCGTCATGCCGTTGTTGACCTCGTCGGTGTAGAACCAGAAATACGGCTTGAACGCCCACGGCAAATCGCGATACATCGCGCACTTCCACAACGTGAAGAGAGTACCCTCCTGGTCGAGCAGCGAGGGTGAATCCTCTTGGTTCATGGGGTGGTAGTTCATGGTGAGGCCCGCCACGTGGCGCTGCACGTCCTCGCTCGAATATTCGGTTCCAAACGTGTCGGTGTAGATGCCCATGCTGTAGCCGGCGTTGTGAATGTCGTCGAGGTACGTGCTGCGCTCATAGCGCGTAGCAAGGTACTGCGAGAAGAGCTCGCCCTGCTGCGGCAGCTGACCGGTCAAGAGGAACGGCACGCCGTAGCGCGTGGGAACCATGGAGCCCGCAACATTGTTGTACCAGGTGAAACCCGTCCAGTCGTTGAATTCCTCCGGATGCTCCTGCATAATCTGGGACATCTGCTTCGTGTCGGTGAAATCGAGCACGAAGACGATGACGTTGCTTTTCTCAGAAACGGTGAACAGGCCGTCCTCGGTCATGCGCAAGTCGGCGACGTTCACCTGATCAGGCTCTTTCGTGGCCGCCTCGAATGCGCCCGACGCGAACAGACTACCCACGCCGACTCCCTGCACGATGATGAGCGCAAGGGAAAGCGCAACCGCGCCGCCGCGCGCGAGGCTCGTCTTCAAATGTCCCACAACAAGGGGGATCGCCACGATGATGATCCACACCACGGTGCTCACCAGCATGATTGACGTGTAATCACCCCAGTTCACCGACTTGCCGTCCGCGGTTGGCAGCTCCGAGTTCAACAGGAGCACCTGAACATAGGCGGCAACACCGAGCGCAAACAGGAAGAGCAGCACGATATCGAATGCCCTGCCGCGCAGAAGCGACACGGCAAGCGCGAGAACCACCGCAACCACAACGCCTGCAACTGCGAAGATCGGCCAGATGTCGGAGAGGCCGAACACAAGATCGGCCCCAGCGCCGGCAACGATTTCATACGGCGGAACCACGAGCAGGGTAAACGAGAAGAACGCGCACACTATGAGCGCGCAAACCACGCGCACGCCCCATTTTGCGCGAGGATAATCGTCAGATGCGCGCCCCTTTCGGGAAGCCTTCTTCGAAGACATCGACTCCGCATCGGCGGCAATCTCGCCAGGCGCGAGGATGGGCTTGCCGTCCTCGTCGAGCCTGTGAACCGGCGCTTCCACCACCTTGCCGACATTCTCGTCGATTTTGAGCATCTTGAAGAGCATCTTGCGCGTACGGCGAAGCGCCACACCGAGCACGGCCGAAAGCGCGACCGCGACACCGGCGAGCGCCTGGATCGTGTAGGTCATGACCGAAGGGTCGACATACGCGTAGGCGGGCGTTATCCATGCAAGCGAAAGTACACCTGCGACCAGCGCAAACGAAAAGACGTCGAACGCGCCCACAATAAGACGATTACGCTTCATGGCGGCCCACCTTCCTCGCATGCACCCCACGCGCTTCGCTGCCGTCGTGCTTTCCCATGCGCTCCCCCTCATTATGCGACGCCGCTTCGGCATCGGCCGCCGCGCGCTCACCCGCGGCGAGCGAATCGTCGGACACACCGCCGTCGCGCTTGGATTCCTGAATGTCTATCATGCGATCGAGCAGGTAGCGCCCAGCCACTTCCCCACCATGCCCGACGTTGAAGATGAAGCTGTCGAGCACCTTGTTGATACGGTCGCTCCACGCGTAGCGCTTCGCGAGCATCTCCTCGGCAACATCGCCGAAGGTGGCCGCGTCCTCGGGACGGATCGACACGCCAACCTCGCTGCGCAGCGCGATGTCGGTCGGCTCGATGCCGAGTTCCTTCCAGTCGGGGTTGCCCACCTTCATCGGGGTGTCAATGAAGATGGCAGGCTTGCGCGTCGAGAAGCAGAACTCGCAGAAGATCGACGACCAGTCGGTCACGAGAATGTCAGAGGTGAAGACGGTCTTGTTCGAGCTGAAATCGTGCTCGAAGTACAGATCGGACTCGGGGACGTCTGCCCAGCGAGCCAAAAGGGCGTTCCACCTGGCGGAATAGCGCTTCGTGTATTCGGGGTGCGGGCGCACGATGACGCGCATGCCGCGCCCGAGCACGCTTTTCAGCATGTCGTCGATGCAGGTGTCGAGGATGTTGCCCTCCTGCCACGACGGCGCAATGAGCACCACATCCCGACGGGACGGGTCGCGCTCGACCGCAGCAGCGGCGAGCTCGTATTCGGCAATCTCGCGATCGAGCAGGTCGTAGCCGCATTCCACAAGATTTTTGCGCTTGGTGCCGTAGAGCTCCTCGGCACGGCGCAACTCGCGCACCTGATGAGGGCCCGCGCACAGCACCGTGTCGTAGTGGTCGTAGGCGCCCTTCTGGGGCGTGAGATGGGTCGACGTCATGTGGTGGAACATGAACACGTACTCGATGTCCTTGCGGATATAGGAGCGCTTGATGTAGTAGTTCTCCAAGTCCTCAAGCGTGGACACGACCAGATCGGCGTCCATCTTCATCATGAGCGTGATGATCTTGCGCTGCCCGATGTAATAGGGCTTCAGGCGCGGCTCGGCCTCGGCCAGCTTGAACACCTGGTCATTGGGGTCGTTCGTCACGTAGTGGATGTCGGCATCGGAATGCGCGAGCAGCCACTCGATCGCGCCCTGGAAGTACTTGTAGAAGCCACTTCCCTCGGAATAGAAGACGATGTGCTTACCGACGATCTTGAAGAAACGCTTGTAGTCGGCCTTCTCGCGCTTGGCAAGCGGGTCGCGCTCGTACCATTTCTTCTTGGGACCCGAGAAATTCTCGAGCTCCTCGAGCTCGACACGGCTCGTCTCGAGGTCCTCATAGTCGATATATTTCGCTGGCTTCACCAGGACGTTCGCGAGCGCCTGGATGGCGATGGAGGTCAAGTTCGAGCACACCCAGTAAAAACCCATGCCCGTGGCGACGAACACGCCCAAGATGAAGGAAAGGCCGATGGACAGGCCGTTCGTCATGTTCTTCTCCGCACGCGACTGCTCGCGCTGCAGCGGGTTGATGCGGTTCTGCGCGAAGCCCATGATAATGGCGGAAAGCCCCGCGAAAAGCGGCATGATCCACGCCGCGCCGCCGTCCTCAAAGGGAATTTGGCCCAAGAACTCAGTGCCCGGCGCGCCGCCGTCGGTGATCGTATGGATGACGTCGACCAGGCCGAACAGGATGATGATCTGTACAGCAAGCGGAATCAGGGAGAGCATCGGATGGTAATGCTGTTCCTTGTAGAGCTTGTTCTGCTCCTCGCCGATCGTCTCGCGGTCGCCGTAGTACTTCACTTTCAGGCGATTCAAGGCGGGCATAAGCTGCACCATGACGATCGAGTTCTTCTGGCACCAAAGCGACATCGGGATGAGGATGATCTTCACGATGATGGTGAACAGCAGGATGGCTATCCACCAATTGCCGCTTATCGCGTAACAGGGCTGCAAGATAAGCGAGAGCAGCCATGCAAGTGCTTCCATGCGAGCAAGCCCTTTCGCATCGCGCGCTGCGAGCGCGATGAAGTAAAATCGAGGCAAAACTAAGGTAAAAACGCAGAATTAGAATAGTACTACAAATCGTGCCGCATGAGCGCCCAATCACGTACTGGGGCGTACTAAATCCGTAGACGCTCCGTTCAGCTCGATGTGGCAATTCCCTTCGGAGGTGCGACGATGTCCTTCCTCCGATGATGCAACGTCAGTCCCCCTCCAAGATGTCGCCGCTACCGTTTATGGAGGAGAAACGCGATTGGCTGCAACCATTGTTTCTATCATGTTAATTAGAGGCAACGGAGCCGTTGCGCAAACTTATAATGGCCGCGGTTGGGAACAAGTAAACCCCGAGGAGGTTACATGAGTTACGTCCAGAGAATTATCGACCAAGTTAAGGCGAAGGACCCCGATCAGCCCGAGTTCATCCAGGCCGTCACCGAGGTCATGAGCACTCTCGAACCGGTCATCGAGGCGCATCCGGAATACGAGGAAGCAAAGATCCTCGAGCGCATCATCGAGCCCGAGCGCATCATCCAGTTCCGCGTTCCGTGGGTTGACGACAAGGGTGAAGTCCAGGTCAACCGCGGCTTCCGCGTCGAGTACAACTCCGCAATCGGCCCCTACAAGGGCGGCCTGCGCTTCAACCCCACGGTTTATCTGGGCATGTTGAAGTTCCTGGGCTTCGAGCAGATCTTTAAGAACGCGCTGACCACGCTGCCGATGGGCGGCGGCAAGGGCGGCTCCGACTTCGACCCGAAGGGCAAGTCCAACAACGAGATCATGCGCTTCTGCCAGTCGTTCATGACCGAGCTCTACCGCCACGTTGGTCCGAACACTGACGTTCCTGCAGGTGACCTGGGCGTCGGCGGCCGCGAAGTCGCTTACATGTTCGGCCAGTACAAGCGCATCTGCAACGAATGGACCGGCGTGCTCACCGGCAAGGGCCTCTCCTTCGGCGGCTCGCTCGCCCGCACCGAGGCAACTGGCTACGGCCTTGTCTACTTCGTCGACGAGTACCTCAAGAGCAAGGGCGACTCCTTCGAGGGCAAGAAGGTCGTCGTGCACGGCTCCGGCAACGTGGCCATCTACGCGATCCAGAAGGTCTCGCAGCTCGGCGGCAAGGTGATCGCCTGCTCCGACACCCACGGCTGGGTCGAGGACCAGGAAGGCATCGACTACCAGGTGCTCGAGCACGTCTACAACAAGAAGCGCTCCGGCCACGACAAGGGCGTCACGCTCGCGATGTACGTCGAAGAGCGTCCGAACGCGACGTGGCACGCGGAGGATGGCCGCGGCGTGTGGCAGCTCCCCTGCGACATCGCGCTCCCCTGCGCCCGTGAGAACACCCTTGGCATCGAGGACGCGAAGGCCCTCGTCGCGAACGGCTGCAAGGCAGTCGGCGAAGGGGCCAACATGCCGACCACGATTGAGGCGACCGAATACTTCCAGAACAACGGCGTCGCATTCTTCCCCGGCAAGGCGGCAAACGCGGGCGGCGTGCTCGTGTCCGGTCTGGAGATGAGCCAGAACGCCGAGCATCTTTCCTGGACCTTCGAGGAGGTCGACGGCAAGCTCGAGACGCTCATGCGCGGTATGTTCCACAACGTCGACGATACGGCGAAGGAATACGGCCATGAAGGCAACTTCGTGATGGGCGCCAACATCGCCGGCTTCAAGAAGGTTGCCGACGCCATGATGGCTCAGGGCATCGTGTAAGCGCCAACTTCAAGCAATCATTTTAGGAAGGCGGGCTCCTCGCACGGGAACCCGCCTTTTTCTATGCCCGAAGTCCCGAAAATGGGGCAGGCAAGCTCTTTCCCGCATGTATCTTGGCCGTGCGGTACGCATGTGCGCATCGTTTGGGCCGCTGGTCACTTCGTAAACGAGACCTCGCAAGGCACAATATCGATAGAAGCTGGCTTCGTCGGGAAGGGCGGAGTGCGAAGCGGCTTGCACGAGGCAACGGGAAAGGGAGTGATAAAAATGTTGAAGCCCATGATGAGGAAGGTCGCGCTCGGTGTGCCCGCCGTTGCGTTGACGGCAGCCCTTGCGTTCACGATGGCCGGCTGCGGCGGTGGCGCCGAGGAGCAGAAGAAGGCGAGCAACGACACGGCAACGACGCAGCCTGCGGAAGAGCCGAAGGCTGAAGAGACCCCAGAGCCCGCCGTTGAGGCCAAAACCGGCGTCGACTACCCTTCGTACAGCTTAGAGCCAACTGATGGCTGGAAACCCGGCACCAGATCGATGAACGAGAAGTACGAAGAGTGCGAGTTCACGCTCGGCGATGACACCTTCGCCTTCATCGACATTCGCACGTTCAAGACCGAGCCGATGACCGAAGCGGAAGCTAGAATGGGCTCCAAGAAAGACGGCACCATCGACGAAGTCGACGTCAACGGCATCACCTGGGTGCGTCACACCGCCTCCAATGGCACCGTTAACCTGTTCACCAAGGCACCTTCCGGAATGACGGTCGGCGTGGTCATAGGCTCCAAAGTCGATTGGAACGACGCACTGCCCATGATCGAGAACATCGTCTTAAAGTAGCAACGGCCCACCCAAAGAGGAGCGTCGATTGACCAGATGCAGGAACCCCGAATAGCCTGGCCCTTTTCGGGAAGGCGATTCACGAAGCGACCCCGCCGAATGTGCGATTGCACGAGGCGGGGTCGCTTGCCGTTTCGGTCGCCGCTCATTGTCGGGCGACAGAGATAACCCCGGAGGATTTACAGCTCGGAGATAGTCTTCGCGGAGACGACATTGCTCGGCGAAATGAGGATCGCCCCGACCGAGCCGATCTTCGGCGTACTCACGTAGAAGGCGCCGTTCCTCGATTCGCCCATCGACGAGATCGTCGAGTCTGCCGTGGTGATGACGATGTCGATGTTCTCGGCATTCTTGAGATACGACTCCTCGGGACAAAGAGCAATGACGTAGTCTACCTTTTGATCGGTGAAGTACTTAACCTTCTCATCGATAAGGATCCTCGAATACTCGCGGGTGACCGAGAAGATGCCGTAGCGCTTGCCGCCGCGCTTCAGAATCGTTCCCTCTTCATAGGCGGAGGGATCGGCCGTATGAAGCGAGATGACGTTTGCGCCCTTGGCCTGGTAGAGCTCATCGACATCGGAGAGGGCGACCGGTTCCTTCTCCTTTTTGTGCCCCGCGAGGGGTGCAGCGGAGCTCGCCTGGGAATCTAAGGTTCCATCAGGGGAAGCAGTTGCAGAAACCCCTTCCCCGGCAGTGCTTTCCCCTACGACGCCTTCGGACGCGGAGCCTTCCGCAGCAGCAGGTTCCGACGCAGTCGAAACTCCCTGATCGACAGAGCCGGTGCCCTGCGCGCTTGCGCTCGTTGAGGAAGCTGAATTTACACTCGAGCCACCCTGAGAAGAAGCAACCTGTTTGTCGGAAGACGAAGCGGCGGAAGATGCCTGGCTGTTTTCCGAAGAGGAAGCAGCGGCTTGATTGCCGTCGGAAGAGGACGAAGAGGAAGCGGGGGCTTGACCATCCCCCGCCTTCGAGTCCCCGGGAAGCGATTCAGCATCCCCCGCATTCTTTGAGTTAGCAGAGCTGTTGGCAGCTGATGCCGCAGAAGCAGGCGATTGCGCAGCGCCTTCTTCCTCTTCGATGGTTCCCTCGTAGACGATGGCGGTATAGCCTTCCATGTTGCCGAACGCATCGTCGATGTTCGAGGCGGTGACGTTCCATGAATGGCCAGCAAACACGTAGCCGAACAGGATACACCCCATCCCAATAGCAAGGATGAGGAACACGATGAGCGCGATTTTCTCTCGGGATGTCTTTTCCATAGCAGCGTTCATTATAGGCAAACGAGCATGGGCTGCCAGCCCCCATCTCCCGAAGACAAACAATCTCGACGCTCTACCGCTCTAACGGAGGCGAGCAAGAGCACCCCATCAGGCACAATTCGCAAACAAGGCATTAGGAGGTATGGACATGCGAGCTTCTCGAATCAGCTTTTGCCCCTCGAGAGCTTCACTTTCCGCGTCGCCACGCGCTCCGTAAGCGCAGGGGTATGGGAGACGAGCAGCATGCCGGCACCTTCCCGCTCGGCATAGTCCAGCAACACGCGCCAGATATGCGCTTGCGTGACCGCATCCAGCATCGTGGAAACTTCGTCGCAGATGAGGTAGCGCGGACGCGTGGCAAGCGCGCGGGCTATGCAGAAGCGCTGTAGCTCGCCGCCGGAGAGCTCATGTGGGTAGCGCTGCATCCACTCATCGCGAATCCCCAGGTTGTCGAGGAGTTCTTGCGGCACGTCGCCCGCCTCCGCCAGCGTTTTGCGCATGCGCAGGCGCGGATCGACCGCCTGCTCGGGATGCTGCTGGATCAGCTGCACCGGGCATACTCCGCGACGCGGAAGTGGCCGACCATCGAGCAGCACCTCGCCAGCCTGCGGACGCTCGAACCCAGCGAGCACGCGGCACAGGGTGGTCTTGCCAAATCCCGAGGGAGCCTGAAGCGCCACGCGCTCGCTGGGCTCGACTTGCAGGCTGAACCCGCTGTACAGGGGTTTTGCGCCGGGGTAACCGAACGTGATGTCTCGAGCCTCTAGCACGAGCGACCTCCCTTGTCAATCGATGCGTTGCCGCGGCCTTGCTCGTCCGTGCTCGCCGTAGCCGCGAAATCGTGCTCGGGAAGGGCATGCCACAGCGCGCGGGTGAACGGGTCGCTCAGAAGCGCGGGGTCGGCGAAGTTCGCGACCGCCGCCTCTTCCACCACGGTGCCATCCTTGAAGACGGCAACGCGATCGGCAACGCGCAGCGCGAGCTCGATATCGTGCGTGATCAGCAGCACGCCGTTGCCCTCGTTGGCAAAGGAGCGGAAGTCGTCCAGCGCTCGGACCGCGAGGTCGAGGTCGAGCCCAGGCGTTGGCTCGTCGGCCACGATCACCCGCGGATCGTCCATGAGCGCGCAGCAGAGCAGCACGCGGCGCGCCATGCCGCCAGAAAGCTCATGAGGGTAAAGGCGCGCAACCTCGGGACCGAGCCCGTAGCGCTCGAACAGCTGCTCGCGGCGCGCTTTGCGCTCGGCCTTCGACAGCGCGTTCGCGAAGCCTTCGACCTGTTTCCCCACGCGCATCATGGGGTCCAAATGGCTCACGCTTTGCGGCACGAGCGACAGTCCGTGCCCGCGCAGCGCGCGCAAGCCTTCCGCATCCATGCGCTCGCCGTCGAACCAGATGCGTCCCGTCACCGTGGAGTTAGGCTCGAACAATCCCAGCACCGCATCGGCGAGAAGCGTCTTGCCCGAGCCCGATGCGCCCACCACAGCCACGATCTCGCCCGCGTGGACGGCGATACTCAACCCGTGGAGCACCTGGACATCGCGCTGCTTCGCCTGGAAGTACGGCGCATCCTCGTCGTACATGCAAAAGCTCACGTTCAAATCCTCGACCTGCAAAAGGTGGTGCCCGCCGTCATGGTGCGACGTCGCCGCATGTGTGTGATGATGGTGCAGCTGCGCATCCTTGTGCGTGGTTTGCTCGTGAGCGATCGCGGCAGCCTTGTTCGCCGAAGCCGCTTGCGCAGCCGCGCCGTCGTTTGCCTTCTCCAACATCTTCCCCACCTATTTCTGCGCCGTATGCGGGTCAACGAGCTTTCGCAAACCCTGACCAGCCACATCGAAGAGCAGCACCGTCGCCATGAGCGCCAAACCCGGAAACACGGCAAGCCACCAGGCACCCGTAGATAGGTAGCTCATCGACTCACTCAAGATCACGCCGATTGCCGGCTGCTCGGGCGGCAATCCGAAGCCGAGGAACGTGATTGCCGCCTCATGAAGGATGGCGTGCGGAAAGAGCAGAATAAGCCCCACCACGAACTGCGGCAACACGTAGGGCACCATATGGTGCAACGCGATGCGCGCCGGGCTTTGCCCCAACTTGCGCGCAACTTCGACGAACTTCGACTCGCGGCATTGCAGCACCTCGGCACGAACGACGCGCGCAAGGCTCGGCCAATGCGTCACGGCAACGCCGATGGTCACGCCCCAGAAGCCCTTCCCGATTGCATAGGAGATGAGCACCAGAAGCACGATGTGGGGAACACCCATCATCAGGTCAATCAGCCAGCTGATCACGGCATCGACGCGTTTCCCGCCAAGCGCGGCAGCACACCCGAGCACGAGTGCAATCACCGACGAGACGGTGGCCGCCAGCAAGCCCACCAGCACGCTTGTGGACAGGCCCGCAAGCGTGCGCGAAAGCATGTCGCAACCCATCCAGTCGGTGCCGAAGGGGTGGGCAAGCGAGGGCGCCAGATTCTTCGCGGTGAAGTCTGTGACTGTCGCCTGACTGTAAAGCACAAGCCCCGACGCCACCACAATGGCGAGCGCGCAGGCGGCCGCGATGCACGCGACGAGCGTGGTTGCCCGATTGCCACGCGAACGCTGCACGGGAGTATGGAGAACCTCTTCCATCAAGCCCTCCCCTCGCCGATGCGCATGCGCGGATCGAGCACGCCATAGAGAATATTAGCCAGCAGGTTGCCGCCGAACACGAGTGCGGCACTCACGAGCGCGATGCCCGCGAGAAGCGCCACGTCGCCGCCTAACCCTGCGGTCACAGCCGCCTGCCCCAGGCCGGGATAAGAAAACACCTGCTCTACCAGCACCGACCCGCCAAAGACCTCGGAGATGAACGCACACTGCAGCGTGACGGCCGGCAGCGCGACGTTGCGCAAGCCGTGGTGCATGATCACGCTCAGCTCCGACTCGCCGCGCGCGCGTGCGAAGCGCACGTAGTCGCTTTCCAGTACATCAACAACCTTCTCGCGCGTATGGAGCGCGATGTTAGCCGCTCCCGTCACCGAGAGCGTGAGCGCAGGAAGCACCAGGTGATGCACGGCATCGGCCAACGTCACGTCCGCCGCCGACACGCCGATGGGCACGGAGAACCCGATGGGGAACCAGCCTAGCTGCACGGCGAACACCATCAAGATGAGCAAGCCGAGCCAGAACGTAGGGGTCGAAGCCAAAAGAAAGCAATAGCTGCGAACCACCCGATCGAGCGCACCGCCGCGGCGAGCGCCCGCAGCAACGCCGAGCGCAAACCCCAACGCGCCGCTGAACAGCCACGCGATGCCCATGAGCGCCAACGAGTTGGCGGCTCGGTGCGCAATGACCACGGACACCGGCGCATTGAACCTGAGCGATGTTCCCATGTCGCCCTGCAGAAGGGCACCTGCCCAGTTGGCAAAGCGCTCCCAAAACGGCACGTCGCCGCCCCAGTAGCTCGCCAGCTGAGCTCGTTTGGCCTCCGACATGTTCACATACGCGGCCTGCCCCACGTTCGCTTGCACGGGGTCGATCGGCGACATGCTCACCAGCGCGAACACCACCAACCCCACGGCAAGCATCAGCAGCGCGAACCGCACGATATGTCGAGCAAGATATTTCGTCATGCGAAGCTGCGCCTACCAGCTCCACTTGTCGACGTTGTTCACGATCGACCAGCCATGTCCATGCGGATGCGGCTTCTGGTCGGCGACCTTCAAGCCATCGGCCACGAAATACAGGTGGTCGACGTTGGCGAACCACACCCACGTGGCAGCGCCTTGCGGAGCCACGCCGTTCTCGCCGTCCCACATGGCAAGCTTCCACTCGTCATACGAGTCGGCGATCACAGGGTTGGCCAGCGCGGCGTTCAGATGCGCGTCCACCGCCGCGTTCTCGTAGCACGCGTAGTTGCCATTGCCCGTCGAGTAGTTCAGGTTGTAGATCTCGATCGGGCTGTTCGAGCCCCAGCCCCACACGACGGGGTCGCTGAACTGGTGTCGGTAGATATCGTCCCAGCTTGCACCCTTCGGCGACACCTTGATACCGAGCTCGCCCATCTGGTTGGCAAACTCCATGGCGATGGCCTGGCGCACCGAGTCGGACGCCGAGTAGTACAAATCGAACGCTGCCGGCACGCCGTCCTTCATGCGAACGCCGTCGGACCCGAGCGCCCAGCCCGCCTCGTCGAGCAACGCCTTGGCGCGGGAGATATCCTGCTCGCATCGCATATCGTCAGATGACCAGGGCATATTGTCGCTCACGCTGTACGCGACCTCGCCATAGCCGTTCAAGACGTTGTCAATGAGCGTCTGACGGTTCACGCCGTAGTTGATGGCGCGGCGCAACGAGAGGTCCTGCGTGACGTCGTTGCCTGCGGGATACTCCTCGCCCGTCTGCTTCTTCGTAGCGCCCGCCGCGATGGTGGGAAGGGAGATTCCGCGCGAGTCTACCGATGCGCAGTTCAGCAGGTCGTAGCCCGTCGGCTGCTGGTCGGCGTAGGTGGCCACCGTGTAGGCAACGTCCACCTGGCCGGAGCGAGCCGCCGCAAGGCTTGCGTCCTCTTCCATGAACACCACCACGACACGATCGATCTTCGGGGCATCGCCGTAGTAGTCGGGATTGGCCTTCAGGATAACCTGCTGTCCATGATCCCATTGCTCCAGCATGTAGCGGCCGCTGCCGATCGGGTTGGTGCCGTAATCACTGCCGTGTCCGCCATCGGGAACGATGCCAATAACGGCCAACGTGTACAGGAACGCGTTGAAGGGCTTGTTCAGATGGATTTCGCACGTTTCGTCGTCTACGGCGACCGCCTTGTCAACCATAGTCAGATCGCACTCGCTGGCCTCGCTGTTCGCAACGCCGTTGATCGTGTAGGCCACATCATGCGCCGTGAGCGCCTTGCCGTTGGTGAACTTCGCGTCCGCGCGAATGGTGAACGTCCACGTGAGGCCGTCGTTGCTGCAGGAATACGCCGTCGCGAGGTCGTTTTCGAAGCCCATATCGGCCGTCGTGGTCAGAAGCGTGGACTGGATAAGCGGCTCATGCACATGCTCGCCGCAGCCCCAGGAGACGAAGGGGTCGAAGCCAGCGGCGGGCTCGCTGCTCACGGGCATGGAGACGGTTACCTGCGATGCGTGTCCCTCGCTCTTCGAAGTGGCGCCCTTATCCGAGCTGCCCGAGCCCGAATCGCTTGCACACGCGCTCAACACGCCGCCGAAGCCCACCGCAGCCGCGCTCACGCCTGCCGCCTGCAAAAACGTTCGCCTTGAGAAGCTTTTCATCGAGATGTCCTTTCATCGGCCAAGCAGAGCGCGCAGCTGATGCGGTTTCGGCGCACCTGCTTAGTGTTACGGGATACAAATCTGTAACACACTATAGCAGACAGAACAGCATTCAGTGTTACGAAGAGAGAAATCGTAACTCCATTATGTGAACGGTCTCGATATTGAGGCGCACGGCAAGAAAGCCCACAGGCGGAATGGAAGATGCGCTTTCCTCGGGTTATTTGAAGATCGGTTTCGCGGCCTTCCCCGAAAGCTCAACCTTGGGTGTTTGCGCGGACTTATCGGAGGGCTCCGAATCAGCCGCTTGCGCACCTTCAACCGAGAGCTTGACCTCAACCGGTTGCGCGTCCCCGCTCGAAAGATCCACCTCGCGAGACGTTTTCTCCTCGCGCTGCGTCACGAGCAGCACCATGATCACGATGAGCGCGCAGCCGGCGATGTCAAAGGGAGTGATGGGCGTTCCGAGCCAGAGCGTGGAGAACGCCATCGCCGCAACCGGCTCGATACTGCCGACAAGCCCCGCGCGCATGGGGCCCGCAAGTTTCACACCCTGCAAGAACAGCAGGTAGGCGAAGAACGTGCCGACGATCACCAGCGCCGCCATGGCGGCGACGATGCCGGGGGTCACTTCGACGTGCATGTTCCACGGCTGCACGACGGCGTTCGCGATGATCGCCGCCATCGTCATGGAGACCGTCGTGGTGACAACGCTCCCCCATCGTTCAAGCAGGTGCACCGGCATCATCGTGTAGAAGACGAGCGCGCACGCAGATGCCGCGCCCCACATGAGCGCCTCGGCGGGAATGGCGAGCATGCCGAGGTTTCCCTTCGTCGCGATGCAGATTGTGCCGACGATGGCCAAAACGACGCCCAAAAGCTCGCGGCGCATCGGGGCGCGGCGAGCTTTTACGCAGGTTATGAGCATGATGAGGATGAGGCCGCATCGCTCGAACACGGTCGCCGTGCCCGCATTGCTGACAGAGATACACCCCTGGTAGCACACCTGGACAAGCAGCACGCCGAAAATGGAGAACGCGAGAAGACGTCCCAGCTCGCGGGGCTGTTTGAGCAGGCAAAGGAGCTCATCGCGATGCGTTGCTGTGCAAAATACCAGGTAGAGCAATGAGGCGAACACAAGGCGTACGCACACGTTCCACGCTAAGGGAACGCCGTAGATATCCATGAGCAGCTGCGCGCACGTGCCGGAAAAGCCCCAGCATATGGCGCCGCCCGCCGTGAGCAGAACGCCCTTCGCGACCGAACTACCCCGCATGATCGCCCAGCATCTTCTTGAGGAACTTTCCGGTAAAGCTACCTTCCACCTGCGCTATCTCTTCAGGCGTACCGGTGGCGATAATCGTTCCGCCCCGCTCGCCTCCTTCAGGGCCCAAGTCGACGATATGGTCGGCGGACTTGATGACGTCGAGATTGTGCTCGATGACGAGCACCGTGTTGCCAGCGTCAACCAGGCGCTGCAACACGACGAGCAGCTGGCGCACGTCTTCGAAGTGCAAGCCCGTCGTCGGCTCATCGAGAATATAGAACGTCTTTCCCGTGGAGCGCTTCTGAAGCTCGCTTGCAAGCTTGACGCGCTGGGCTTCGCCGCCCGAAAGGGTCGTTGCCGCCTGACCGAGACGAATGTAGCCGAGCCCCACGTCGAACAGCGTCTGGAGCTTACGCTTAATGCCGGGGATGTGCTCGAAGAACACAAGCGCATCCTCGACCGTCATGTCGAGGACCTCGGCGATGTTCTTCCCACGATAGGTGACCTGGAGCGTCTCGCGGTTGTAGCGCTTCCCCCCGCAAACCTCGCAGGGAACGTACACGTCGGGAAGGAAGTGCATCTCGATTTTAATCTGGCCGTCGCCTTTGCAGGCCTCGCAGCGGCCGCCGCTCACGTTGAAGCTGAAGCGACCTGGAGCATATCCGCGCGCCTTCGCCTCCTGCGTCGAGGAGAACAGGGCGCGAATGTCGTCCCACAGCCCGATATAGGTGGCAGGGTTGCTGCGCGGGGTTCGACCGATAGGGCTTTGGTCGATGTTGATGACCTTGTCGATCGACTCGAGCCCGGTGATCTTGCGGTACGCGCCCGTGCGCCGGTGCGCATGGTTCACGCGGTTGGCCAGGGCAGGCGCGAGCGTATCGGTGATAAGCGAGCTTTTGCCCGAGCCAGATACGCCGGTGATCACGGTGAACGTGCCGATAGGCACCTCAAGCGTGACGTTTTTCAGGTTGTTCTCCGAAGCGCCCGTCATCTTGATGGACCCACGCTTGGGATGGCGGCGGGTCTGGGGCACCTCGATCTTACGACGGCCCGACAGATAATCCGCCGTGAGCGAGCGCTTCGCCTTCATGATCTGGGCAGGAGTTCCCGCCGCGACCACTTCCCCGCCGCGCTCGCCCGCGCCCGGCCCCATGTCGACCACGAAGTCGGCGCTGCGGATGGTGTCCTCGTCGTGCTCGACCACAACGACGGTGTTGCCGAGGTCGCGCAGGTGCTCCAACGTGGCGATAAGCCGCTCGTTGTCGCGCTGATGCAAGCCAATCGAAGGTTCGTCTAAGATATAGAGCACGCCCATAAGCCCCGCGCCAATCTGCGTGGCGAGGCGGATGCGTTGAGCCTCGCCGCCCGACAGCGTAGCGGTGGCGCGCTCGAGCGTCAGGTAGTCGAGTCCCACGTCCACGAGGAACTTCAGTCGCGCCTTGATCTCCTTCACGATGGGCCCCGCAATGCGCTCGGCCTGGCCCGAGAACGAAAGGCCGCTGAAGAACGCGTAGGAATCGGCGGCTGACATCTCCGTCACATCGTGGATGGACTTGCCGCCCACGGTGACAGCGAGAATTTCGGGCTTCAAGCGCTTACCGTGGCAGGTCTGGCAGGGCACCGTCGCGAAATACTGCTGGAGGCGCTCGCGCTGCGTGTCGGTCTGCGCCTCCTGGTAGCGGCGCATAACCACAGCGAGCACGCCTTCCCACTCGATGTACCAGTACGTCTCGCGGCCGTCGACCGTGACGTAGTCGACGCGCACCTTCTCCTTGCCGAGGCCCGACATGATGGCCTTCTGCGCGCGGCGCGGCATATCCTCCCACGGCGTGGACGAGTCGACGCCCATGTGCGCCGCTACCGCCTTGATGACCTGCGGATAGTAGTTCCCCGTACGAAACGGCGCGATGACGCCCTCATCGAGGGAAAGCGACGGGTCGGGCACCACGAGCGAGGGGTCGACCTCGTCGCGGCTGCCGATTCCCAGGCAGTCGGGGCAGGCGCCGTACGGTGCATTGAAGGAGAAGTCGCGCGGCTGAAGCTCGTCCATGGAATGACCATGTTCGGGACAGGCGAGCGCAAGCGAGAAGAGGTGTTCCCCTGCGCCGAGCCCACCCGTAGCGCCGCTTGAAGTACCGCCCGCCTCGCCCTGGGGCTTACCATCGGGGCCGAGCACCTGGACAAGCACGCGCCCCTCGGCGAGCTTCGTCGCGTTCTCCACCGACTCGGCGATGCGGGTCGTGGCGGATTTCTTCAGCACGACGCGGTCGACAACAACGTCGATGAAGTGCTTGATCTTCTTGTTCAAGGTGATGGGCTCGCCCGTGAGCTTCACGATTTCGCCATCGATGCGCACGCGGGAGAAGCCCTCCTTCGCAAGGTCGGCGAAGAGCTTCGTGAACTCGCCCTTGCGGCCCGTGACTACAGGCGCCATGATGATCGCGCGAGTGCTTTCATCGGCGGCGAGCGCGAGGATATCGTCGGTCACCTGGTCGGTCGTCTGCTTCTTGATGACGCGCCCGCACTCCGGGCAGTGAGGGATGCCCACGCGCGCGAACAGAAGGCGCAAGTAGTCGTAGATTTCAGTAGTGGTGCCCACGGTGGAGCGCGGGTTTCTCGAGGTGGTCTTCTGGTCGATGGAGACCGCCGGGGACAAGCCGTCGATGCTGTCGAGGTCGGGCTTGCTCATCTGGCCCAGGAACATGCGTGCATAACTCGACAGGCTTTCCACGTAGCGGCGCTGGCCCTCGGCGTACATGGTGTCGAAGGCAAGGCTTGACTTGCCCGAGCCCGAAAGACCGGTTATGACGACCAGCTTGTCGCGCGGGATTTCCAAATCGACGTTTTTGAGGTTATGCTCGCGAGCGCCCTTGATGACGATCGAGTTTTGTCCCATGTTCCCTCATCTTCCAAAGATATCTGTGTAGCCGAACGATTGTATCGCAGCGCGCGCGAAGCCATCAATGAGAAAACATCTGTTCGCTAAAACGGCACAGGATGTTCGACGGACGGGATGCAGCCGCGTAACTTTCGATGGGACGTAGCTATACCACCTTAGATGGGACGCGGTTGTACCGCCCTCGACGAGCCACCCAAGCCTTGCGGGCACGTGAGGGACCGCAAAACCCGCTTCCCCGATGGAGTTCCTTTGATTCCGCATTCCGTTTGCTACACTGTTAGCCATGGAAGACACATCGAAAACCCGAAAGCGGCGAGAGCGCGAGAAGCGGACGATTTCCCAGATGATCGCGCTGTATTGCGCCGCGAACCACAAAGATGAGCCGCGTGAGGCCCGTGCAGTATGCGGGAAGCCCCTGTGCGCCGCATGCGCCGAGCTCGATGCGTACTGCGCGAAGCGCACGGAGCGCTGCTTGAAGATGCACGAGAAGAAGGATTGTAACTCGTGCCCCATCCACTGCTACGCGCCTGCGAAGCGCGAGGCGATTCGCGCCGTCATGCGCTTCTCAGGCCCGCGCATGCTCTTCGCCCACCCCGTAGCCGCTCTTCGACACCTCCTGGGAAAATGACTGACTAGCGAGGAAGCGCCTGGTCATGCACCTTCTTTAGCCGTTCCACCGACAGGTGCGTATACACCTGCGTGGTGGAAAGCTGAGCATGCCCGAGCATTTCCTGGACGCTGCGCAAATCGGCGCCGCCGTTGAGAAGGTCGGTCGCGAAGGTATGGCGCATATCGTGCGGCGATAGGGAGTCGTCAAGCCCCGCCTCGCGCACCGTCGCCTTGAACATCTTGCGCATCGCATCGGTCTTCATCTGGTTGCCGCGCGTCGATACGAAGAAGTACGGGCACTCCTTGCCGTCGAGCAGCTTCGGGCGCGCCACGAGCGCATATCGCCTGAGGGAGTCCACGGCCAGATCGTGCAAGGGGACGATGCGCTCCTTCGAGCCCTTGCCGAACAGGCGCGCCTGCTTCTCGTCGAAGTCGATATTAACAGCAAGCAGGCCCGACGTCTCGGAGATGCGCGCGCCGCACGCATAGAGGAATTCGAGTATCGCCTGGTCGCGCATATCGGTAAGCGACTGCTCGCGGGGGCGCCCCTTCAAATCGCGCGAGGCGTGGACCGACAGCAGCCGTGCCATATCGCGCGGGCGAAGAACCTGCGGAAGGTGCTTTCCGCTCTTCGGCCCGATGAGCGCGCTCGCCGGATTGGCGTCAACGCGTCCTGTCACGTTCAGCCAGCGGAAAAACGTGCGCAGCGCCGAAAGGCGGCGGTTGACCGTCCTGCGCGAATAGCGCGCCGCATCGAGCTGCGCCAGATAGCACCGCAGGTCCCGATGGCTTGCATGGAGCGCATCGAGCTTCTCGCGATAAGCCCACCGACCGTAGTCCCCTAAGTCGGTCCGATAGGCGCGAACGGTGTTACCCGAGGCGTTTCGCTCTGCAACGAGCGCATCGCAGAAGTCATCGATGGCGCATGAGACCACGACGTCAATCTGCTGTTCCTCAGCGACGGCCTCATCACCCGCCACGGAGGAAGATCGCTTGCTTTCCGCAGCCATGAGCTAACGCTCGCCCCCTTCTTCCGAAGGCAGGAGCCCGCGCTGGCGTAGCTGGCCGCAATAGTCTGCAAGCGCCTCGGACCCGCGGCGTGCGTAGGCCGCATAGCGCTCGCGCTTGTTGCGGATTCGCTCGTCAAGCGGGCGCATAATGCCGAAATTGACGTGCATCGGCTGATACCCCGTCGTCTGAGGGTTGGTCGCGTAGCCCATGAGCGCGCCGAACGCCGTATCCTCGGAAAGAGGAAGCGGCTTCTCGCCCGAAAGCTCGGCTACGACGGCGAGCGACGCATGGAGCCCCGAGCGGATGGCCTCGCAATAGCCTTCCGTGCCGGCGAGCTGCCCCGCCACATAGACGGGAACGCCCCACCGCGCCTCAATCTCTGGGCGGAACCTCAGGTTGGAGTCGAGAAGCGAAGGCGCGTTGATGAAGGTGTTGCGGTGCATGACCCCATAGCGCGCGAACTCGGCGCTCTCGAGCCCCGGAATCATGCGGAACACACGCCGCTGCTCGGGAAACGTGAGGTTGGTCTGGAAGCCGACAAGGTTGTAGCTTTCGCCATGGGCGTCCTCGGCGCGCAGCTGGAGCGCTGCCCAAGGCCTGCGACCCGTACGCGGGTCGGTAAGCCCCACGGGTTTCAAGGCCCCAAAACGGGGCGCGTCGATTCCCGTGCGGGCGATCTCCTCGATCGGCTGGCACGCCTGAAAGAGGTCCTTCGACTCGAACTCGCGCTTGATCACGCGCTCAGCACCGACCAATTCCTGAGCGAAAGCCTCGTACTCCTCCTTGCTGAACGGGGCGTTCAGGTAATCGCCCGCGCCCTCCTCGTAGCGACTTTGGGAGAAAAGCTTCTCGCGATCGAGGGACTCCGCCATGACGACGGGCGCCGCAGCGTCGAAGAAGGCTAGGTTGTCAGCACCTGTTGCCTCGCACAGCGACTGGGCCAGATCGCCCTCGGTCAATGGACCGGTGGCGACGATGAGCGCGTCGACGCCCACCGCCTCCTCATCAAGGCTCCTTGCGAGACGACGGGAGATCTCAATGCAAGGATGGGCGCAAAGGCGCGCCGTCACCTCGCTCGAGAACGCATCGCGGTCAACGGCGAGCGCGCCGCCCGCGGCCACCCGGTTGCGCATCGCGGCGTCGATGAGATGAGACCCAAGCGCGGAGAGCTCCGCTTTGAGCATTCCCGCAGCACTGTCGGGGTTGGTGCTCTTAAGCGAGTTCGAGCACACGAGCTCCGCGGCGTTACCGGTTTTATGCACGGCGGTGCCCACCTCGGGGCGCATCTCGACAAGCTCCACACGAATGCCGCGATCGGCGAGCTGGAGCGCCGCCTCGCTGCCCGCGAGCCCTGCGCCCAAAATGCGCACCACACGTTGACTGTCGCCCATCGATTCCTCCTCGAAAGCAAAAGGCAGCGGGCGAAAGACCCGGCCTCTCAGTGCAAAAGAGCGGGCACGGCGCCCGCGTCGTGAGATTATACCAGAGGGCGCACCACCGGCCCGAAGCGCCCGTCGGGATACCGCTGCACCTCCCCTTCCTGCTCGAGCTTCGCCAAGCGCAGCATGAGCCAGGCCCACGGGTCATCGCCTGCAGGCACGCACTCTTTCGCGATGTCGCGAAGCTTTTCCATCCCCAAAGGCTCGGCCCGAAGCGCCGCGACGAGGGGGTCGGCAGCTTGGCGGCCCGCCAAAGCGCCATCCCCTGGGCCCTCGCCCGGGAAGGTCTCCTGCCGCAAGCATCCGTATATGCTGAAAAGGGCATCGAGAAACGTATCGTCGTCGATGATGGGCACCGCACCTTGCGAAATCAGGCGATTTGCCCCGCGGGAGGACGCCGATGTTATCGACCCAGGTACGGCGAGAACCTCGCTTCCTGCCGCGAGCGCCTCGTCTGCGGTGGAGAAGGTGCCCGAAGGCAGCCCCGCCTCGACGATGAGCGTTGCCGCAGAGAGGCTTGCTATGAGGCGGTTCCTCGCGCGAAAGGCATACGGCACCGGCGGGAACGTCCAGTCGCGCTCGGAGACGACAGCGCCCCCGCCATCGATGATCGACTGGAAGAGCGCAGCATTTTCCGCCGGGTAGATACGGTCGCAGCCGCCGCCGAGAAACGCCACCGTCGGCGCGCCTTCGGCAATCGCCGCGCGATGGGCCTCGGAATCGCACCCGCGCGCGCCGCCCGATACGATGACAAGGCCCCGTGCGGCGGCGAGCGTCGAGAAGCGCCGCGCGCATCCGCGCCCGTAGGGTGTCGCCTTGCGGGCGCCCACAACAGAGAGCGAGGGCATCCGCAAGACCGTGACATTGCCTATCACGTACAGACGATCGGGAGGAGAACCGCACCGCAAAAAGCGCTCGGGGTAGTCTTCGCTCCCCCGCTCGACGACCGATTTAGGCCCAGAGAGCACCGCGGTCTGCGCAACTGTCGCGCTCATACGCCCACCCCTTCCCTCACCCGAAAACTGAGCGCCTCGCACAGATGCGTCATCAGCACTTCGTGGGACTCTTCCATATCGGCAATGGTGCGCGCAACGGAGAGGGTGCGCATGATGGCGCGGCCGCTCATGTTGTGGGCTTTCGCAGACTGCTCGAAGAACTCGCGGCTCGACTCGGAAAGATGGCAATCGCGCACCAAGTCGGCCGGCCGTCTTGGTCCCGACGCGGCCTCATCGGGAGAAACGGATGCCGACACGCGAGCCCCCGCGTCGTGCAGCGACCTCCACCGCGCGAACTCCCTCGCTTTCAACACCCCTTCCCGTAGCGTCTCCGACGACGTTCCCGACCCCGTCGCGATTACGTCGCTTGGGGGAATCCTCTGAACATCGAGATGCAAATCGATTCGATCCATAAGCGGACCCCCTATGCGTCCTTGGTAGTTCTTCACCTGGGTGAGCGTGCACGTGCATGCAGTCTCCTCGTCCCCCAAATGACCGCACGGGCAAGGGTTCGAGGCCGCGACCAGCATGAACCGCGCGGGGAACGTGACCGTACCGTCGGCGCGGGTAAGCCTAACCTCCCCTGTTTCCATCGGCTGGCGTATGCCCTGCAGAACCGAGCTCTTGAATTCGGATAGCTCGTCAAGGAAGAGCACGCCGTTGTGCGCAAGTGTTATCTCGCCCGGACGAATCGGGGACCCTCCCCCGACCAACCCCGCAAGCGATGCCGAGTGGTGGGGCTTGCGAAACGGCCGCACCCCCGACAGGATCGCTGCGATCGACTCCCCCGCCACCGAGTGGATAAGAGCAGTTTCAAGCGCCTCTTCCTGCGAGAGGGGTGGCAAAAGCGAGGGCAGCCGCGAGGCAAGCATGGTCTTACCCGACCCAGGAGGCCCCATCATGAGCACCCCATGCCTTCCCGCAGCCGCTATCTGCAGGGCGCGCTTGGCGACCTCATGCCCTGCGACATCGCGAAAATCGAGATCGCACACAGCGCTTTCAGGAACAAGGGGCGAGAGCAAGGGCAAGTCGGCTGCCGCGCGCATCCCGCCGAGAAATCGCAGGCCGTACTGGGCGAGCCCATCGACGCTCACCGTTTCGCCGTCCTCGGCGCACACAAGCGAGCAACCCCTCTTTTTAGCGCACAACGCGAAGGCGAGCGAGCCCGCCACGCCGCGCACGAAGCCCTCGAGCGAAAGCTCTCCGACGAACAGGCGGTTCTCGATGCAGGCACGATCGATTTGCCCCGTTGCGGCCAAAAGTGCAACGGCGATGGGCAGATCAAGACCCGAGCCAGTCTTTCTCAGGGAGCTTGGCGCGAGGTTGACGACGATTTTGTCGCTCGGCATCTGAAACCCGCTCGACCGAAGGGCGGCCCTCACACGCTCACGCGCCTCTTGGACCGAAGCGTCGCCCATGCCCACAATAGAGAAGCCCGGAAGCCCGTTCGACACCGCAACCTCGACGTCGACGGGTATCGCCTCGACCCCGCGCAGCGTCGCGCCGAGCACCGTGCATCGACCATACATTACCAACCAACCCCGAACGCGTCGATATGGTGGCGAATGAATGCACGGTCGGGTCCGATAAGGGTGAGCGCGACGACGTCGAAGCGGACCGGCACGTCGGTTACCTCGGAATGCTCGAGATACAGACAGGCGATCTTCTCGTATCGCGCGCGCTTCTCCTTGGTGACCGCCTCCCCAGGAAGGCCGTTTGCAGCGCTCGTCCTGGTTTTCACCTCCACGAACACGATGGTGTCCCCATCGAGGGCGATGATGTCCGCCTCCCCAGCGATGCAGGTCCAATTGCGCTCGACGATGTCGTAGCCACGCCTCACGAGGTAGCGTGCGGCCGCCTCCTCGCCCTTGCGGCCGAGGTCTTTGTTGTGCATGTTCTTCTTGCTCGATGAGCCCTTTTTGGGCTTGCGCTGCTTCGGGGCAGAATCCTCTTCGGGTACGCAAGCGACAGGTCGGTTCGTCATGATGGTGCTCCTTTCTCGGGGACGGAGCACCATCATAGAGACGCATTCTGCCAGAACATGCACAGGGTCCTTGCCGATTCCTTACGACTAAGGTGACAATTCACGGCAGCGAATGCCAAAGAAGGGAGCCGGATATACGTTGCAAATTCCCTGGGAAGGAGAAAAAACCAGGCGCAATATCGCCCGCAAATCGCAAAAACCTGGCAGGAACCTGGCAAGAATCAAACAGCGATTCGCCTCATCGGCGCCGAAGGTCGCAGCCGTTCGCCAAAAGCGGCGGAAAACCTTGCTAGAACAGCGCTTGCTGCGTGAACGCCGTGCAGAAGCTCTTGCGATGAATGGGGCTTAAGCCCACGCGCTCGATGGCGTCAATGTGGGCTTGGCTTGCATAACCCTTGTTCTCAGCAAAGTGATACTCGGGATAGCTCTCCGCATAGCGGCACATGAGCGCATCCCTCTCGACTTTCGCCACAATGGAAGCCGCCGCGATCGACGCGCATTTGCCGTCGCCCTTCACGACATTGACCTCGCGCGGATCGAGATGCAGAGGGTTACCGTCGAGGAGTATGACATCGGGGCGCACCCCCGCTTGCTCGATTGCCTTAACAGCGCTTGAGAACGCGAGCCTGAGCGACGCCGTCATGCCGTGGTCGTCGATGTAGGAGGGCTCGACGTAGTGCACGTCCCAGGCAAGCGCGACACGCTTCACCTCTGCCGCGATGCGCTCGCGATCGGTAGGCTTCACCTGCTTGGAGTCGTTCAAGCCCGCAATCTTCAAGTCCGCAGGCAAGACGACGGCGCCGACCGCCAAGGGCCCCGCAAGCGGGCCGCGGCCCACCTCGTCGAGCCCGACCACGACAGCATGGGGGTTCTCTCCGCACAGCGAGCGCTCGAAAGAGTACATCGAGGCCAAGCGTGCCTCCTCGTCGGCCTCGGCCTGAAGGCGCCTCTTCGCCACAGCGAGCGCGTTTCGAACGCCCTTGCGCTCATCGGCGACGAGCGCGCGCTCGAGCACAGCAAACTCCTCCGCATCGGCCTCGGAAAGCCTCTTCTTTATCTCGGCGACCGTCACGCCCATGAGCGTCTCCTTCGAACTTCCGCGCCTCTGCGCGCACGCGCGCCGTGGCCACGATACAAGAAAAGGCCCCGAGGGGCCTTTTCGATGGATGCAAACGAAGTGTTCGCCTTAGCGGAACGACTTCTCCTTGATTTTCGCAGCCTTGCCAACCTTCTTGCGGAGGTAGTACAGCTTGGCGCGACGCACGTCGCCACGGCGGGTAATCTCGATCTTGTCGATCTTGGGGGAGTGAACCGGGAAGGTACGCTCGACGCCCACGGAGAAGCTGATCTTGCGAACGGTGAAGGTCTCGCGGCAGGAAGCACCATGACGGCGGATGACGTCGCCCTGGAACACCTGGATACGCTCGCGGTTGCCTTCGACGATGCGATAGTGGACCTTCACGTTGTCGCCCACTTTGAAATCAGGGATGTCCTGCTTGATTTGCTGCTGCTCGATAGCGCGAATGATGTCCATCTTCGTTTCCTTCTATGCTCTCTTTTGAAACCGTTTTTGTACATATCGGTGTAAAGACACAGTTGGACATTATACTGCGCACGTTAATCAAGCGCAATAGCATTGCACTTGAAATTCGACGAGTTTCCGAGAGAGGTCCTGGACTGCTCTTCTTAACGAAGCGTCGTATACATCCCGGTCTTTACGTTGATACTTTTCACTCTCGCTAAATGAGCGTGAGCAAGGCGTAGGATACCACACCTGCCACCGCGCAGCCAAGAAGTGATTTCGTCCTCCACGCCACCACCACGACTACGGCGCTTGCTACCAGGGGCATGGCCGCGGGCCATATACCGGCAGCGAACATTCCAGGCGAGAGCAGGTCGTTCGCGACGAGCGCGGCAAAGGCCGCCGAGGGAATGAAGCCGAGCGCGCGCTCGACGGCGTCGGGCAGCGAGCGCCCCTTCAGAAGAAAGAGCGGCAGCACGCGGCAGGCGAGCATCGTCACCATGCACGACCCCAAGACGATAAAGTACTCCCCCCACGTCATTCGCGCTCACCTCCCTTCTTGCTAGCGCCTTCCCCGCCGACGCACGCCTCCTCGATGCGAGCCTCGTACGCCGCACTCTCGCGCGAGCGCGCAAGACGCACCTGGGACACACACAAGGCAGCGACAACGCCCGCTACCGCGCCGAGAAGGATCGCGGGGCCGGTGAGCCCCACCAGCTTGAACACGTAGACGCCGAGCATCGCGACCGCGGCGGCAACCACGTTTTCCACATTCGCTTTCTGCGTGCACAGAAGGCAGATGAAGATCGAGGTCATGGCGAAGGAGGCGATCGCAAGCGGGATGCCGATGGCGTTGCCCACCAGCACGCCGACCGTGCACGAAAGCGTCCAGGAGGTGCACGAGAACAGGTTCACGAACAGGGCCCGGCGCACCGACCAGCCCCCCTCCTCGAATTTAAGGGTGTTCACGCCGTAGCTCTCGTCGGTCACCGTGGCAGCGAAGAGGAACGCAAGGCGCTTGCGCACGCCGATGCAGTGGGGGGCGAACGCGGCCGAGTAGAGCATCTGGCGCGTGTTCACGAACGACACGCTCGCGATAATGGACGCGATAGGCGCGCCGGCGAGCCACATATTGGGAATCATGAACTGGCCCGCACCCGAGTAGAACAGCACGGACATGGCGAACACCTGCAGCGCATTGAGTCCGATGGAGTCGCACAGGATGCCGCACGGCACGCCGATGGCGACGTAGCCGAGCACGATGGGGAGCGCCGCGGTGAAGCTGGCTTGCAAATCGGTTTTTAGGTTGGTCATAGCTCTTTACACGTGAAGGGAATGGGGTTCGAACAGGTTCTGGAAGCGGGATTTCGCATAGCGGTCGGTCATGCCGGCGATGTAGTCGGTCGCAGCGCGCACGTCGTCGCCTTCCGAGATGGCGCGGTACTCGACGGGAATCTCGCCTGGGTTCTCGATGTAATAGGAGAAGAGCACATCGATGAGGCGCATCGCCTTCGCCACTTCCTCCATAACGGCATCGCAGGTGTAGACGTTGTCGAAGAGAAACTCGCGCAGCTCGGCCATGGCGTCCCACACGCGCGGCGACAGGCGGATATCGTCCTCGGCCGCCGATGTGCGGACCACGTCGACCACGAGCGTCTCGATGCGCGAGGAGTGGTCGCACCCGAGCACCTCGTGCGTCGAGGGGGGAAGGTCTCCTTCGCGGAGGATGCCCGCGCGGATGGCGTCATCGATGTCGTGGTTCACATACGCGATGCGATCGGCCACGGCGACGATGCGCCCCTCGAGGGTTTCGGCGTGAACGGGCCCCGTATGGCAGAGTATCCCGTCGCGCACCTCGGGCATGAGGTTCAGACCTCGCCCACCGTTCTCGATCGTCTCGACCACGCGAAGGCTTTGCTCGTTGTGGCGGTACAGGGCGGCGGCCTCGGGACTTTCGGGGTCCACGCCGCGAACGCGGGCGATTGCACGGCACAGCGCGTCCTCGCCCGTGTGGCCGAAAGGCGTGTGCCCCAGGTCATGGCCGAGCGAGATGGCCTCGGCAAGATCCTCGTTGAGGCCGAGCGCCCGTGCGATGGTACGCGCTATCTGAGAAACCTCCAGAGTATGCGTGAGGCGCGTGCGGAAATGGTCGCCCTCCGCCGCAAGGAAGACCTGCGTTTTATGCGAAAGCCTCCGAAACGATTTCGTATGGAGGATCTTGTCGCGGTCGCGCTGGAAGTCGTTTCGCAGGAAATCGGGATCGCTCGAGCGGTCACGGCCATCGGACTCGTCGGAGAACGCCGCGTCCGATGAAAGGAGCTCATGCTCGCGGAACTGCTGATCCCCCCTAGTGACGATGCGCATCGTTGCTCCTGACCTCGATTTCCCAATTACCCGAAGTGTAGCAGAAGTCGGCGGCTATCCGACGCGCGCGGCAACCTCGCGTGCAGCATCTTGGGGCGGAAACACGCCGAACTCGGTGATGATGCCGGAAATGAGCTCGGCGGGCGTCACGTCGAAGGCGGGGTTGTACACATCGACCCCGTCAATTGGCTGCGGCAGGACCTCGCTTGGATCGCGCTCCTCGATGGGGATGGCCGAACCGTCGGGCAGGGAGACGTCAAACGTGCTCGCAGGCGCGGCAACGTAGAAGGGGATGCTGTGGTGGTGCGCGAGAACAGCTACCCCATAGGTACCTATCTTGTTGGCGACGTCTCCGTTCGCAGCGATTCGATCAGCTCCGACAACGACGAAATCGATCATTTCCTTACCCATAAGGCTTGCCGCCATGTTGTCGCAAATTACCGTCACAGGCACGCCCGCACGGGAAAGCTCCCAGCTCGTGAGTCGCGCACCCTGGCCCACCGGACGCGTCTCATCGGCGAAGACGCGCTCGACCTTGCCCTGCTCGGCGGCGGCATACACCACGCCGAGCGCTGTGCCGAAAAACACGGTAGCAAGGCTTCCCGCGTTGCAGTGCGTAAGGATGCGAGCGTGCTCGGGGATGAGAGCTGCCCCCGCGGCGCCGATTGCTCGGTTCACCTTCTCATCCTCTCGTTCGATGCGAAGCACCTCGTCGAAAAGGGAGTCGGCCACCTCGCCAGGTGCTGCCCCCTCCGCAACGAGGCGCTTCGCGAAGGACTCCATGCGCGCGGTGGCCCACGTAAGGTTCACCGCCGTCGGGCGCGCCGCAGAAATCTCAGCGGCAACGGGTCGAAGCTCCGCCAGGAAGCTCTCCCCTGCCTCGGCACACCCGTGCGACACGGCGCCACGAGCGCCCTCGTTCACCGCCCAAAGTGCCACGGCGGCGGCCCCCGCAGCACCGATGGCAGGGGCTCCGCGCACCGCGAGCGTCTTTATGGCATCTACGACGCAACGCCAGCTGCCCGTCGAGCAAAAACATTCCTCACCAGGTAAAAGACGTTCGTCAAGATAGGTGAGCTCCGCTCGCCCGTCCGCATCGCGCCCAAGGCGCACGCTGCGAGGAAGGCGGGTGAGGTCGATGGAAGATTGCACGAGAAGCCCCCGTCTCCTTAGAATTCAGCGTTGCCAACGGTGCGAGGATGCGGGATGACATCACGGATGTTCTGAACGCCGGTAAGGTACATGACGAGGCGCTCGAAGCCCAGACCGAAGCCCGCATGGCGGCAGGAACCGTAACGGCGCAGGTCGCAGTAGTACTTGTACTGCGCCGGATCCATCCCGAGCTCGGCGATGCGGCGCTCGAGCACATCGAGGCGCTCCTCGCGCTGACTGCCGCCGATAATCTCACCGATGCCCGGCACGAGGCAGTCAGCCGCAGCAACGGTCTTGCCGTCGTCGTTCAGCCTCATGTAGAACGCCTTGATCTCGACCGGGTAGTCCGTCACGAAGGTCGGGCGCTTGAAGTGCTCTTCGGTGAGGAAGCGCTCATGCTCGGTTTGCAGGTCGATTCCCCAGCTCACGGGGTATTCGAATGTGTGACCCTTCGCAACCGCATCCTCGAGGATGGACACGGCCTCGGTGTAGGTCACCCGCGCGAAATCGCTCGTCGCCACGTGCGTCAGACGCTCGATAAGTCCCTTGTCGACGAACTTGTTCAGCATCGCGAGCTCGTCGGGGCAGCGATCCATCACCTCGTTGATGACGTGCTTCAGCATGTCCTCCGCAAGGTTCATATCGTCTTCAAGGTCGGCGAAGGCGATCTCGGGCTCGACCATCCAGAACTCGGCCGCATGGCGCTTCGTGTTGGAGTTCTCCGCGCGAAACGTCGGCCCGAAGGTGTACACGTCGCCGAAGGCCATGGCGAAGTTCTCGGCATTGAGCTGGCCGGACACGGTCAGACTTGCCGGCTTGCCGAAGAAGTCGCGGCTCCAGTCAACCTCCCCCGCGTGAAGTTCCCCGCCCGACTCGGCAGCAGCTTTCTCGCTCACGCGCGGCACGTCTTCCATATCGAGCGCGGTCACGCGGAACATCTCGCCTGCCCCCTCGCAGTCGGACGCCGTGATGATCGGGGTGTTCACATAGACGAATCCCCGGTCCTGGAAAAAGCTGTGGATAGATGCGGCCGCGACGCTGCGGATGCGGAAAACGGCGCGAAACAAGTTCGTGCGCGGACGAAGATGCTGCTGGGTGCGCAGAAACTCGACCGTGGCGCGCTTCTTCTGCAGCGGGTAGTCCGGCGCGGAGATGCCTTCGACGGAAATGCTCTCAGCGGTAAGCTCGAATGGCTGCTGCGCCTCGGGTGTGAGCTTCAGCGTACCCTTGCAGATAAGGGCAGCACTCACGTTCTGAGCTGCAATCTCGTCGTAGTTTTCCAGCGTTTCGCGGCTCATCACCACCTGGAGGTCGCGAAAGCAGCTTCCGTCGTTCAAGGTGACGAAGCCGAAGTTCTTCATATCGCGCACCGAGCGGACCCAACCCGCCACGGTGATTTCCTTGCCCCCGAACGCGTCGACGTCGGCGAACAGCTGGGCGATTTTCGTGCGTTGCATCATTCCCCTTCCCATGATATGCGCAAAAGGGGCCGAGCGCGAAACGCCCGACCCCTGCAATGATGAACCCGTAGTCGTGCTACTCTTCTTCGAGCGCAGCCTGGGCCGCAGCGAGGCGGGCGACAGGCACGCGGTACGGCGAGCAGCTGACGTAATCGAGACCGATCTTGTTGAACGTGTGGATGGAATCCGGGTCGCCACCGTGTTCGCCGCAAACGCCGCAGACCAGGTCGGGATTGCCCTCATGGCCGAGCTTGACGCCCATCTCCACGAGCTTCGCCACGCCCGGGTCGATCGTGGCGAACGGGTTGTACGGAAGCAGGTGCTCCTGCAGGTACTGCGGCACGAACTCGGCCTCGACGTCGTCGCGGCTGAAGCCGAACGTCGTCTGGGTGAGGTCGTTGGTGCCGAAGGAGAAGAAGTCTGCCTGCGTGGCGATCTCGTCGGCAGTGACGGCAGCGCGCGGCAGCTCAATCATGGTGCCGACCTCGATATCGAGCTCGACGCCCTCTTCGGCGGCCACTTCCGCGATGATCTTCTCGGCGACGGCGCGCAGCTTCTCAAGCTCGGCGACGGTCGACACGAGCGGGATCATGATCTCGGGCTTCGGGTCGAGGCCTTCCTTCTTGAGCTTCGCGGTCGCAGTCGCGATGGCACGAACCTGCATCTCGGGGAGGATCGGGTACACGATGCCGAGGCGGCAACCGCGCAGGCCCAGCATCGGGTTCTGCTCGGCGAAGCCGTCGATGCGCTCCATGAGCATGCGCTTCTCGGCGATGAGGGTCTTGTCCCCGCCCGTCGCCTCGAGGCGCGCGATTTCCACGTCGAGCGCGCGCGGGCTCTCGAGGAACTCGTGCAGCGGCGGATCGAGCAGGCGTACGATGACCGGCAGCCCGTCCATTTCCTTGAACATGCCGTAGAAGTCGCCGGTCTGGGCCTCGAAGAGCTCGCCCACTGCCTTCTCGCGCACGGCATCGTCGTCGTTCAAGATGAAGGTCTGGATGATCTGTTTGCGCTCGCCCAAGAACATGTGCTCAGTGCGGCACAGTCCGATGCCCGATGCGCCGAAATCGCGGGAAAGCTTCGCGTCCTCGGGGTTGTCCGCATTCGCGCGGACGCCGAGCTTGCGGAACTCGTCGGCCCACTCGAGGATGGTGTCAAGGTCGCCGGTGAGCTCGGGCATTACCAAATCGACCGCACCCAAAACGACGATGCCAGAGGTACCGTCGAGCGAAATCATGTCGCCCTCTTTGATGACGACGTCGGTGCCTGCGACCGTCGCCTGCTTCTTCTCAGCGTCGATCTTCAGGGCCTCCACGCCGCACACGCACGGGGCGCCCATACCGCGGGCGATGACGGCGGCATGCGAGGTCTTGCCGCCATGGGAGGTGAGGATGCCCTCGGCGGCGATCATGCCGGCGAGGTCGTCGGGGTTGGTCTCCCAGCGGACGAGCACGCACTTGCGGCCAGCTTCAGCGGCAGCGACGGCGTCAGCGGAGGAGAACACGGCTTCGCCCACTGCGGCGCCGGGGCTCGCGTTCAGGCCGCGGGCGAGCACGTCGTAGTCGGCGTTCTTGTCGAACTGCGGATGAAGCAGCTGGTCGAGCTGGTCGGGAGCGACGCGACGGACAGCCTCCTTCTTGTCGATGAGGCCCTCCTTCTCCATGTCGATGGCGATATGGAGCGCGGCGGCGGCGGTGCGCTTGCCCACGCGGGTCTGCAGCATGAAGAGCTTGCCCTGCTCGATGGTGAACTCGATGTCCATCATGTCGTGGAAGTGGTTCTCCAGAAGCACGAAGATTTCCTCGAGCTCACGGCCCGCTTCCTCGAGGCCTTCCACATGCTTGAGGTCGGCGATGGGGCTCGTGTTGCGGATGCCCGCGACGACGTCTTCGCCCTGGGCGTTTACCAGGTAGTCACCGTAGAATTCCTTCGCACCGTTGGCCGGGTTGCGCGTGAACGCGACGCCCGTGGCCGACGTGTTGCCCTTGTTGCCGAAGACCATGCACTGCACGTTGACGGCGGTGCCCAGGTCGTCGGAGATCTTGTTCTTCTTGCGGTAGAGAACCGCACGGGGGTTGTTCCAACTGCCGAACACAGCCTCGATGGCAAGCTTGAGCTGCACCATCGGGTCCTGCGGGAACTGCACGGAGCCGTCGACGACAAGCGCCGGGTATTCCTCGCCCGAGACGTTCTCGGTGAAGATGCCCTTGAACTCCGCGACGAGCTCTTGCAAGTCTTCCGCGGTAAGGTCGGTGTCGGACTTCACGCCGCGCACTGCCTTCATGGCGTTGATGGCGTTCTCGAACAGGTCGCCGTCAAGCCCCATGACGACGTTCGAGAACATCTGGATGAAGCGGCGATAGGAGTCCCACGCGAAGCGGGGGTTCTCGGTCTGCTTGATGAGGCCGTTGATGGACTCGTCGTTCAGGCCGAGGTTCAAAACCGTATCCATCATGCCGGGCATCGACATGGGAGCACCGGAACGGACGGAGACGAGCAACGGATCTTCCGCATCGCCGATCTTCTTTCCGATACGGTTCTCAAGATCGAGACGATACTCGTGGATCGTGTCGAGAACGCCTTCCGGCCATACGTTGCCGGCGTTGGCGTACTCCATGCACGTCTGACAGGAAATCGTGAATCCCGGAGGAACGGGAAGGCCGATGTTGGCCATCTCGGCGAGGTTCGCGCCCTTGCCGCCGAGCGTCGCCTTCATGGTGGTGTTGCCCTCGGTTACGTTGTTTCCCTGAGCGTCTTTGCCAAACGCATAGACGCGCTTCACTGGTTCGGTCACCTTGTTCTCCTTACAAGCTCCGGTTACCTTTTTACCCATGACGTCGGAAAACGTGACTTGCGAAGAAACATTTCGCGCACATTTCCCTAACGTTTCGAGTACTAGTCAACTATACCAGTAGGTGCGGGGTGCAGACGCTCGTAGTAGCGCAATATCTCTTGAGCGGTCTCCTCGACGGCACGGTTTTCAGTGTGAACGACGATAGCACCGAGTCGGCGCATGAGCGCACGCGCCGACTCGAGGTCCTCGTAGACATAGGTGGGGTCGGCGTAGCTGCTCGCGACGCCCACGGCATTGCCGAGCCTGCGAGCGCGGATGCCAACGAGCACCTCGGGCGTCGTCATGAGGCCGAACAGGTGCGTCGGGTCGACGTCGTAAATCTCGCGAGGAGGCTCGGTGTGGGGGTCAAGCGGAACGTTCGCCACCTTGTAGCCCTGCTGGGACAGATAAATCGACGTCGGCGTCTTCGACGAGCGCGACACGCCGAGCAAAACGATGTCGGCCTGCGTGAGGTCTTGGGGGTTTCTGCCATCGTCGTGAGCGATGGTGAACTCGATTGCCTCGATGCGGCGGAAGTAATGCTGGTCGGCCACATGAAGACCACCGGGCTTCGAGGACGGCTCGAGGCCCGAAAGGTCTGAAATGGCATCGATGACCTGGGTCATCAGGTCGATTGCGATGATGTCGGGCTCGGAGGCTGCGAACTCGGCCAAGCGAGTGCGCAGCTCCTTGTCGACGATGGTGTAGCAGACGAGGATTCGAGGAGATCCCTTAAGCTCGCGATGAAGCTGCATGTGGTCCTCGAGGAAGCGCTTCACCTCATCGAACTTGCGAACCTTCGGCAGCACCTCGATGCAGGGGTTCGTCACCCCAAACTGCGCAGCTGCGGCACGGGCCAAAGACTGCGCCGTCAACCCCACAGAGTCGCTGACAACGTGAATCGTCGGCAGGGGCGTCAAATTCGTATGCACAACGAAATCCATCTCTCGCCTGGCTTTTTCTATTGATGTGGACTACTTTTGGGCCTTCTTCGCCATCAACCCGAAATCGGCGACGTCGGTGAACACGCCGACGAAGCGGTTGAGCAGGCGCAGGCGGTTCTCGCGCAGCGACGCGTTCTCGTCCATGACCATGACGTCCTCGAAGAAGACGTCGATCGGCTCTTTGAGGGCCGCAAGGGCACTGCAGGCGGCATCGAAGTCCTTGCAAGCGAGCGCGGATGAGACCTTGCCCTCCCCTTCCTCGCATGCGCGAAGGAGCGCGAGCTCAGAGTCGCCAAGGATCGAGGTGTCGACCTCGCAGCCCAGCGCGGCGTCCGCAAGATTATGGGCGCGCGTGAAGGCGCCCGCGAGAGCCTCGTAAGTCTCGGGCTGCTCGGCACGGGCCGCATCGAGCGCGCAGGCGCGGGCGAAGAACTCGGCGGGGTCGATGACGCCCACAGCCGAGACGGCCTCGATGGAGTCGAGGAGGATGCCTTCGTCCTTCGCGATAGACTTCAGGCGCCCTGCGAAGAACTGTTCGACCTTTTCAGCCACAACGGCGCGATCGAATTCAAGGCCCTGCTCGGCGTAAGCGTCAAGCGACGCGGCGATGAGGTCTTTCAGGCCGACCGTAGGCATCGTGCGCAGCATGGCGATGATGCCGATGGCTGCGCGGCGCACCGCGTAGGGGTCGGAAGAGCCCGTCGGGGGCTCGTCGATGGCGAAGATGCCACAGCAGGTGTCGAGCTTGTCGGCGATAGCGACGCACTTGCCGCAGATGCCGGAGGGAAGATCGTCACCTGCGAAGCGCGGACGATAGTGCTCGCGAATCGCGGCGCAAACCTCGGGGGCCTCACCTGCGGCCTCGGCGTAATAGCCGCCCATGACGCCCTGCTGGTTGGTGAACTCGACGACTGCCTGCGAGACGAGGTCTGCCTTGGCCAGGTGCGCGGCGCGCACGGCGTTCGCGACGCCCGCCGCATCCTCGCCGGCTGCGGCAGCGGCCGCGCCCGCAAGCTTCTCCATGCGCTGGACCTTCTGCAAGGTGGTGCCAAGCTTCTCCTGGAACGTGACGATGCCGAGGCGCTCGACGAACTCCTCCATCGGGCGCTTCAAGTCCTCGTCGAAGAAGAACTTCGCGTCGTCGAGGCGCGGGCGCACGACGCGCTCGTTGCCGGAGACGACGGTATCGGAGACCTTCGGATCGGCGTTCGAGACGATCACGAACTCACGGGTAAGCTTGCCCTCGGCATCGAAAATCGGGAAATAGCGCTGGTTGGAGAGCATGGACTCGCAGATAATCTCCTGCGGCACGCGGAGGAACTCCTCGTCGAAGGTGCCGACGAGCACGGTCGGCCACTCGCAGAGGTTCACGACCTCGTCAAAGATGCGGGCAGGCGTGTCCACATGGCTGCCGGGGCGCTCGGCCTCGATTGCGGCGATGCCCTCGCGAATGGCGGCCTCGCGGGCCTCGGCGCCGAGCACGTAGGAATCCTTGAGCACCTGCTCGTAGGCAGCAGGCTCGGCAACGACATGCTCGCCAGGCGCCAAAACGCGATGGCCGCGGGTGGTGTTACCGCTCGTCACGTCGGCGTAGGTAACGGGCACGACCTCGGAGCCGAGGAGCGCGCAGATCCAGCGGATCGGGCGCACGAAGGTCTCGTGCTCGGAGCCCCAGCGCTGGGAGCGGTAGTTCGGCCACTCGATGGCGGCGATGACGTCGTGGCCGAGCGCCGACAGGATCGGCATTGCGGGCTCAGAGGGAACGTTTCTCTCGGCGAAGACGTACTCGTTGCCGTCCTCGTCCACCTTGCGAGTGAGCTCGGAGGCGTCGATACCGCACTTGCGGGCGAAGCCGGCAGCAGCCTTGGTGGGGTTGCCGTCTGCGTCGAAGGCAATTTGGGCCTTGGGGCCGCGCTTGACCTCATGGACGGCCTCGGTGGCGCAGGCCACGTCGGACACGATCGCGGCAAGGCGGCGCGGCGAGGAGACGACGCGCACATCGCCATGCGCCAAACCAGCCTCGTCGAGCATCTTCACGACGAGCTTCGGAAGCTGCTTGGAAGCGTTGATCAGCGGCGCCGAGGGCATCTCCTCGGTGCCGATCTCGAGCAGGAAATCCAGAGTATCTGCCATTTAGGCCACCTCGCCCTTCGTGGAATACGTGTCTTTCTTGCCAGCAACCTCGGCGAGATAGCTCTCGCAGCAGGCCTTGGCGACGGCGCGGACGCGCAGGATGTAGTTGGCGCGCTCGGTCGCCGAGATGGCGCCGCGTGCGTCGAGGATGTTGAACGCGTGGCTGCACTTCATGACGCAGTCGTAGGCCGGCAGCGGCAGCTTGCGCTCGAGACAGGAATGGCACTCGGCCTCGTACTCATCGAACTTGCGGCGCATCAGCTCGACGTCGGCGACCTCGAAGTTGTAGGTCGAGAACTCGTACTCGTTCTCGTGGAAGACGTCGCCGTAGGTCATGGGCGTGCCGTCGGGCAGGTAGGACCACACGAGGTCGTAGACGGAGTCGACGCCCTGCACGTACATGGCGATGCGCTCAAGGCCGTAGGTGATTTCGACGGGGACCGGGTCGACCTCGATGCCGCCGACCTGCTGGAAGTACGTGTACTGCGTGACCTCCATACCGTCCATCCACACTTCCCAGCCAAGACCCCACGCGCCGAGCGTCGGGCTTTCCCAGTCGTCCTCGACGAAGCGCACGTCGTGCTCGGCGGGATCGAGGCCGATGGCTTTGAGCGAGCCCAGGTAGAGCTCTTGGGAATCGACCGGGCAAGGCTTCAAGATGACCTGGAACTGGTAGTAGTGCTGCATGCGGTTGGGGTTCTCACCGTAGCGGCCGTCGGCCGGGCGGCGGCACGGCTGCGGATAGCAGGTGCGCCAGGCGTTAGGCCCGAGGCTGCGCAGCGTAGTGGCGGTGTGGAACGTGCCCGCGCCCACCTCGCTGTCGTAGGGCTGCATGACGACGCAGCCCTGCTTCGCCCAGTAGTGCTGCAGGTTCATGATGATGTCCTGGAACGTCAGCTTGTCGGCCGCAGGGCCGGCGGATGTCTCTGCCATGACTCTCCTTCTCATATCGATGCGCGGGACGCCGAGCGCCCGGTTCTCCACCTTTAAGACAGTACCCCGATATGCGGGATCGGCCAGTAGGTAAACACCGCATGACCGGTCACGCTCGAGGCGTCGATTGCGCCGAAATAGCGCGAATCCTGCGAATTGGTTCGATTGTCGCCCATGACCCAAAGGCAGCCCTCGGGCACGGTGTAGGGATAGCTTATGGAAACGGCCGTCTTCTCGAACGGCTCGGAAACCTTGTTCTCGGTGTAGGGCTCGTCGAGCACGACACCGTCGACGACGACCTTACCGTTTTGCAGGTCGACCGTCTGGCCGCCGGTCGCGATGACGCGCTTGATCAGCGTGCGGTTGGAGACAAGCGGATCGGCGAACGTGACGATGTCCCCTTTTTGGGGCTCGCTCGTGTAATAGGAAAGCTTCTCCGAGAAGACGAGGTCGCCCACTTCGATGGTGTCCTCCATCGAACCCGAGGGAATCTCATAGGCGCCGAACACGAAGGTGTTCAACAGGCGCGAGAGGCCGAACACGACGAGTACCATGATGACGATGCTCAACAGGCTGCGGGCCACCTTCGAGCCCTGGCGTTCGGCATGCTGACCGGAAAACATGAAGCGCGATATCCTTTCGATACGGGAGGCGGTACCACCCGTGATTCAAGTCGTGAATTCGAATGATAGCGCTTCGCGCGAGACGTTAGCCCTCTTCGCCCAATCTTTGCAGAAAATCCCTGTCAGCGGGTGAAAGCTCCACGTCGGCAAGCAAGTCGGGGCGCAGGCGGGCAGTACGCAGCAAGCTCTGCTCGCGGCGCCATTTCGCCACCTTCCCGTGGTCTCCCGAGAGAAGCACGTCGGGAACCCGCATTCCGCGGAACTCAGCGGGGCGCGTGTACTGGGGATACTCCAAAAGGCCGTCGGAGAAGCTTTCGGTGATCGCCCCGTCCTCGGCACCGAGCACGCCGGGGAGCTTGCGGACCACGGCGTCGATCACGACCATCGAGGCGAGCTCGCCGCTCGTGAGCACGTAGTCCCCAAGCGATATGACGCGATCCGCCAGCGTATAGGCGCGCTCGTCGATGCCTTCGTAGTGCCCGCAAATAAACAGGAGGCGCTCCTCTTTGGCAAGATCGAGCGCGATTTCGTCGCAGAAGCGCTCGCCCTGCGGCGCAAGGAAGATGGTGCAGGGTTTTAAGCAGTCCGACTGCGGCGCGGCGGGCGGATCGGGTGGCGCCCAGTCGCTCGGCAGTCCTGCTCGCGCGGAAGTGCCAGAGGGCACTTCCGGCTCGTGCGGAACTCGCTTTGTGGACGCCGCCCAATCCGCCCGTTCCGGGCAGGAACCGAAATCGCGCTCCTCTCCGCTTGAGCAAATCTCGTCATACGCCTCGAAGAGCGGCTCGCATTTCATGACGAGGCCCGCACCTCCGCCATAGGGGTCATCATCGGTCGTACGATGGCGGTCATGCGTCCAGTCGCGCAGGTCATACGCGTGAAAGTCGAGAATCCCCTTCTCTTGGGCGATGCGCATCATCGACGAGTTCATCACCGAGTCGTACATGCCCGGAAACGTTGACAGGGTCTCGATGATCATCCGATGTCCTCCTACAATCTACTTATCGTGTTTTGACTGCTTCTATCGAACCATTCAGAATGCGATGCAGTTACTGGCGAGGCAGGTATGTCGACATATGTCCTGGGGCGCTTATCGCGACCCCGCCAAGGAGTCTGACAGCCTGCCCCATTCGGGGCGGTTCGCGGATTAGCTGGATGGCGGGGCCTTTGTTTGGCCACCCCGTGTCTCTTTCAGGAGGTTGCGAGCCCGTTTGGAGTGCAGGAGCCTGCCATGTGCGAAGGAGGCAGGTCCATGATCTACGCTGGAATAGACATAGCCAAATCGAGCCACGTCATCGGTGCGGTGGACGAGCGCGGCAAGGATGCCGCCAAGCCCATGCAGTTCGCAAACTCCGCTGAAGGATTCGGCAAGTGCGCAGCCTACCTCGAAGGGCTGGGCGCACCTGCGGAGGAGATGCTCGTCGGCATGGAAGCCACCGGCCACTACTGGCTGCCGCTGTTCAGCTTCCTGCACGCCCAAGGCTACGACGTCGTCGTCATCAATCCCATACGAACCGATGCGATGCGCCGCTTCAAGGGAAGCTCTCGGGTCAAAACCGACCTCGTCGACTGCATCCTCATAGCCGACACCTTGCGCCTTGGCGAGTTTCGCCCCAGCAAGCTCGGAGACGAGTCGATGGTAGAGCTGCGCCAGCTCACACGGCTTCACCAGGGTCTCAAGGAGAGCGTCGCCGACCTCAAGCGCCAGGTGATAGTGGCGCTGGACCAGGTATTTCCCGAGTACGATTCCATCTTTTCCGACACCTTCGGGGAGAGCTCCAAGGCGTTCCTGAGGAAGTGCCCGACCCCTGAGGAGTGCCGAGGCGTCCGCGTGGACGCCCTCGGCAACACGCTCTCGCGCGCGAGTCGCGGCAAGCTCGGACGGGAGAAGGCCGAGGAGATCAAGGGCATCGCCAAGGAATCGTGCGGCATCGACAGAGGGACGCGAACCCTCTCCTTCCAGATCAAACTGCTCGTGGAGCAGATAGACTTCATCGAGGGGCAGATCGAGGAGGTGGAGGCCAGGATCGAAGAAGGGATCGAGACGACCGAGCCGCTCATCCTCACCATCCCGGGCATCGGACATATCCTCGGCGCGCAGATCGCGTCCGAGATAGGCGACATCCATCGTTTCCGGAACGCATCCGCCGTCGTCAGCTATGCGGGCATCAACCCCTCCGTCAGCCAATCGGGAAAGTTCTCCTCAAGCGAGAATCACATCACGAAGCAGGGCTCGCCCTACCTTCGACGCGCCCTCTATCTGGCAGCGACCGCGCAGCTCAGGCTCAGCACGCCTTTTCGGGATTACTACGATAAGAAGAGAGCAGACGGGAAATCCCATCGGGAGGCCCTCATAGCCGTGGCGAGAAAGCTCGTGCATGTCATATACGCCGTGCTGTCCAAGCAGGAGCCTTATCGCCCTGATGCGGTGAATGCGAATCCGGTATCGCGTTCTGAATGATTCGATATAAAGCTGTCAAGGTACAAAAACTTACATTGCAAAACTGTCTAGCAAAATGCGTCTACGGGTCTTGACTACTCATAGCTGGTCTCCTTGAAGTGAAAAATGGGCGCCCAGGACAGACCCTGAACGCCCATCTCGCGGGATTGCGTTGCTACAAGCTCAAAAGGCCCGCCGGCACATCGACGTCGATGCGCTCGCGTTCCTCGTCGATTCCCACCAAAAACTCGTCCACGAGCGGAATGAGCAGAGGCGATTGCCCGTCTGCACGATCCACGACGAGAAGGCTCTGCCCAGGATTGTCATCCACACGCAGAAGCGTCCCCAGAAGGCCCGCCTGCGCATCATGGACTTCCCACCCGGACACGCCATCGGAATGCGCTGCCGCGATGGCCTGCGCAAGTTCGGGAAGCTCCTCGCGACGCACGAGCACGTGGCATCCGCACAGCGCCTTCGCCGTGTCGATGTCGTCCACGCCTTCGAACCACACGACGGCGAAGGTATCGTCCTGCGGGCGGATTTCCTCAACTATCGCGCGACGAGGCATATCGAGCACGGGCGGCACGAACGCCACCTCCATGCCCTCCTCGAGCAAAAAAGGAAGGCCCGACGCGCTTCGCACGACGAGCCCCCCATCTAGATTCTTCGCAGTCGCCAACCAGGCAACATCAGCCCAGGTGCGCACTATTCAACAAGCTCCACATCAACGGGAATGTCGGCACGGGAAGCCGCCGCGCGTGCAAGCGTGCGGATAGCCTTGATGACGCGACCTTGACGGCCAATAATCTTGCCAGCGTCCTCTTCGTTCACGCGAATCTCCACGAGAATCGAGCCCTCTTCGGTTTCGCTTCCCTGGATATCGAGATCTTCCTCGTTGTCGACGAGGGGGCGAACAATCGCGTCAACCAAGCCGACGAGATCTTCCGTCTGCTCGGACATGTCTTCTACGCTTCCTTGCGAGCGGTTTCGAGAAGACGAGCGACCGTATCGGTCGGCTGTGCGCCGTTGGCGATCCACTTGTCAACCTTCTCGAGGTCGAACTTGATCATGGAAGGATCGACGCACGGATTGTAGCGGCCGACCTCTTCGATGAACTTGCCGTCACGCGGAGCGCGAGCATCGGCAACGACGATACGATAGTACGGACGCTTCTTAGCGCCGTGACGAGCCAGGCGAATTTTGACTGCCATGAAGTTGAACTCCTTTTAACCTTACATCTTTCGATTTCCGCGAAGCTTCAACTTCGGGAAAAACAGCGATTGCTAATATTACTCAGAATTGAAGGAAATGGCAAGCGAGAACGCATGATGCCCACACAAACGGACGAAAGAGGCCTATGCAAGGCTCGCACCAAGCTCGCGAGCCTTCTCAAGACCGGGGTTTCCAGCGATGGCGCCCTTCTCGAAAACGGCGTTCACAACGACCTCGCCGATGCTATCCTGATGCGTGTATGCGTTCGAGCGCTTATAGGTGTCGAGCAACGAGTCCGCCGCCGTGATGTCCTTGTCCTCGAGGCAGAGCAACAGGCCGACACGCGGGATGTTGAACGACTTCGCGATGCCGCAGAACATGCGGTCCTGGAAGGCTTTCAGCTGCGCGGGGTATGTGAAGCAGTAGAGCGGCGTGGCGTACACGAGCACGTCCGCCCAGTGAAGGTCGGGATAGAACTGCTGCATGTCGTCTTGCTGAACGCATGCACCTTCATGAGAGAAGCAGTAGTTGCACCCAAGGCAGCCCGCAATCTTCGCGCGCCCGGCGTCGATGCGCCGCACCTCGCAGCCCGCCGACTTCGCTCCCTCGATGAACGCCTCGGCGAGCGTGTCGGAGTTGCCGCCGACGCGCGGGCTTCCCGTCACTACCAGCACCTTGCAAGACATAACCGTCCCCTCTCTCGTGATGCGCCCGGCAGCAGGCCTCTCTTCCTGCCGCCCGGGCACGAACCTGCACTTCCCCGCTTCTCATGCGGCGAGTTCCTTCAGGTGGCTCTTACCAAGCTTGCGCGCTCCCCGCACGCCTTCGCGGCGGTTGAGCTCTTTGATTGCAAGCTCGAGCAGCGTGGCGCCACCCCTGCTCGATTACTTGTCGCCCTGTTCGAGCATCGCCTGCACCTTCTTGATGTCGGCCATGCTCATGCCGCCCGGCATACCTGGGATACGGCGGCGACGCTTGCCCTTCTTGCCCTTCTTGCCGGAAAGCTCATCGACCGAGGGCATCATCTTCTTCATCATCTTCTTGGTCTCGTTGAACTGCTTCATGAGCTGGTTCACCTCGGTGACCGACACGCCGGCGCCCGCGGCGATGCGCGCGCGGCGGCTGCCGTTCAGAAGGTCGGGCTTCTCGCGCTCGGCCTTCGTCATGGAGTTGATGATGACCTCCATGTGATCGAGCGCGCCCTCATCGACCTGCCCCGATCCAAGTGCCTTGTCACCGCCGGGGAGCGCACTCACGAGCTTGCGCACGCCGCCCATCTTGCGGATTTGGCGATTCATGTCGACGAAGTCGTTCAGCGTGAGCTGCGATTTCGCGAGGCGCTTCGCCGTTTCGGCCTCTTCGGCCTCCTGCTGGACGCGCACGGCGCTCTCGATGAGGCTCACCATATCACCCATGCCGAGGATGCGCTTGGCAATGCGGTCGGGATGGAATTCCTCGAGCGAATCAGGCTTTTCACCTGCGCTGATGAACTTGATGGGCTTTCCTGTGACCTGCTTGATGGAAAGCGCGCCGCCGCCACGGGCGTCGCCGTCCATCTTCGACATGATGACGCCGTCGAAGTCGACGCGCTCGGCAAACGCGGCCGCCACGTTCACGACGTCCTGGCCGGTCATCGCGTCGACAACCATAAGGATCTGGTCGGGCTTGACGGCGCGCTTGATGGCCTCGGCTTCCTCCATCATCTCGTCATCGACGTGCAAGCGGCCCGCCGTGTCGACGATGACGACGTCGCGCAGATGGTCGATGGCGTCCTGCACGCCTTCCTTCGCGATGGCGACCGGGTCCTTCCCGTCGCCGCGATAGACGCGCACCCCCATCTCGTCGCCGAGCGTCTGGAGCTGATCGGCGGCAGCAGGGCGGTACACGTCGCACGCGACGAGCAGTGGCGAGTGCTTTTCCTGCTTCAAACGGTACGCGAGCTTGGCTGCGGCAGTCGTCTTGCCCGAGCCCTGCAGGCCGACGAGCATGATGACGTTGGGAATGCGGCTCGAGAGGACGAGCTTCGAGTCGGTGCGACCCAAAAGCTCGGTGAGCTCGTCGAGCACGATCTTCACGACGTTTTGCGCCGGAGTAAGCGACTCGAGCACCTCGGCGGTGAGGCAGCGCTCCTTAGTGCGAGCACAGAACTGCTTCACGACTTTGAAGTTGACGTCAGCCTCGAGCAGCGCCAGGCGGATCTCGCGCATGGCAGAGTTGATATCTTCCTCGGTCAGGCGGCCTTTTCCGCGCAGGCCCGAGAATATGCCCTGCAATCGCTCGGAAAGACTTTCAAGCATGAATCCTCCAGTGTGGAATCGAAAAGTGCACAGTGCTTGGGATTATACGCCAGGTGGGGCGCATGACGGAAAAGTCCTCGGGTAGCACGCGAAGACTGCACCGAAAACGTGGAATCGGGCGGCGAGCTCGCGGGTCTTAAGCGAATGAGACAGGAGTCAGCATGATAGGAAGAGGTCGGGTGATTTCCCTCTCGCCAAGCGGGGCTCACCTAGGGGCGGGACAGGAGTTGAGCAATTTACCTCACCCTCAACCCTTCCAAAAAGTGCACTGAACCACGGCCCCACCAACTCGCCCCAACGAAAAAGGGCGCCAACCTCAATGAGAAGTCGACGCCCTGAACAGGCAGTTTTTCGGCGAGAAAGCGAAGTCCGCCTTATTCCCTTTCCTCACGATGCTCTTGCGTGCGCGGAGCGCGGGAGCGCACCTGGTTGTGCGGCTCGCGGGCAACTTGGCCCTGCGGAGCGGAGCCCTGCTGCGGGCGAGAACGGCGACGTGGGGCCGACCCACCGTTGCGGTTCTGACCCATCGGCGTGGCGCAGTACGGGCACACGGTCCATGCAGGCTCGAGCGCATGATGACAGCTCGGGCAGAGGTTCTTCAGGCGCGTGTGGCAGTTCGGACACAGCACGTAGTCGGACTCGACAGGATAGCCGCAGTTCGCACACTCGCCGTACTTCATGAGCTCGCGCTGCTTCAGGGCAACCTCGAGTTCCTGTTCGTCGCGATCGATCTGCAACAGGGGCGGACGAAGCAGGCAGTACGCGATGACGCCGACAAGCGGCACGAGCGCGACGATGCCCCAAACGTACCAATGCGTCCCGCGCATGTAGGCGTCGCGGATGACCCACACGATAGAAAGAACATAAAGCACCACAAGCAGCACGATGAAGACCGTGAACGCTGTCATCAGTTCCGGCGTAATGAGCTGCGACATCAATTCGGACATGGATTCCTCGTTTCAAGTTCGCGCCGTTTTAAGGCGCTACGAACAACTAGCGAATGATTATAGCAAATGCGGCGGCACCGAAAAGCGCAGAGCCGAAGTCGCCCATGGAGTTGCCAGGTCTCCATTAAGATTCGACCTTGTACCACCATGGGCGTCGCTTGTACATTGACCTTGCGCTAGCCCAACTCGGCGAGCTGTTCCTCGACGCGCGCGAGCTTATCGCGCAGCTCGGCAAGCTTCGCCGTGTCCTTCTCCACGATTTCAGGCGCTGCCTTCGCGAGGAAGCCTGGGTTGGAAAGCTTCTTGGCGAACTTGGCCTCGTCCTTCTGAAGCGTTGCGCGTTCCTTGGTGAGGCGTGCGCGCTCGGCCTCGAAGTCGATAAGGCCGGTGAGCACGCAATACACCTCGCACCCGTGCGCGACGACGCAGGCGCTCTCGGCGGGCTTGTGCGCATCGGACGGAACGATCGAGAGCTCGGACGCGCGTGCCATCGAGATGATCTGACTCTTTAGACCCTCGAGGACGCGGGCATTCTCAAACCCAGCGCGCAAAACCACGGGAAGCTCTTGCTTGGGCGAGATGCCGTAACGCGCACGTGTCGAGCGGACGGCGCTCACCACATCGCACAGAAGGCTCACCGCACGCTCGGACTCCTCGTCGACAAGCGACGCGAGGCTTTCGGGCTCGGGCCACTTCGCCATCATGAGCGCGGGCGCCTCCCCTTCTGCATGCGGAACGTTTTCCCAGATAGCTTCCGTGACGAACGGCATCGCGGGATGCAGGAGGCGAAGCGCGTTGTCAAGCACGTACACGAGGTTGCGCTGCGTCTGCAGGCGGGCATCGCCCTCTTCGCGCAGGCTCGCCTTGTTAAACTCGATGTACCAGTCGCAGAACTCGTTCCAGAAGAAGGCGTGCAGCTCGCGCGCCATCTCGCCGAACTGGTAGGTTTCGATGTCCTTCGTGACCTCGGCGGAAAGCTTCGCCAGACGGCTGAAGATCCACGCGTCGGCCTGCGAGACCGCGCGCGGCTCGCCGGGCGTGAAGCCGTCCAGGTTGCCCAAGACGAAACGACTCGCGTTCCAAATCTTCGTTACGAAGGCGCGTGCCGACTCCGTGCGCGGGCTGCCGAGAAGCTCGTGGGTCTTCTTGTCGATATCGGCGTCAAAGCGCACGTCCTGGTTGTTGGTCACGAGCGTGAGCAGGTTGAAGCGCATCGCGTCGGCACCGTACATGGAGATGAGGTCCATCGGGTCGACGCCGTTGCCCTTCGACTTGGACATGCGCGTGCCGTCCTTCGCGAGGATGGTCGCGTAGATGACCACGTCCTTGAACGGGATTTCCTTAAGAAAGTACGTCGACGACATGATCATGCGCGCCACCCACAGCGCGATGATGTCGCGCGCGGTGACGAGCGCGGTCGTCGGATGGTGCCCTTCCAGGCGCTCGGGATGCTCGGGCCAACCCTGCGTGGCGAACGTCCACAGCTGGCTCGAGAACCAGGTGTCGAGCACGTCCTCTTCCTGCGCGACATGGTGGCTGCCGCACTTCGGGCACACGTCGGTGTCCTCCGTAAGCGCGTCTTCCCAACCGCAGTCCTCGCAATGGAACACGGGGATGCGATGGCCCCACCACAGCTGGCGCGAGATGCACCAGTCCTTGAGGTTCTCCATCCAGGTGAGATACGTCTGCGTCCAGCGCGAGGGGTGGAAGGTGACCTTGCCGGAGGTGACCGCCTCGGTCGCCGGTCCCTTCAGCTTGTCGACAGCGACGAACCACTGCTCGGACAGCCACGGCTCGAGCGTCGAGTCGCAGCGATAGCAGTGCATGACGGAATGATGATGGTCGTCCACATGGTCGAGCAGGCCGTGCTCCTCGAACCAGGCGACGACCGCTTGGCGGCACTCGTCGCGGCCCATGCCCGAGAACGCGCCGTAGCCTTCGACCACGTGCGCCGTCTCGTCGAAGATGTTGACCTTCTCAAGGCCGTGACGCTCGCCCATGCCATAGTCGTTGGGGTCATGGGCGGGGGTTACCTTCACAAAGCCCGTGCCGAAGCCCGCATCGACGTAGAAGTCGGAGAAGATGGGAATCTCGCGGTCGACGATGGGAAGGCGAACCTTCGCACCGACGAACTTGTCCTTGTCGTGGTCCTTCGGAGAGACCGCCACGCCGGTGTCGCCGAGCATCGTCTCGGGGCGCGTGGTGGCAACCACGACGTATTCCTGCCCATCGACAGGCTCGACGAGCGGGTAGCGCAGGTACCACAGATGGCCGTCTTCTTCCTTGTACTCCGCCTCGTCGTCGGCGATGGCCGTCGTGCAATGCGGGCACCAGTTCACGATGCGCTTGCCGCGGTAAATCAGCCCGTCATGGTACCAGTCGCAAAAGACCTTGCGCACCGCGGTGGCGTAGTCGGCATCCATGGTGAAGTGAGGGTCGGAGAAGTCTATCGAGCAGCCCATGCGCTTGATCTGCTCGACGATGTGCCCGCCGTACTCGTGCGTCCAGTCCCAGCAGGCGTCGACGAACTTCTCGCGGCCGATCTCGCGGCGGGAGATTCCCTCGGACGCGAGCTTTTTGTCCACCTTCGTCTGCGTGGCGATGCCCGCATGGTCGGTGCCCAAGATCCAGCGGGTGGAGATGCCGCGCATGCGGTTCATGCGGATGATGGTGTCCTGGATGGTGTCGTCGAGCGCGTGGCCCATATGAAGCTTGCCGGTCACGTTCGGCGGCGGAATCGTCACCGTGCAATCGCCCACGCCGGGGTTGCGGCGATAGTAGTCGCCAGCGAGCCATTTATCGAGCATGCGCTGCTCGACGGCTTCTGCGTCGTAATTCTTCGGCATGTTTTCCATTGGATGCAAGCTCCTTCGATGAAACGTAAGCGGACAGGCGCCGAAACGCCGAGAGGGGCGCCCGCAAAAGGCGCCCCGGGAAAGTGCGGCTTAGGAAGCGGGAACGATCTCGGGGACCGTTTCCCCCGTGATGTCGCTCGCGCGCACGACGACGTGCGTGGCGACTTTGTGCTCGGGCAGGTCGTACATGACGTCCTGCAGCACGCGTTCGCAGATCGAGCGCAGGCCGCGAGCGCCCGTGCCGTGCTCCTGCGCCTCGTGGGCGATGGCGCGCAGGGCGTCCTTTTCGAACTCGAGCGTGGAATCTTCGAACTCGAACATCTTCGTGTACTGCTTCACGAGCGCGTTCTTCGGCTCGGTGAGGATGCGAACAAGGTCGTCCTCGGACAGCTCGTTGAGCGCCGTGATCACAGGGATGCGGCCGACGAACTCGGGGATCATGCCGAACTTGTTCAGGTCCTCGGGAAGCACCTGCGCCAGAAGCTCAGCCTCGGCGTGCTTCTTGCTCTCGGGCAGCTCGGAGGAGAAGCCCAGACCGCTCTTTCCGACGCGCTGGCCGATGATGTCTGCCAGGCCGACGAACGCACCGCCCAGGATGAACAGGATGTTCGTCGTGTCGATGTGGATGAGTTCCTGCTGGGGGTGCTTGCGCCCGCCCTGCGGCGGCACGGAGGCCTCGGTGCCCTCGACGATTTTCAAAAGCGCCTGCTGCACGCCCTCGCCCGACACGTCGCGCGTGATGGAGAGGTTTTCAGCCTTGCGGGCAATCTTGTCGATCTCGTCGATGTAGATGATGCCGATTTCCGCGCGCGGGATATCGAAGTCGGCAGCGGTGATCAGCTTGAGCAGGATGTTCTCGACGTCCTCGCCGACATAACCCGCCTCGGTGAGCGTCGTCGCATCGGCGATCGCGAACGGGACGCGCAGCGTGCGCGCAAGCGTCTGGGCGAGCAGCGTCTTGCCGGAACCCGTGGGGCCCAAAAGCATGATGTTGCTCTTCGCGAGCTCGACGTCGCCTTCCTGCGCCTCCGATTCCATGCTGATGCGCTTGTAGTGGTTATAGACGGCGACGGAGAGGGCGCGCTTCGCGTTTTCCTGGCCCACCACATGCTCGGAAAGCTCGGCGTAGAGCTCGTGGGGTGTGGGCAGGTTGCCCAGAATATCGACAGGGTTCGGGGTCGCATCCTCGATGTCGGCCTCGACGATTGCGCCGCGGTCCTGTGCGCGGCGGCAACCACGACGTCCGGCCGCCTCCTCGTCGGACATGCTGTCGAAGGCGGTCGAGAGGCCCAAGTCGCGCATCATCGCGTCGGCGCACACCGAGATGCACTCGTCGCAGATGTTGATGCCGTTCGGACCTGCGATCATCGCGGTCACCTGGTCGGATGACTTCCCGCAAAACGCGCAGTACACCGCGTCGTCGCCGCGATAGCCAAGGTCGCCTCTTCGTTCGTTTGTCATATGCGTTAGGTCGCTTCTCTTCTTAGGTTCTATTTGTCGGAGGAGCCGCGATGGCTCGTGATGATGTCGTCGACCAGGCCGTATGCCTTCGCTTCCTCAGCGGAAAGCCAGTTGTCGCGCTCGCAATCGACGTGCACCTGCTCCTGGGTCTTGCCGCAGTGCTTGGCGATGATGCCCTCCAAGCGGTCGCGCGTCTTCTTGATCTCGTCGGCCATGATCTGGATGTCGGTCTGCTGGGTGTGGCCGTCGCCGGTGCCGCCCATGGGCTGGTGAATCATGACCTGGGCGTTCGGCAGGATGAAGCGCTTACCCGCCGCGCCGCCAGTCAGAAGGGGCACACCCATGGATGCCGCCATGCCCAGGCAAATGGTGGACACGTCGCACTTCACGAACTGCATGGTGTCGTAGATGGCGAGGCCCGCAGACACGCTGCCACCCGGAGTGTTGATGTAGAGCGAGATATCCTTTTCGGGATCGGCGCTTTCGAGATGGAGCATCTGCGCGACGACGGAGTTCGCCACATGGTCATCGATGGGCTCGCCGAGGAAGATGATGCGGTCGTTTAAGAGACGAGAATAGATGTCGTAGCTGCGCTCACCGCGCGGGGATTGCTCGATGACGTAGGGGATCAGCGCCGAAGTGGCACGTTCGATGCTCATAAAAAGCCTCGCTTTCGAAAAGGACGCGGCCTCACGGGGCCGCGAAATTGCATTCTGCTTCACATGATGGAACAGCTTGCCGCTTCGCGCAAGGGGTCGCGAACACGCCGTTCACGATAAGCATAAAACGGGGCCGACGCAGATGCATCGACCCCGTTACGCGATCGGTTGAAGCTTGAGGGCGAGATGCTACGCCTCGGCGTCGGCAGCCTCTTCCTCTTTCTTGGCAGCCTTCTTGGAAGACTTCTTGGCAGCCTTCTTCTCTTCCTCAGCTTCCTCGGCGGGATCGTACTCGGTGACCTTGGCCTTCTCCATCACGTCAAGCACGGCGTGGGTGCGAAGCAGAGCCTCGCGGACCAGGTGGAGGCGACCGCCTTCGCGCCACTCCTTCAGGAGAGCCTTCGGGTCCTTGGCACCGGACTTCTCGAACTCTTCGAGAACTTCCTCGTCGGTAACCTTCAGCTCGAAATGCGCTGCCCACGCGTCGAGCGCCATGTCCTGCTTGGCGGTGTCGGCGGCCTGCTGCTTCACGTCGGCCTTGAACTGGTCGGCGGTGATGCCGTTCTGCTGGAGATACATGTCGAAGCTAGCGCCCTGGTTCTGCAGCTGGGAGAAGAAGTCCTGCAGCAGCTTGGCCTCGGTCTGCTCCTGCACGGCGGCAGGGACCTCGACGTCGAGACGCTTGGCAAGCTCGATGAGGCAGGCGTTTTCCTTCATGCGCGGAAGGACGTCTTCCTTCTGCTCCTTGATGCTGTCGGCAACGCGCTCGCGCAGGTCGGCGACGTCATCGAAGCCCAGCGTGTCCTTGACCCACTCGTCGGTGAGCTCGGGGAGCACCTGCTTTTTCACGGCGAGAACCTCGACCTCGAAATTCACCGTCTTGGTCTTGCCCTCGAGGGAGGCCATAAGAGTCGCGTCCTTCGCGTCCTCGACGTTGACGGAGAAGCTCGCGGTCTGACCCTTCTTCAGGCCGATGACCTGCTCGTCGAAGGCGGCCGGGAACATGCCGGAGCCCATGAGGCACATACGGGACTCGCTCGACAGCGTGCTCACGTCCTCGCCGTTCTCGTCGGTCGCGGCGATCTTGAGGTCGGCGTAGGAATCGGCCTTCACCTTGGTGTTGGCGTTGGCGTTCTCGAACTCATGATAGTAGTCGCGCAGCGCCTCGATCTGCTGGTCGATTTCAGCCTCGGACGCGCCTTCGGCCGGAAGCTTCACTTCGACCGGCTCGTAATCGGAGAGTTCGCAGGTCGGCTTGCACTCGACCTCGAAGGAGAACTCGTAGGGCTTGCCACCCTCGACGAGCACAGGCTCGCCGAACTCGGGCTCGCCGACGGGATACAGGTCGCAGCTGTCGATAGCGAGCGGATAGCAGCCGTTCACGATATCATCGGTGACGCTGGCAGGCACAGCCTCGGCGCCGAGCGCGTTGTCGATAATCGGACGGGGCGCCTTGCCCTTGCGGAATCCGGGGAAATTGTACTTATTCGCGAAGTCCTTGTAAGCCTTCTTGATGCGATTGTCGACTTCTTTGGCATCGACGGTGACGGTCACCTTGACCTTGTTGTCCTGCAATGCCTCTACTTTTGTTTCCACTAGCTTTCCTCCATCGTTCGCTTATCGCACGATTCGTGCAGCGCGCAATCGAATCTGGCCGAATCGGACAGCGCGGCCGTACATCGGCCCGAATGCGCACCAAGGAGGGATTATCGCACATATGACGAAGTTGTGCCAACCAAACAAAGACATCCACACGGAACGTCTTATACTGAAGAGGAAGCGAACGGAACGAGAGCGAACCGAAAGGCGGCGCTAAGACCCATGACATCTTGCTGCGGCACCCAACAAAAAGCACAGGAAATCAGACCGGAGCGCCCAAGCTGCGTCGATTGCAAGACGCTCGGCTGCGCTCACAACAACGGCCGCTACCCCTCCTTCTGCGAGACGCGCGGCATGACCGACGAGGAGGCAGCCCTGCTTCGCCACGACTACGAAGAGGACGCCGAGACCTACGAGTTCATGAAGGCAACGGCGGAGACCACCGCCCGCGGCTTCGCGGAACAGCTCTGCCGCGCCGAGGAGACAATGGATTACGCGAGGCGCATGGGATACAAGAAAATCGGAGTCGCGTTTTGCGCGGGCGTTGCCGATGAGGCGCGGATCTTCGCGAAGATCCTGCGTATACACAACTACAAAGTGGTGGGCTACACTTGCAAGGTCGGCGCGCTCTCGAACGCGCAGATGGGACTTAAAGAGAGCTGCTGCAACTTCGGGCTGGTCGCCTGCAACCCACTCACGCAGGTAAGGCGCCTCAACGCCGAGAAGACCGACCTCAACGTGCTCATGGGACTGTGCGTGGGGCACGACTCGTATTTCTACAAGCTCTCGGATGCGCCCGTGACCACGCTCATGACCAAAGATAAGGCCATGGTAAACAATCCGGGGGCGGCACTTTGGGCCTCAACCACAAGTTCGCTTTGGAACCGCATGATGCGCCCCGACGAATCGTTCGCGGCGCGAGATGATGCGCAGGAGAAAATGAGCGGGCAGGAATAGACGCCCAAGCGCGCTTAGCGATCCGAGGATTCGCAAGGACCCTCTCCATCAGGGAACAGACGCGCCGCGATGCGCTCGGGAACATCCGAGCGATCGAGCTTCGGACAACCCTTGAACACGCCGTGCCCCACCTCGTCGATTTCCTCAGGAAAGACGACGTTGGAAATGTCGGGGCAACTTAAGAATGCCTCGTCGCCGAGCGCCCTCAAAAGGCTGGGGAACTCAACGCTTCGCAAGGCACGGCAGCCCGAAAAGGCGCGGCGCCCTATGGCCTCCACTGCATCGAGAGGGGGCACGACCTCGAGCGCACGGCAGTTCGAAAACGCCTGGTCGCCGATTTCAACAAGCCCCTCCCCTCCCGAAACGCGCCGCAGCGCAAAGCAGCCTTTAAAGGCTCCCGTCGGCACGTAGCGCAAATTCGACGGCAGGATTATCTCCTCGAGCTTCTGACAGTGCTCGAACGCTGACGCCCCGAGAGACGAAAGGCTCTCTGGCAGCGAAACACGCCGCAGGTTCAGGCATGCAGAAAACGCGTAGGCCCCGATTTCGCACACTCCCTCGGGCACGGCGACATCCTCAAGGTCGTCGCATCCGCGAAACGCCTCATCGCCGATACGGCGCACGCCAAGCGGGAAGGACACCTCGCGCGCGCCGTCGCTCTCATAGTGCTCTATCGCAATCCCAAAAGGCATCGGCTCTGCATTCCCTACGAGCGCTTGCCACAGCAACAGCCAGCGCCCGCCGAGGCGAGCGGATCGGGCATTACGTAATCTTCGGGGTTACCCACCTTCCACCAGTTCTTACCGTCGGCGCGAAAGCGCGGGTCGGGGTCAGCAAGCCCTGGCTCGAATCCCGCCTCGCGGATGCGCGCGACGGCGTCCTCCACGGTGAAGCCGCGCCATTCGTCCTCGTTGAACTCGGTATCGCGCGGGTTCGCGCCACGCTCAACGGTGCATCCGTTCGCACCCGAGTAAAGCGCCTCGGGGATGGCGGGGTGGCACCCCATGGAATGGATGCGCGACCCGACAGCAATACGCACGGTGGCCAGGATTTGCAGCATGCGGGGCTTCGAGACAGGTTCCACCCCTTCAAACGGCGTCCCAGGCACGTTCACGCGGAACATGACGCCCATGCCGAAAGGGTTAAGCGACATGTTGTAAAGCACTTTGTCGGCAATTTCCTCGCTGGTGTGCTCAATGCCGATGGGCTCTACGCACGTGCCCCAGCGAAGCGGCGACCCCGCGATCGCGCGGATAGTCTGCTCGCGCAGCTTGGGGTCGAAGGGGGTATCGATTCCCTCGCGCATGCGGCAGACGTGGTAGGCGCTCGTGGCACCCGCCTGGTAAGCTGCCTCGGCCATCGCCGGCGTGAGCTCGCCCACGTTCAGGTTGATAAGATAGTCGCCCGGCACCTGCTCGCGAATATCGGCAAGCCACTCGGTGAGCACCTTCAGATCGTAGAACTCGGTAGAGCGCAACGTGAGCGTCGTGATGCCTGCCTCGACATAGGCCCGCGCCATCTCAATGACTTCCTCTTTGGTGTAGGTAATCTCGTCGGTGACGAGGCCCCATTCAGTTCCGAACGAGCAGAACTTGCAGTTCATGTCGCAGCTGCACATGTCGACCCCAATGGCGCCCGCGATACCACATTTGTTCCCCGACGCGAAATGAGCGATGCGGGAAGCGCATTTGCGCAGGTAAGCGACTTCCTCGGACTCGGGATCGAGTTCGAGCATGGATACGATGACCTCCTTGGGCTGGGTTGCCCCGCGCAGCGACTCATCGGTCGCACGATCGATCATCGTCTTCACTTCTTGATTCATTTTCTCCCCCTTCTTTCCACCCCACGCCCTTATAGCGCCGAGCACTCTATCGAGATGTCCTCGAAAGTGGCCGCACTAGTGCCACTTGGTAAAGCGCTTCTGCAACCACGCGGAGCCGTAATTTAAAACGGTGACGGTGATACCGCAGGTAATAATACCAGCGTAGATATTCGCATAGTTTGCGAACACGTTCGCATTGGAAATCCAGTACCCAATGCCCGATTTGGCGCCGAAGCTCTCCGCGTACATAAGCATGAGGAAGCCAGTCGTAAGCGAGATGCGCAGGCCCTTCAAGATGTCCGGCAAAATGTATGGCATGATGATCTTCGTAATCATGGTCAGGTTGCTCACCTTGAGCACGCGTGTGTTGTCGATGATTGCAGGCGGCAGCGAGCCAACGCGCAAGATCATGCTCAAGAACTGCGGCCAGAACACGCCGAGCAGGATGACCATCACGGCAGCGAGGCGGTAGTTGGGCATGAGGATGACGAGAAACGGCGTGAACACGACCGAAGGGATCGGCGCAAACACGTTCGCAATCGGGTAGAACATCGCGCGCAAGCGAGGAATCCAGCCGCAGATCACGCCCAAGATGACGCCGAACAGCGTACCGAAGAAAAAACCCGATAGTAAAAGCTCGAGCGACGAGACGACGCTTAAGGCCAGCTCGCCACCGTGATCGGCAAACACGTTGAACACGTTTTCAGGCGACGGGAGCAGCACGTTGTGCGCGATGCCGAGCACGGGGCCGAAAATCTCCCACAAAAGCAGGAGCACCCATACACACAGCGTGATGTCGGTCGAGCCCTGCGGGAAGGGATCCTGCTTGCGCCCGTGCACAAGCGCCACCAGGTAGAGCACCTCGATAATGCCGATGGTGACGAAGAACGCTGTCGGGTCGGCCACGTTGCGGCGATGGTTCGGAACGAGGGCCACCACCAAGATAAGCGCCGCCATCAGCAGATGCGCGAAGACGATGCGCAGCTTCATGGCTTTTCTCATAGCGTAGCACCTCCGTCGAAGACCTGCTCGCGGTCGGCCTGATCGAGCTTCGTCTCTTCCGCCTTGTAGAACAAATCGAGCAAATGGGCATGCATCCGCTTGTACTCGGGCGTCTCGAAGTAGACCTCGGGAACGCGGGGACGAGGGGCCGAAACCTCGAACTCGTCGCGGAACTCGCCGGCGCTCATGAACACGATGCGGTCGGCCAGAAGCAACGCCTCCTCGATGTCGTGCGTGACGAAGACCGCGGTTTTCTTCCGCCCCGATACCCAAAGGTCCTCCATAAGCATCTGCAACTCGCGACGTGTCTTGATGTCGAGTGCACCGAAGGGCTCGTCGAAGAGCAGCACCTCTGTGTCCATCGCCAAAGCGCGGGCGATGGCGACGCGCTGGCGCATGCCGCCGGAGAGCTGGTAGGGATAAAGGTCGGCAGCTTTTCGCATGGACACCTTTGTGAGGTACTCGTCGGCGATGTCGGACATCTGGCCTTTCGACAGGCCGCGCGAAAGCTCAATGGACGCCTGCTTGATGCCGAACTCGACGTTCTTCTTTACCGTCATCCACGGGAAGAGCGAATAGTTCTGGAACACAACCGACCGGTCGAGACCGGGGCCTTCGATTGGGTTGCCGTTCGTCTCGATGGTTCCCGCGATCGGCTTTTGCAAACCAGCAAGAATCCGAAGCGTCGTCGATTTCCCGCACCCCGAATGCCCCACAAGGCAGAGGAACTCCCCGTCGGCGACTTCGAGGTCGAGGTGCTTGAGCACCAGCTTTTCCCCGGGAACCTCGTCGGGGGCGATACGGTGATGCTGCACCCCCTTGACGAGGTCCTCATCGTAGGTAAAGCATAGGTCCCGAAGGGACAAACTGCCCACGCGGACCCTCCTTTCCATGTCGTCTGCGCGCAAAACCACGAAAGTGCGCCAAAGCGGCGACCCCCTGCAAAGGAAGCCGCCGCCTGCAGTTTCATCAGCGTTCTAAACGATTACCACCTAGTCGTTATACTTGCTGAAGTCCTCGGCAAGCTTCTTAAAGGTGGCGTTATCGGGCTCGCGCTCGACGAGGGTATCGAGCGCCTTCTTATACACGGCAGAAGTTGCGTAATCCGCCATATCGTAGTCGCTCTTCTCGATTTCGCCGATGTTCTGCATAGCCTTGTAGAACTTCACGATCTCCTTGGTATGCGGATCTGGCGAGAGGTTCATGATGTTGCGGTAGTCGCTCGTGCCATACATCGCCGCCTCGACGTAGTCGGCACTCTGCGCGGAGTAGTCGACAAGGCGCTTGATGACGTCCTCCTTGTTGTTGAGGTAGTAGTCGTAACCGCGGATAAGCGCAATCTCGAAGTCGACGAGCGAGAGGAACTTGTTGTGATATGCGTCCTCGGAGCAGTTCTGGCGGCAGCAGGGGTAATCGCCCGTGATGTCGGCCGGAACAGCGGCAACCTTGATGTCGTCCATGCTGGTGGAATAGGTGTAACCCATGGCATTGTTCGTGATGAATAAATCGTTTTGGCCGGAGCGCAGGCCCTCGAGCGCCGTGGTCGCATTGTCAACGTACTCGAAGACGACGTCCTCGCCAAGCTTAAGGCCGCTTTCCTGCAGGAAGTTCTTCAGGTAGATCTGGCCGGACTCCTCGCGGCTGCAGGCGATGTTTAAGCCCTTGAAGTCCTCCGCCTTCTTGAGCTCTTTGGTGAAGTCCTTCGTAGAGATGATCTCGGAGCCGTTCAGGATGGTGCCGCCGAACACGAAGATCTCGATGCCCTGGGAAACATACGAACACGCCGGCACGATGCCGAACAGGTCGATGTCGAGCTTGTTCACCGACATCGAAGCCATGGCGTCAGCGAGGGCGACGGTCTGGAACTCGACGTCGCAACCCTCTTCTTCGAAATAGCCAAGCTGGTTGGCGAGAATCGCCGGGGCGATCTTGATGAGCTTGCCAGTGACAGCGCACACGAGATGCTTGCCCTTGCCCTCGCCCATGAAGGCTTCTTCCTTGGACTCCTCCTTCGCGGAATCATCTTTCTTCTCGGAGCTCGAGCAGCCGGACAGGGCGCCAGCGGCCATCGCGGCCACCGTGGTCGCGCCGGCGACCTTCACGAAATTGCGGCGAGTAAGATCCTGCATACTGCCATTTCCTTTCTTCGGTGCGCACAACATCGCGGCGGCGCCATGCACTATATGGGTCATTCCTTTATTTGTTGTGCTACAACTATTCGATACTATCTAATAATAGATGCATTTTAATGAACAGGCAATCGAAATATAGAGGAAATAGGGCATTTTGGAAAACCAGGCTGAGGACCAACGAGCCTCAAAGCGGTAGGTCTCACGGTAGGTTTGCGCATTAACTGAAATGAACAGGATCAAGCAATCGGCGTCCTCGAACGCCATGTTCCCTTTCCCGAATACCCGAGCGCTGCAAGTAAGCCGTTTGCTTGGCCGTTCGACGCCGTCGGCGCAAAAGCGGAATCTTCCCTGCTCCGATGGCGCGGCGTTCTGCTATTATGTGTCCGCTGTTTTTCAAGCAGCAAAGTGTGCGGGCGTGGCGGAATTGGCAGACGCGCCAGATTTAGGTTCTGGTGGGCAACCCCCGTGAAGGTTCAAGTCCTTTCGCCCGCACCAGCTGGGGGAAGGGTGCTTTTCCTGCACCCTTCCCCCAGCTTCTTTTTGCGCAGCTTTTATATTTGAAAGGACCGCCAGTGGATACCATCAAGAAGATTGGGCGAACCTGGAACTCGATCAGCCTCATCAAGCGCATCATCGTGGGCCTCGTCATCGGCACCATCCTCGCGCTCGTCATCCCCGGGAACGAGATCATCGAGATGCTCGGCACGCTTTTCGTGAACGCACTGAAAAGCGTCGCCCCCATCCTTGTGTTCTTCCTGGTAATCAGCGCCCTGTGCAACGCGAAGGGCGGCGGGCAGATGAAGCTCGTCATCATCTTGTACCTGGTGGGCACCTTCATCGCCGGCGCTGTCGCCGTCCTGGCAAGCACCCTGTTCCCCGTCGACCTCACGCTCTCCGCCGCTGCCGAGGCGCAATCCTCGCCCTCCGGCATCGGGGAAGTCCTCGCAACGCTTGTCACCAACGTGGTCGCCAACCCGGTCACGGCGCTTATGAGCGCGAACTACCTCGGCATTCTCGCATGGGCCGTCGTTTTGGGCATCGCCCTTAGGCGCGCAAGCGACCAGGTGAAAGACATGTTCACGAGCATCTCCGACGCTGTGTCGACCGTCGTCCGCTGGATTATCTCGCTCGCGCCCTTCGGTATCCTGGGCCTCATCTACACGGCAGTTTCCACCAACGGTCTGGAAATCTTCACCGAGTACGGCCAACTGCTTCTCGTGCTCGTGGGCTGCATGCTCTTCATCGCCTTCGTCACCAACCCGATCCTCTCCTTCGCGTGCTTCCGCAAGAACCCCTACGGGCTTGTTCTTCGCTGCCTGAAGGATTCCGGCCTCACCGCGTTTTTCACCCGCAGCTCCGCGGCGAACATCCCCGTGAACATGGAGCTGTGCCGCAAGCTGGGTCTTGACAAGGACAACTACTCGCTTTCCATCCCGCTCGGAGCGACCATCAACATGGGCGGCGCTGCGGTCACGATCTCGGTCATGGCCATGATGGCGGCGCACACGATGGGCATCCAGGTCGACATCCCCACCGCGATCATCCTGTCGGTCCTCTCCGCCGTGAGCGCATGCGGCGCATCGGGCGTCGCCGGCGGCTCCCTGCTCCTGATCCCGCTCGCCTGCTCGCTGTTCGGCATCGGCAACGACATCGCGATGCAGGTCGTCGGCATCGGCTTCGTGATCGGCGTCATCCAGGACTCCTGCGAGACCGCGCTCAATTCCTCTTCCGACGTGCTCTTCGCCGCATCCGCCGAGTACAGCCAGTGGAGAAAGGAAGGCCGCGACTTCAAACCTGGAAAGGACATCGAAGCCGCGTAGAGCTTTACCGAAAAGACAACCGAGCCTCACCAGAAAGCGCCCCGTCGAGGGCGCTTTCCTTTTTCCTGCACCTCTATGAGGATGCCGTCACGTTCTGCAACTTCAACAAGTACATGACCGGCTATGCCGACACCGACCTCTTCAGGCCGAGCAATGAGCTCACCCGCGCCGAGTTCGTCACCGTGCTCCATCGCATCGTCGACCCCGAAGCCGCTGGTGTTGACTTCACAACCGCGAAGAACGAAACCGGCTTCGCTGACGTTGAGGACGGAAAGTTCTACACCGCAGCTGCCAACTGAGCCGTTGCTAACAAGATCATCACCGGCGTCGACGTTGACGGCACCCGCTACGTCCAGGCTGGCACCATTCTCAGCCGCGCTATGGCCGCACAGGTCATCGCGAACTCTTGTTACAACGATCTGCTCTAAGTAGTCCCAGAGCAATCTTGTTTGCATGAAAAACGCTCGGTCCGCAAGGGCCGAGCGTTTTTTGATTCACGAGTATTAAACGTGTTGCCAGGGTTGCCACGCATCGGATGCTGAAACGGGAAGGACCGCTACGCCCCACGCTCGTCGAAGTCGCCTATAAGGGCGCGCGCGAAGTCGTGCGCATCGAAGTCCTTCAAGTCGTCCATACCCTCGCCCACGCCAATCTTCAGCACAGGAAGCTCAAGCTCGTGGCTCACGGCAAGCGCGATGCCGCCCTTCGCCGTGCCGTCGAGCTTGGTGACGACGATGCCGTCAAGAGAAAGCGCATTGTTGAACTCGCGCGCCTGCTGCAAGCCGTTTTGGCCGGTCGTCGCATCGATGACGAGCACGGTGTAGACCGGCAGCTGAGAGCGCTTGCGCACGACGTTCACGACCTTCTCGAGCTCGCGCATAAGGTCGGCAGAGGTGTGCAGGCGACCTGCAGTGTCAATGAGCACCAGATCCGCACCCGTTTCCTCCGCGCGCTCGATCGTGGCATAACACACGCTCGCGGGGTCGCTTCCCCGCTCACGCTCGACCACTTCGACATCGGCACGGCGAGCCCAGACCTCGAGCTGCTCGATCGCGGCGGCTCGGAAGGTATCGGCGCTGCCCAAGATAACGTTGCGGCCCGCATCGGAGGCCTCCTTGGCAAGCTTTCCGACGGTCGTCGTCTTGCCCGTGCCGTTGATGCCCACGAAGAGCACGAGCGCGGGGTCGCCGCCGAAGACCCCTTCCCCGCCCTCGGTGAACGTGCTCGCAATCTGCTCGTTCAACATATCGAGCACGGCATAGGCGTCGGGAAGCGCCTTGCGCGTCGCCTGGTCGCGCAGGTTCTCCACGATGGAACTCGCTGCCGGAGCGCCGACATCGCTTAAGATGAGCGTCTCCTCGAGCCCGTCCCAAAACTCATCGTCCAAATCCGGCCCGCGATCGAGCAAGACGTTCATCTGCTCCTTGAATTTATCGCGTGAGCGCGCAAGGCCCTCGCTGATGCGATCGAAAAAGCCCATGTACTATCCTTTCAGGAAAACGAAGAGGCAGGAATACGCCTCGGAATCTTCTGCATCACAGCATAGCAAAGAAACGCCCCCGACATCCGAAAATGCCGAGGGCGTTGACAACACGTAGGCGGAAGCGGTGAATTAGCGCGCCGCGCGAGTCATCTCCTCCGTTGGAGGAAGCTCGGGGTCGTACAGGTGGCAGGCGCACCGATGGTTTTCCTTCACCTCGCGCAGCTCGGGAACCGAGTTCCCGCATACGCCGAGGCGCTTGAAGCAGCGGCCCGCGAAACGGCATCCCGGGGGCGGGTCGATTGGGGAGGGAACATCACCTTGCAAGATGATGCGCTCGCGCTTCGATTTCGAATCGACCGCAGGGATAGCGGAAAGCAGCGCCTGCGTGTAGGGGGACAACGGGTCGGCATAAAGCGAGCGCTTCGGGGCAATCTCCATGATCCTGCCCAAATACATAACACCCACGCGATCGGAAACATGCTTCACGACGTTTAAGCCATGCGCGATGAACAGGTAGGTTAAGCCGAACTCCTCTTTAAGATCGTCGAGCAAGTTGAGAACCTGAGCCTGAATGGAGACGTCGAGCGCGGAGACTGGCTCATCGCAAACGATGAGCTTGGGGTTCACGGCGAGCGCGCGGGCAATACCAACGCGTTGGCGCTGGCCGCCAGAGAACTCGTGCGGATAGCGGTTGCGCATATAATTTGCCAGGCCGACGCATTCCAAAAGCTCATTCACGCGAGCTTCGACCTTGTCCTTTGGAACGATGTTATTTGCAATCATCGGCTCGGCGATGATGTCACCGATGCGCATGCGCGGGTTCAAGGAAGCATAGGGGTCCTGGAAGATGAGCTGGATGTCCTTGCAGTAGCTCTTGCGCTCGGAGTCCTTCATCGCGGTGAGGTCTTTACCGTCAAAGATAATCTTGCCGCTCGTGGGGCGAAGCAGGTTCACGAGCATCTTGCCAACGGTGGTCTTGCCGCACCCAGACTCGCCCACAAGGCCGAACGCCTCTCCCCTCTTAATCTGAAAGCTTACGTCGTCCACCGCATGCACATAAGACGTCGCCTTGCCGAAGAAGTTCGTCTCAGCTGCGAAGAGCTTCGTCAGATGCTGCACATCGAGCAGCACGTCATCGTTGCGCAGCTCAGGGCTCGCAATATTTCCGTTATCGCTCATCAGCGCCTCCCTCCTCGGCCTCCCGCGCCACATCGCCCTCGATAAGCGCTTCGGCGGTCGAAACCTCACGCGCCGCCTCGATAGCCTCGCGAGCCTTTTCCTCGTTCGCCTTCACCTCGGCGGCATCTTTCGCATGGCCATCCTGTTCCTCGTAGAGGAAGCAGCGAACCTTATGGTCGCCCACCTGCACCAACTCTGGCATCCGCTCGCGGCAAACCTGCATGCAGCTATCACAGCGGTCGGAGAAGTGGCATCCCGGGGGCATCTCGAGCGGATTGGGGACCATGCCTTTAATCATGTAGAGACGTTTGCTGTCGTCATCTTCCAACCGAGGAATGGACTTCAAAAGGCCAAGCGTATAGGGATGCATCGGATTGTCGAACAGCAAGCGCACCTCGGCCTCTTCGACCACCTGGCCGCAGTACATGACCACAACGCGGTCGGCGATTTCGGAGACGACACCGAGATCGTGCGTGATCAGGAGAACGGCCATGTCGGTATCCTCGCGAAGGCGGCGAAGCAGGTCGAGGATCTGCGCCTGGATCGTCACGTCGAGCGCCGTTGTGGGCTCGTCGGCAATGAGAAGCTTGGGATTGCAGGCGAGCGCCATGGCAATCATGACGCGCTGGCGCATACCGCCCGACATCTGGTGCGGATAATCGCGCACACGCGCCTCAGGGCTGGGGATGCCGACCTTGCGGAGAAGGTCGATAGCGCGCGTGAGCGCTTCTTTCTTCGAAACCTTCTCGTGGGTGCGGATAGCCTCGACGATCTGATCGCCGATGCGGTACACGGGGTTGAGCGAGGTCATGGGCTCTTGGAAGATCATGGCCATATCGTTGCCGCGCATCTCGCGATATTCCTTCTCGGAGAGATGGACGAGGTCTTTCCCGTCGAAGGTCATCTCGCCGCCGGCAACATGACCGGGCTCCGCAAGCAAGCCCATGATGGACAGGCTTGTGACGGATTTGCCCGAACCGGACTCTCCCACGATAGCCAAAATCTCGCCTTCGCTGACTTCAAAGCTCACGTCGTCAACTGCGCGGACCACGCCGCGTTTCACCGGAAATTCGGTGCAGAGGCTCTTCACTTCAAGCAACATCGGACTACCTCTTCCTCGACTTCGGATCCAAACCGTCGCGAATACCGTCGCCGAGTAGGTTGAATGCAAGCACAGTAAGCGTGATGGCGAGACCAGGGAAAATCATAAGCCACGGAGCGCGGAAGAGCTCGTTGCGGCCGCGTCCGAGCATGTCGCCCCATTCGGCATCGGGCGGCTGCACGCCCAGACCGAGGAAGCCGAGCGCCGCACAGTCGAGGATAGCCGAGGAAATGCCGAGCGTTGCACGCACGATAATCGATGGCAGCGCGTTCGGAAGCACATGGCGGAACACGATTGCGAAGTTCGAGTCGCCGATCACGCGGGCAGCTGCCACGTAATCGTTCTCCTTGATTGCGAGAATCTCGGAGCGAACGATGCGAGCATATTCGGGAATAGCGACCAGGCCGATAGCCACAACCGCCTTCTCGATGCCCTGGCCAAGCGCAGCCATGATAGCGATGGCGAGAAGAATCGACGGAATAGCGAGCATCATGTCCATGATGCGCATGATGACGGTATCCCACTTGCCGCCCTTGTAGCCCGCAATCGCGCCAAGCAGAACGCCAACGGTAAGCGATATAGCCACAGCGGCAAGGCCCACGACGAGCGTGATCTGCGTGCCCACAAGCACACGCGAGAAGATATCGCGGCCCTGGATGTCGGTTCCGAACCAATGCGCAGCCGAGGGGCCTTGCACGGATTCAGCAAGGTTCTGCTCATAGGGATCGTAGGGCAGGATGCCCGGAACGAGCTTGGTCACAATCGCAATCAGCGCAAGGAGCAAGATGAAGATGGCCGACACAAGGGCCGCCTTGTTCGAGACGATGCCGTCAAGCACGTCTTTCCAGATGCTCTCGCGCTTTTCGACAGGCTGCTGGGCTTGGCTGTTCGTCACTTCGCCTGCAGCGCCCTGTGTTGCCAGAACGGTTTTTTTGCTCATGCCGATCACCCCTCTTCCTTCGCGCCGTATTTAATACGCGGATCGAGCCATGCGTAGATGATGTCAACAAGCAGATTCATGAAGACGAAGATAACGGCGACCAGGAGCACCACGCCTTGTACCACCGGGAAGTCGCTCTTCAATACGCAGTCAACGGCGAACTTGCCGATGCCCGGCCATGCGAACACGGTTTCGGTAAGCAAGGCGCCGCCGAGCAAGCTTCCTAACTGCAAGCCGATAACGGTCGACACGGGAAGCATCGCATTGCGCAGCGCATGCTTGACGTTCACCGAGCGCTTCGCCAACCCCTTCGCGCGCGCCGTGCGGATATAATCAGCGTTGAGCGTTTCGAGCATCGAAGAGCGCGTCATGCGCGTGATGATGGCCATGGAGTAAAGCGATAGCGTAACCGTCGGTAGGACAAGGTGGACAAGCACATCGCCAAGCGCTTCGAAATCGCCTTTCGCGATGGTATCGAAGATGAAGAAGCCCGTACCGCCGGTCGGCTGCAAAAGCGGCGTCACGCGACCGGAGGACGGCAGGATATGCAGCGTCGCCGAGAACAGCAAGATGAGCAGAATGCCCGACCAGAAAACAGGCATCGACACGCCGATGAGCGCAAGCACCATCGAAGCGTTGTCGGCAAGCTTGTTCTTCTTCACCGCAGCGAGCACACCAAGCGCAATACCGCAGATGGAAGCCACGATAATGGCGCACAACGCAAGTTCGGCGGTTGCTGGGAAACGCGCTGCAAGCTCAGACGCGACGGGCGTGTGCGTGTAGTACGACGTTCCCAAATCACCTTGGATCGCCGATACCAGGAAGTTGACGTACTGCATCCAGATAGGATCATCGAGGCCGTAGTCGGCCCGCCATGCGGCCATCGCCTCCGCCGTCGCATGCTCTCCCAAGACCACAGGAGCCGGGTCGGAGGCGAGAACGCGCGTGATGAAGAAGATGATGATCGTCACACCCAGCAGCACGGGAATCACCATAAGGATTCTTTTGAGGATGTATTTAAGCACCGTTGTCCTTTCGAAGATGCGGCCCAAATCGTCTCGTCTGGAAGGGCCGCGATACGCAGGTCACGCGATCCTGCCCTGAACCGAATCGGCAAGATTCAGCTCAAGGCAAGCCGCCGCTGCGCTGAAAAGGTGCGCGGGGCAGCAAAGAGACCGCCCCGCGCACCGTGAAGGCAAAATGCCGGGAAAGCGCTACGCTTCCTTGGAAACGCCCTTGAAGAACGCGACTCCCGTCGGGTGATAATAGAAACCCTTCACCTTCGGGCTATAGCCGAGCAGATTCTTGGAGTGGGAGATGAGCAACCACGGCTGCTCCTCAGCCATCATTTCCTCGCATTGCTTGTAGATGGCATCGCGCTCGTCGCCGTCGGGCGTTGCAATACCCTTTGCGATGAGAGCCTTGTATTCCTCGTTATCCCAGTGGGCAACGTTCATGGACCTGTTGGAGTCCGCAGGCAGGTTCATGAAGTTGTCCGGGTCGCCGTTGTCGCCGGTCCAGCCGTAGAAGCAGATGTCATAGGGATCGGTCTGCACCTTGGACTTGTAAGTCGTCCAATCGTACTGGGTGATCTCCACATCGACGCCGACCTTGGACAGATAGCCCTGAACCATGTTAGCGAGCTCAACGCCGCCCTTTGCGTTGTACGGACGAGCGGTGGAGTAGGTGATGCAAGCGAGCTTGGTGACTCCCTTAGCAGCGAGGGTTGCCTTCGCGGCATCGGGGTCGTATGCGGTCTGTTTGACGTCCTTGTCGTAAGGCGCCATCCAAAGCGGCATGACGGAATTCGCGACAGAAGCGTACTCGCCGTAGATTGCAGAAACCATTTCCTCGACGTTGATTGCCTGGGCGATGGCCTTGCGGACTTCCTTGTCGGCGCAGATGCCGCCCTCGTCCGTGTTGAACGCCATGTAATTGATGGTCATGCCATCCTCGGAGAACAGCTCGTAGCCACCGTCGGTGATCTGGTTTGCCGAAGACGGGTCGACCGACGAGATGATGTCGCACTCGCCGTTCAGCAGCGAAGTGATGCGGGTGTTGCCCTCGGCGATGATCTTGAAGATGATGTTCTTCGTCTTGGGAGCATTATCCTTGTCCCAGTAATCCTCATTGGCCTCGAGGGTTACGGAAGCGGACTTCGTCCAGTCAACGAACTTATAGGGGCCGGTACCACAGGGCGTGGTGATAGCGGAGCCAGCGGAGGCTGCTTCAATGGCCTTCGGGGAAACGATCGGAGACGCGAGGGCCATGGCCAGGTTCTTCAAAAATGAGGTGTTCGCCGCGCGCATCGTGATCTTCACGGTGGTGGCGTCGACCGCCTCGACGGTCTTCACGCCGGAATTCGCAGCTTCCTCGCCAAACACGAAGGAGGCATAAGGCTGGTCGGAGTTGCGGTTCGGCTCGAGCAAACGCTCAATCGAGGTCTTCACGGCGTCGGCGTTGAAGTCGGTGCCGTCGTGAAATTTCACGCCTTCGCGCAGCTTGATGGTGTAGGTGAGACCATCGTCGGAAATCTCGGGCAACTCGGTGGCGAGAAGGGGCTTGACTTCCGCGTTCTTCTCAGCGAAACCATAGAGGCCCTCGTAAATGTTGCAGCTCACAACCGCGGACTCGCCGTCGTCGAAATACGCCGGATCGAGGGCGCGGGGATCGGCAGTCAAGCTGTAGGTGATGCTGTCGGCGGCCTTGTCGCCGGAAGCGGCCTTGCCGTCACCCTTCTTCTCGGACCCCCCGCCGGAGCAACCAACCATGCCCATCATGGCGGTTCCCGCAACTGCGGTTCCGAGCAGCCCCATGAACTGGCGCCTGCTGAACTTGAGCTTGTTCTCTTCCATCTGAATACTCCCTTCCCATTTCAGCCAGCCATTCGGCAAGCCGCCTGCGCAGGCTCCCATACCCACGCGTCCGAACGAACACCTAGCAATCACTAGGCAATTCGTATTCATATACTTTAGCGCAGAAACGTGGATTGTGAATCATAAATGGAGAAATTCTGCCAGTAAAGTAGTCGGATTTCTTCATAAACGGTAGGGAAAAGAGAGCATTTTCCCCAACTGTGGCAAATCAGCAAGGCGCGGGAAGTCTCTCCTTGGTATGCGGGAGAGTCTCGTCGGACTCCCCCGTTGAGTTCGCGCAAGCCTGCTGCCAAGCTAAAACGAAGGCGATGGACCCCTTGCAAGTCCCTTACTCGGCGTACTGCAGGGCCCTATCGAGCTTCTGGCTAATGACCTTCGTCACGCCGTCGGCCTGCATGGAGACGCCGAAGAGCACGTCTGCGGTCTCCATCGTACGACGCTGGTGCGTGATCATAATGAGCTGCGTGGTGCCGCGAAGCGATTCCACGAACGCGATAAGGCGGCGCAGGTTCGTGTCGTCGAGCGCAGCCTCGACCTCGTCCAAGATGTAGAACGGCGTCGTGCGAATGCGATACACCGCGAACAGAAGAGCAATCGCGGTGAGCGACTTCTCGCCGCCGGACATGAGCGACATCTTCGTAATGCGCTTGCCGCGCGGCTGCGCCGAGACCTCCACGCCCGTGTTCTCCATGTCGTCGGGATCGACGAGGGACAGATGCGCCGTGCCACCGGGAAACAGCGTGGAGAAGATTTCCTGGAAGTTGGCGTTTACCGCCTCGTAGGTCCTCGCGAAATCGTCCTTCATGCGCGCATCGATGACGCGGTTGATCTTCGCGAGCGCCTTGCGCGCGCCGTCGAGGTCGGCAAGCTGGCTTGCCAGATAGTCGTAGCGCACCTTGAGCGCGTCGTACTCGTCGGCGGCGTCGGGATTGATCGTGCCCAGGTTGGCGATGCGGCGGCGCAGCTTGAAGGCGGCGTCCTCCACTTCGTGGCGATTCTCGAGCTCGGGGCACGCGAGCGCCGTCTCGAGCGGCGTGCGGCAACCGTGGACAATCTCGTTGACCGCAGCCTCGACCTGCACCTCCAAACGTCCTTTATCCACACGCGCAGCGCTCATGCGCTCACTGGCCGCGTCGTAGGCGTCGTGAGCCGCGCGCGCCTTCGAGCGCGCCTCGTTCGCCTGGGAATGCAGCCCCGATTGCGAATCCTGCGCCTGCGTTGCCTTGTCTTCCAAGTCGACCGTCCAGCGGCGGGCGCTCTGCGCGAGCTCCTCGAACACCGCAAGCAGAGGCTCGATGCGGGATGCGGAAAGCTCCTTCGCACGATGGGCCAAACGCTGCGTCTTCGCCTGAGCGGCAAGCTGAGCGAGCTCCCCTGCGCGCGCATCGCGGACGCGGACAGTGTAGGTCTCGCGCTCCACAAGCGTCGCTGCGGCGAGGCGTGCTTCGGAGAGCGCATCGGTTGCCTGCTGGGCGGCATCGCGCAAGGGGGCGGCGGCGTCGAGCGCGGCGGCAAGACTTTCCTTCACGCCTTCCAGCTCGTGCCCGAGCTCGTCGGCCAAGCGCGCATACTCCTCCACGTCGGGACGGGCCTTCGCGATGACCTGCTCCGCCTCCGAGCGTTGCCGCTCGACATTCTCGAGCTCGTGGCGAGTCGAAGTGAGCTTCTGCGCGGCAGCGTCGGCAGCAGCGCGCGCGGCGTCCGACTTGCCCTTGGCGGCAGCGAGCTCCTGGCTTTTCGCAAGGCTTTCCCCTTGCGCCGTGCGCAGGGCAGCATCGGCGGCATCGGCAGCCTCCTTCGCCTTTTGCGTCGCCTCCCTCGCGATGACAAGCTCGCGGGAAAGCTCCTCAAGCCTGCGAGCGCGCGCGAGGGCGCCCTGTCCCCCATCGTCGACATGGCGACCGGCGACCACCTTGCCCGTCGGCCACACGATGCACCCGTCGGGCGTGACAAAGCGCAGGCCGAGCGTGTCGGCCTCATGGGCGGCGAGCGCCTCCTCAAGGTTTTCACACACGACGACATCACCGAGGAGCGCGCGAACCGCACGAGCGGACGACTCGGGGAACGAAAGCCCCTCGAGAAGTGCCCGGCCCAACGCATTCGCGGATCGCGCTGAGGCATCAGGCGTGGAAACCCCGTTCGCGTCGTCGCGCAAGACAAGCGTCACCTCGCCGTTTTTCCCTTCGGCGGCAAGCGCGGCGACCATGCTTGCCGCATGCGATCCGTCAGCCACGAGGAGCGCTGCCACGTCGGCGCCGAGGAGGTGCTCGACGAGTGCCTCCTGGCCTTCGGGAGCAGAGATTTCGTGAGAAAGCGGCGCGACTGCGGCATCGAAGGCGGCAGCATTGCTCGCGAGCCATTCGAGCGCCGGGCCCTGGGCCTTCGCGGATGCCCGCTCAACTTCGCGCAACGCCTCGATTGATGCAGCGCAGGCGCGCTCGGCGTCGCTCGCCTCGTCGCGGGCGGCACGTGCCTCCTCGGCAGCGCGCACAGCCTCGCCCACGTGCATGCGGGATTCCTTCTCGACCTGCTCGAGGGCCGAGAGCTCTTCGGCGAGCATTCGGGCATGGGCCTCCGCCTGGGAGGCCTCGGCCTGGGCGCGGTCGAACTGAAGGGTAAGCTCCTGGGTATGCCCCTCGATGATCTTCATGTGCGCGAGCCCGTTCGTGAGGGCCTCTTTAAGCTCGGCGTGCTTGGCGCGGGCCGAGTTGATGCGCGATTCCAAATCGCGACTTGCGCGGCCGAGCTCGGTTGCGCGCTTCTCGGTCTCGGCGCGCCTCGACGTCACGTCCGCATGGTCGGCAGCGAGCCGCGACACCTTTTCTTCAGATTGCGCACGCTCGGCCTGCACGCTTGCAAGCTGGGCGTTTGCAGCATCGAGGTCGGCTTGGGCGGTCTTTGTGCGAGCGGCGTTCGCCTCGAGCGACACCGCAAGCTCGCCCGCGCGGGCACACGCTGCGCGCTTGCGCTCGCGCATGACAAGCTCAGCGGACTCAATGCGCTCAACAGCGCCCGAAGCCTGGCGATGCTGGCGTGTAAGCTCGCCGGCGCTCGCTCCCTCTTGACGAATCTTCTCCTGCAGCGCCTCTACAGCAGCTTCCGCAGCTGAAATCTCCGCGCGCTTCGCCTCGAGCTCGCAAGCAACGGCTTCCTCGCGCGCCGTGGCGGCAGCGTGCTTTTCCTGAAGCTGGCGCAAGTCGTCAACTGCAAGCTTAAGCTTCAGATCGGAGAGCTCGGCGGAAAGCCCGATGTAGGTGCGGGCGCGCTTCGCCTTGCGCTCGAGCGGTTTCAGCTGACGTTCGACCTCGGCGGTCACGTCGCGCACGCGCGCGAGATGCTGGTCCATCTGGGCCAGCTTGCGCTCGCTTTTCGCCTTGCGCTGCTTGTGCTTGAGCGTTCCCGCGGCCTCTTCGATGAGCGCGCGGCGGTCTTCGGGCTTCGATTGCAGGATGGAGTCGAGGCTGCCCTGCGAGATAATCGAGTGCGTGCCCGTCCCAAGTCCCGAGTCGTGAAGAATGTCGAGCACGTCCATACGGCGCGCAACCGTGCCGTTGATCAGGTACTCGCTTTCGCCCGAGCGGTACATACGGCGCGTAATCGCAACCTCGTCGTAGTCGACGGGAAGCGTGCCGTCGGAGTTGTCGAGCACCAAGTCGACTTCTGCAAGCCCCGCCGCACGACGGGCGGAGGAGCCGGCGAAAATGACATCTTCCATGGCCTGTCCGCGCAGGTGCTTGGCATTGCGCTCGCCGAGCACCCACAGCACGGCATCCGAGATGTTCGATTTGCCCGACCCGTTCGGGCCCACGACCGCCGTGATGCCCGGCTCGAGCGTGAGCGCGCTTCTATCGGCAAAGGACTTAAAGCCCTTGAGGACGAGGGATTTGAGGTGCATTCGCTAGCCCTGCTTCTTCTGAAGGCGTGCGGCTTCCTTCTCAGCTTTGATGCGGGCGCGCTCGGAGGCCTTCTCGGCCTTCGCATGCGCTGCAGCTTCCTCCTTGGCGGCTCGGGCGGCTGCCTTCTCGGCCTTGGCCTGCGCCGCGGCCTTTTCCTTTGCAGCGCGCTCTTCCTCGGTCAGACCAAGCCCGAAGAACTCGCCGAGGCGCGCAAGCGTGCTCTTCGCAGCCTGGCTCTCGGCCTCCTTCTTCGTGCGACCGGTGCCGCGGGCAAGTCCCTGGTCACCCGCGTAGACCTGAGCGACAAACGTGCGGTCGTGCGGCGGGCCCTGCGTTTCGATCAACTTGTAAGTCGGCGTGATGCCGCCCTCCTGCAGCTTCTCCTGAAGGGCGCTCTTGGGGTTTTCGGGCTGCGCGGCCAGATCGAGCGACATATGCGGGATGAGCGTGCGGCGCACGAACTTCACTGCAGCGTCGATTCCGCCGTCAAGGTAGAGCGCGGCAACGACCGCCTCGTAGACGTTCTCGAGCGCGGAATGAAGGCCTCGCTTGCCCGTGCCCGTCTCGGAGGAGCCGAACACGATGATGTCGGCGAAACCAAGCTTCGCGGCCACATCCGACAGGCTCGAGCCCGCGACGAGCGCCACCTTGATGCGGGTGAGCCCGCCCTCGTCGATCTCGTGGAAGCTGTCGAACGCGATCGCCGCGACGATGGCGCCCACGATGGAGTCGCCCAAGAACTCCAAGCGCTCGTAGGAATATTTGACCGGGCGGCCCTCCGTCGCCGAAGGGTGCGTGATTGCCGAGAGGAGCAGCTGCTCCTGTTTGAATTCGTAGCCCAAGATTTCCTGGGCGCGTGCGAGCTTTTCCTGCTGTTCTTCAGTCATCGACATGCTGATATCCGACCACCTTGCGATTCCCGTGGCTTCTGATTGCTTAAACGTTTATTCTACCTGTTCAGAATTACTTGCGTCGGAGCCTGCGAGCGTCTGCGCGATTATTTCAGAAACGTTCTCCCGGGCGGCGCGGGCGGTCACGAGGATGCCGTTCTTCACCGCCTTCGCGTTCGAGGAGCCATGCCCGACGACGACGGCGCCTTTGCAGCCCAGAAGCGGCGCGCCACCGTAGGTGTCAGCGCTCATGCGGTCTTTCAGCTCGTAAAGCTCGCTTTTGAGCGCGAGCGCGCCGATCTTCGCCTTCGCAGACGACATCATGGCTTCCTTCACCATCTTGAAAAGCACCTTCGACGTGCCCTCAATGGTCTTGAGGGTCACGTTGCCGGTGAAGCCGTCGCACACCACGACGTCGAAATCGCCCGTAAGGATATCGCGTCCCTCGGCATTGCCCGCAAAGCCTGGCACCTGCTTGGCCATGAGCGCATGCGTCTTGATCGCGAGGTCGTTGCCCTTTTCCTCCTCCTCGCCGATGTTGAGAAGGCCGATGCGCGGATTCGGGATACCCAAGATGCGTTCGGCGTAGATACCCGCCATGCGGGCGAACTGCACGAGGTAGGCAGGCTTGCAGTCGGCATTCGCGCCCACGTCGCACAGAAGGAGCGGGTGGGACGGCGCGGGAAGGGGCATGGCGAGAGCCGGGCGCTGCACGCCCTTCACACGCCCGACCACGAGGGTCGCAGCGGCGAGGCATGCGCCCGTAGACCCTGCGGAGAAGAAGCCCGCCGCCTGGCCTTCCTTCACCAAACGGCAGCCGACCACGATCGAGGAGTCCTTCTTCTGTCGCACGGCGCGGGCGGGGTGCTCGCCCATATCGATCACTTGGGTGGTAACGTGCGCCTCGCAGCGCTCATGGTTCGCGGCGAACGGGGTCACCACCTCGTCAGGCCCGCACAAAACGATCTTGAGCGCAGGATCGGCTTCAAGCGCTGCTGCGACACCTTCGAGCACGACGGAGGGCGCGTTGTCGCCGCCCATGGCGTCAACTGCAAGAACGGTTCCGGGAAACGCCTCGGCCGTAGCGCGCGCAGCGGCCAGTTCGCGAGATTTCCTTCCCAAGGTGAACTCCTATCCGGCAGACGCGATTGCACCCACCTCGTGAAAAAGCCTCCCGTCCGCGCGCAAGGGCGCACGGAAATGGGAGGCTCCAGGCTTGCCTATGTTAAGAAGCTAGGTCGGACTCGGCGAGCCCGCAAGCCGCTATTCGGTCTCGATGACTTCGCGGTTCTTGTAGAAGCCGCAGTTCGGGCACACGCGATGCGGAAGCTTCACTTCGCCGCACTGCGGGCACACGGAACGAGAAGGTGCGTCGATGCGGTCGTTAGCGCTGCGACGAGTATGGGTGCTTGCACGACCCGTTTTTTGCTTAGGTACTGCCATGATCTAGCTCCTTTGTAAAACATCGGACGGATTTCCGAACCGCCCGTTTATCACTGGGTAAACACGCGAAGAGATATGATAGCAAAGAGAAACGAACGGCGCAAGGCCTTGTGCGCGTTTTCGTCTCAGCTTACCACATAATGCGCAGAATGCGCAGAAAATCGCAGACACCGCGACAAAACAAGGGCGCGCACCGTTCGCACAGCGCGCGCCCTCGCCTATTCGCAGCCGCAGAGGGCCGCGCCTCATCATGTTTAGGCGCTCCCGCAGGCCCGCAGGCTCGCGGGCCGCGCTACGCCTCGAACCTTCCTACAGATACGACGGCACAAGCTCGATCTTGGGAAGCGGCGTGCGCGGGTGAGCACTGCGATCGATTCCCGAGATCTCGTCGGCGAAGTCGAGGAAGCGATCCATGTTCTCCGATGTCTTGAACCACTCGTCACCATGCTCGGCTCCCTCCACGAGCTCGAGAACCGCACGCTTGCCGGCAAGCTCGTCTTTGAGCAGCTTGTACTCTTTGTGGGGGTCGGCTGAGCGGTACGCGACGCACCCACCGTCGCTGAGCCCTTGCAGCGTCTCGTAGAGCGCCACCGACTGCTCGAAGGGAACAACCACATCGCCCGTTCCATGCTGGATGAGCATCGGGGGCACCTTGTCGGGACGACGTTTGATGGCCTTAACGGAGCTCGCCATCTCGCAGCGCTCTTCCGGCTCTGCCACGATGCAGAAGCCCATCAACTGGTCGGGAGGAGACATCGGGTTGTCCCCATCGTCGCGATGACCCGTCTGGTGCTCGCAAACGTAGATGTCGGACACGCCGTACATCGAGAAGCAGCCCTGGACCGACGAGTCGCCGCTGTCTCCGAGCATGCAGTCCTCGAAGTCGATGTCGTCGTTGGTCGTAGCGACTGCCTGGGCGATATGCCCGCCCGAGGAGTTTCCGCACACGATCACGCACGTGGGGTCGAGATGATATTCCTCGGCATGATTGCGAAGGTGGCGAATTGCTGCCTTCACGTCATTGACCTGGGCAGGCCACTTCGCATGCGAGCTCAAACGATACCCGACGCTTGCGACCGCATAGCCCTGCGAGGCCGCCTGGAAAAGCGCTGCGATGTTGTCCGCGCGCTTGAAGCGGAACTTCCATGCGCCGCCGTGCACGACAACGAGCACGGGGAAGGGCCCCTCGCCCTCGTCGGGGAGCACGAGATCGAGCTTCTCGCGCTCGTGCGCATCGGCGTAGGGGATGTCGAGGTAGGTGCGCTTGAACTGGGACATATCGACAGCCTTGAAGGGCGCCTCGTTCATTTCTTCAGTCATTTCAATCGTCTCTTTTCCTCGAAAGTTTTAAGCGGCTTTGCTCGCAGTCTCGGTCTTTACTGCCTTCGAGCCTTTCCCCTTCTTGGCCACGAGCGCCACGATTCCGACAACACCGCAGATGATGCAGAGAAGCGCACCCGTCCAGAGGTCAGCGGAGTACTGGGCAGCCGAGGGGGCGAAGGCGTACAGGCCGGTCGCGGGGGCCACGGCAAGCGAGGCGGCGGTGTAGTAGGACACAATGAACACGGCGATCTTCACGCCGGTCTGGCAGAAGGCACCGATCTTGCCCTTCACGGAGTCGGGCGCGCCGTTGGCGGCAGACGCCATGGAGCTGATCATGACCTGCAGGCCGAAGAAGCTGAACAGGCACATCGAGGCAGCGATACCGACGAAGGAGCGCATGTTGATCATGATGAGAAACGCAGCGGCCATGCCGAACAGGCAGAGCACGCGGCCACCGAAACGCTTGGTCACGCCGAAGATCGGGCCGAAGAATGCGCTCACAATCATGCCGAACACCATGGAGATGGAAGAGAGAGTGCCAGTCGTGGCGGCGTCGCCGATGCCGAGCTCGCTCACAAGCGAGGAGAGGCTCACGGTAAGGCCCTGGAACACGAGGGTGAAGAAGAACACGAGAAAGATGCACACCCAGGAAGCAAGCGGGATGCGATCTTTCTTGGCGGAAACGGCGCCAGCAGCGTTCTCGACCGCCTGCTCCTTCTTCGCGGGAGCGCTCAATTCGGGCTCCTTCATGAAGAGCAGCACGAGCACAAAGGCGACGGTGACGATGAGGTATGCGAGGAAGACCATATGCCAGCCGGTCGTGGCAAGAATGCCGCCGATCTGCATGAACACGATGTTGCCGAGAGAGCCTGCGACCTGGGTGAAGCCCATGTAGCGAGCGAGCTCCTTGCCCGAGAAGAACATGTACATAAGGCTCACCTCGACACCGAGGCAGGAGGCCTGGCCGATGCCGAACAGGAAGCGGCATGCAAGGATGACATACAGGTTATCGATGAAGAACGGTGCTGTGCCCATGACGACCATAAGCGCCGTCGCGGAAAGCAGGATAGTGCGGTAGCGCACCTTGGTGCCCGCGATGAGGCCGATCAAGATAGTCACCGGGATGCCCACGAGTGAAGGCAGCGTGTAGATGTACATGACGGTGGTGCGATCGAAATCAGGGAACGCGTTGTAGAGCGTCTGCAACGCCGGCGAAATGGTCATCGTCGAGCAGACAACAAAGTACAGCGACAAAATCGCAATGAGGATTGTCGTCTTCTCCCGTTTGGATAGGTTGGCAATTTGCTCTTTCGAGAGCGTTTTCGATGAGGCTGCCATGCATGCCCTCCTTGGTCCTACGGCCACAGCCGCGAGGGGGACGGGCGCGCGTCGGCGATCACATGCTTTCCCTCCGGTCGCCGGTATCTCTCCCCTGTTTCGTGTTGCCCGTCGCGAGACAGGGCGCATTATTTCGCAACACGAATGTGCAAATCCAATAGAATGGATGGACGAGCTATAAAAGAAGTTGATAATACCTGGTAGATTCAAGAAAGATAGTGCTGCAAAGACAATCGAGAAGGTTCACGGCAATGGATTTCGACCACTTGAGATACTTTCAGACGCTCGCGGCGTGCGGCAGTTACACCGCTGCGGCAAAGCAGCTCTTTATCAGCCAGCCGGCGCTTTCCTACGCGATATCGCAGCTCGAGGCGCGCACGGAGATCAAGCTGTTCGAGCGCACTGCACGCGGGGTGCGCCTCACGCCCGCCGGCGAGGAGTACCTCAAGCACGTCGACCGTGCAATCGAGGAGCTCGACATCGGGAAGGCGCGCGCACGGACGATCGCAGGAGGCGCCTCGATCGTGCGCATCTCGCTCATGCGCGTCCTCGGCGCGATATTCCTCCCAAACGCAATCACGCGTTTCAAGCAGGCCTTCCCCGATGAGGAATGCAAGTTCGATTTACGGCTAGGGATAGCGTCCGAGGTGGCGGCCGACATCGAGGAAGGACGATCGGGAATCGGGCTGTGCTCGCGAGTGGGTAACGAGGAGCTTAAGCATATCGCCGTCGCGAAGCAGAAGCTCGTCGTCATCGCACCCCGCGACCACGAGCTCGCGCGAAAGGACAGCGTGAACCTTATCGAGGCGGCACGCTACCCGCAGGTCGGGTTCGCCCCAGGGACGGGGCTTCGACAGACGGTTGACAAGATGTACTCGGACGCCGGGGTGTCGGTGCGCTACCTTTCCGAGGAGCGCGAGGACTATACGGTCACCGGCATGGTGGCTGCCGGCTTCGGCATCGCGGTCGTGCCGCGGCTCGCATTATTCGACCAGCTCGATGTGCGCTGCCTTGAAATCGAGAACGAGAACAACTACCGCACGTTCTACATGGTCTACTCCGAAAACGCGGCACTCACCAGCGCGGAGAAGCGATTCATCGAGTTCGCGCAGATGGAAGTCGCCGAGCGCGGCCTCTCGAACGCAGAGATGAGCTAAGCAAACGCAAAGAGAAAGAGCACAGGGCGAAAGGGAGGAAGAAGGCTTCGGGGGCAAGGTGCGCGCGAGGGCGCGAGAGCGGAAGAGAGGCTCGGAGGAGCTTCTCGGGATGCGAGGGCTCGAAACCGCTAAAAAACGCGCCCGCCATTTCGACGGACGCGCTGAAAAATGAACGCGATTAAGCTTAATCGGCCGATTCGTCGGAATCGAATGAGAAATTCGCAAGCGCCGCGAAGGGGTTCTTCGCCAACTCGAACTCGTCGGGCCCGTCGGATTGCTCCTTCTCGCACCCGCACGGCCCCTCGTTCAAGTTGGCGCCACAGGTGGGGCACAGGCCCTTGCAGTCCTCATCGCACAAAGGGACGAGCGGAAGCTCGAACACGATGGCCGCAACGACGAGCGACTCCATATCGAGCACGTGGTTCGCAGGCAGACGGTCGAACTCGTCCTCGTCGGCGCCTTCGGGAATCTCCGCGCCGTCGAGCAGGAAGTATCCTTCGATTTCGCCCTCGATATCGAAGACCGCGTCCTCGAGGCAGCGCGCGCAATCGGTGCGCGCCTCTCCCGTGACGTTTCCCGTGACGAGCAGCGCGTCGCCTGTGTTGGAGACGTCGGCATGCCACGAAAGCGGCTCACTGAAGCGGTACGAGTCGGGACCACACTCGAACTCATCAACGGCAACAGTGCCCTCGAACTGGGCAAACTCTGCAGGCGAGAATAGCTCGGCGGGAACCTCGAGGGAAAGCGGATCCCCTGAGACGACGCGCAGGGAGCTCCTGACGCTGGAAAGCTCGTCCATTAGCCGCGACCGACGTTGGTCGACCCGGCGTTCAGACGATCGCGGCAGCGGCGCACGTTGCCGAGAAGCGTATCGAGGCTCTGCTCGACGTGACCGAACACCTCGTCGGCGTAGTCTTCCGCGCCGGCGCGCGTCTGACGCTCAAGTTCACGGGCATCGGCCAAGATGGTGTCGGCCTGCTGCTGGGAGATGCGCACGATCTCCTGCTCGGAGGCGATGGTCATCGCCTGGCTGCGCGCATCTTCAATCATGCGGTTCGCTTCGGCTTCCGCATCATCGAGAAGGCTCTGACGTTCGCGCACAATCTGGCGCGACTGCGCGAATTCGCTCGGGAACGTGTCGCGGATCTCGTCGATGATCTCGAAAGCGGCGGACACGTCAACCTGGCGAAGGTTGTTCTTGCCGAAAACTGGCTTTGCATCCTCAAGCAAAATCGAGAGTTCCTCGAGAAGACCCAAGACCCCGGTTTCGTCCATGTTATTCCTTCCAACCTGCTGTTATGCAGCGTTTAATCTGCGTTTCGTGTGCTGCTCTTTGTGCGCACATGAGTCCACTTATCATATCACGACGCCCTGATTTGGCAAAACGCACCACAGAGCATTCATAAGCCTCGGCGTGGCGCGGGCGCAAAATGATAATTACGCCCGCCGCGCGCTACCCGAGCGTATCTGCCAAGCGCAGGATATCGACCGCCGTCTCGCCGTATTTCTTGCGGGAAGAAAGCGCAAACCCACACGCCGCCTCCGCCTCGTCGGCATCGGCATTCGTCGAGAGCGCATGCTCGTACACCACAATAGCGTCACCCGAGACGGCCCCCGTCTTCGCGAGGTTCGCCACCATCCTGAGGGACTCCTCCGCGGCAAGCGCGTAGGGTGGATCGAGAAACACCAGGTCGAACGCGGGACGTTGGCGCAGAGGCGGCTTCTCGAGCACATCGGCGCGTACGAGGCGAGCGCGGCGCGGTTCAAGGCCGAGCGTGCGCATGTTCCCGGACACCACAGACGCCGCCGCGCCATCGCGCTCGAAGAAGCACGCCGATGCGGCACCGCGGGAGAGAGCCTCGAGGCCTAGTGCCCCCGACCCTGCAAAGGCGTCGAGCACGACCGCACCCTCAAGGCCCCCGCGCGCGGAGGCGAGCGCGCTCATCAGCGACTCGCGCACGCGATCGGTCGTTGGGCGCGTGCCATCCCCCTTAGGGGCCTTGATAACGCGGCCACGGTATTCACCTGCGATGATTCTCATGCTATCCGCCTTCCCCAACGCGTGTGGCGCCGAGCAGCAACCGTACTTCCCGCCCGAGCGCCGCGTGATCGGCAGCATCAAGGTCGGGGTCGTTTTCCAAAAGCTCGCGCGCGTCGGCATGGGCCGCTTCGATAAGCCCCCCGTCGCGCACCACGTTCACCAGCTTCAGCACCGAGGCACCGCTCTGGCGATTGCCCAGGATATCGCCTTCGCGGCGAAGCGACAAGTCAATGCGGGCGAGCTCAAAGCCGTCGTCGCAAGTCTCCATCGCGCGAAGGCGCTCGAGGGCGACGTCTTGCTTCGAGGCGGACACAAGAAACACCTGGGCGGACTTCTCTCCGCGACCGACGCGGCCACGCAGCTGGTGGAGCTGCGAGAGGCCGAAGCGGTCGGCGTCCTCCACGATCATGACGGTCGCGTTGGGAACGTCCACGCCAACTTCAATAACCGTGGTAGCGACCAGAACCTGCGTCTCGTTATCATGAAAGCGCTGCATGACCTGCTGCTTCTCGGAGGAAGGCAAGCCACCGTGCAAAAGCTCGACCCTCCAATCGAAAAACGTGCTCCCCTGGAGCATCTCCGCCTCGCGCGTCGCTGCGGCAACGTCATCGTGCTCCAAATCGGCATCGTCCTCGATGGCGACCATCGGGTGGTACGCCCCACCGTCGGGCTCCTCGCGCGACGCGGCGGCTCCCTCCCCCGCCATCGCGTCGCGCTCCTGGGTGTCCTTGCCCACAAGTGGGCACACGACATACACTTGCTCGCCGCGCCCAAGCGCCTCGCGGGCGGCATCGTAGGCGTACCCGCGCTCCGACTTCGCGAGCACGCGCGTCGTGCGGCGCGCCGCGTCGTGCGGTCGATGCTTCAGGTACGTGAGCGTCAAGTTCCCGAACAACGCGAGCGCGAGCGTGCGCGGAATCGGCGTCGCCGTGAGGAAGAGCGCGTCAGGCGCGTCGCCCTTGGCAAGCAGCTTCGCGCGCTGGGCGACGCCGAAGCGCTGTTGCTCGTCGATCACGGCGAGCGTGAGGTTGCTCGGGCGCACGTCGTCTTCGAGCAGCGCGTGCGTGCCGATGAGCACGTCGAGGCTGCCCGCAGCGAGACGGGAGAGCAGCTCCGCTCGCTCGGATTCCAAGGTCGACCCGGTGAGCACCGCATGGGTGATTCCCGCCGCATCGAAGAGCTTTCCCAGGCTGCGCTCGTGCTGCTGCGCGAGGACCTCGGTCGGCGCGAGAAGCAGCGCCTGCCCGCCCGTATCGGCCGCAGCCGCGATGGCGAACGCGGCCACGACGGTCTTGCCCGTGCCAACATCGCCCAAGAGCATGCGGCTCATCGCATGCGGCTGCGCCATCTCGCCGAGGATGTCGAGTCGGGCCTGCTGCTGCTCGTCGGTAAGCGTGAACGGGATCGCTGCATCGAGCGCCTGCATGCGCGGGCCCGCGATCTCGTGCGCCGTGGGCACATGGCCACGGCTGCGAGCCGCCCCTTGTTGCATGAGGTGGAGCTCAAGCAGGAGCACTTCCTCGTACGCCAAGCGGCGCCGCGCCTCATGGGCTTCGGCAAGGCTTTCGGGAAAGTGAATCGCACGGAACGCGACCTGACGGCTCACCAGGCGATACTTCACGCGAAGCTCCAGCGGCATCGGGTCGAGAACGCCTTCGGCGAGCTCGAGCGCGTTGCTCACGAAGCGCCGCATCAGCGCCGGCGTCACCTTCTCGCCAGCAGGGTGCACGGGAATGACGAGGCCGTGCGCGGGCGCGTCGGACCCTTCGAGCGGAAGAATCTGCGGGTTCACCATTCGCTTGAAGCCGTAGTTGAACTCGATTTTGCCGGCAATCGCCACGCGCATGCCGGCGGAGAGCTGCTCGGCGAGCCACGGTTGGCGAAACGCAGTCACGATCACAACGCCCGTAGAATCGGTGACGCCTATTTCCACCAAGGTCAGACGCGGTTTCGGGCGTTTGAGCTTGACGTCGTGGATCACGCCCTCGATGGTGCATGATTCACCGATGCGCGCCGAGGCGGCGGTCTCGCGGGCGGAAAGGTCGATGTAGCGCCGCGGGAAATGCGTGATGAGCCCGCGGACCGTGCGAATGCCGAGCTTCTCGAGCGCCTTCGCGCGCGCGGGGCTCACGAGGCGCACGCGGCTCACCGGCTCGTCAAGCCCGAGCGTGGCCTGCAGCCTATCGGGTATGTGGGAAGCTTCCGGCAAAATTTCCTTTCACAATGGAAGCAGACCAGCTTCCACTTCAACGTCGAAAATGCCGCGTCCGGCAGGGCGTCGTCGCGCGCAGTTCCGCACGACGCGAACAGCCCAGTGGGCTGTTCGCCAAAGCAGGACTGTCTGAGCACGACGATGCTCCGCCGGACGCTATCCGATTGAGTTGAAAAAGCCAGCCTACTCCACGGAGAACACGATCGGGTAGAGCGGCTGCTCGCCGCGGTGCGCGTCGACTTCCAGTTCGTCGAAGCGCGACTCGATGCGCTCCACCAAAGCATCCAGCTGCTCGTCCGAGAAGTCCTCACCCGCAAGCAGCGTCAACGTGTCGGCATCTTCGGCCTCCATGGTATCGAGCAGCGACATCACGACATCCTCCACGCTCGAGCCGACAGCCTCGATCGAACCGTCGGCGATACCGATGACGTCGCCGTTGTGGATGGGGTTGTCGTGCGCGTCTTTGGAGTCTTTGATCGCCGTAGTGACCTCGCCGGTCTTCGTGTCGGCGAACGCGCTCGTCATGTTCTCGACGTTCTCCTCGAGCGACGCGGTCTCGTCAGCGCTGAACAGCGCCGAGAACGCCTGAGGCACGCTCTTCGTGGGAACGACGGCGCAGGGAACCTCGGACAACCCCGCCGCGCTTTGGGCCGCCATGATGATGTTGGAGTTGTTCGGCAAGATGATGACGGCGTCGGCATTCACGCGCTCAACGGCGTCGAGCAAATCCTTCGTCGAGGGGTTCATGGTCTGCCCGCCCGAAACCACGACGTCGACGCCCAGGCTCTCGAGGATCTTCGCCATGCCCGAGCCGGCGGCGACCGCCACAAATCCGAGCGGCTTGTGCTCAGAGCGCTCCTCTGCTGCAAGCTTCTCGTTGCGCTCGACGCTTTGAAGCTTCATGTTGTGGATGAAGACTTCCGAAATCTGGCCGCGCTCCAAGAAATAATGGAGCACCTTGTCGGGCGTGTTGGAGTGAACATGCACTTTGAACTTGGGCTTCTCGCCAACGCACAGCTCGCAGTCGCCCATCGTAGACAAAAAGTCGAGCGCCTCGTCCTTGTCGAGCACGTCGGAATCGACGAGGAACTCGTTGCAGTAGGTGTACTTGGAGCCCTCCCAGTCGTTAATCTGCTCGATCGCGACCTTCGGAGCAGCACCTGCACGGGCAAGCGCGAGCTCGTCGCCAAGGGGGCCGGACTTGCCGAGCAGCGCCGCGGTGAACGCGTCAGCCAGGATGGCCAGGCCGAAGCCGCCGGCATCGACCACGCCGTTCTCTTTGAGCACTGGGAGCAGGTCGGGCGTGCGCTTCACCGAGGCGTAGCCTTCCTCGACGATGGCCTCGAGCGCCTCGTCGACGGAGAGCTTTTTCTTGCGCGCGTGCTTGGCAGCGGCGGCCATGTCCTTCACCACCGTGAGGATCGTGCCCTCGACCGGCTTGCGTACCGCCTGGAAAGCGACCTCGACCGCGCGGGAGAACGCTGCATCGATCGCCGCGGTGGAAACCTCCTCGGCCTCCGCGCAGCCCTCGCACAAACCACGGAGAATCTGCGAGGTGATGACGCCGGAGTTCCCGCGCGCGCCCATGAGAGCGCCCGTGGTGATGGCGCGACGAACCTCGGCTACGCCCGCGTTTGCGGGAAGCTTCGCAATGTTGTCGACGACCGACTTCAGCGTGAGCGACATGTTCGTGCCGGTATCGCCATCGGGAACGGGGAACACGTTCAGGCGATTTATCTCTTCCTTGCGCTCGCTGAGCTGGGCAGATGCCGAAGCAATGGCGGCAAGGACGTCTGATCCGGTATAGGTTTGTGACATAGTGGAACGATCTCCTTAACAAGCAGGCCCGCACGCCGATGCGGCGCGCACCCGCAGAAACGATGCTATTTGCGGACCTTCACGCCTTGCACGTGGACCTCGACGCCGTCGAGCGGGACGCGCGCATACTCCTTGAGCGCGAACGTGACCTGGTCGACGAGGTTCTGGGAAACGGCGCTGATGTTCGTGCCGTACTCGATGACGACGTAAAGCTCGACGTGGACCCCGGCCTCGGTGCTCGAAACGACCACGCCGCGGCGCAGGCGCGAGGCGGGCAGGATCTTCGCGATGCCGTCGACGGCATTCGGAGCCGCCATGCCGACGACGCCGTAGCATTCGAGAGCCGCGTTGCCGACCATGTCGGCCAGAACGTCGTTGGCAACATGCAGGTTGCCAGGAATCGTTGTGCTCATGATGCTCCTTTCGCAACACGCGCGAAGCCTAATCGCCCGCGCGTAATCATCCAAAACAGCAGTATAGCGCAAGGAAAAGCGCCCACGATAGCTGCCAGAACCCAGCGGCCGCTATTACACACGAAAAGTCCTTGAAACGAGCTGTCTGTTTGTGATATAGTAGTTAGGCTTTTTTGTCATCAACGGTTTTTAACCGGCACGTACACGGAGTTGAGAATTATGTCGAAGATTTGCGAAGTTTGCGGCAAGGCACCGTCTTTCGGTCGTAGCGTGAGCCACTCCCATCGAGTGACCAACCGCATGTTCCGTCCTAACATCCAGAAGGTCACCATCCGCGACGAGAAGGGCCGCGTCCGCAAGGCGAACGTCTGCACCAGCTGCATGAAGGCCGGCAAGGTCGAGCGCGCGTAAAAGCGCACTTCAATCGCTCAGGGGGGTTTTGCCCCTGTCGCGATTGACCGCACTGCCCTTTGGCACCAAACCCAAAAAAGCCCGCATCCGCGGGCTTTTTTGGGTTTGGGAGATAGTACAAGAACACGAAGCCCCCTCTTTCCACACACAAAGAAAGAGGGGGCTTAAAAACGCTTCTACGACGGTAGCACAATCAGCAGGCGCTTGCAGTTGGGACACTCACCAAGCGGCGCATGCGCTTTCAGGTCGATCAGGTGGCCTTGCTCGATCGGGGCGCGACAGGCGCCGCAGGCATCGTCGCGAAGAAGGGCAACTGCCACTCCTCCGCAATGCTTTGCCGCACGGTCGTAGCGGGCCTTGAGATCGGCAGGTAGATTCGCCGCAATCTGATCGTGCGACGAGGTAAGGTCGGCCTCTTGCTTTTTCAGCTCGCCACCCTGCGATTGGAACTCGGCTGTTGCAGCCGACTCCGTTTCCCGAAGCTGGGCAAGTGCCGTGGAAATCTGCTTCTCAACTGCAGAAATCTTATCCAACTCAGCATCGACGGCAGCGAGGTCCTCCTCAAGCGTGGCGCGGCGCTTCGCGTAGCCGTCCATCTCGCGCGTATGCGCCTCGACATCGCGGTAGCCGGACGCCGAATCGACCGCCTTCTGCGCCTCCTCCTGCTTTGCGGCCAGCTTGCCGTCCTCCTCGGAGATGCCGGCAAACTTCTCCTCTGCCTTCGCGCGAAGCTTCCCCACCGTTTCCTGCTTCTCCTCGATGGTCTTGATCTTCTTGCGCGCAGCGACAATCGTCTTTCGCTGCGGAAGATCGGCGATGGCCTTCTGGACGCGAAGAAGCTCCATGTCGTTGTGCTGTAACTCGATGAGCGTGGAAATGTCTTCGTCTTTGACCTGCATGCGTTGTTACCTCGCGCTTCCCTTGTGTTCCTTCGTTTTACGTCCGCTATTCTACAACCTGGTCGATTCCGGATGAGACCAATTGCCGCTCTGGTCGATCACCTCGATGCAATCTACGGAAACGCCCGCTGCCGCCACCGCATCTGCCAGAACGCCGGTAAAGGGCAGCTCGGTCGTGTCGTGGCCCATGTCGATGATGGCGAGCCCCGCCGCAGACGCGTCGAGCGCCGCGTGGTATTTCACCTCGCCGCAGATGAGGCAGTCGGCATGCTCGCGCAGGCACGCGGCGACGATGCTGCCGCACGAGCCCGTATAGGTGGCAACGCTCTTAATCTCGCGGTCGAAATCACCCCACACGCGCGGGACCTGCGCAAACACCGAGGTACAGCGCGCGGCGAGCTTTTCGAGCGTCATCGGCGCGTCGCCTTTGCGCACCGAGCACAGCTGGCCGTATCCGCGATCGGGCCCCGAGGGGCACGGCACGAGGACGCGTCCGGACCAGTCGAGCGAAAGCATGTTGGGAAGCATGCGCGCCGCAAGCGGACTTGCATCAAGACCGGTGTGGAACGACATCACCGCAACGCCCGATTCGATGGCGGCCCACACCACCGCGCCCGGAGACACCGCCGAAGAGGGGCCGGGCTTGAACTCGCTTGGCGGATCGAGAAAGGCGGGATGGTGCGTCACAAGCACGTTCGCGCCGCGCGATGCTGCCTCGTGAATCGCCGCAACCGTGGGGTCGAGCGCTACCGCCACGCACGTGACCTGGCGCGACGGATCGCCCACCGTAAGGCCCGCCCGATCCCAGTCTTCAACGTCTTCTTTCGGGAAAGCTCTGAACAGCGCCGCTTCCAGGGCGCCTACGCTTAAGGTCCTCTCCTTCTTGGACAGGGGCCCGGATGCGCGTTTGCTCAGTCCCGTTTCAGGTTTTGCAGAAGCCATGTTCACATCCTCCTTATGCGTTCGAATGAGGTTTCATGCCCTCTATTGTATCGGCAGCTCCCGCCGCTCGCCATGCGCCAGGGGAATCGTCACGCAATCATAACCTGCGCGGGCCATGAGCTCGTACGCCTCGCGGATACTGAAGGCGACGTCAACCGGCTTGTGCGCGTCGGTGCCCACCGTGCAGGGCACACCCGCGCGCTGGAATGCGGAAAGCAGCTTAAACGTCGGGTACATCTCGGCGCAGCGCTTCACCGCACCCGCCGTGTTCACCTCCACCATGCGTCCGCCCGCGCGCGCCGCCTCAGCCATGCGCGCATACAGGAGCTCCAAGGGGTAGGTTGGGAAGTGCCTGAGCTTTTTCGGCAGATCAGGATGGGAAAGGACATCGAAACGGTCGGGCGAGGCCGCCATTGCGCACCATTCGTCCACGTATTGGCGCCAGATGCGGTCGGGCGCACCCGGTTCAAGCCACGGGCCCTCGATGTCCTCGTTGTCGATGCCCCAAGTGCCAAGGAAGTGCACCGACCCCAGCACCACGTCGAAGCGCGAGGTGTCGCGCTCGGCAGGTGTGCGGTCCTCCGCCGCGCCGAGCCAGTCCATCTCGCATCCCGAAAGGATGGTCATGTGCGGATGCTCTGCGCGGGCGCGGTCGATGTCGGCGAGATAGCCCGCGACGGACTCGCGGGGCATGGCCTCGTCCCCGCGCGGGTCGAACGCGCCCGAAAGCGGGAAGTGCTCCGTTACGGCGAGCACCTCGATCCCTGCCGCGTCGGCTGCGGCGACAAGCTCGGCCACCGTACCCTCGCCGTGACCGCAGAGTGCCGTGTGGGAATGCGTGTTCACAAGCGGCATCGCAGGCACGCTAGCCCCGATTCCAGTTGAGGGCCTCGTCGAAAGCGATGAGGAACCTGTCGATATCTTCGGCGGTGGTGTAGCGTCCCATCGAAATGCGCAGCGCACCGTAGGCGTCGTCGCCCTCCACGCCGATGGAGCGCAGCACGTGGCTCGGCTCGAGCGAATGAGACGAGCAGGCCGACCCGCCCGACACGCCGAAGCCCTTCATGTCGAGGCGCAGGATAAGCGTCTCGCTTTCAAGGTCGCTCACGATCACGTGCACGATGTTCGGCAGGAAGTCCACCGAACCACGCGGGACGTCGAGCGTCGGGCGCACGCCCGGCACCTGGGAAAGCTTCTCGTAGAGCTCATCGCGCAACGCGCGCAGGCGGGCGGATTCCACAGGCTCCATCGCGCAGACCGCGCGGCAGGCGGCGGCAAAACCAGCGGCGCCCATGACGTTCTGCGTGCCGGAGCGCCGGCCCGCCTCCTGCCCGCCACCGAGCTGAAACGCCGAAAGCGGCGTGCGCGCCTTTACGTACAGCGCGCCGATACCCTTCGGGCCACCCACCTTGTGCGCGGAGAACGATGCGGCATCGACATCCCATTCGCGCACGTCAAGAGGCATCTTCCCCAAAGCTTGGGTCGCGTCGACGTGGAAGAGCGCGCCGTGGGCGTGCGCGATGGCGGCAAGCTCGCGCACCGGCTCGACGCTGCCGAGCTCGGAGTTCGCTGCCTGAATGGACACGAGCACCGTGTCCGCATCGATCGCTTCCTCAAGCGCGCCTGCGGTGATGAAGCCGCGGGAGTCGGGGCGCAGGCGCGTCACGCGAAAGCCCTGCTGCTCGAGCCGCTTTGCAGGCATGAGCACCGCCTCGTGCTCGATGTCCGACACGATAACGTGCGGCGTGAACGAGCCCGAGGCCACACGGCGCGCTTCGGCAGCGGCGGGGGCAACCCCCAAAAGCACCGTGTCGTCGGACTCGGTAGAGCCCGACGTGAAGATGACTTCGCTCGGGCGGGATGCGCCGATGTCGCGAGCGATCGACTTGCGCGCGGCTTCAAGCGCCTCGAAAGCGGCACGGCCGGGCGAATGGAGCGAGTTCGCGTTCATGTTGAGAGCGAGGTTGTCGCGCCCGCAGGTGAGATAGGGCTTCATAGCCTCGAGCGCCTCTTCGCACAAAGGCGCCGTCGCGGCATAGTCGAGATACACGTAATCGGGACTCACGGTGGCAGGCATTGCCTACATCTCCTCTTCGGCGAGGGCTTCCTCGGCCCGCGCATCCTCGATGGCCGCCACGCGCGCGGCATCGCCTTTCTCCTTCACAGCGGCAAGCGCGGCCGCAGGGTCTTGCGCCCCGAACACGGCGCTGCCGCACACGAGCACGTCGGCGCCAGCCGCAGTGAGGCGCTCGACCGTTGCCTCGGACACGCCGCCGTCGACCTCGATCAGGAGCGCATCGTTGCCGACCGCGCGCGCCATCTCGGCGACGGCCGCAACCTTCTCCTCGCTACCCTCAATGTAGCTCTGCCCGGAAAAGCCCGGCTCGACGCTCATCACGAGCACCATATCGAGGCGCGCGATGACCTCCTCGAGCACCTCGGGGGGCGTGTGGGGTTTGAGCGCCACGGCGGCCTTCGCACCCGCGTCGTGGATCATATCGACCGCACGGCGCAGTTCGTCGCCGTAGAGCACCTCGGCGTGCACGCACGCAATGTCGGCGCCCGCTTCGAGAAACCACGGCAGCTCGTCGAGCGGGTTGTCGATCATAAGATGCACGTCGAGCGGGATGTTCGCCAGCTTCGCGAGCTGCTTCACCACGGGAACGCCCATGGTGAGGTTGGGAACGAAATGCCCGTCCATCACGTCGACGTGGACATAGCCCGCGCCCGCCTGCTCGATCATGCGGATATCTCGGCCGAGGTTCATGAAGTCAGCCGAAAGAATTGAGGGCGCTATGGCCACCGGTTGAAACATGGGCGTGCTCCTTGTCTGCCTATTACGCCGCCTACCTGCGACGTTCTCTCGTCACGCAGCCATTCTAGCGCACTGGGCGCACGCGGCGGGCTCATCGAGCAATGACATGTGAAATCCCCACGTAGCAACGCGCGAAGGCACCTCACCCGCCTATAATGGATACATTGACAGGAAGAAGGCCCCATGACGCATAGCATGCTCTCGCACTATTCCTACCCCACCCCCCACGGCTCGATCACCATCTGCACGAGCGAGCGGGGCGTGCGCGCGGTCGCGTTCGGCGAGGTGCAGCTTGCTGGCACCCGGCGTCCGACGGAGCTTTCGAACCGCTGCGCCACCGAGCTTCTGGAATACTTTGCTGGGAAGCGCACCGCCTTCGACGTCCCGCTCGACCCCGAGGGGACCGAGTTCCAGAAAAGCGTGTGGGAAACGCTTTCCCGCGTGCCCTTCGCCACCTCGGTCACCAGCGGAGATATCGCGCGCGATCTGGGGAAACCGAAGTCATACCGCGCTGTTGGGGCCGCGGTGAGGGAAAACCCACTCGCCGTGATCGTCCCCGACCATCGGGTCGTGCGCGCCAACGGACGGCCCATCGCCGCCGACGCGCGCGGGCGCATCCGCGAGGGGCTTTTGCATATGGAGCGGGAACGCGCGGGAGCTTAACGCAGCGACGCTCGAGCTGACGAGCAACGCATCGTTCGACCCGCGCACGATTTCGCAAAGCCAGGCGAGTACAGCCCCGATAAGCCGCGTCGCTTGCGACCGCAACAAACCGAACCACGCGTAAGGCCGAGAAAACCGAACGCGTACGCGACCCCGCAAAGCCAGGCGAAGACCTCCCTGGGACCGGACAATAATAATGAAGAGGCAAGAACACTTTGAACGTATATTTGAGCGACATCCTCACCGCATGCATCCTGTTTCCGGTAGTCGCCTTCCTTATCACCGTCCCCTACATGATTTACCAATACCGTCGCCGAGGGTCGGTGCCGAAACTCCATACCGCGATCGTCTACTCGTTCGTGTTCTACCTGACGTGCGCATACTTCCTCGTGCTGCTGCCGCTTCCCGCAGACCGCACGGCGTATGTCGCCTACGCGGCGACGCCGCAGCTTGTTCCCTTCAACTTCGTCCATGAGTTTCTCGCCGAAACCACCTTTTCGCCAAGCGACCCCGCAACATGGCTGCGGGTTTTGCGCGACCCGTACATCTACGAGGCGTTCTTCAATGTCTTGCTGCTATTGCCGTTAGGAGCCTACCTTCGCTACTATTTCAGACGCAGATGGTGGCAAGCGCTCATCATCGGTTTTTTGGTGACGCTGTCATTCGAGACGACCCAGCTCACAGGATTGTGGGGCATCTACGAGCACCCGTATCGCTTGTTCGATGTGGACGACCTAATCCAAAACACCTTAGGCGCCATGGTGGGATTCTGGCTGGCGGGTCCTGCGATGCGCACGCTACCCGACTTGCGCACGGCGAACCTGCGTGCGGCCGAGGCGGGGCTTTCTGCCAGCGTCACGAGACGCGCCCTCTCCTTCGCGCTCGATTCCGCGCTGACGGCCGCGCTTGCGGTGGGATCAATCTACCTGGTGTATCGATCAGGCCTGGTTGCAGCCCCGATTGGCGCAAAGGCAACGGCAGCGCAGGCCCTCGAGGCGACCACCGCGCAGATAAGCGACGCGCTCTTGCCGGCACGCCTGTGCATACTTATCGCCCTCGTCATCGTGTTCTTCATCGTGCCCGTGGTGACGAGGGGTCGCACTCCCGCCCAAGCGCTCTTGCACCTGCGCATCGTGCGCACGGGGGCGCGACGCGCATCGTGGTATCACTACCTGGCGCGATACGGCCTGCTGTTCGTCTTCATCTGGATTCCTTGGGGGCTGTTCACCCTGCTCACCGAAGTGGGAGGCAGCTCGATCGGATCCGAGGCGGGCACGTTGGCAACCTTCGCCTCGCAGAACACCGAGGCCTGCATCGCGGTGCTCGCCGTGTTCACCGTGGCTTGGGTCGTCTCGCTGATCGTTCGCGGCGTGCGGGCAGCGTCGGGCCGCGCGCCGTTCGTGATGCTGAACGGCATGCTGAGCCGCACTCGCATCATGACGGAGAGCGGCCTTGCGGCCGAGCGCGCGAGACTGAGCGCACTTTCCGTCGATGACGTGCGAAAACTCGAGCAACTTATCGCCGAAGGCGGCATATCGCTCGCAAGCCTCATGCGCTGTGCGGGCGAAGCGGTCGCAGACGAGGTGCGCACCTGGGCGGGAGGTCCTGTGCGCGTATGCGTGCTGACGGGCTCAGGCAACAACGGAGGCGACGGCTGGGTTTGCGCAGAAAGCCTCGCAAGAAGCGGGTACCCCGTTACGCTGATCACCCCGAAAACGGCAGAGGAGCTGACAGCCGAGCCTGCGCGAACCGAGGCCCGCTCTTCCCTGAAGCGCACGCTCGAAGGCGAGTTTCCCCTGACCGTCGCTGTTGCACCGGAAGCCGACGATGCTGCGCGAGCGCTCGATGAGGCAGAGGTCGTCGTCGACGCGATTCTGGGGACCGGCTTTACGGGAAGCAGCCTGCGCGAGCCATACGCAACATGGATTTCCCTTGCCAACCTGCGAAGGTTCAAAGGGCCCCGCGGAAAGGGACGCGGAGCCCATCGAGCCCGCACGGGAAAACCGAGCAAGCGGGCGAGCGGCACCACCCTGCGCGATCGTAGGAAGGACGCCCCCTTCGCCGTAGCGGTCGATGTGCCAAGCGGCTATTCCGCGCAAGCGGCGACTTGGGCCGACCCCTGTTTCTGCGCCGACGTCACCGTTACCATGCTCGCGATGAAGCCAGGCCTCATCGCGAGCGGCGCCGAACGCTTCTGCGGGCAGGTAAAACTCGCAGAACTCGTGGACACGGCTCCCTATCGGGAAAAACTCGGGTAAAGAGGCACAGCGGCCGCTTACAGTTCCACGCGCTCGAACATCTCTTTGCCAACACCGCAAATGGGGCACTCGAAATCGTCAGGGAGCTCATCGACGTACTCGATGTAGCCGCAAATCGTGCAGCGCCAGCCCACCTTCGGGGCCGCAGCACTCTCGCCTTCGCCGCCTTCCCCAGCAGACGTCGAGGCGGGCACCGGCTGTTCGTCACCCAGGTAGCTCGAAGCTTTGGGCGGCGTTTTCCCACCTTTGACCTGGTGATAGAACGAGTAGGTCATGGGCGACGCCGCGCCTTCGACCTTCTGGCTTTCCTCCACCTCACCGATGAAGAGCACGTGCGTGCCCAGATCGAGCTCGCCCGTGACCTTCGCGGAAAACCACGCGCAGCACGCCTCGGCAACGTACGGCATACCCGACGCATCGCGGGAACTCGCATGCTGGGCGAACTTGTCGAGCTCAGTCGAAGAATGGAAGCCAAACGTGCCGATAAGCTCCATCGAGGCATCCTCCGACAAGCACGACGCCGTGAAGCGACCCGCGGCGCGCAATGCCGCCGTCGTGGCATTTTCCTTGTTCAAGGCGACACTCACCTGCAACGGCGAGGACGTGACCTGAGCGAAGGTGTTCGCGACGCAGCCGAAATCGCTGCCCTCAAAACGGGTTCCGATGACGTACATTCCGTAGCTTAAGCTGTGGAAAGCGGACTTATCAATCACTGGTTCCTCCCTCTCTTTTGAAAATATCGATTCCTTAATGATACTCATTCTCACTAAAGAAGACAAGGACGGCGTTAAGATAGACCAATTTGCAGCCTCTTTCTCCACGAGAGCCCCTTGTCTGCAATGCGCGGGCAGAAAACAGGGGGGTAACTGCCAGAAATCGGCAGTTTTCATCATCTGGCAGACAATTCGCCGCCCAATCCAGCCCACCTCATGATATCTTCCCGTAACGCAGAACCAAAAGACCAGGTCAAATTAGTACGAGCGCCTGAGATGTTCCCCCCATCACCCACCCCCCCCCTTCCAGAT
>NZ_WAJR01000006.1 GCF_008831035.1 Ellagibacter isourolithinifaciens | reverse complement strand
GATTCCCGGCAGGAAGGCGGCGTAGCATGCGCTAGAATGACGGCATTCTAGGTGATTCTCGGCTCCTCGGGCAGCCTGCGGCTACCCTCGAGAACCGAGCTCTACACCAACATTCGGGACACTACCGCGATATCACGCGCGATGTGAAGATAACCTCAATTCGCGATATCGACCGCGCCTTCGAGGAATTCGTCACGCGCGGATTCGGCGGCACCGATTTCCGCCCCGTGTTCAAATACGTCGACGAGCTTGTTCGCACACGCGAGCTCGCGAACCTGAAGGGGCTCATCTATTTCACCGATGGCCTGGGAAAATACCCCGTAACCCCACCTGCCTACGAGACGGCGTTCGTGTTTGTGGACGACACGCCGCGAGAAAGGAAGGTGCCACCTTGGGCAATGAAGGTAATCATGGACGAAGACGACGTATTCGAGCTGTAAGGAAAGCTCGGCAAAGATACCGACAACTAGGCGCCCTCCGCGCCGCGATGCGCGACGCTGGGCGGCCATTCCGAAAGGAGTTCCCTGTATGAACATCGCAGAAGCGAAAAACCAGATTGAGGAAACCGTCGAGGGATACCTCACCCGCGATGAAACCGGCGCCTATCTCATCGCGCCCGAAGCACAGCGTCCCTTGTTCCTCCTCGGCGCACCCGGCATTGGGAAAACAGCCGTGGTCGGACAGGTGGCAAGAGAGCTCGGCATCGGGCTTGTGTCGTATTCCATGACGCACCACACGCGGCAAAGCGCGCTCGGCCTGCCTTTCATCGTACACAAGCGCTACGGCGACGAGGAGTTCGACGTCAGCGAGTACACGATGAGCGAAATCATTGCATCGATTTACGATTACCGCGAGGAAACAGGGCATGACCGGGGAATTCTTTTTCTTGACGAGATCAACTGCGTGTCCGAGACGCTCTATCCCTCGATGCTGCAGTTTCTGCAGTTCAAGACTTTTGGGCGACATAAGATTCCCGACGGATGGATTGTGGTGTGTGCGGGCAATCCGCCCGAGTACAACCGGTCGGTGTACGATTTCGACGTGGTGACCCTCGACCGACTGCGCAAGATTGCCGTCGAGCCCGACCTTGAAGCCTGGCGCGCCTATGCGCTCAAAACAGGCGTTCATCCTGCGATTTTGTCGTACCTCGAGGTGAAGCCCGACCACTTCTACTCCGTCGAATCGACGCCCGATGGCAAGTCGTTCGTCACTGCGCGCGGTTGGGACGACCTGTCGCGCATCATCAAGCTTCGCGAGATGAAGGGCAAGACGGTCGACCGCATCCTCGTCGACCAGTTCCTGCAAGACGACTCGATTGCCGAGCGATTCGCCCAATACTACCTGCTGTTCACGAAATATCGCTCCGACTATCAGATTTCGGCGATTCTTGCAGGCAGCGCCCCCGACGAGATAAGGGAGCGAGCGAGAGCGGCGCGCTTCGACGAGAGGCTGGCGCTCGCACGTCTGATTCTCGACGCGCTCGACGCGCACACCGGAGCAGTCGTCGAGACCGAGCAGGTCGTGCGCGTGGTGCGCGACGCGATCAGGGAGGAAAAGCCCGCTATTCTGAGCGGCGAAAACGCGCAGGACGCACTCGAGGACACATCCTGCGCGCTCATGCAGCGAGCCGCGCTCGATGAAAAAGCAGGGGCACCCGCAAAGAAGCTGCGGCCCTATCGCCTTGGCGCAACATGGCTTTCCGAGTTCGCAGGCGCATGCGAAGGCGAGCGCGCGCTTTCCGGAAAAACGGCATTCTCCGTTATAGAGCGCGCCTATTCGGCTCGCGTGAGAGAAATGAAAGAGCGCTCCGAGGCATGCGCACGGGAAATTGAGTGCGCGTTCGGATTCATTGAGAGCACTTTCGGGAATGGGCGGGAAATGGTCGCCTTCGCCGCCGAGTTCGCCGCACGCGAGGGAACCTCGCAGTTTGCAAGCCGTTTCGGAAGCGAAGCCTACGCCGAACACGGGAAGGATGTTCTCGCCGCGAGCGGTCAATCCGACCTGGAGAAACGTCTCCAGGCAATCGACCTAGACGCACTCGCGACCGCCGACGAGGAGGCTCGCAAAGCCGAAGCATCCAAGAAATCGTGCGGGTGCGGAAGCTGCAGCGGCTGCTGACGCTAGCAGAACGCGGACGAGGAGCCACCCCATAAGCGCCCGTCGCCTGGGCAAAACACGAGCTCGCGCCCGCGGCAAAAAAGAAGAGACGCGCCTTCTTTACGGGGCGCGTCTCTTCGCGGAAAGAACTATGGGCCGCCAAGCTACTCGGCGGAGGATGCCTTCTGCTTCTTCGCAGTGGCGACAATCGTCTTCACGCCCTTCACAGCAAGCACGATAGCCAGCACAAACAGCAGCACGGCGAGAATCGCCTGCAGCACCGGCGCGAGCGCGATGCCGCTCGTCATGATGGTGGTGACCTTCTGGTAGAAGGTGATAGCAAGCGACGTCAACGTGGCGAGCAGCATAAACGCCATCGGCACGAAGAACATCTTGTTGTTGCGCCCGGCGTTGCCGAGCCATGCGCACACAGCAAGCAGGGCAAGAGCGGCGAGCAACTGGTTCGCGGCACCGAACAGCGGCCAGATGATGGAGTAGCCCGTCATGCCCAGGATGATGCCGATGACCACGGTGATGATGGTGGCCACGTAGGGGTTCGCCATGAACTTGTGCACGCCCGTGAGCTCCTCGGGCTTCTTGTCAACCGGCGTCCAAAGCTCCTGGAACATGTAGCGTGCAAGGCGCGTCGCCGTGTCGAGCGAAGTCAGGCAGAATGCGGAAACAGCAAGGATGAGCAGCGCATATGCGAGTCCCTGCACATCGGCAAGACCGGGGATGCAGGCGAGCATCTGCGAAAGGCCGTCCGCAAAGACCGCCGTCGGGGACGCATATCCGCCAGCCGCGTACTTGCTCCACACGAAGCCGACGGCACATAGCGAGATCACCGCGAGCACGCACTCGATGAGCATGCCGCCATAACCAATCGGCTGCGCCTGGCCCTCCTTGTCGAGCTGTTTAGACGTGGTACCCGAAGCGACGAGGCTATGGAAGCCGGAGATTGCGCCGCACGCGATGGTGATGAACAGCGCCGGGAACAAAAAGCCGGAAGCGGCGGCCTTGTTCGTGATGGTCTTGCCCGCCTCGTCGACGAGCTGCTGGCCGGTGGAGGTGTCGAAAGCGGCGTTGGAGGCGACAAAGCCGGTGAACGCCGGAATCTGCAGGTCGGTCGCGGCGCCCATGATGCTTGCGCCCACGATGCCGATGATGGCGAGGATGATCATGCCGTAGAGCAGGTAGCTTGAGAGGTAGTCGCGCGGCTGCAGGAGAATCCACACCGGGGCAACGGAGGCGACCAGGATGTACACGCCGAGGATGATCATCCACGTGTCATAGTCGAGCGAGATCGCAATGCCCATAAGCGGCAAGCTGTATCCGATGGCAACCATGATGACAATCAGGATGATCGCAGAGACAATGTTCACGGGGCCGGGGATGTTGCGGCCGCGCGTGACGAAGCCGTAGACGACGGCGACACCGATGAAGATGACCGAGATCATGGCCGTCTGCTCGTTGGCGAGGTTGGTTGCCGGGGCCGCCGAGGCGGAAACGACGAACGTATTCGCAACGATGGAGGCGAATGCAGCCACGACCAGCAGCAACGTCAAGTACGCGAAGATGCAGAAGAGCTTCTTCGCCGTATTGTCGATGTTCTCCGCGACGACGACGGCAAGCGTCTGGCCCTTATGACGAAGCGAGGCGAACAAGGCGCCGAAGTCATGCATGGCGCCGAAGAAGATGCCGCCAACGAGCACCCACAAAAGCACGGGCACCCAGCCAAAGACCGCCGCCTGAATCGGGCCGTTGATCGGGCCTGCGCCGGCAATCGACGAAAAGTGGTGGCCGAGCACCACATAGGGCGGCGCCGGCACGTAATCCACGCCGTCTTCCAGCTCATGGGCCGGAGTCGGGCGCTTTGGATCGACTCCCCATTGCTTGGCAAGCCAGCCACCGTAGCACACATAGCCGATGACCAGGATGACCATAGCAACAAGGAAGATAATCAATGCGTTCATTGAAGGTTCCTTACGTATGTCTGAAGTGCGTTTACGCCAGGCGCAGATTAGCCTCGATTGTCGAAGCCACCTGCTTCCCAGCAGCGTTCGCATAGACGCAACGAGTTGAAAGGTCGGCTACAATCACGCGAAGATCCGCCCAACCGCGAAACCCGAGAGCGAAGTTCTTTCGAAACCGAACCCTCCGGACCGCGCGCTTCGCGCCTTCCGTGCAATTATCGGCGATGACTACGAGGGCAAGCCCCGACGACATATGATTCGGCTCGGACGTAACCTTCTCAAGGCCGCGCTCCTTCATAAACCGAACCCATTTGTCGAGTTGGGCTTCGTCAAAGGTTTCCGCATAGGTGAAAAAGAGATACTCATGAGAGTTTGCTTCCCACAGCTTTGCGCGTTTGACCAGCACATATTGCTCGCCAAACGAATGAAATTCAGCAAAGCCGGGAAATGATCTCCCTGCGAACTCGTAATCCCGATGCACATCGAAGAATGCTTCATGTGCAGCGAGAATACGTTTCAGCACCAGCTGCTTTTCGTCCTGTGCCTTCAAAGCCTCGTCTGAAGACCGAAGGGCTGGCTTTCCGTCCGATGCGGCGACATGTTCGGCCACCGCCCTTTCGAAGTTGTCCGACGAACCTGCCTGTTCGACCTGCTCGCCAGTGCCTTTGGCATCTGGTTGAACTGCTGAACCCACGCTCAAGAAATCCGAAAACCTTTCTGCTCCGCAATCGTCGCACCCCACGCCTCAATGCGAACGGCTTATTTTATGTCCTAGGTAACCGCTCGGTAACATAAAAATCGGCATTTTTTTGCGAATGCACAAAGATTTTTCCCAAAAAGAAAGCGCTTGGGGTGAAATCCACTCCCAAGCGCTTTCATAACGTGCTTGCCGTGCATCAACTGAGCCCTCTGAGGCGAGCAAGCTCGCCCGCATCGACGTGCCGACGCGGCCTGTCGGCTACAGGCTGAAATCCTTCTCGCCGTTGAACACCGCAAGGGCGTCAGCCACTGAATAATCAGCCAGCGTAATGGCGCTGATCGCCTTCGTGAGGCGCACTGCCTCGTCGAGCGAACGCTGATGGATGTTGCGACCCGTTGCGTTTCCGCAGGCGCCGCCGACATGAATCTGATCGTAGAGCTGCGTCAGGAACGTCTTCGCGTCAACGGTCGAACCGCCTGCGCACACGAGACCCGTGCGGCCCGCGGCCATGGAGGCAACCTTCAGGGCTTCGGCGGGAGTGCGCGTATCGTCACCCTCGGGCTTCGGCGGGTTCACCTTCACGAAGTCGGCGCCGAGGCAAAGCGCCACACCGGCAGCGCCCGCGATGAGGTCGGGATCCTTCTCGGCGGTGACGGCCTTGCCGCGCGGGTAGATCCACAGCACAACGAGCAGGCCGTTCGCGTGCGCCTGCGCGATGAGCTCGCCAGCCTCGGCCATCATGGTGGACTCGTACTCGCTGCCCAGGTAGATGGTGTAGCCCAGGCCGACGATGTTCACGCCCGCTTCGCGCATGGCGAGGATGGCGTCCAAATCGTAGAGCTGGGGCGAGTAGGGATCGTCCTGCGAAGTCTTCACCAAGTTGGTCTTGGAGTTCATCTTCACGAGGTAGTTGATTTCGGGGTAATCGGCAGCATACTGGGCGATAAGACCACGTTGACCAGCCAAAACACCGCACACGCCCTGACGGCCGATCTCAAAGAGATGCTCGGGCTCGGCGTCGGCCAGGTCGATTCCCTCGCCGTAGAAGTCCTTGTTCAAATGCTCGATCTTCTGGTCGCATGCGAAGAGCATGAGTCGACCGGTTCCACGCGTGGCCTTCAGGTAATTGTCGATGTATTCCTCGCGGGACTCGGGCATGACGTCTGCGGGAACACGAACCTGATCACGGGTGATTTTCGGCATGTTGATCCTCCTTTTAGGATGCGATATAAGGCGCCGCGGCCGAAACATCGGCGATTCGTCGGGCGACGCACGGAAGATATTCTAGCAAAAGGGAGGCCCGCGCGCCGCGCGCGTCGGCAAGCGATATGCGACGCAGGCAAAAGCAGCCGGTGCCTGCCGTTAGAACCATTCCTTCTTATTGAAGACGTAGATTTGCTCGAATTCTGTCTGCGATTTGGAGAGGTACAGCACGCCTTCGACGATGGAGATGACCACCATGGCAAGGCCCGCGAGCCCCAAAGAAAAAATGCTGCCCACGATAGTGACGGCGAGCATGATGAAGCCCGGCGTGTTGTAGCCCAGGTAGAACTTGTGGATGCCGAGACTGCCGAGGAAGATGGCCAAAAGCCCCGCCGCTACATGGTCTTTCGTGTTTGGGGCAGCCTGCGCGTAGGGCTGCTGGTACGGCTGGCCATAGGGCTGGGAGTACGCCTGGTTCGCCTGCCAGGGACCTTGCGACTGCTGGTAGGCTTGACAGTTTGCTTGCCAGTGGGTTTGCCCCCAGACGTCGCTCGCCTGTTGGGAGGACTGGCTCCAAGCGTCGTGGCCTTGCTGGTAGGCCTGGCTCCAGGCATCGTGGCCCTGCTGATTCGACCGGCCTGCCCCGCCTGGCTGGTCCACCCCGCCGATTTCGCTTGATCCCTCGGGCTGGCCGCCTTGAGCCTGCTTCTCGCGCGCCACGCGAAGGCGCTCCTGCGCTTCTTTCAACGCCGCTTCGGCGGCGGCAATCTCATCGTTCGTGTTGTTGGAATCGCTCATGGGAAAACCTTTCGACCTGCGTCCTCGAACTCATGATAGCCGCAGGTAGGCGCAACCCGCGATTGCGTTACGTGCCCGTTATCGAGCCGACACCTCGCGGAATACCGGCGTCCACAGGCGTCACGCACTTGCCGCCTGCACCGACGTTATCAATCGTTTTCGCCTTTATCGTGATGGAAGAGGTTCATGATCTTGTCGCGGAAGACAATCGCAACGATTGCGATGACCGCAACGACCGCAAAGATGATGATGCTTTGCGTGATGTTACCGTCCACCAGGCCGTTTGCCGCATAGGTTGAGATGACGATACCCGGGATGCGGCCCACGTTCGACAGAACGAGGAAATCGCGCATGCGCATATTCGTGAGCGGGACCAGGTACGTGAACGTGTCTTTGGGCATTGCGGGAATCAAGAACAAGATGAACACCACGATGGACAGTTTGCCGCTTTCCTCGAAAGCGTTGAATTTGTCGAGGTATTTCGTGGGAACCATATCCCGCACGAACGGCGCGCCCAGACGATGAACGACCGCGAACACAAACGCGCTCGAGATGATGCATCCGAGCAAGACGACCGCGGCACCGAGCCAGGGGCCATACATCATGCCCGCTGCCATCTGAACGACCTCACCGGGAATGAACGCCACGACGATTTGCATGAACTGCATAGCCAAAAGGATGAGAAACCCTAGGGGGCCCGCGTTGCGCACGTCGTCGATCACGCGGCTGAGCCCGCCCGGCTCGAACGCCTCATGGATGTAAGGCCAAATCAGGATGACGACGATGACCATCAATGCGAAAAACGCGATAAGCCCGCCAAACTTGAAGATATCGCCGCGCGTCATCTCGCGACCGCGAACCGTAGTGACCTCCTGCGCTTTCTCGCGCGCGGCCTCGCGACGTTCGTGGGCACGCTCTTTCACCGTCTCGCGGTGCTCGCTTGCGCGCTCGGGCTGAGCCGGCGTCTCCACCTGTGCTCCTTTTCCACCCGACGAGGCTTTCACCTGCGGATTTTTCAGGCTGATGCTTCCATTGCTCACTTCAGAATCGCTTTCTGCATTGCTTTGCACGCGTCTCACCTAGTCGTCACGACGAGCTTTGTCGAATTCTTCTTTGAACGCCGAGAACATGCCGCCGGCAGCCTTGAGCTGGCTGCCGACCGCGCGCCCGATTCCCTCTGACGCCGAATCCTGAGAGGCCTTCTTCGCCGGCTTCTTCTTCGGGACCTCATCGGGGACGACCTCGGTTGTGTCCTCTTCAACGTCGTCAACGGCAAGGGCTTCCTCGTCGGTTGCGCGGTTCTTCTCGGGCTTGGGGCCGCGCGCCTTGTCGTATTCCTCTTTAAACTCGGAGAACATGCCCGTCGCCTTGCCGATTTGCTTGCCGGTCGCATAAGCTCCCTTGTTCACCGCGTCGCCAGCAGCGTGCGCAGCTTCGTTGACCTTGGGCTTCACCTTGTCGACCGCGGTATGCGCCTTGTCCATGGCGACGGCGGTGGCGGCGCCCGCCTTCTCGGCAGCGCCCCCTTCGATCGCGATTTCGGCCGCCTCATCCTTCACCAGAATGGCACCGAGGACGGGGTTCTCGTCCGATCCCTCGTATTCACCCGAGAGGGCGCATCCGATGCCGCGACGGAAGCCCAGCACGAGATCGCCTGGGACCGAGCGCGTGCCCAAAAGCGCGTTTGCCGTCGCCCCCGTATCGACCAAGAAAGACTCAACCTTGCCTGTCAACAGGCTAAACGTCACCACACCAACGGTGCCAAGCGTCGCGCCCGACTCGGTGACCACAGGCATTCCGCCCCAGATGACGCAGTCGTCCAAACGCACGTCAATCGCCTTGCAAGCCGCTTTGTCACGCGTTTTCGAGTCGTCTGACAAAACGACGCGCCCGTCCTCGAACTCGAAGCCGTCAAGCGAGACGAACAGGTCCTTGCGGTGGAACATCCAGAGCAAGTCGGGGCGCTTGACCATGATGCCGACGCACCGGCGCTCCTTGGGATGATAAACGAACGCGCGCACTTTGCCGATGCGCTTCGTCGCGTTCTTCCCGCCCATGACGCGAACGTTGTGGAGTTCCTTGGTTGTGATGAGATTGCTTGCCATTTTGTCCCCGGAAAATCAGAGGGGCGCGCTGTATGCAGTGGAAACCGCACACGAGCATGCGCCCTTTCACATGCGCTCTTGGTGCGAGCGCGTCGTCCTGCTGTTGGTTACGCCTGTTCGCCTTCGGAGGCACCCGCAGCCGGCGCCTCTTCCTGAGCGACCTCGACCGGAATCTCTTCGGAGGCCGCAGCCGCAGACTCCTCGGCGTTCTTGGCGACTTGCGCGGCGATGCGGGCACGGGCGGCCTCGATCTTCTCGCGAAGGTCATCGGTGCCATCGGGAGCAGGCTTCACACCGCTTTTCGCCTCCTGCACGCGGGAAGCAGCTGCGCCGTAGATTTCCTGCCCCTTCGAGGCGACGGCGGAAACGACGTTCTGTCCCTTGGCGACGGCGTCCTGCGCGAACGACTGAGTGCGCGTAGCAGCCTCAGGACCTGCGACTTCTTCCACAACCTGCTGTGCGGTGGAGGCGGTTTGGGCTCCCAGCTCCTGAGCTTCGCCCCACACGGCATTCGCCTTCTCAGCAACCATGTTGCGAGTCTCGCTGCCCGTGCGCGGTGCGCACAGAAGCGCTGCGACTGCGCCGACAAGACCGCCTGCCAGAAAAACTCCGAGTTTGTTGCCCATAACGGCCTCCTTCAAGACGTTTTCTCGATGCGCTCATTATAGGTGCTCACGGGGCAGCACCGCCCAAAATCGCGACCCCTCCACTATTCGGTTGCCGTTTCGTTGACGAGGGGCGGACTTTGGGTACAAGAAAGGCCCGCGAACGGGCCTTTCCCCTAAAACGATTAGTGTGCCAGCAGCTCGCCTAGCAGAAGACGGCGCCGCGCTCTTTCGCGTTGCTGACCAGCTCGTTCAGTACGGCTGACAGGCTCAAGCCGCCCGCCTTGCAAGCTGCGGGGAACAGCGAGGTCTCCGTCATGCCCGGGGACACGTTCGTCTCCATCACGCGCGCCTGCGCGCCGTCCCAGATTAAGTCGATTCGGCCCAAGTCGCGAAGGCCGTACGCGCGATACACCTCCAAGACCGCACGCTCGATCTCCGCGCGAATCGCCTGGGCATCGGCCTCGTTCGAGGACAAAGACTCATTGCGCACCGGCGCGTAGTAGTCGACCAAGCTCGCGTCCATGCGGGCGGCGGTGTCGTAGAGCCCACGCTTGGGAACGATTTCCACCGGAGGCAGCGCATGCGCGTCCCAGCCGGTGCCAATAACGGAAACTGCCAGCTCAACGCCTTCGATCCACTGCTCGATCACCACGTGGTCGTCGTAGGACAGCGCATCGAGGATCGCCTCGCCCAGATGGTCAATGTCGTCGACGCGGTGCACGCCCATCGCAGAACCGCCGTGAGCCGGCTTCACCGCCACGGGATAGCCGCCGTGAACGCGCTCCTCCACCAAATCGAGCGCCGTCGCGGCACCCATATCCTTGAAGGCATCTCGCGCGATGCAGATTCCCTGCGGCCACGAGGCGACCGCAGGCTCATCGGTGAGCTCGCGATATGCCTCCATCGTCGCGTGCAGCGAGTCCTTGTTCTGAGCACGACGGCACACGAGCGCATCGGATCCGACGTAGGGGATGCCCAAAAGCTCGAGCAGGCTTTGGATGGAACCGTCCTCGCCGTGCTTGCCGTGAAGCGCGCTGTAACACACGTCGGGGCGCTCGCTGCGCAGCGTGGGCACCAGCTCGCGCGTCGTGTCGAGCGGAACGACCTTATGCCCGGCTTCCTCGAGCGCGGCGCATACGTTCTTGCCGCTAGCCAGCGAAAACTCTCGCTCGAACGAGGTTCCGCCCATCAAAACCGCAACTTTGAGACCCATATTGCTCCCTTTCGATAGCGCCGTTCGCCCACGGCGCGGAATGTCTGCCGCTATTCTTCCGGCACCTTGATGGCGCCCGCATCGATGAACGCACGGTAAAGCTCCAGGCGCTCCTCGATCACCTTCGCCAGGCGACGAATCGCCTCCGTGATGTTCTCGGGCGTTTCGTAGCTGAAGTTCAGGCGCATGCAGTTTCTGCCCGTCACGCCGTCGACGTAGAAGCTATCGCCCGGGCAGAACGTCACGCCCGCCTCAAGCGCGTCGGCGAGCATGCTGCCCGTGTCCACGTACTTCGGCAGCGTAACCCACAAGAAGAAGCCACCCTCCGGGTGCGTCCAGGATGCCTCGGGCGGGAAATATTCCTCGAGCGCGGCGAGCATGGCATCGCGGCGCTCACCATAGGTCTTGATAAACTTCTGCAGCGTGCGCTGCCACGGCGTGTCCGTGAAGTAGTGCTCGACCACGACCTGGTCAAACGTCGAGCCGCACAAGTCGGCGCCCTGCTTCACCAGGCTGATGCGAGCGAGCACGTCGACAGGCGCGCAAATCCAGCCGATGCGAAGGCCCGGCGCAAAGATCTTCGAGATGGTGCCCAGGTAGATGACGCGATCGTCCTGCGCCTTCAGCGGGACCATGTGCCCACCTTCGTAGCGCAAACGGCCGTAGGGGTCGTCCTCGATGATCATGAAGTCGTACTCATGCGAGAGCTCGATGAGGCGTTTGCGGCGCTCGCCCGTCATGGTGACGCCGCCGGGGTTCTGGAAGTTGGGAATGGTGTAGAGCATCTTCAGGCGCTTGTTTCCCTTGCCGATGCGCTTGAGCTCCTCTTCCAGCAAATCCATGCGCATGCCCTCGTCGTCGAAAGGCACGGAGTGAATCTCGGGCTCGTAGGCGTTGAACGCGGAAAGCGCCGTTAAGTAGGTAGGGCCTTCTACCAAGACGATGTCGCCCTTGTCGAGAAACGTCTCGCCGAGCAGGTTCAATGCCTGCTGGGCGCCGGATGTGAGCAGCATCTCCTCGGGCTTCACGCGGACGCCGATGTCGCGCATGATGTCGCAAAGCGCCTGACGGGTTTCCAGTCGGCCGTTCGTCGAGCCGTACTGCAGTGCAACGGCGCGCTCGTCGGTGATGGCGGCGTGCACCGCCTTCTGGATGGCGCGCTGCGGGAGAAGCGACACGTCGGGCATGCCACCTGAAAGCGAGATGATGTCCGGGCGAACCGCCGCGGCAAAAAGGTCGCGCACGGCGCTCGAGCGCAAATTCCTCACACGGTCAGCGATTTTGTCGCTCGTTTGGTCGAATTTCATGTGTGCCGTAGTCATGATGCTTAGAGTACCACCGCCTCGTTAATCGCGCAGAGGGCATCCTTAAAAGCACGCAGGGCCACCAAATCGTCCGTGAAATTCACTTCCACGCGCGCGAGGCCTCGCTGCTCGTCGAGCCACTGCGTCGTTCCGACGTACGTAAAGCTTTGTGACAGAGTACCGCTTTTCTCGGCCACCACCTGCAAATCGATGACGAGGTGCTCAAGCAAGTGGGGCAACGGCGTATGATCGATCACTGCACCGAAAGTGGGGCCCTCGTCGTTCACGCACGCATGGTGCACCAGGTTGGGAAATCGCGCGCAGATTCGCGCGGCGAGCTCGGGCGTCGTTGTGCGGAATCCAGCGGCGACGTCGATGTTCGCCTCGATTCGCCGTGGGCGCACACAGATGCGCGAGGCGCGGATGACTTCCATCACGCGCCCTGGGATGCGACCTGGGATGCTGCCGCCCCAGACGCGCCCTCCGACGATAAGTCCTGTGGCGTGCGGGTGAGGACCATGGTCGAATCGCCTGAAAGCTCGGGGCTCGCCTGTTCTCCTTGGATGGCGCGGCCGAGGGCGGCGATTGTCCAAGAGATGTCCTCGGAGAGCGAATTTCCCCAGGTAGTTTCCCCATCACGTAAGGCAAGCGTCTGCCTGTCGAACGAGAAGCGATAGCGCGCCTCGCCTTCCATGTTGCCGAAAGAGATAGAAAGCGCCTTCGCGCCCTCGTCAATCGTGTAGGAATACGTGACGTCGTCGGCGAGCTTGATGCCGTCTGCCGTGACGTCGACCGTCTTCTGCGTGCCGGCGATGTACCACGTACCCTGGATATCCTGCGCGTCGTTCGCAAACGTCCAGCGCCAACAAGAGAAGGCGACGACGACGGCCGCCACAACGAGAACCACAGCACCAGCGACGACAAAAGGCCACTTCCTGCGCTTTTTCGCGGAAGAAGGGCGGGAGGCGCCCCCGCGATCACGCGACGATGCGCCCCCCGTGCGCGCGGACGAGCGAGCGCCCGCGCGTTGTTGATTGCGAGAATCCACGCTCGTTATTCCACCGGCTTGATGACGTCGGTGCCCATGTAGGGAACGAGCACGTCAGGTACCTTGATGGTGCCGTCGGCCTGCTGGTAGTTCTCCATGATAGCGGCCATGGTGCGGCCCGCGGGCAGGCCGGAGCCGTTGAGCGTGTGCAGGTAGCGCGAGCCCTTGAAGTTCGCCGGGTCGCGATACTTGATGTTGGCGCGGCGCGCCTGGAAGTCGCCGCAGTTCGAGCAGCTGGAGATTTCCTTGTAGCCGTTGTAGCTGGGCAGCCACACCTCAACGTCGTAGGTCTGGCGCGCGGAGAAGCCCAGGTCGCCCGTGCACAGCGAGATGACGCGGTACGGAAGGCCGAGCTGCTGGAGCAGGTATTCCGCCTCGGCGGTCATGCTCTCGAGCTGGTTGTCGGAATCCTCCGGCGTGGCGAACTTCACCATTTCAACCTTGTCGAACTCGTGCTGGCGGATGATGCCGCGCGTGTCGCGGCCCGCCGAGCCCGCCTCTTCGCGGAAGCACGGGGTGAACGCGGTGTACCAGCGCGGCAGCGTGTCGGCGTCGAGCACCTCGCCCGCGTGCAGGTTCGTGAGCGTGACCTCGGCGGTCGGGATGAGGAACATGTCGCCCGACACGTGATAGGCGTCGTCTTCGAACTTGGGCAGCTGGCCGGTGCCCACCATGGTCTCGCGCTTCACGACCACGGGCGGCCACCATTCCTTGAAACCGCGGGAGGTATGCGTGTCGAGGAAGTAGTTGATAAGCGCGCGCTCGAGGCGTGCACCCGCACCGCCGAGCACGGTGAAGCGGCTGCCGGAGATTTTGTTGCCGCGCTCGAAATCGAGGATATCGAGGTCAGTGCCGAGGTCCCAGTGGGGCTTGGGCTCGAAGCCCTCGGCCGCGAAGTCGCGCGGGGTGCCCCAGCGACGGCGCTCGGGGTTCTCGGTCTCGTCCTTGCCGACGGGCGTCGCGGCGCAGGGGATGTTGGGCACATGCAGCATGAGGTCGTGCAGCTCGGCGTCGATGGCCTCGCGCTTCGCGGAGATCTCGTCGAGCTCCTCGTTGATGGCGCGGACGCGCTCCTTGGCGGTCTCGGCCTCGTCCTTTTTGCCCTCGCGCATCATCTCGCCGATGGACTTCGACGCGGCGTTGCGCTCCTGCTGAAGCGCCTCTTCCTTCACGATGGCGGCGCGGCGGTTCTCGTCAAGGCTTGAGAAGCGCTCCGCATCCCATGAAGCGTTGCGGTTCTTCATCGCCTCGGCGACTGCTTCTTGGTTTTCGCGGACGTACTTGATGTCTAACATGAGACGCGCTCCTTCTTGCCTTCGGGCCGTCGCTGCGCACACCTCGCGCGCAGCCTTGTTTTACACGGTCGAACCAGTATAGCGCAGCGAAAACCCCACGGGGCCACATGCCCAAGCCTTCACGCGAAACGAAGACGTGAGCGGAGACATGGGCACAGACGGGGGCGGGAAGGCGAAGGAGGGCCCGCGGGTTTCACACGCAACCGCATGGCGGGCGAAGGGAGGACAGGCAAGCTCATAGGGAGACTCGCACGATCTTCCTTGTTGGCGCGTTGCATAAGATGAGCTCGAAATCGCGATCTGCGCCTACGGGCATGCGCAGTTGCCGGTCGTATTTCTCAAGGTAGCCTGGATTGGAAACGTAGCAGAAGGGAATATGCGTCACGAAAGACGTCCCCTTAACCAGACCGAAACCTCCAGAAAACCCGCTTTTCAACTGGGGTTCCGTCGAAAGCCATAACTGCTCATCGTAAGAATAGGCGACGTTTTTTCGCGCGGGAATCAATCGTTGGTTGTAAAGGGCAATGCCCCCGTTTTCGTTCGAGTCGTTACGAACCTCGTATTCCAGCACAACGACGTCGGCATCGGGTCCAATCGATGTGTTTTTGACCTCGACGTTCTCGGGGACCTCGGGATCGGCACTATAGCGAGCGAGATATTCGCTCGCATTCATGGCCTCGGCACTTACGATGCGAAGGGCATAGCCGGCCATGTCCTCGCCCGACAACTCGTTGAAAAAGCAGCCCGTCAGATCAGCCCATTCTCCTAGCGGGTAATATTCGGTTGGGATTGTCTCGGCATTCGCGTTTACAACGCCAATCCGGCACGCGATGAGCCCGAGCGCCGCCGCCCCGCCAAGCGCCAGGAACGACCTTCGCGCAACAGATTTGCCACCAAAAGCGTTGCCGCGAGCCTTGGCGCGGGCATCCTCAGTTTGATTACGCCTCATCGAAGCCACCTCCTTGGGAAATGGGCGTGCCCACAAAACTCACGATTCGCCCCTCCCGCAAGGTATGCACCTCGTCGGCGATTCCGTGCAGAAAATCCTTATCGTGGCTCGCAACCATGACAAGCGAGCCCTTCCCTTTCGCTTCAAGAATGAGCCGCCTCACCAATTCAGTCCCTTCAACATCGAGCGCATTTGTCGGCTCATCCAATAAGATGAGCTGCGGAAATCCCATTATTGCCGCAGCGATTCCCAGGCGCTGCTTCATTCCGAGCGAGTATTTCTTGTATTTCCGCTCGTCATCGGGATCGAGCCCCACCATACGCAGAGAATCTCGTGCAGCTTCCCGGAGCGAGGAGGAGTCAAGTCCACCCCGCTTCGTTGCTTTCCTCATCGCGCCAAGAATCATCAGGTTGGCAAGCCCCGTTCGCGATTCAAGAAATGCGGGGTTCTCAATAAGGATGCCGATGCTTTGGGGGAAGGGTACGTCTTTCCGCAGGCGCTTTCCGTCAATGCTCACAAACCCGCTAGTTGGTCGTATAAGCCCAGCTATAGCGCGAAGAAGCATCGTTTTACCCGAGCCGTTCACCCCTTCAAGACCCACGATTTCACCACTGGAAAGCTCCATGTTTATCCCGTCGAGGACAACCGAACCCTTCATCTCCTTTTTCAAATCCTGAATAACGAGCTTCATTTGAACCTCTCTTTGTCCGTAATGTCCATCCAGGAAAACAGCAAGCCACCCGCCAAAATAGAAGCGCCCGCAAGAGAAGAGGCAATGCACGCGCCGGCAAAAACCGAAATCCCGCCCTCCATCAGGCAATCGGATCGCGCAAGCATCATCGAGTTGCCGATGAGCAGCGGATCGAAGTAAAACGCCGACAGAAAGATAATCGAAATCGAGCAGGCAAAACTTATCACCGGGCCCGTGACCAGCGATAAGAGCAGCTGAAACAACGCGAGCGCAGCCAGCGAAGCGAAGGCGACGGCAATTGACGAGCCTATCGAGTAAGGCGGTTCAGCAAGCTGTGATTCCCGCAGCCCAAGCAAGAAAGGCATCTCCTCGGAAACAGTCAAAGAAATGCAGCCTCCGACAAGCAACGAGGACGTCGAAGCGACAACGAAAGCGCACAGGCAGAACACAGCAATTGCAACAACGACCCAAACGCACTTCGCAAACCACCACCGCCATCGGCTTCCCCCGACTACGACCGCCGCTCTCCCAAAGCCGAGCAAGTCGCGATAGGGATACCACAACACCAGGTAAAGCGCGAATAGGCAGACGAAAGCCCACATGACGGGCAGCCGAAACGGATCGCCGCCGAAAGCGAAAAATTGACTCGTCCCAGCAAAATAGTAGAGAAGGAAATCTCCGACCGAAAGGCTCGCAAGCGACATGCCGAGCGTCAAAGCCTGCAAAACCAACGACGCGGACATCACAGCAAACAGCGCCACTGCGCCTATATACCACCGCCAAAGCGACCAGAATCCTTCTGCCAAGTCAACAAGAAGAAGCCTCATAGCGCATCACGCTTCCCCCAGAAAACCCAGAACAAGCCCGTCATAAAAAGAAACGCAACTATTTCGCCCACGATGATCCAGCCGTTTTGAATATACATCGAGCAGCTTCCATGCAGGTTCTCGAAAAGGCTCAGCTGAAAACCCCTAACTTTCCCAATAGCGAAGAAAATGTTCTCATTCACGAATTGAATGGCAAGAAGGGCCAAGTAGGGGGCCGTAAGCAGAATAACTCGGTTGTGCACGACAAGCGATAACGCAAGCACAAAACCCGCCCATGCGCCGCAGAGCAGAAAGTCGATGAGCATGTACAGCGCAACGTAGGCAAGGGGCAAGTTGTAGAACAAAAACGACCCGACGCTTTGCCAAAATACTGGCGCGTAATAATTAGCATCTTGAATAGACGGCACATACCCCGGAAAAAAGCAGGCAAGCGTCATGAGATTGAGAATCTGCGGAAGAACCGCTACTGCACCAGCGGATAGAAACACCGCAACGTATTTTGAGAAAAAGTATTCGCCTCGCCCGACCCGCGTGTACGCGTGTGAAATATAGCCGTCTTTCCTTTCGGAAGCGAACGACCATGCATAGGGAATGACGCAAAGCAGCGGAAGCACTTGATAGAACAACAAAGCCCAAGACGTCGTATCGACGGAAATCCACGCGTTGAAACAGCTCTGGCTTGTTGGATGGTAAAACTTATCCGGATTGGGAACAAATGTCGAAAAGATGCTCGGAATAGCGTAGAGTGCCGCACAGCCAAGACCGAACGCGCAGCCGATGATGAGGGCGACAACAAACCACCCGTTGCGAAATGCCTTGCTTAGCTCTATCCGTAAACACGTAATCATTATCGGAATCACCCCTTTTCCTCAACGTCGAGCGGTACCGAATACTTGCCGGTTGTTCCCAAGAACGCCGTGTACGGCCCGCCGTTGTCCGGCACAAAAAATCCAACATGCAGCAGTAGCGACTCGCCCTTCGGAAGCTCGAAGCAATAAGCCTCGTGAGGCGTGGCATCGCCGAGAGCGCCATCGAAATAAGGGATGTCACCGTAAGGAGGAACTTTGAGAAAAGTGATATTGAAGACTTTCTCCCCTGTTGCCTCCCGCTCATACTCGCCCTCGGCGTTAATGTTAGAGATTTCGACCTCCAGCAAAAGAAAGCTTGTCCCCTCAGGCTGGGACAGGTACGACGAATCGGCGAGCCCGGCAGAATCGACAGATGGGTAAAGCTCCGCGTGCTTTATCGCGATGTCAACTACCCCCTCCCACGGCAACCCCGCCGAGGCAGGAACGCTTGAGTACGGCGCGACGTCCGACTCATCAACCTGAGAGTCAAGACGAATCGTTTCGTTCATGGAAAACGACTCTTTAACTGAGTCATAAAACAATTCTCTTTGCTCGGCTTTATATGATTTTACGAGGCTGTGCACACCGCAAGAAATACCGACTATAGCAATAAGAACAATTGCAACCGCAATCTCCCTGCGAGACAGCTTTCGAGAACGCTTTTCGCTCATTGCAGCCCAATCCGCCGACGCCCCTCTCAAAGAGAAGGGCGTCGACTTTATTCGCGACTGGTCGATTTTTTAATCGTTGATCTTTGGATAAGTCCCCCAGCTATCAGGGCTCCAATAGCCAGACAGTTCTCCAGGCTGAGAACATGCCCAGCCTGTAAGCCGCGCATATCCGAGCCCATTTTCATTAACCTTATTCATAATCCCAAATTGCCCCGTTGAAGTCACACTGCACGAATTGCCCGTGGCAGAGCCTGACCAATACGAAACCTGATTACTCCAGGGTCCATCGATGGTTCTTCCCCCATCGATATAAACCTTGCAATAGTCCATTGTCATAGTTATGACTTGAATATAGGCAGAGCTTGAATCCTCTTTAGCGCGCCCGCTTGTCGCCCATGTCGACCCGCTCTCGCTAAACGGGAAGTTGTACCACGTGTCTCCCGTATTGCTTCGTACGACGATTACACCGTCGTCTTGAACGGACGTAGATTCAATCACCGACGACCCCTCAGCCGCAAAAGCCATCTGAGCAGGCAGCGCCATGAGGGAGGCTATTGCTATTGCAGTGCCGATTTTTGTCTTTATTTTCATGTTGATCCCTTCTAAAAGACATTAAAAGCAGGGCGGTTGCAACCTCTTCCAATATGTCTTTTATCAGGGATGATGTCTGTAGTCAGCCGATATGCTGTTCAATAACCTATCGTGATTACGAACTGATGTTCTTGTCAAGAAGCTCAATAAGTTGGATTCGGCTGTTTACTTTCAGCAGCTTATAAATTGCCGCCCTTGCAGAGTTGATTGTCCCACGCGCGTAGTTTAGCTCTTCCGAGATCTGCCGCGATGGCATGCCCCTCGCAATGCGCATGGCCACCTCAACCTGCGTGGAAGTAAGCCCCTTGCTGTAAAGATAGTGCTCAGCCCGATCGCTGAATTTCGTCGAATCGAAGCGGACGATTTTTACGAGCTCAAGCGAACCCCGCGCTTCGTAAAGAGTCGTCAGGTGGAGCAACCCCGAAGCAATTGCCGCAACCCCGAAGCACATGGAAACGAATTGCAGCACGACATTGCGACCGCCCATATCGTCCATCCGAAACTGATTGAAGAAGAACACATCGGTAAGCATGTCCATTCCAACAAGAGCGGCGAGGCACCCCAGCCCGAAGCAACAGCAAGTCAACGCGATATCGCAGGGGCGAAAAATCGAACTCCGAAGCTCCAAGGCGACGACTCCGCAAAACGTAAGGACGATAAGCATCGCCATCGCGGGCAGGCACCCTTTCGCGCCAAGCACGAGCGCGATAAAAGCAACTGCAACAAACGCAATTCCGCCCTTTTTGCTAACGCTGAACCAAAAAATGGTGCACCCAACAATTGAAATCGCCCCGAACACGAGAAGGGAGCTGCTGGCAAAAGTTGGCAATGCGTGTCGCCACAGACTCTCAATCAGAGCGCCCAAGGTGAAAAACGCCAAACCATGCAAAAGGCGGGATGGCGTTACCTGGCTAGAGCGCACCTCGCAGAGAGAAAGCCGAAACAGCAAGATGCAGCTCAGAGACAAGGAGAAAAACAGGCTTCCTGCGAAAGCGGCCGAAAAGAGCCCACCAACGTCCCCGAAGCCAATCCCAAAAAATAAGACCACCTTATACGAGACAACAGGCACCGCCGACACAATCGCAGCACACGCAAGAACGACCAGGATTTTGGCACTTCCCCAAAAATGCACGCTCATTGCATCCAGGGAAAGAAATGCGGCTCCCGCTAGCGCAAAACCAAGCCCTGCGCCGAATAGCACCGGTCGCCCCTCGCCCCATGAACTTACTTCCCCAAACGGAACAAGGAGGGCGATGGCCAGCGCGATTCCGGCAATCGAGATAACCTGGTAGATTTTCGCTACGCGAGGACCCAGCTCAGATTGCCGAGAATCACTCGGATTCTCGCTCTTCGCTCTGTCTTTAGCTATTGAGCCCGCAAACCCCAAAGCGAGCAGCCCTTCTCGACTGGAGATACCCATCTTGCGATAAATCCGTCGTTGATACGACCTAACTGTAGGAGCTTTTATCTGGAGTTTGACAGCAATCGAATCCGATGTCGCTCCCGAAGCGGTTAGCACAGCAACCTCGGCCTCTCGTTCCGACAGGCCGTGTTCAGCGGCGATTGCCAACCAGGCCTCCGGCAAACCAGATTGAGGCTCACCTTCTATCTGAGCGCCTGCGTCCTCGGTCTCCTTCTGGAAAAAACGCAGCGAAGCAAAAGCAACGCATACGCCGAGCACAAAGAGAATGCACGCTATGACGGATATTTCGACATGGCTCGCGAGATTCATACCGCCAACAGGAATAGCCCTTGTGATGACATTCCAGGTCAAAAGCCCTACGGGAAAGGAAGAGAGAGAAACTACTCCGGCAATCCTCCGTTTCGCAGACAGGTTACCGTTCACGATTCGAGCAGACACTAGGCAGAGGATGGCCACAACGAACAGGGCAAGGGGAACCACCCAAAGGAGCAGAGCGGAAGTTCGCACTTCCGCAATCGAAGCGTCGGCGCCTTTCGCCACGAAGGGGACGAACAACGCCGCAGCCGCCGTTTCCGTCAATCCGCAAACAAAGATGGCGACCGTCGCAACTAAGACGGAAAATTCGCTTGCATCGCTTCCGCCAACTTCCCAACTCGCTTTCTCGCAGGCATCCTCTTCCCCGCCAGGACGATGAGGCGACTCCAATAACGCAACCGCCCCTGAAAAGGCGCAACAGCAACCCACTAGACAAACGAGAGGCTTTTCCCACTGCATAAGTAAACGGAGCTGATGCAAGGGAAGAACCTCGAAGCAGCCCGAGAAATAAGCCGGCAACGCGAGCCATTCATAAGCAAAAACGACAATCGAAAGGGCAGCACCGCAGATGGTGGCAGCAAATGAAACGGGACGAATCGTCGCAGACGCCAAGCGCGAGACAATCCCATAAGCGACAAGGCCCAAAAGAAATCCCAGCGCGCAATAGGCATAAACGCCCGAAGCCAAAGCTCCCGAGTACGGTTGCAACCTAAAATACGGCGTTCCGAAAAGGAGGGCAAACCAAACCGCCCAAACAACGAGGGCAAACTTCTTTTTTCCGCAAATCAAGCTTGCTCCAATCCCTAAACATATCTTCCGTCGATTTTAGCAACAACACCGCCAAGCGGCTAAGCATATGCCCGCCTGTCAAATAACCATCCATCGGAAATCGTTCATAAACATTTCATTTGTCTAGTATATTGAACAGCTTTGTAGCTTAAATTCTCAACAAAAAGCCCAACGAGGGGCGCTCGCTGCCCAGACCTTCCCCGAACGTGGAATCTTCGCGCGAGGCGTGCGCGGTATACTGGTTCACGTTATGCTTATGCGGTTGCGACAACGAGCCGCAACGCGCCACCTCCGAAGAAGCAACGAGGCCAACATGGATATTACCGAGCTGTACCATTTTCTTTTCGAGACACCTGAAGGTGTCGGATGCCTGGTCGGCATCTGCCTGGTGCTGAGCCTGATCGTCTGCGTGATCATGGAGCGCCGCACGCGCAAACGCTTCGCGGATCGCCCGAAGGGCGAGGACGATTGGTCGATCTTCGACGATGACGACGAGGACGAGGAAAAGGAAGACTAGCATCATGACAAGCGCGAACGACCTGCATCTCTACGAGCGCCGCGACGACTACATTCCGCGCGTCGCTGCCGTCCACGACCTGTGCGGGTACGGGAAATGCTCGCTCGGCGTGGCGATTCCCGTGCTTTCCGCCGCAGGTTGCGACGTGTGCCCCGTACCGACGGGGCTGTTCTCCAGCCATACCGCCTTCCCTGGCTGGTACATGCACGACACGACGAGCATCATGGAAGATTACACGAACGCGTGGAAGGGCATCGGGGTCGAGATCGACGCCGTGTACTCCGGCTTTCTGGGCGCGCCCGAGCAAGTCGATCGCATTCGCGATTTGTACGAGACCTACCCCAACGCACTGCGCGTGGTCGACCCCGTCATGGCCGACCACGGCAAGGTCTACCCCACCTACACGCCCGAGCTCTGCGACGCGATGGCCGAACTTGCCGCCGGCGCCGACATCCTCACGCCGAATCTCACCGAGGCCGCCATCATCTTGGGCGAGCCCATCGGCGACGACTGGTGCGGCACCGACATCTCCGACGCGGAGGCGGCGCGCATGATTGATGCGCTCGTCGCGAAGGGCGCCAAGCATGTGGTGCTCAAGGGCATCCAACGCGAGGGCGAGAGCGTCATCCGCAACTTCGTGGGCGGCGTGGACTGCGACATGTTCAAGGCCGCGAACGAGTATCTGCCCTACATGCTGCACGGCACGGGAGACCTGTACTGCTCCTGCCTGATGGCGGCCGTCATGGCTGGTCGCAGCCTACGCGACGCCGTCGTGTTCGCGGGCGACTTCACGCACGACGCGATGATCGTGTCAGCCAAGCAGCCCGATTTCAAGAACCGCGGCGTGAGTTTCGAGCCGCTTCTGGGGAAGGTTGCCCAGCTTTTAGGGTAGAAGCGCGCGACCTACTGCCTGATTTTGTCGGGAATGCCCAGGGCGGCAAGTACGACGCCCACAAGTCCGGGCACGATCGATCCGATGAGCGCCATCGTGCTCGGCGGCGTCCACGACGCGGGGTTCGCCGCCCACGCGGCAGCGCAGACGCCCAATACGAGGACGACAGTCCCCACGAGCGCAGCCGCGACATCAACCTTGCGCGACATCCCCCAGCGGGAAAGCGCACTCATCGCCGCCGCAGCGATGACCCAGCTCGCGAACACGCACCACGTGCCCGGCTTCAGCAGCATGCCGCCAAGGCGCGCCTGCGTCTGCGCACCGATCCCCGTACTCGAAAGCACCGCCGACGCTACCGCATCGGGGTCGGCGACGGCGTTGCTTCCCGCCGAAACCGCGCCCGACATCGTTGCGTAATCCCAGTACATCGGCGCGTTCCAGTCAATCATGCCCGATGTGCCCAAGCTGCCGAGCGCAAGCGCGCAAAGCCCGGCGAACGCCGCCGTCGCCGCCGCGCGGGCAACCGAGACGATGAGGCTGCCCGCAACAACCGGCGAGAGCGGCGCGAAACCGACCGCCCCCGAAAGCGGGCCCAAAAGAGCTGCGACCGCAGGCGCATCAGAACCGCGCGCGGCGAACCACCACCAGGCGACGGTGCCGAGGAAGAGAAGGATCCCCGGCGCGTAGGCGCCGTTCGCCGTGAGGGACACTCCCAAGATGGCGAACGACGCGAGCGCTCCCACATGGGGTTTTATCGCCGCGAGCACGCACACCGCCGCAAGCAGGCCCCAAAACACCGGGTTCGAAAACACGCCAGGGCCGAACGCGGGGAAGTTCACGAGCGCGACAGCGCCCACCAAGGCTGCCGCGGCGACGGACACCACGCGCGCAACCACTGCCATCACGCGGGGCGTCAAGTGGTCGACCAAGGGGACGCGCGGCGCGGCGGGCGCAGGTTCCCCTTCGCCGTCCTCGTCTTCCCCTTCCCCATCGACTCCGTTGACCAGGCGCGATAGTTCCGCTTTGCCCGCCTTCACATCGCCCAAGTAGGGCATGAGCTCCTCGTCGAATTCCCGTACCGTGGCGTAACGTTCCGCCGGGTCAGGGTCGAGCGCATAGAACATCACATCGTCGATGCCCTCTTCCACGTCGTCCCAGCATAGCGAGGGAAGCACGAGCTCGGCGTTTTCAATCGCCGCCGCGGCGCGAGGCAGGTCGCGCGCGAAGAAGGGATTGTCACCCACGAGCATCTCGTAGGTCAGGCTCGCGAGCGCCCATTCGTCGCAGCGAACGTCGAGCGCCTCGGAGCGCATCTGCTCGGGCGGCATGTAGCCGATCGTGCCGCCGCCTGCACGCCCCGTGCCGTTGGCGTCGGCGAGGGTCGCCAAGCCGAAGTCGGTCACCTTCACCTCGCCCTGGCGGTTGATCAGCACGTTTGCGGGCTTGATGTCGAGATGCAGCACGTTGTGGGAATGCGCGACCTCGAGCGCATGCGCGATGCTCGAGAAGACGTGCGCAACCACATCGAGTGTGAGGTCGCCGTCGTGCTCGCGCAAGAACCGTTCGAGTGTCGTCCCCTCCACGTACTCCATGATGAGGTACGCCGTGGAATCCTTGACCTCGAAGTTGTACACCGTGACGATGTTCGCATCGCTGAACTGGGCAATCGCCCGAGCTTCCGCGAGGCCGGGGATGTCGGAAGCAAGGGGATCGTCGAGAGAGCAGAAATCTTCGGGGCCTTCATTATTTTCGAAGTCGCCAGAGCCGACGGGGCCACAGTCCGGCCCGAAGCCCGAAGCAAAATCCCCCGGCAAAGCCGCGAGCGCGGAGGGCGCTGCCGCCCCCGCATCTTCGGGAACGTCTTCCCAGGGGGGAATGTCCTCAAGGCGAGCGACCTGCGTCGGCGCCGATGGCGCGGCCTCGCCTTCGACACGCGTATGACGGGCCGCCTTCGGCTGATCGGCGGGCGCGACCTGGTTCGAGGAGTCAGGCGACACCTTCGGCAGCTCGATGCACTTGATGGCGACCTTGCGGCGCATCTGCGTATCCCATGCGACCTGCACCGTCGCAAAACCACCCGCGCCGGCTTCCGACATCGGGCGATAACGATCGAGTATGAGCTGTTTGCCTGCCATGCGACTCCGAGTCCGTTTAAGCTGAGTTTGCTATCGAGAAGTATAGCCAAGCCGAGCCCGCGCGTCCCCTTCGAAAGCGAGATGCGACAGCGCACCGCCCTGAACACCAAGACGACACGAATGCGCGAACGCACCTCGCTGCGTTGGAAACCGCCTCGCCCCGCTACGGCACCGCGCACTCCGAAGCCCCTACATCAGGAGCAGACAGGCAACCACAAAGGCAATCGAAGCCAGCGCGAATCCTCCGACGATGACCCACGTCGCAGGACGCGCCCAGTTCATCGTCCAACCTACGCCGAAACGTTTGGGCAGAATCAGGCTCGCATCGTCTTTGTTCCAGTAGAAGACACCCGCCTTCCAGTGCTCGTCGTTGTCGGCGATTATGTCGCCGTTCTCTTCCAAGCGCTTGACCAGGCGCGACCCCGATTGTCCGTAGACAACGGAGACGGCGATCGTCGCGCCAACGAAAATCACAGTCACCGCAAAAATAAGCGCCATGGTCACGAGCAGCGACAAGACCTCCGTCATCATCAAAATCATCACGATTCCCAACACCACCGTAAGCACCGATCCGCCAACGAGAAGCAGGATGCATTCGGCGCGGGCAAAAGCCCCGTAGGCATACGCCGAGATGGCGGGTCGTGCAGGGTCGATGTCTTTCTTCGACCGAATCGTCATCCAGTGGCTGAAAATGAAGCACGCCGCCATGAACACTTCGAACAACAAGGGGAACGCGATGAGCGCAGGGCCTTTCGGCGTCCACTGGTTCACATTTCCCGCGAAGTCAAAATGCGTAGGGACCATATCGGGAGCGGACGGGTAAAGCGCAAGGCCAATGGCAAGCGTGATGAGCACAATGGGCACGTATACCACGTTCCATGCGAGCGATGGCGGCACGGGCGCCCCCTCAAAGCCGATGAGCGCAACGGCCTCATCGCGCTCGGCTTTCCAGCCCTCCTCCCTCTTGATGACCTCGACTCTTTTGCGATAGTGAAGCATCAGGGCAAACGATACAACCGGGGGCACCGTTGCCGCCACGACGATTGCCGCAGAGAGGATTGCGTTCGATGAAGCGGCGCTGGCTGCCGAACCCATCTTCCCGAGGGGGACGCTGGGAACGATGGCAAGCGCGAACGCGCAGATAAGGGTCACCGCGAGGACCGCCACCGCATAGCGCTTCCGAAAGGCGAGAAAGCGCACGTCGGCTTGCGCCGATTCGGGGATAGTCACCGCGAAGCACTCGTTTTTCTTCATGAACCATGGCGTTGCGGCGAGAAGCGCTCCAGAGAGAAAGACAATCGCGATGAGAAACGCCACAAGGATGAGGGAATCAGTCATTGCCGACCTCCTTTGGGGGCAAGTTGCCTTTGCTATTTGAGGGATCTTCGATCTCGAAGGCATGCGCGACCTGGGATTTCGCGATGGCCATAAAGCTTTCGGGCGTGCCACCTCGCGCGCGGTGTTCGAGCGCCAGACGGTAGATCCCACTCGCCATTCGCTCGTCGTCTATCGTCTGATGGCTTGGCGCGCCGATGCTTTGCGCGTTTGCGATGAAAGCGCCCTTGCGTCCCCGCATGGCAACGTACCCCTCGTCCCGCAAAACGGCATACGCCTTGTTGACCGTGTGGAGGTTGATGCCCAAATCGGCCGCAAGTTGACGAACGCTCGGCAGACTGTCACCCGGCGAGAGTTCGCCACGAGCGACTCCCTCGATAATTTGATTGCGAATCTGCAGGTAGATGGGGGCTTCGTTCGACTGATCGATCCGAATGACCACAGGTACCTCCTCGTATATTTGATGGGTTTGACTTTGCTGGCCGAGTCGTTTCTTCCATTGTCTTTTTTGTTCTATTGGTAATATAACAGATAGAACAACACTGCACAACCAGGAAGATGCGAAGGGGCAGCGTCTCAAACAATCGCGCCCCACTTTCGCCGCACAAGAAGGCCTAGTGGATTTCCGGGGAAGAAGGCAGCAGTGCGGCAATGCGGTTTCCGAGCGCAATTTCCGCCGGGGATGCCGCCTCGGCGCGGCGCGCTCCGCAGCCCTACACGAGAAGCATGCCAACTTGGGATATGCCAGCTTAACTTCTTGCTTGAAATCGCCCCGTCGTGGACAAAGACCGTCGATATGTGAGGAGTTAGTTTTGGGCAACTCGACCTTGAAAAAACCGACCTGGGCAAACGCAGAACTTTACGGAGGCAACCACTCGCATCGCGCTTTTCAGACTCACATATCGACGGTCTTTGTCCACGATATTGGATTTCCGCGAAAAAGGGGTCGCGTCGGTGGCCTCCCGAATGACGATGCATCAACCCATTTTGAAGGGAGGACGAGGGGTGGGCGACTGGCGGGCTTGCGGTTGGCTGGCAGGCTGGCTGGCGACAAGCTGGCGGCTAGCGGCGAGCGAGCTAACAGCGGGAGGCGACAACCGGGCAGGCGGAAGACAGTCGAACGCGGAAGGCCCCGCCCCACGCCCGACACAGAGCGAACGACAGAGCGCCCGATCCTGCCCTATGCCATGGTGTAGGGCGCGACGGCACGCACGACGGCATCCTTCACGAGAGAGTGCTTGTCGCCATCTTCAACCCACACGATGAGGCTCGCGCGGTAACCGCACTCCATAGCCTCCGTGAAAAGCACCTGCGGCTCTTGCGACATGCCTCCACCCACTTTTTGCGCTGCTTGACCTGCAGCTTTGACGATCTTCGCAGCAACGGCACCAAGGTCTGCGCCACCCGTGGTGACAATCAGGGGCACCACCACCTTTGTAAGCGGCGGCAGATGCGTGAGCGACGACTTGTTGATCACCGAGTTCGGCACCACGACGCGCTCGCCCGAAAGCGTCTCGAGCGAGGTGTGGCGCCACGTCACATCGTGCACGACGCCGCGCCGCCCGCCGACCTCGATATAGTCACCCGGCTCCACGAGCCCGGTGATGCTCACCTGCACGCCGCCGATCAGGTTCGAGAGCGTGTCCTGGAAGCCGAGCGAGATGGCGATGCCGCCGATACCGAGCGCGGTGATCGCCGCTGAGACGTCGATTCCGAAGCAGCTCGACAGCACCACGCTCACGCCGACGGCCCACACAGCGATGCGGGCGATATTGACGAAGATGCTCGACGAGGGCAGCGGCGAGTTGTCATGTGAGAGCACGCGGCGCAGCACCTTCGTCACGGCGCGAGCCACAAGCGCCGTGAAAGCGAGCGCAATCGCCACCGTCAGCGCAGTGGAAAGCCACTCGACATGGACGACGCTCTGGATGATGCCATAGAGGTCGGATGTCTGCTCTTCGGGATCCATCTTCTTCCCCTACCGACGCAGGGTTTCCGCGTCGCTCGCAGCGACCTGGGACTTCGTCTGGGCGGCGCATCCTTCCAAGAACAGCGTCACCGTGGTGCCTACCCCCAGCTCACTTTGCACGTCCATGTAGGAGTTCGGCCCGAAGAACCCGACGATGCGGTCGTGCACGTTCTTCACCGCGATGCCGATTCCCTTAGTTTCCTTAGGGTGCATGATACCCTGACGCGCTTCCTCGGTCATGCCCGTGCCGTTGTCGTTCACGCGCAGGTACACGTCGTCGCCATCGACCTCGCCGGTCACCGTGATGGTGAGCTTGCCTTCGGACGGCATCGCGTGCTGCACGGCGTTTTCCACCAACGGCTGAACGAGGAACGACGGAACCAGCATGTTCTCGCATTCGGGCACCAAATCGACGTCGAGCTCCACGCGCTCGGCACCGAAGCGCGCCACCTCAAAGGAGAAGTAACGCTGCGTCTGCTCCACCTCGCGCGAGAGGTAGATGAGGCTGTCGGAATTCTCCAGCGTGCGGCGGTAGAACACCGCGAACTCGCGCAAAAGCACGCGAGCCTCGTTGGGACTCGTGCGGATGAGCGAGGCAATCGTATTGATGGTGTTGAACAGGAAGTGCGGGTTGATCTGGTTCTGAAGTGCCTTGAGCTCCATGCTTGTGGCGAGGCGCGCCTGCTCTTCGAGCTGCGCCGCGGCCATTTGGGTGGACAGCAGCGTGCCGAAGCCCTCGGCAATCGACTTCTGCGTCTCGCTGATGCGCTTGGCGGAGCGATAGTAGAACTTCAGCGTGCCCACCACGTCGCCGCGTACCAAAAGCGGGACAACGATGGCCGCCTTGATCGTCGTGGCGTTTTCCGGGAAGCCGATGTCGATGCTGGTGAACAGCACGCGCATGTTGCCGTCATCGAGCGTCGCCTGCGTGGCGTGCGTGCGGATGTTACCACCAGCGGGGTTCTCGGCCTCCAGGTACCCGGCATAACCGAGGATCTGTTTCTTGTCGGTGATGGCCACCGCGATGGCAGCCGTCGAGGGCAAAAGCAGCTGGCAGATTTCCTGCGCAGATTCACGGTTCAGACCGTCTTGCATGCTTTCGAGCGTTTTGCTCGCCAGGCGCAACATGGCGTCAGATTGGCGTGCGCGCACCGAATCCGGGTCCATCGACAGGCGGATCACCAGCACAATCGAGAGCGTGAACATGGCGCCTGCGGTAATCATGATGGGGATGCTGTGGGAGGGGGCGAGCGCCGTCCAAAGAAGCGTTACGCCCGAGAGGACCGCTATGGTCGCAAGCAGCATCTCGACCGTGAACACACGTGCGACGCCTTTCTTCGGGGGGATGGTCCCCGGTGCCGCCGCATCGATCGAATTTTCCGCTCCGCTATCCTGCATGGCCGTTTCGCCCATCGTCTCGCTCCCCTATCGTCAGTTTGCGATAAGTATAGACGATTACCCGAAGATGCCGACCTCGTTCAACACAAGCATGACCGCCGCCACAATAAGAAAACACCCGAACAGCAGCCGAAGCGTACGCTCGGGCACCTTCGTCACGAGCCTCGCGCCGATGACGGCGCCGGGAATGGTACCGATGACGATGGCGATGCCTGCGAGATAGTTGATGTTTCTGATGATCCCCTGCTCGATCACGCCGGGGATGGCCAAAATCATGACCGCAATGAGCGAAGTGCCCGACGCCTTGCGCATGGGGATGCCGATAATCGAGAGCATGAGCGGCACCATGATGAACCCGCCGCCGACGCCGACATAGCCAGAGGCCAAGCCTGCGACCAGGCCGATTGCGGCGCCCTGCAAGAGCTGCTTTCGGGAAAGGGAAGAATCATCGGCGGTGGGAGCCGAAACCGCCGGCTCGCCCAAGGAAGTCAGCGAGGGTGTCGCGCTCGAAGAGTCACTGGTCGCCGAAGAGTCAGCGAGGGTTTCCCCAGTGCCCGAGATTCGGGCGGTCGCGGAGGCGACGCGTACTTCGGTACGCGAGCCTTCGGGAGCGCCCGAAGATTGGGTGCTGGGGGAAGCCGCAGCGTCGGCCCCTTCCGCGGGCTGGCCAGCCGGCCGCAACTTAAAGGCCTTCTTGAACATGTTGATGGCCGAATAGCCGATGATGAGCGCCGCGGCGAGCATCACGAGCCAGTCGGGGGAAAGCTGCGCGAGCCACACCCCCACAGGCGACAGACACGCACCTCCGAGGCCCGCGGCGATGCCGAGCGCGGGAATGCAGGTCTTGCCCTTCACGTGCGAAATCGCGCCCGAAATGGACGTCGGGATGATGGCGAACAGCGAGGTCGCCGTGCTCATGGTGGCGCTCATTCCGAACGCGAGGCGAAAAATCGGCACCATGACCGTGCCACCGCCGATACCGAGCAGCCCCGAGGCGATACCGATCAGCACGCCGACCAGAGCGGGAGCAACAAAATGAACGAGCACTTCCACCATCGTGTCTTTCTACTGCAGATTCACCCCAACAGGGCGCACGCCAAGGCCACCCCCAACGGGAGGCTTTCCTCGCATGCAGTGTATCGCCGAAATGCGCACCGATCCGCAGCGAGAAGCCGACCGCGCACATTCGCCATTAATCGGCGAGGTTCAGGCGAATCTCACTCGTCATGCCCGGGTCGATATTGGAATATTGGGCTGCAAGCTGCTCGGGAACGCCCGCTTGGGGAGCTGTAGGAGCCCCCGCTTCCACCACATCCCCCGCCTTCTCGACGCGGGGATCGCGCTCGGCAACTCGGCCGTTCGCATTCGCGCCCGCCACAGCCTCCGCGCGCGACACAGCGCTGCGGACAAGGGCGGTGCTTAAGATCTGATCGCCCTCGATGCGCGACATGAGCTCCGACCACACGAACTGGAACTCGAAGTACTTCGTGCAGTTCCGCTGGGCATATTGCGCCGCCTCGGTGCGCGCCGCCTTCGCCGCCTTGCGATACGCCTTTTTGTCGGGGCGAGCAAGGCTGCGCAGAAACGCCGTGATGCGGATTCGCCGCACGATGCTCGGCTCCAGAAACGGCCCCGGGTACGGCTCGAGGGACGAGGGCTTCACCTGCATGAGGTCAATCTGGGTGCGGCTGTACTCCATCTTGCGGTATTCGTAGAGCCAGCGATAGATGTCCTGGCGGAAACGCGTGCCCTCGCTCGCCGATTCGGGCGGAAGGTGATGCAGACTCCATTTGTTGTCGAACCAGATGTCGGAACCGTACATGCGCAGATCAAGCATGTAATCCAAGTCCTCACCGCGCGGAATCCACGGGTCGAACGACAGGCGCTTGAACGCCTCCTTGTGAAGCGCGAGGCACCCGCCGCACACGTGGTTCGAGCGCGAAAGGCGCGGCGCATTCATGGCCCGCTCGATCCATTTGTTGAACGCGCTTCCCTGCTGCCAGAAGCGGTTGTACCACTTGTTCTGGCTCTTTGACAGATAGGAGCCTTCCGAATTGTAGTAGAAACCCGTCTTCGCGAGAATGGGAATGCCCTTGCGCGTGAGCTTCCCCAAGCCGTACATCGCACGGCGCAGGAAGTCGGCATCAGTCACCACCTCGTCGTCGTCGAGGAACACCACCGCGTCGAACCCGAGCGCGCACGCCACGACAAGACCGAGGTTGCGAACGGCGCCGTAACCCGACAAGCCCACTTCACGCGTAAGTTTCCCCAGGCCGAGCTGCTCCATGCGCTGCTGCACCAGACCCGCCTCCGCGGCGCCAATGACCGCGATATGCAGTTCGGGAAAGCGCGCGGCGATGGCCTGGGTCTTCTGCGCGGCCTTGTGCGCGATGGAGGGCTCCGCCGCGACGAGCACGATAATCTGCCCGATGCCCTCGACCTTGGTGAGCGATTCGAGGCAGCGCGGCAGCTCGCCTTCCTGCGACAGGGGCGTCGGGTGATCGTATGTGGTGATGATGGAGCCGCCCTCGCGTTGCGAGCGCGTTGAAACAAAGGTGGGAATGACAACAACCGGGTTCATATGCTTCCTTTAAAGTTCGATGAGTCGGCCCCGTTTGGCCTGTTCACAGAAGCGCCTAGCGAACACCGCGGCGGATTTCACCATCCCGCGAGGGAAAGGCCCGCCACACGCCGCCCGCAAGCGAACCCCATGAACCGATTCATTATATCGCTACACGCTTCCCATGGCGAAAGCGCGCAAGCCCTTCCACCGAAAGCGGAAAACGGGAAACCTGGCACGGGAGGGGAATTGCCCGCTCGCGTCAGGCTTCTCGCGGCGAGCGCCGGAAACCCGCTATTGCGAGACGAGGCGATACCCCACCCCGCGCACCGTCTCGATGAGGGAAGCATGCTCACCGAGTTTCTGGCGCAGCGTGAGGACGTGCATGTCGACCGTTCGGCTGCCGCCCGCAAAGTCCCACCCCCACACGTGCTGCAGCAGCGCATCGCGGGAAAGGGCGACGCCTGGGTTTTCCATGAAATGAAGGAGCAGGTCGAACTCGCGCGCCGTGAGCGAAAGCGGCTCGCCGCCGCAGAACGCCTCGTGGCGCATCTCAGAGATGGAAAGCGGCCCGATCGTTATCTCGTCGCTCGACCCCTGGGGCGCTTCGTTACCCCAGTCGGGGGCGCGGCGAAGCAGGGCGCGCACGCGGGAAACCATCTCCATCATGCCGTAGGGCTTGGTGAGGTACTCATCAGCACCGCCGTCGAGGGCGGTCACGATGTCGAGCTCGGTGCTTTTCGCGGTCACCATGATCACGGGCACGCGCGAAAGACCTGGGGTGTTTCGGATGCGATGGAGGATTTCCAGGCCATCGGCGCCTGGCAGCATGATGTCGAGCATGACCACATCGGGAAGCCGTCGCGCGCAAGCCGCACGGAACTCCACGTCGTTCGCCATGCCCTCGGCCTCGATCCCCGCCTGCGTAAGAGCGTAAAGCGCCAGCTCGCGAATGCTCGCGTCGTCTTCCACGCAGTACACCATTGCTTGCCGCCTTCTCTCGCCGAAAACCCTTATTGGATTGATTATCGCACAGAGGGAAGGGTCCAGGCGAGAGGCGGTTCGCCCGCGCGTCGGGAGGGACGGGAGGCGGACGGCGAGCCCCGGTCGAGCCCACGCGGCTGCGTGGCGCCCGTGCGGAGCTCGGGGCGATGCGGGGCGGGAGGCTATTCGGCCGGAATCTCCCCAACCTTCAAGTCATGCGTGCCGGTCAGGCGGAAAATCGCCCACTTCGCGATGCGCTCGGCATCGTCGCCCATGCGCTCGAAGTACTTCGCGGCCATCAGCAGCTCGGGTAGATGTGTCGCGTCGGCATCCCCCTTGCGGATGAGATCGACCACCACCTGTTCAGCGCGCTCGTAAAGCGCATCGACCTCATCGTCGGAAGCGAACACCTCTTCGGCGCGGTCGCGGTCGGCGTCAGCGAAGCTCTCGAGCGCCGTCTTCACCATGTAGGCGACCTTGCCGGACGCCGTGGCGATCTCGGTCTCAATCGCGGAGGCGACCTCATGGGGAATCTGAGTTGCCAGATAGGCTACGTCGCGCGACTTCGAGTCGATGTGAGCCAAGTCGCTCACCAGGCGAAACGACCCAGAAACATAGCGCAGGTCGTCGGCGACGAGGGGCTGCTGCATAAGCATGATGTCAAGGCACGTGTCCTCGATTGTCGCACGAAGGCGGCGCATGCGCATCTCGCCCGAAATGACCTCCTCGGCGGCTTCAGCGTCGCCCTTCGCAAGCGCAAGACCAGCCGCCGTCACGTCGGCAATCGTCTTCTGGCCCAGATCCTCCATAGCGACAGACAAATCGTCAAGTTGCTTCAAATATTTCGAACGGGGAACCAACATTAGCTGAACCTTCCTGTCAGGTAGTCTTTCGTGCGCTCCTCGCGCGGTTGCGAGAATAGCTGCTTGGTTGGGCCTTCCTCAATGAGCTCGCCCAGATAGAAGAACGCGGTCTTGTCCGCAACGCGCGTCGCCTGCTGCATGTTGTGCGTCACAACGACGACGGTGCGATCGCGCGCCAACTCGACCATGAGCTCCTCGATGAGCGACGTCGAGATGGGGTCGAGGGCGCTCGTCGGCTCGTCCATGAGCAGGACCTGCGGCTCCACGGCAAGGGCGCGCGCGATACACAGGCGCTGCTGCTGACCGCCGGAGATGCCCAGCCCATTCTGGTCGAGCTTGTCCTTCGCCTCGTCCCAAAGGCCCGCATCGCGCAGGCATCGCTCCACGATCTCGTCGCCTTCCGCCTTCGAAATCTTGCGCATGCGGCGCGGCCCGTACAAGATGTTGTCGCGAATGCTCATCGGGAAGGGATTCGGGTGCTGGAACACCATGCCCACCATGACGCGAAGCTCGTTGGGCTCGGTCGCGAAGATATCGCAGCCCGCAACCTCGATGGTTCCCTCGGTGCGAACCGTCGGCACGAAGTCGCACATGCGGTTGAACGTACGCAGAAGCGTCGACTTCCCGCAACCCGAGGGGCCGATGAACGCGGTCGCCTTGTTCTTCGGAATCTCGAGCGAGATGTTCTTCAGCGCCTGGAAATCGCCGTACCACAGGTTGAAGTTGCGAATCGAGATGACCGACTCGCCCTCGGCGACCGAGAGCATGCTTGCCTGGGAATCCGACAACGACCTGCTCTTTTCCGTATTCTTTCGTTCCACCATGCTCATTAGCCAAACCTTCCGGTGAGATAGTCCTGCAAACGCTGGTCTTTCGGCGCCGAGAAGATCTGCTTGGTCGGGCCCGTCTCGACCATGTCGCCCACGTAGAAGAACGCGGTGCGGTCGGAGACGCGCGTTGCCTGCTCCATGTTATGCGTGACGATGATGGCGCAAATGCCGGTCTGCGCGATTTCGCGGATTGTCTCCTCGACCGAGAACGTCGAAATCGGGTCGAGCGCCGAGCACGGCTCGTCGAAAAGCACCACGTCAGGATGCATGGCGAGCGTGCGCGCGATGCACAGGCGCTGCTGCTGGCCGCCGGAGAGGGCGTGGGCGCTCTGATCGAGCTTGTCTTTCACCTCGTCCCACAGCGCACCCGCGCGCAGGGCCTCTTCCACAAGCGCATCGCACTCGTCTTTGCCCTTCACAAGGCCGTGGCGCTTCGGCGCGAACAGGATGTTGTCGCGAATCGACTTGCGAAACGGCGTCGGCTGCTGGAACACCATACCGATGGATTTGCGCAACTCGAAGAGGTTTTCCGAGCGCGTGTTGATATCGCGGCCGTGATAGTCGATGCTGCCGCCGACCTTGCACTTGGGAATCTCGCGGTTCATGAGGTTTAAGCAGCGCAGGAAGGTGGACTTCCCGCAGCCCGAGGGGCCGATAAGCGCCGTGACCTGCCCTTTCTCGAAGGTGAGAGAAGTCTTGTGCAGAGCCTCGAAAGTGTCGTAGGTCACCGTGACGTCACACGTGCGCAAAAGCGGTTCGGCACCTTCCCGTGCAGAAGCCTCCGCCCGCGATGCGACGGCAGGCGCACGATTCCCTTTTTCAGCGAGGGGTTTCTCTTGCGTCATCATTCGCTTGTCAGCCTCCTTTCCAGAAGCTTGCCCACGAAGCGGGCGATCAGGTTGAAGGCCAGGATGCACACCATGAGCACGGCCGCGGTGCCGTTCGAGATGGCCTCAAGATCGGGCACGACGCCTTCGGAGTTGATCTTCCAGATATGGACCGCGAGCGTCTCGGCGGGGCGGAAGATGTTCCACGGGCACGACGGACTCGAGAGGTCAAAGCACGTAAAGTCGAGCACCGGCGCGCTCTGACCTGCAGTGAAGATAAGTGCCGCAGCCTCTCCGAACACGCGGCCGGCGGAAAGCACGATGCCAGTGACGATGGCGGGCATCGCGGCGGGCAGCAGCACGTGGATCGTGGTCTCCCAGCGCGTGAGCCCCATGGCGAGGCCCGCGTCGCGCTGCGAGCGCGGCACGTCTTCGAGCGCCTGCTGGCAGGTGCGGACAAGGATCGGGATGTTGAACATCGTGAGCGCGACCGCGCCTGCGATGACCGAGAATCCCCAGCCCATAGTCAGCACGAAGAACAAAAAACCGAACAGGCCGACGACGATCGAGGGCAGCGACGAGAGCGTCTCGATGATCGTCTTCGCCACGTTGGTCACCCAGTTCTCGGGCGCATACTGCGACAGGTAGATCGCCGCGCCAAGCGAGAGGGGCACGCTGATGACGAGCGTCAAGAACAGCAGATAGAATGAGTTGAACAGCTCCGGTCCGATGCCGCCGCCCACCTTGAACTGCTGCGGCTTGGAGGTGAGGAAGCTCACATCGAAGAGCTTGCCCGCGCCTGCGACCAGAATGTAGATCACGATAGCGGCCAAGATGAGCAGCACGAGGCCCACGATGGCCGTGAGGATTCCCGTGGCAATCTTGTCCTGCGAGTTGATGCGACGAACGTGCGCCGCCATGTCGAACTTAGCCACGCTTGGTCCCTCCCTTGTGCCCAATCAGGTGGATGATCAGGATGAACACGAGCGACATGAGCAGCAGTAGCAGCGCAAGCGACCAGAGCACGTCGTTGTACACGGTGCCCATCGCCTCGTTGCCCATGCCCATGGTGAGCACGGATGTGAGCGTCGACGCGGGTGTGAACAGGCTCGTCGGCATCTGGATTGCATTGCCGACGACCATCTGCACGGCGAGCGCCTCGCCGAACGCGCGGGTCATCCCCAAGATGACCGCCGTCATAAGCGACGGGGCCGCCGAGCGCAGAACCACGTTCCACACCGTTTGCCAGCGAGTGCAGCCAAGTGCATAGGAACCTTCACGATATTGATTAGGCACCGCAGCAAGCGCATCGATCGAGAGGCTCGTGATCGTGGGGAGAATCATCACGGCGAGCACGATAGCGCTCGAGAAGATGCCGAAACCGGTGATGGTCTGGCCAGCCGCTGCAGCCATATCGCGGGTCCACGCCACCACGACGGTGAGGCCGATCAGCCCGTAAACGACCGACGGGATTCCCACCAGAAGCTCAATGAGCGGCTGGAACACGCGACGCCCAAACCGGGGGGCGATTTCAACGACGAAGATCGCCGAGCCGATGGCGATCGGCAGAGCGAACAACGTCGAGAGCAATGTGACCGCAAACGAACCGGAAATCATCGGCAGCGCGCCTACCGTCGGCATGCCGTTCACGTCATCTTGATGGGGGTTCCATGTGGTGCCGGTGAGGAATGCGCCCAAGTCGATGCCGTCAACGGCGAATGTCGCGATGCCGCGTTGCGCGACCATTGCAACGAGCGTAACAACAAGAAGCGCCACGAGCGCGATGCACGCACCCGTGACGCCCTTGCCGATAAGCTCGACGCGATGCTTTGGCAACTGAGCCATAAAGCCGCGTCTCCTTTCGAGTTATTTCTTAGTGACCTTGCCGGAAGCGTCCTTCTCGACCTTCATGCCGGAGACGGGGATATAGCCCTGCGCCTCGACGAGCTCGCCTTGGACATCGTCGCTCATCATGTACTCGATGAACGCCTTGGTGGCCTCGTCGGGATCGGCGGCAGTGTACATGTGCTCGTAAGCCCAGATGGTCCAAGAGTTGTCCTCGACATTGGCCTCCTTCGGCTCGACGCCGCCGACTTTCAGGGCCTTCACGGTGTCGTCGTAGTAGGAAAACGCCAGGTAGGAGATGGCGCCCGGGGTGGAAGCAACCATCTTCGCAGCGGTGCCCGAAGAATCCTGCTCCTGGGGCTTGAAGGTGTCGGGGACCTTGGTGTCGCCGAGCACGGCGGCCTCGAAGGTCGCGCGGGTGCCGGAACCGGATGCACGGTTGATAACCGTGATGGCCGCATCAGCGCCGCCGACCTCCTTCCAGTTGGTGACTTCGCCGGTGAAGATGGACTTCAGCTGGTCGATCGTCAGGTCGTCGACGGTGACGTCCTTGTTGACGATCGGGCCCATGCCGACGATGCAGACCTTGTTGTCGGCGATCTTCTTGAGATCGGCGGTGTCCTTCACCTTCGCCTCGGCGAACACGTCGGAGTTGCCGATCTGCACCGCGCCCTGGGTAATCTGCGTGATGCCCTGGCCGGAGCCACCACCCTGAACGGTGATCTGAACGCCGGAGTTCTTCTCCATGAACTGCTCGGCAGCAGCTTCGCAGAGGGGCTGAAGCGCCGTGGAGCCGACGGCGGTGATGGTGCCGGAGAGAGCCTTCGTCTCGGCCTTGTCTTCCTTCGCGTCGGACTTCGTGTCGCCCGAGCCGTTCGAACCGCAGCCGGTGAGGCTGAAGGCGGCGACCGTTGCGGCGGTGGCCGCGGCGGCTCCAACGAAGTTACGGCGGCTCATGAGGTTGCCCTGCATAGTTTTATTCTCCCTTCGAGATTTCCTTTTTGGCGAGCGTTGGCGTTGAGTTGGGTTTCGCCGTTTCTCGCTGATGAGAATAGTAGGGAGCAAATCCGCCCGATGGGAGCACAGCGGCAAGCCATGACGCAAGCATGACGCAGCTTTACCTGAGCATTACCCAAACATGCAGGAATCGCTTACATTGGGGAGCACAAGGTGGCCCGGGACGGGACGTGAAGCGCGCGTCTGGCGAGGCCGCGGGTCCGCGGGCTCGCGCTACTGGCCGTACTTTCGCCAGCTTGAGCCGCCGCTGCCTCGGCCCGACTTGTTGCGGCGCATCTTCGACGAGGCTGCCGATGTCTTTCGCCCGCCCGCGCTGCCGCCCGTTCCCGCCGCGCCTCCCGAACGACGGGAACCGCGCAATCCCGCCTGGGCCTGCTCGCGCTGCATCCAGCGCGCCTGCTCGCGGCGCTCGCGGACGACCTCGGTCTCGCGCTTCAGGGAAACGTAGGACTCGAAGCGCTCCCGCGCGAGATCGCCACGCTCGACAGCGGCGCGAACGGCGCAACCAGGCTCGTTCTCGTGTTTGCAATCGCGGAAGCGGCACTGCTCGGCAAGCTCTTCCACGTCGGCGAAGGCAACGCCGATACCTGCGTCGGCATCCCAGAGGCCCAAACCGCGCACGCCTGGCATATCAACCACATAGCCGCCATGGGGAATGGCCACCATCTCGCGGCTCACCGTGGTGTGACGGCCCGCACCATCGGTCTCACGCACCGTCCCCGTCTCTTGCACATCACGCCCAACAAGCAGGTTGACCAGGCTCGACTTGCCCACGCCGCTTCGCCCGATAAGCACCGCCGTTGTCCCCTCGGGCACGAGCGCGCGCACGGCTTCGACGCTTTCGGGCATCGCTTCCGACACGACGAGCGTCTCCACATCCGCGCCGACAAGCGCCCGAACGCGCTCGCGGACACGCTCGACCTCGTCTTCGCTTTCGGCGAGATCGGCCTTCGTGAGCACGACGGACACGGCGGCACCCGTTTCATGGGCAAGCACCAGCTCGCGCTCCAGCCTGCGCATATTCACTTCCACTGAAGGCTGCGTCACGATAACGCGATCGAAGTTGGCGGCAAGCACCTGGGGAACGGCACGCTCGGTGGGGTCCTTCCGCACAAGTTCGCGCGAACGGGGAAGCACTTCGACGATGAGCGCCTTGTCGTTTCGCTCGGCGAACGAGACGCGCACCCTGTCGCCGATCACCGCGCGGACGCGCTCTCCCTTCACGAGCGACGTTGCGTGCTTGCAGCGAAGCTCAGCCCCGTCCTCAAGACGCACCAAGGGGAACCCGCGGTCGAGCTTGACGACGCACCCGATAGCAACCGTTTCTTCCAACAACTTCCCCTAACGCTGGCGTTCCCGCAAGTAGCGGAACAGTCCCATGAGAGCAAACCCGACGACAGTGAGCGCGGCACCGACTGCAAACGCCTCGGGGCGGAACTCCTCGACATGGTGCGACCCTTTCGCAGCCACAGCAACGCTCGTCGCATGCACGTCGCTCAATCCCTGGTCTTCGGGGCAGGCGAGGTGGAACACCCCGCGAACCTGCAGCATCGTCCCTGTGGTGCCATAGCGTCCGAGCGTGTCGATATGCGACGCGGACTCGCGCGTCATCAGCACCGAAACCGATGCGTTGCTCGAGTTCGAGGCCTCGACGAGCGTGACCCAGACCATGCCGTCGCGCGCATCGATGATGTCTCCCACCGCCTCGCCGGTAATCTGCACGGTCTGCTTGTCGTAGTAGGAATCGGCGTTCGACAGGTCGATGATCGACGAATCGTAGATGAACGACGAGTCGGGTCGCTGCTGGGGGTTTATCAGGTTGGAATCATCTTCGCCGTCGCCGTCGTCCGCGAAAGCGACAACAGGCATGCATGCGAACAGACAAAACGCTACCGCGAGCGCAACCAAGAGCGCGCGTCCGAAAAGCGAGGCCCAAGGTGTCGTATCGTGCCTGCTCATTGGCGCACCCTCCTTTTTCGGGGAGCAAGCGACGCGATAATCTCGGCCAAAACGGCGAGCAGCGTGACGAACTCAAGACGGCCCGCCCACATCTGGAAGATGTAGAACGCCTCAAGGGAAGGCGACATGCCAGGCGTCACAATGCCGGTGATGATTCCGCCGTTCGAGGTCATGGAGACCGACTCCATGATGGCCTGGGATGCCTCGTACCCGTGCGCGATGCCCACGAGCGCGCCGACCGAGTACGTAATCACAAAGAGCACGAACACGGTCATCGCCTCCTTTACAGCATCGGAGGAAAGAACGCGTCGTCCCAGATGGTTATAGGAAACGACAACGCGAGCAGACGAGGGAGACACCGCCTCTTTCACCGTGGAGACAATCGACTTGAAGATGATGCCCACCCGGTGGAGTTTCACGCCGCCTGCGGTCGATCCCGCCGAGCCGCCAACCGCCGCAATCAGCGCGAGCGCGAGGAAGGCGCCCGACGAGAACACCGTCGTGAGCTGATTGGTTGTGACATTTTGGAACCCAGTGGTAGAGAAAGCCGACACCACCATGAACAGGCCGCGGCGAATCATCGCGGGCAGGTCGGAGAACAGGGCGCTCGCCGAAAGAGACGCTGCGACGACAACCGTCATCACGAGCAGCCAGATGAGCATCGTGCGAATCTCGATATCGCCGAAGAAGGATTGCAGGCGCCCCTTCCACACCTCGGCATGGACGACGAAACTGATCGAGCCCAAGATCATGAGCAGCATGAGGAATACCTCGATGGGAATCGAGTTGTAGTAGGAGACGCTTTCAGCCATCGGTGCGAAGCCGCCGGTGGTGAACGCGGAGATTGCCAGCCAGATCGATTGCAGCACAGCGCGGACAGGCTCCATGCCGATCGAGATGCACAGCGCGGTGAGCACCACCGCGGCGATGAAGATGATGACGAGCGTGATGCGCAAAATGAGCTGCGTCGTCTGGACGACGTTGGGAACCACGTGCTCGCTTCGGCCCTCGGCGGTGTAGAGCGACGACCCCGAACGCTTGCCGAAAATGCCAAGCGAGAGCGCGACGACAATGAGTCCCAAGCCGCCGACCAGGTGCATCATGAAGCGGAACATGTTGTCGGCGTTGGAGAAGTGGTCAATGTCGAGCGCGACGGTGGCACCTGTCGTCGTGAGGCCCGAGACGCCGTCGAAAAGCGCATCCATGTAGGTGGCGTAGTGCCCGGACAGGAAAAGCGGGACCGATGCGAAAAACGCGAGCACGATCCACGCGAAGCCCGTGACCGCAAGCGCTTGGCGGCGGCCCAAGCGACCAGGCTCGATGCGCAAAAACTGCAACAGCGTACCGACGACAAGCGCGATGCCAATGCCCAACAAGTAGCGCTCGGCGGGCTCCCATTCCTGGAACACGAGCGCCGTTATGAACGGCACCGCCATAAGCGCCGCAAAGAGCTGAGTGAGCGTACCGAGGTAATGTCCGATGACGCGCAGGTCGTAAAGCGAGAACCTCTGCCACATGGCGCTACCCCATCAGCACGCGAATGACGCTCACCAGGACCACCATCGCAAGAAGAAAGCACACGAGGAATAGCACGACGATCGTGAAGCCCATGAGGGGCGTCGTGATGGATTCGCGTATGTCAGACCAAGACTTTTGCATGGGGCATATTCTAGTACATTTGCCGAAAAAGGCACGTCAGGCGCGATGGGTTGTCCCATAGCGGACACAATCTCCCCCTTCAAGCGCAAAAGAGCCCGGATGCTTGAGGGTGCATCCGGGCCATAAGGGGATAGATCCGCCACATCTCAGACTGCGGCGAGGATCATTGTGAGGAATCGGAGCTCGATGGCTCCCTGAATTCTGCCGTTCCCTGCCAATCGGGATTCGGGACAGAACCCTTGATAAACTTTCTCTTGGTGCAGCCGCACTTCGGACAAGAGGGAATGCCGGGCGGCATGTCGGCACCACATTGCGAGCAGACAATATCAATCTTCGGAATCAATTTCCGACATTTGTTGCACTTGATGCAGGGAAAACATGTCATGGCAAAACTCCTTTCCCGAATCGTAGGGATACGGTTGCAACGCGTACCGCCAATCTTTCCTTCACGGCACGCAGATAAATCGGAGGGAGTGCGAGGACTCAGCGCTCGTTCGAAGGATGCGCCAAGCCCTCGCCAAATGGATTGCGGCCCAACCTGTGGAGAGTGGCCAGACCGCAATCGAACGGAAGAGACCTGCTAGTTGTTCGCAGCCCACTTCGCCTGGACGGTTGCCGCACGCGGCATCGCGAAGGCGATGAAGCAGGACACGATCATGGCGACGGCAACGATGACGAACGCGTAGGCGGTCTGGCCGGTTGCGTCGATCACGATGCCGGCAACCCACGGACCGAGGTAGCGGCCAACGATGTTGATGGTGCCGATCATGCCAGTGCCCGTTGCACGGCACTCATCGTTGTAGTACTCGCCAGCGCCCGACATGATAACCGTGATAACACCGGTGGATGCGCTGATAAGGGCAATGAAGAAGTAGCACGGAATCAGATCCGGAGCCGGGGTGTTCAGCAGGTAGATCGCATATCCCGCAGAAAGGACGCCCGTGCAAGCCACCATGATGCCAATCATGTTCTTGCGCTCAAAGCGGTCGGACAGGCTGCCGACGACAAGCTCGGTGATGATCGTGAGCACGCCGCCGATGGTGAGGGAGAACGCAGCGGTTGCCAAATCAAAGCCGTTGCCGGTCATCGACACGACATAGTACTGCGTTGCGGCCATGTAGCCCAACTGGTACACCGCGTAGAACAGGCCGAAGTGCCAGGTGATACCCATTCTCGCAACTTGACGCAGCGGGGAGACCTTCTTGCCGGAAGCCACAGCCTTCTCCTCAAGCTTCGGAGCAGGAGCAGCCTGGGTGCCCTTCGGAGCGCCATAGGGAGCAAGGCCCTTCTCCTCGGGGCCCTCGCGGAACGTCAAACCGACGAACACGGTGATAAGGGCGAAGTAGATGCCGAACGCCACATAAGCCATGTTCCAGCCGAGGCCGTTAATGACGAGCGGCGCAATAACGCCGAGGATGAGCGCTGCAAAGTTCGCGCCAGGCGTGCACAGCGACATGCCGAAGCCACGCTTGTTCGGCGCAAACCAGCGAGAGATGATCTTCGGGAGAATCGCCATCAGAAGGCCAGCGCAGCCGATGCCGCAGATGGACCACGTGACGATTGCGGCAGCAAGGCTCGTGCCGCCGAACAGACCGAAGAGAATCGTACCGACAGACGACAGAGCGCACGCCAGCGTCATCGCCCAACGCGTGCCGATCTTATCGCCAAGCATGCCCCACACCAGCGACAGGCCGGCGTAGAAAATCATGAACACCGAAGTGATCAGGCCAACCTCGGCGTAGCCGACGCCCAACGTCTGTCGCACGGAATCGAGTGCGATAGACGGTAGACGTTGTGCCGCCAAAACGATACCAGACAGCAGAAAGCCGCCCAGGCAAATCACGAATGCGTAGTGCAAGCCTCCTGATTTCGCTTGCAAATCTTGCTCAGTTTGAAGCATACTCACCCCTTTTTTTTGGGATCCTTTAATCCCACTCCTTTATTTGCACAGAAGAGCCTTGAAGAAACCCTTCCTGCGCTCAGCTTTCCGCTGGGAATTCCTCTTCTTGTTGGCAAGAGCCTCCTCATTAAAAGCGCGCGCATTCTCTTCCCCAGCAACGATTTCGAGCTCGGCGCATTCGCGAACGCGAGCCTCATCCGCTAATAGAGAAGCGGCCTTCTTCTTGAGTTTGGCGGGAACATAGATATCTACGCCGTAGTTCTTGTCCCTCTGCATGGGAATTCCCATTGCCATGATGGGGTGGTTCATCTTCATGGTTCCGCGGTCGATACCGTAGATGGGAATACGAGCCTCACGAAACAGATATGCCATGCCGTCATATTCCCAGGTCATGGTAATATTCTTAAGGAAGCTCCACGTTATCGTCTTGAACTCTTCGATATCGGTGAGCGTAGTCCATCCACGTTGCCTCTTAGCCATGCCGTCCCCCTCTTTCACAGCACTAGCGCGGTACTAAATCGGTTGCGCCCCACGCGTCTCGAATGGGGCGCAACCTCGATATCGTGGCGCGAGCGGACGAAGCGCTCGCCCGCACCACGCGAGCAATGCCTTTAAATCATGAAGATGGCGGTCTTGTCGCCGAGCTCCTCGGCTCGCTTCGCCATTTCCTCAGGCGTGCCATACTCCATGCAGAACGACTGGCAGTGCTTGACGCACGCCGGCTTCTCCCCCGCTTCGACGCGCTCGGCGCACTGATCGCAGAGCTTCGTGGGAACGGGAACATAGTCCCAGTTCCAGTCACCGGGATGGGCCTCAAACGGCTGGATCTCGGTCAGCTTGATGCCCCACTTGCCCAAACCGCACTGAAGGTGGTTGCGGCAAGCGATTTCGCAGCTGTGGCAGCCGGAGCAGTACTTGTAGTTGATAAGAAGTGCCTTCTTGCTCATTTTCTTCTCCTCTCTTTTCTCGGCTACCGACTAGTCGTCCAGGCCGGTGACACGGCGGATATTGCACATGTTCGATTTGTAGGGGCTGCCCTTGTACATGCGCCCGCAGCTGTCGTTGGGAAGCAGCGTGTTGATGTTCGACTTGAACGCGCCGAAGTAGTTCGGAGCCTCGCCGTCCTGCTCGGGGAACCACCATGCATGCGTCGCGTGCACCATACCAGGCTTGATAACCGGGGAAACCTTCACCTTGAGGCGTGCCTTGCCGGTGTCATTGAAGACCTCGGCCCAGTCGCCCTCGGAGATGCCGTATTCCTTGGCGGTCTCGGGGTTCACGGTCAGCACCGGCCACGGATCGATCTCACGCATACCCTTGACCTGACGCCATTCGGAGTGGAACTGCGTCCACTTGCGGCCGCCGGTGGTAAGGATGATCGGGTACTTCTCCGCCATCTCGGGGTTGGATTCCTTGCTGAAGGGAACGGGCTCGATCATCGGCAGCGGCTCCTCGCCCCAGGATTCAAGCTGCAGAGAGTACAGCTCGATCATGCCGGTGACGGTGTTGAAGCCGGGCTGGCCATCGCTGCGCAGCTCGCCGGTTTCGTACTTGCGATAGTTCCAACCGTTGAAGGAGAGGATGCCCTTGTGACGCAGCTCATCGAACGTCATGCCCGTCGGCTCGATCTGGTTGTCCATGAAGTCTTCGATCGTTTCGTACTCGGCCCAAGCTTCGGGGTTCAGGCGCTTGCCGAGCTCAAAGGTGACTTCCAGGTCGGACTTGGTCTCGCCGTAGTCGATAGCCTTCACCTCGGCGCCGAGGTAAGGGGTGTGGCGGCCGTAGTGAATCTGGACGACGCCGTCATGCTCGATGAACGTGGAAACGGGGAGGAACAGATCGCACAGGGCCATCGCCGTCGGCGTCATGAAGAGGTCCTGGACCACGTTGAAGTCCATCTTCTGGCAGGCGTTGATCCAGCGCTGCGGCTCTGCGGGCATGCACACGAGAGCATTGCAGCTGTTGAACCAGATCATGTGCACCGTACGCTGATCATCGGGGAGCTCGAGCTCAGGAAGGATGGCGTCGGACTGGACGTTGGAAAGCGCGTTGCGCTCGATCGGCTCGCGGTCGTTGCCGATACGGCTCTGCTTCTCCTTTTCCGCAACCCACTTGATCTGCTCGTAGCGCCACGCACCCGTGAAGGACGCCTTGGGGCCGAGCACGTTGCCGCCGGGAACGTCGACGTTGCCCGTGATGGCGATGAGGCTCAAAACAGCCTGGATGTCGGAAAGCGCGTCGGTCTGCATCTCCATGGCAACGCCCATGAAGATGGAGCAGTTGCGGCCGGTGCCGTCGGCGGTGGCGTATGCACGGGCGACCGTGCGCATCTGCTCGGTCGGAACCTGCGTCAGCTTCTCGATCTCCTCGTAGGAGTACTTGTTGATTCGCTCGACGAGCCAATCGAAGCCGTACACCCACTTCTCGACGAATTCCTTGTCGTAGATGTCCTCATCAACGATGACCTTCAGCATGCCGATAGCGAGCGCCGCGTCAGTGCCCGGGCGAAGCTGCAGCACGTGCTCGGCGCGAGAGCCCATCCAGGTGATCTGGGGGTCGACGACGATGAGCTTCGTGCCCATCTTCATCATGTCGATGATCTGGTGGCCGAAATAGCCCGCCGGATTGGAGACGAGCGGGTTCGAACCCCAAACGATCATGTACTCGGGGCGCTCGAAGCGCGGGTCGTTGTACTTGTCGTCGAAGAACATGCCGCTGTCGACCTCGGGATAGCCAGAGCCGAAGATGTTCGCCGCCATCATGCAGCGAGGGCCGTAGCAGGAGTCGCCGGAGATCGGCGCCGCGACGTTAGCCGAACGGAAGTCGGCGAACGAGATGACCGGGTAGAACATCGTCGCCTCGCGGCCGGTGCCACCAAGGGTCAGAACAGCATTCGGGGTTCCCGTCTTCTCGACAACCTTGTTGTAGTTCTCCTCGATGAGGTCGTACGCCTCATCCCAGGTGATGCGCTCCCACGCGTTCTTGCCGCGATCCTTCGGGTCGCGCTTCATCGGGTAGATGATGCGCTCGGGATGATACTCGAACTCAGTCATGTTCAGGCATTTGATGCACAAACGCCCCTGCGTGATGGGATTGCTCTCGTCGCCTTCGATGTCGACGAACTTGCCGTCCTTGATGTGGAGGATAGCGCCGCACGCTGCACCATGGCAGCCAGGTGCCGACCACACATTCGTGCGAACGTAGTAGTCGTCATCAGTGCCGACTCGATATTCCCCTTCTGGAATCTGCATTCCATTCCCCTCTCTCTTCGTCTTGGAGTGGTTTTTGCAGATGCCATTATGGGAAGCGGCGACGTCATGGGCTAAGCGATGAATATGCGCCCTCGAAAGAAAAAACGACGCCACTTGACGTCGTTTTGATTATTCTTCAGGCGGGATTAATGACGAAACGGAATAAATCCTCGTCAAGCGCCCATTCCGTTTCCTCTCGGTTGAGGCCGGGGTCGTGCGCCGCCGCCCTCATTCGCCGAAGCCGAGTGCGGGAGCCCTTAGCAGGTCCTTAGCGGTTCTCATCGTCGGCAAGGAACGCGCGGAACTGGGAGAGCGCCTCGTTGGTCTCAGCGTTGCGAACCGCCACGCAACAACGAACAGCAAACGTCTTGTCGTCGAAATGGCGCAGCACCATGTCATCGCGCAAACGGATGCGCTCGTCATTGCGCAGTTCCGGCGTGAAGACATAGACACATTCTGCCGGCGCATCGAAGAAAAACGACGCTTGCGACGTGGGGTTGAAGCGATAGAACCGCGGCTTGAACCCCCTTTGCGCACACATCTTCGTTATCGCAGTCGCCAGGGGATGGGCAAGCTCCATGCTACACATGATGGGCACACCTTTGAGGTCTTCGGGGAGCAGCTGCTCCTTCCGCGCAAGCGGATGCTCCTTCTTGCACCACAGTACAAGCGGCTCTTCCATCAAGCTGAACTCGGTAATTCCCTGAGGCGCCTCGCCCTCTGCTCCGAAAGGATGATAGCCGATGGCAACATCGACCAAGCCTTCAGCGAGCGACTCACCCGGAGTCTTGTACGCCTCGTTTCTCAAGGTGAAGTGGAAAGGAACCGAGCACTCTTTTGAAAACGCATGCATGATGCGCTCCAACTCGCGCATAGCACCCGAGAAGACGAAGGGGTCCCAAACGATGATCTCGTAGTCGGTCCTCTCCGCAATCTGCCGACTTTCCTCGACGGTCTTGTTGAGCCGTTCCATCACGTCGACGATGCCGTTGTAAAAGCGCACGCCCGCAGGAGTCAGGCGACCCTTGTCATGGCGATTGATCAAGCTTATCCCCAGTTCATCCTCAAGCGCAATGAGATGCTTGCTCAACGTGGACTGGGAGATGTGCATCTCCTTCGCCGCCGCCTCGATCGTCTTGCTCTCCGCCCAGACGATGAATTCCTGAAGCATGTCTGTTCTCACACAATCCCCCTTGTCCGCCTCGCGATACGCTAAACGGCTCAAGCGCACGCGTCAATCCCCTCTGCAACTCCGTATATATAGAGTATTGGCAGGGAGCAAAGCAATAACAATCCGAAATGGAACACTATCATTCCATTTCGGAATCCTCGAGTAGCGAAAAGTGCGCCGAGAAATCGCGCGGACCCGTTGCCCTAAACGAAAAAAAGGCTGCCAGGTCATTGAACCTGGCAGCCTTAAACTAACTATCGACCCTCAAGCCTTTACTCCACCGGCACGGCGTCCAAATCGAGCGGCGCCTCAACGCGGCAGGTGTAATCCCCCGCGGTGTCGTCGATATCGACCAGCACATGGCTGCGGTCGAGCAGCTTGCCGCGAACAGCCGCGTCGGCGATGCGATCGACCACTTCACGCTGGATCAAGCGCTTCAGCGGACGAGCGCCATACACCGGGTCGAAGCCGTCGATTGAGAGATGCTCAAGCGCCGCGGGCGTCACGTCGAGCGACACGTGGCGGTCGGCCAGGCGACGGCGCACGTCTTCGAGCTGGAGCTTCACGATAGGCTCCATCGACTCGATCGACAGCGGCTTGAACGTGATGATATCGTCGATGCGGTTCAGGAACTCGGGCTTGAACGTGGCACGCAGCGAATCCTGAATCCTGTTCGTAAACTCGGCGAGCTTCTTCGACGCGGTGGCCACGTCGGCCTTCAACATGCCTTCCATCATCTCGCCCATCGACTCGTTCTCCTTCGCGAAGTCGCGAATCTCCTGACTGGCGATGTTGCTCGTCATGATGATGATGGCGTTCTTGAAGCTAACCACACGCCCCTGGCCGTCCGTCAGGCGGCCGTCATCGAGCACCTGCAAAAGCACGTTGAACACGTCCGGGTGCGCCTTTTCAATCTCGTCGAGCAGCACGACCGAATAGGGCTTGCGGCGCACCGCCTCGGTGAGCTGGCCGCCCTCGTCGTAACCCACGTATCCCGGAGGGGCACCGATCAAGCGCTGGACGCTGAACTTCTCCATGTACTCGGACATGTCGATGCGCACCATGGCCTTCTCGGAATCGAACAGGTACTCGGCGAGTGCCTTGGCGAGCTCGGTCTTGCCAACACCCGTGGGACCCAAGAACATGAAGCTGCCCACCGGGCGGTTCGGGTCGGAAAGCCCCGCGCGGTTGCGGCGAATGGCGCCCGCCACCGCATGCACGGCCTCGTCCTGGCCGACGACGCGCTCATGCAGCTTGTCTTCCAAGTCGGCGAGCTTCTCCATCTCGCCCTGCATCATCTTCTGGACCGGGATGCCCGTCCACGCGGACACCACCTCAGCGATCTCGTCTTCAGACACCTCCTCCTTCAAGATCGCGCCGTCCTTCTGCTTGCCGACAAGCGTCTCCTCCGCCGTCTTCAAGCGCTGCTGCAGCTCGGGGATGGTGGAATAACGCAGCTCGGAGGCGCGCGAAAGGTCGCCCTCGCGCGTGACGCGCTCCTCTTCGGCCTGGGCGCTTTCCAGGTCGGCCTTGAGCGTCTGCACGTTCTCGATGACGTCTTTCTCGTTGCGCCATTCGGCCTTGCGACGGTCGAGGTCCTCTTGCGCGCTCGCGATGTCGCGGCGCAGCGCCTCCAGGCGCTCCTTCGAGGCGTCGTCGCTCTCCTTCATGAGCGCCTGCTCCTCGATCTGCATCTGCGTGAGCTTGCGCTCTGCCATGTCGACCTCTTCGGGCATCGAATCGATCTCGATACGCAGGCGGCTCGCCGCCTCGTCCATCAAGTCGATCGCCTTGTCGGGGAGGAAGCGGTCGGAGATGTAGCGGTCGGAAAGCTCCGCCGCGGCAACGATGGCGCCGTCGGTGATGCGCACGCCGTGATGGATCTCGTACTTCTCCTTCAAGCCGCGAAGGATGGCGATGGTGTCTTCCACCGTCGGCTCGCCGATCATGACCGGCTGGAAACGGCGGGCAAGCGCTTTGTCCTTCTCGACGTACTTGCGGTACTCGTCGAGCGTGGTCGCGCCGATGGCATGCAGCTCACCACGCGCGAGCGCGGGCTTAAGCATGTTGCCCGCATCGAGCGTGCTGTCGCCCGAGGAGCCGGCGCCCACGATGGTATGCAGCTCGTCGATGAACAAGATAACCTTGCCCTCGGACTGCTTCACCTCGCGCAGCACCGCCTTCAAGCGGTCCTCGAACTCGCCGCGGTATTTCGCGCCCGCCATCATCGCGCCCAAGTCGAGCGACACGATGTCGCGGTCCTTCAGGCTGGAAGGCACGTCGCCTGCGACGATGCGCTGCGCAAGTCCCTCGACGATGGCCGTCTTGCCCGTGCCCGGCTCGCCGATGAGCACCGGGTTGTTCTTGGTGCGGCGGGAAAGCACCTGGATGGTGCGCCGGATTTCCTCAGAGCGGCCGATCACCGGGTCGAGCTTGCCCTCGCGCGCCTGCTGAGTGAGGTTTTGACCATACTGCTCCAAGGCTTCGAACTGGGCTTTCTCCTGCTGATCGGTCACGCGCGTGTCGCCACGGAGCTCTTCGTAGGCCGCCTCGATGTTCTTGCGCGTGATGCCCACGCCGTTCAAGATGCGCCCCGCTGGGCCCTTGTCCTCCGAAAGCGCGATGAGCAGATGCTCGCTTGTGGCGTAGCTGTCACCGAGCTTCTCGGCTGCCTTCACCGCGTTGTCAATCGTCTTCATGAGGTCATTGCCCGGCATCGGCATGGGCATGCCGCCCTGCGACTTCGGGCCGCGCTCGACCTCTTCGTTCACGTTGCGCTCAAGCTGCGCCGGGTCGGCGCCGATGCGCTTGATGATTGCCGCGAGGTTGTTCTCATCGGCATCGAGCAATGCCTTCAGGAGGTGAATCGGCTGGATAACCGCCGATTCGGCATCGCTTGCCACGCCCATGGAGTTCTGGAACGCCTCCTGGGCGGTGATTGCTAGTTTGTCTAACCTCATAATCTAAGCCTCCTTCGTAAGGAGATGGTTTGCCATTTAAGAGAGGCGCCGAAGGACGATAGCGCCCGGGGTGACGCCGCCGACGTCGTTTTGCACGAGCGAGTTCACGCTTTCGCGCGTCTCGAGCTCATGCACGCGATCGGCCAAGCGGCGCACCCGCTTGTGCAGGTCGTCGATTTCCTCGTCGCGCGCGTCCAAGCGCCCTTGCAAATCGAGGATGCGCGTCACGCCCGCAAGGTTGATGCCCTCGTTGGTGAGCTCGTTGATAAGCCCGAGCCGCTCGATGTCGGCCTGCGAGTACATGCGAGTGTTGCCGCTCGTTCGCTGCGGCGTGACGAGGCCTTTCTGCTCGTACGCGCGCAGCGTCTGGGGATGCACTCCCGCAAGCTCCGCTGCCACGCTGATCATGTACAGGGGTCTGTTGCGGTCGTCCATTACCATGTCCTCACGTCCTCGCTCGTCGCAGCCTGGAATTCCTCCAGGGCCCTGCGTTGTCCATCGTTCAAATGCTCAGGAACCTTAACGACAACCTTGATCTTCAGGTCGCCCGAGCCCTGCCCCTTCACTCGCGGTGCGCCCTTGCCGCGAACCGTGAGCTTCGTCCCACTTTGCGTTCCGGCGGGAACCTTCACGCGCACCTTTGAGCCATCCGGCGCGGGAATGACGACGCTGCCTCCGAGCGCCGCCTCCGCCACGGTAACCGGCACGTCGACGAGCACGTCGGCGCCGTCGCGCGAGAAGTACGGATGGGGTTCGATCTTGGTGGTGATGAGCAGATCGCCCGCCTCGCCGCCGCCTGTGCCCAAGCCGCCCTTGCCGCGGAAGCGAAGCCTGCCACCGTCGACGGCCCCTGCGGGGACCTTCACGGTGAAGGTTTCGGGGGCGTCCTTGCCGGGAATGCGAACAGTCACGCGCTTCTCGGTACCGCAGAACGCCTCATCGAACGTCACGTTCAGTGTAACGTTCATGTCCTTGCCCTTCTGCGGGCGAGGGCCTCGACGCCCACCGCCACCGAAGTTGCCGAAATCCCATTCCGTTCCGAAAGCACCCTCGCCGCGGCGAATGCTCTCCAGAATGTCGGCCCAGCTGCCAGCGCCGCCCATGCCGCCGAAGATGTCCTCGACGTTCACGCCCTGGCCGCCGCCCCAGCCACGCGGAATCTGATTCTCATTCGCCGTGCCGTACTGATCGTAGAGCTTGCGCTTCTTGTCGTCGGAGAGAACCTCGTACGCTTCGTTGAGTTCCTTGAACTTGGCCTCGTCGCCGCCCGCATCGGGATGGTACTTGCGCGCAAGCTTGCGGAATGCCTTCTTTATCTCATCGGTGGACGCCGTGCGCGGAACGCCCAGCGTTTTGTAATAATCCGGAGTTGCCGGCATACACGACCACCTGCCTTTCTCACTTGAAAAACAAGGGCGGGCTCACGCGCCCGCCCCCATACATTACTCTTCGGTTTCGTCCTCTTCGGGCTTGGGTCGCTTCGGGCCGCCGGTGGTCACCGTGACCATCGCGGGCCTGATGACCTTCGCCCCAAGGCGGTACCCTTTTTGGTACACTTCGTGGACCGTCTCGTCGAACGCCTCCGTATCGGGAACAGTCGCGACCGCCTGAGCCTCCAACGCGTCGAATGCCTCGCCGGTCGGATCGATCACTTCCACGCCGTCCTTCTCGAGCACGCCGACGAACTTGGAGTGCACCGCGCGAACGCCTCCAAGCAGCTCGCCTTCGCCGTTCTTCTCAGCATAGTCGATCGTGCGCTCGAAATCGTCTATCACGGGAAGCAGGCTCGTGACCAACTTCTCCGCGGCGCGGGCCTTCTCGGCTTCACGCTGCTCGTTCGTACGCCTGCGGTAGGTGTCCCACTCGGCGTGAAGGCGCATGAACTTGTCTTTCCACTCGGCAGCCTCGGCCTTCGCGGCAGCAAGCTCGGCTGCTGCCTTCTCCGCCTCGGCCTTCGCATCGTCGGCAGGTTTCTCGCCCTCGGCACCCTCGGCGGGCTTTTCCGCTTCCTCGGGCTCGCCCTCGAGCACTTCTGCCTCTACCGGCTCGGCGGCAGCGCCCTCCGCAGCCGACTTCGCATCGGCCGCGGTGGCGCTATCGTTGGCGCAGGTTGGGGAGGAGGAGGGAGCCTCTGCGCCCGTGTTGGCATCATCGATGGGAATACTCACGGCGTCGTCCTTTCCAGATTTCGCCATAGCGATTACTTGCCTTCTTTCTTGTCGTCGTCGACGACTTCGTAGTCAGCTTCGATCGTATCGTCGTCGGCAGGAGCCGCGCCGCCCTGGGCACCAGCCGCTGCAGCCGCCGCAGCCGCGGGGTCGCCGCCGTTCTGCGAGTACACAACCTCAGCGAGCTTGTAGCCAGCCTGCTGCAGCTTCTCGACCGAAGCCTTGATGGCCTCGATGTCGTTACCCTCGAGCGCGCTCTTCGCCTCGGCGATAGCGGACTCGGCAGCTGCCTTCGCGTCGGCCGGCGCCTTGTCGCCCAGCTCATCGAGGGTCTGCTGCGTGGCGTTCACCAAAGAGTCGGCGTTGTTGCGCGTCTCGACTTCTTCCTTGCGCTGAGCATCCTCGGCGGCGTGCGTCTCAGCGTCCTTCACCATGCGATCGACTTCGTCGTCGGAAAGCGCGGTGGAGCCGGAGATGGTGATCTGCTGCTGCTTGCCCGTGCCCAGATCCTTAGCGGAAACGTTCACGATGCCGTTCGCGTCGATGTCGAAGGTGACTTCGATTTGCGGGACGCCGCGACGAGCAGCCGGGATGCCGGAGAGCTGGAAACGGCCGAGCGTCTTGTTGTCCTTGGCCATCTGGCGCTCGCCCTGCAGGACATGGATTTCCACAGACGTCTGGTTATCGGCGGCAGTGGAGTACACCTCGGTCTTGCGGGTCGGGATGGTGGTGTTGCGGTCGATCATCTTGGTCATGATGCCGCCCATGGTCTCAACGCCCAGGGACAGCGGGGTCACATCGAGAAGCAGGATGCCCTCGACGTCGCCGGCGAGCACGCCGCCCTGAACAGCCGCACCCATAGCGACGACCTCGTCGGGGTTCACCGACATGTTCGGCTGCTTACCCGTCATGCTCTTCACGAGTTCCTGAACGGCCGGCATACGAGTGGAGCCGCCGACGAGGATGACCTCGTCGATGTCGCCCTGGGACATGCTCGCGTCGCGAAGCGCCTGCTCAACAGGCTTGCGGCAACGATCGAGCAGATCCTTGGTGATGCGCTCGAACTCCGCGCGGGTGAGCGTGTAGTCCAAGTGCTTCGGGCCGGTGGCGTCAGCCGTGATGAAGGGCAGGTTGACGTTCGCCTGCGTGGTGGAGGAAAGCTCCATCTTCGCCTTCTCGGCAGCTTCCTTCAGACGCTGCAGCGCCATCTTGTCCTTGCGCAGGTCGATGCCGCCGTTGTCAGCCGCGAACTTGTCGGCCAGCCAATCGATGACGCGGTGATCCCAGTCGTCGCCGCCGAGCTGGTTGTCGCCAGCGGTCGCGGCAACCTCGAAGACGCCGTCGCCGAGTTCCAAGATGGACACGTCGAAGGTGCCGCCGCCGAGGTCGAACACGAGGATCTTCTCGTCCTTGTTGGTCTTATCGAGGCCGTAGGCCAAAGCAGCAGCCGTCGGCTCGTTGATGATGCGGAGCACTTCGAGGCCGGCGATCTTGCCAGCGTCCTTCGTCGCCTGGCGCTGCGCGTCGTTGAAGTACGCGGGCACGGTGATGACTGCCTGGGTGATGGGGCTGCCGACCTGCTTTTCCGCGTCAGTCTTCAGCTTCTGGAGCACCATTGCCGAGATTTCCTCGGGAGTGTAGGTCTTGCCCTCGATGTCGATGACCGTGCGGCCGTCCTTGCCCGCCTCGACCTTGTAGCTGACCTTGGCCTGCTCAGCCTTCGTCTCGTTGAAGGAGCGGCCAATGAAACGCTTGACGGAAGAAACCGTGTTCTCCGGGTTGGTGACCGCCTGGTTCTTCGCGGCCTTGCCGACGACGCGCTCGCCGTCCTTACGGAAGCCCTCGACCGACGGAGTGGTGCGGTCGCCTTCGGCGTTCACAAGGATTTCAGGCTCGCTGCCTTCCATGACCGCCATTGCAGAGTTCGTGGTGCCCAAGTCAATACCGAGAATCTTAGACATTATGTTTCCTCTCCTTTTAGAGATAGTTACCGTGGTTTCGAGGGGAGGCTTTCGGAAGAGCCGCTCCGAGTTTTCGCGGCTGCCCCATCGACCTACCCGTTCGATACTGCGTACTATAAAATCTAAGTGCGAAGCTGTCAAGTTTGCTTCTGGATTTCGCTAAGGTTTTTTGCAAAACTAGTGCTCAAACGATTGACCTGCGATAACGCAAATTATGGTATGCAGGAATTGTGAAGATATCACATACGAAATCTAAGTCAGGAAGACTCAAGGAGGCCAATCAAAGCGGGGGAAGAGTGCTTAAAGCCGAGGCGCTCCGACGAAAGGGGGCTCACATCCCCACGGTGAAGAGGAAGCCCCCTCGCGCCCCGCGGCTGCGAGCATTCCTCAAGCCCGCGGCAAACGAGGGCCCCGCCTCGCGCGGCGCTACGGCAAGACAAGTTCTTCGATGTTGAGGCTCTCGCAGTTGAGCGCGAAGACCGACTCCCCCGCTTGAGCATCTGACCAGGCAAGAGGGCCTTTCCCCAGGAAGGCAAGCTGCACGCCCGCCGCCTGCAGTGCCCCCACAACGCGGTCTTGCGTGCCTTTGCGCACGCGCATCGAGAAGTAAAGTCCCCGGTCGAGCCCTTCGAACGCGACTTCCTGCGCAAGGGAGCTCTCGCGCACGCGGCCCACCAGCCCGTCCTGCAGACGCTTCACATGGGTACGCAGGCGGTTCACATGCCGCTCGTAATGTCCCTGCTCGATGAAGCGGGCGAGGGCAAGCTGCTCGAGTGGGCTGACCGTGTTCGAGTAAAAACCCAGTTTGAGCTCGAATTGCGCAGCGAGGTCCTCGGAGAGGGCCATATAAGCGATGCGGAATGCCGCACCGAGGCTTTTCGTGAACGAGTTCAAATAGATGACGCGCCCCGCCACATCGACGCTCGCGAGCGGCGCGATCGGGCGCCCCGACATGCGGAATTCCGCATCGTAGTCGTCTTCGATGATGAAGCGGCCGCGCGGCCCGTCGGAGGAAAACGCCCGCGCCGCATCCATTCGCGACCAGTTGAGCAAATCGCGTCGGTGGGCGGCGGACATGACGACCCCCGTCGGGAATTGGTGAGCGGGCATCACATGCGCCACACTCGCGCCGCTTTCCCTCAATGCAGCGACGTGGATGCCTCCCGCCGCAAGCGGAACGCTCGCGCAGCGCACGCCCTGGGCATCGTACATGCGCTCGAGCAGCGGATACCCCGGGGATTCTATCGCGAAAGCGCGGTCGCGCCCCAGCAGCTGGATTATCAGCTGATAGAGCGTCTGCGATCCCGCAGCGACGACGATGCGCTCGGCGGGGACATCCATGCCGCGGTATTCGCGCAGGTAAGCGGCAATTGCTCGACGCAAACGCGGAGACCCAGCGCCGAGAGCGGCTTGCGCGAGCGTTGCGGAAGACTCCTCCGCAAGCGTCCGTCGCATCACGCGAGCCCAGGTTTGGTAGGGGAAAAGCGCCGTTGCCGCCGACTCTGACGAAGGTGCGGGGGTCGCCGGGCCGCCTCCCGAGGCGAAGGCCGGAACGCCCTCGACCATCCGCGCCGAAGTGCCTGGGGACGCGAGCCTTCGCTCTGGGGAGGCAGCGGGAAACTGCGTCAAGCCCGCAGAGGCGGGAGAGGGCCGCCGAATCGCGTTTTCGGGGATGCTGTCAGACGCCGCAATCCCGCGCAGGTGGTCTCCGCCGCGCTGCCCGTCACGTTTCCCGCCGCATTGCCAGCCGCGCGCAACGGGGGAAAGCTCGCACGCGAAGTAGCCCCTGCGCTCTTCGGCGCGCACATAGCCTTCCGCGATGAGCTGAGCGTAGGCCGCTTCGATCGTAATGACGCTCACGCCGAGATTGCGCGCGAGCGCCCGCTTGGAGGGAAGCTTCTCGTCGGGCAGGATGTTCCCATGGGCGATATCGTGGCGAATACGCCGATAGAGGTAGTCATAGCGGCTCGCGTTTCCTCGCTTGCCCATATCGTAGGACAGCATTTCCCGTCATCACACCAATCTGGTCTTATTAATTACTCGTAATTTGACCATATTAACAGGATCAAGTTCGACGTATGATGCCAAACTATCAAATGCCGATAGAAGGAGTAGGAAATGTCAGAATCGCAAACCGCAACCGAACGTGTTGCGTTGAATCGCCAGCTCGCCCAGATGCTCAAGGGCGGCGTCATCATGGACGTCACCACACCCGAGCAGGCGCACATCGCCGAAGAGGCCGGAGCCTGCGCCGTCATGGCGCTCGAGCGCATTCCCGCCGACATCCGCGCGGCGGGCGGCGTGTCCCGCATGAGCGATCCGAAGATGATCAAAGGGATCCAAGAGGCCGTGTCCATCCCCGTCATGGCGAAGTGCCGCATCGGGCATTTCGTGGAAGCGCAGGTGCTGCAGGCCATCGACATCGACTACATCGATGAATCCGAGGTGCTCTCCCCCGCCGACGACACCTTCCATATCGACAAAACCCAGTTCAATGTCCCGTTCGTGTGCGGTGCGCGCGACTTAGGCGAAGCGCTGCGCCGCGTTGCCGAGGGCGCCACGATGATCCGCACGAAGGGCGAGCCGGGCACTGGCGACGTCGTTCAGGCCGTGCGCCACATGCGCATGATGAACGCCGAGATTCGCCGCGTCCAGAACCTGCGCACAGACGAGCTGTTCGAGGCCGCCAAGCAGTTGCAGGTGCCCGTCGACCTCGTGAAGTACGTGCACGAGAACGGCAAGCTGCCAGTCGTGAACTTCGCCGCCGGCGGCGTGGCGACTCCGGCAGACGCCGCGCTCATGATGCAGCTCGGCGCTGAGGGCGTGTTCGTGGGCTCGGGTATCTTCAAGTCCGGCAACCCCGCCAAGCGCGCGCAGGCGATTGTGAAAGCCGTGGCGAACTATACCGACGCCAAGCTCATCGCCGAACTGTCCGAGGACCTTGGCGAGGCGATGGTCGGTATCAACGAGAACGAGATTGCCCTGCTCATGGCCGAGCGTGGCAAGTAAGCGGCCCCTCGAACGTCGATATCGCCTGAAAGGTTTGCATATGGGAAAGAAAGTTGCCGTCCTGGCTGTTCAGGGGGCGTTTGTCGAGCATGAGCGCGCGCTTTCGAAGCTGGGATGCGAATGCGTGGAACTGCGACAAGGGCCCGACGTTCGCCAGCCTTTCGACGCGCTTGTGCTGCCGGGCGGCGAGAGCACGGTGCAGGCGAAGCTCCTGCGCGAGCTCGGCATGATCGACGAGCTGCACCGCCGCATTGCGGACGGCATGCCCGTTATGGGCACCTGCGCGGGGCTCATCCTCCTCGCGAAAACCGTCGAGGAAGGCGTTCCCGGCGCAGGTGACCCTACCGCGGAAGTGGTCGGGGGAGCCGTCGCGCCAGGAGCTTTCGGCACGCTGCCCGTGACCGTGAGGAGAAATGCCTACGGCCGGCAGCTGGGGAGCTTCCACGCGAAAGCACCGTTTTCAGACATCGAGGGCGACGTCCCCATGACGTTTATCCGTGCGCCCTACATCGCCGAAGTCCACGAGGGCGCGACCCCGCTCGCCACGGTCGATGGACGCATCGTCGCCGTGAGAGCCGGCAACCAGCTCGGCGTAGCCTTCCATCCCGAGCTCGACGACGACCTGCGGATTCACGAGCTGTTCGTGAGCCTTATCGGGTAGGAGGGACGTCCTGCAAACAGAAAGGCCGGCTGCCCAATTGAACAGCCGGCCTTTTCTCGCTTTGTCTGTGAGGTTTATTCCTCGACAACCTCGGGGATAGCGCCCATCGGGCACTCCTCGACGCAATCACCGCATGCGATGCAGTTGTCCTCGTTCACGGGAGCCGCAACGCCGTTGACGACCTCGAGAACCTCCTGCGGGCAGGCGTCAACGCAAATGCCGCAGCCGATGCACTCATCTGCATCAATAACCGGGTGAGCCATGTCAAACTCCTTCTCGTCTCATTCAGATGAAAGCGAATCCCGGCGCCCTCTCGCAACTGACCGCCGCGCGCTCGGGAAACTACTGCCCGAAAAGATACCATTGCAGCCGTTAAATGCAAGAGAAATCGAGCGTTTTTCAGGGTACGGCGCGAATTGATACCGAGACGTCAAGATACGCCGAGCAAAGTCGGACACGCCTCGCGGCGCGTCCGATGATTATTCCCCATTTTGGGATGAAGCGCTCCATCCCGCTGCTTGAGGATCGCCGGAGGACGGGTTCGCGGCAGAGGCTCTCGCTCGCAAGGGCTCAGAAGAAGCGGCCCGCTAGCAAGGGTCGCTGGAGGGCAGGCTCACTAACGAGGATTCCCCCGGCGAGGACTCGCAGCTGGGGCTCGCTAGCGGAGAGTCTGCCGGCAAGGGCCTACTAGCAGATGCGCGGGAGCTGCTCGCCCACCAGCATGTCGAGGATGCGCTTGCCGCCGAAAGCCGTGCGCAGGTAGACCTTCGGCCCGCGCTCGGGCTGCATCTCGCCAACTTCGCCGATGATGGCCGCATCGACGCCGTACTTGTTCGCTCGCATGGCGCCAAGCGCGGCATCCGCCTCGTCAGCGGGGACGACGCAAACCATCTTGCCCTCGTTCGCCACTTGGAGCACATCGTAGCCGAGCATCTCGCAGGCGCCGCGCACCGCGTCCTTCACAGGCACGGAGTCCTCTTCGATGGTGATGTCGACCTGCGCCTGATCAGCGAACTCGTTGAGCGTCGACGCCAAGCCGCCGCGCGTCGGATCGCGAAAGCAGCGCGTATTGGGCGCGACTGCGAGAACCTCAGCGATCAGGTGGTTCAGCGGAGCCGCATCGCTTTGCAAGTCGGCCGAGAAGCTTAAGCCCTCTCGGCAGCTCATGACGGTGATGCCGTGGTCGCCCAAAGTGCCGCTGACGAGCACCTTATCGCCCGGTTTGCACTGCTCACCGCCCAGGCTCACCCCCTCGGGAACAACGCCCACACCCGCGGTGTTAATGAACACGCCATCACCGTGGCCGCGGTTCACAACCTTCGTATCGCCCGTGACCAAACGCACGCCCGCCTCGCGCGCCGTTTCTGCCATCGTGGAGCAAATGCGCTTCAAATCAGCCATGGGATAACCCTCTTCAAGGATGAAACCGCAGCTCAGATAAAGCGGGCGGGCGCCCGAAGTGGCCACATCGTTCACCGTGCCGCAAATCGCGAGCCGCCCGATGTTGCCACCGGGGAAGAACTGAGGGGTCACGACGAAGCTGTCGGTGGAGAAGGCCAGCCGCTCGCCAGGTTTGGGCGCCGGCAGAACCGCCGCGTCGTTCCCCTGCAGAAGCTCGTCGTTTCCGTAGGCCTCGTAGAAAACCTCATCGATGATGCGCTTCATCATCGATCCGCCGCTGCCGTGCCCGAGCATCACTTTCTCGTCCATGAGGACTCCCTTGTCTTCGTCGCCCGCCTTGCGCTTATCGCGCGCGGGGAAATCGTTCGTTTGCCCCATCATACGCCAGAACGCGCGGCGGAGACGCAATCGCCGCTCGGACAGAAGGCAAACAGCAGAAACAGGGCAATCGGCCAGCGCGGCAACGGCAAGAGCGGCACAGTATCACGCCTGCTTGAATGCCAATCCATGCTAGTTTATATAGGGAACTGCCTCATTAATGCATACCCATTCGATAGTGTTTCCTCAGATCATCCACTACCTATGCAAGATAAATAGTAACGTTTTAAATTATTGTTATATGTCTAATGCTGGCTTATGTGCTATATGTGAATCATGTCTTTATAGGGAACATCCCAACAAGCCAAGGAGGAACCGCATGGTCCAAACCATCGACAACCTTTCTCGCCGCACCTTCGTCAAGGGCGCGGCAACCGCAGGAGCACTCGCAGGCATCGCCGCCCTCGGCGGATGTGCAAGCGAGCAGAAAACCGAGGACAAGTCCGAGGCGAAAACCGACGCCCCCGAAAGCAAGTACGACAACACGATTTCGGCCGACATCGAAGACCTCAACATCGTGCTTCTGGGCAAGGACTCGAAGATCGCCGCCATCATCTTGGCCCTCAAGAAGGGTTACTACGAGGAAGAGAAGCTCAACGTCGCCACGCAGACCGTGTCGGGCGGCTTCCCCGAGGCAATGCCTGCGCTCTCCAACGGCACCGCCGACGTGCTTCCCTTCGGCTCCATCCCTTCCTGCACCTATATCGGACAGGGCGATGACCTGGTCATCTTCGGTGGCACCGTCGCCGATGGCTCCGAGTGCGTCACGCTCATCGAGAACAAGGACGCCTATAAGAAGCCCGAGGATTTCAAGGGGAAGAAGATCGGCTGCTTCCGCATGGAGACCGGCCACATGATCACCAAGAGCTGGCTGCGCCAAAACGGCATCGAGGACGGCAAGGACGTGGAATTCATCCTGCTGGAAAGCTCTGCTGCCGAAGTTGCCGCAGTTGAAAACGGCGAGATCGACATGTGCTTCGTGAACAGCGGCTACGGCTACGTCGCAACGCAGGGCGGCAAATGCGCCGTGGCGTTTCGCCCCAACGAGCTGACGGGCAAGGAGTTCCCTTGCTGCCGCCAGACCACGAATCGCAAGGCGTTCGAGGAGAAGCGCTCGGCGCTCATCAAGTTCGAGATCGCCAACCTGCGCGCCCTCTACGACATCGAGAGCGACCACGCGGGAACCATCGCAACCATCGTTGAGTACTCCGGCCAACCCGAGGAGTACATCGAGAACATCACGTACGGCAAGGGCGACTACGTTGCCGCGATGAAGTTCGAGATGGACCCCTACACCGACGACGTGAAAGCGTTCTACGGCGACATGGTCGACAACGGCGACATCGACGACACCAACAAGGAGCTCATCGTCGAGCACATGGACTCAACCATCTACAAGGCAGCGCTTGATGCGCTTATCGAGCGCGGCGAGAACAAGGACTTCTACGAGAAGCTCGCTGCCGAGTATGCGAAGCACAACACGCTCGGCATCTAACTACCTTCCCCAGCGCGCCCGCAGCCTGGCTAGCGGGCGCGCTTCTTTTCCATCCGATATCGCGAGGACTCCATGCCTGCCATCTCATTCAAAAACGTGAGCTACTCCTACGTCGACGGCGATGAATCGTTTCTGGCGCTCGAGGACATCGACCTTGAAATCGCCGACGGCGAGTTCGTATGCCTCATCGGCCATTCAGGATGCGGCAAGTCGACGCTGTTGTCCCTGCTCGCGGGCCTGTCGATGCCAACCGCGGGAGAAATACTCATCGATAATGTACCAGTTTCAGGGCCTGGGCCCGACCGGTCGATCGTGTTTCAAAGCTACTCTTTGTTCCCCTGGCAGACCGCCCTTAAGAACGTCATGTTCTCGATCCGCCAGACGAACAAGGACATCTCCAAGGAGCAGGCGAAGGTGCGCGCGATGGAGCTACTTGCCCAGGTAGGCATGGAAGACGCAGCGAACCGCTACCCTTACCAGCTCTCGGGCGGCATGCGTCAGCGGGTGGCAATCGCACGCGCGCTGGGCATCGATGCGCCCACGATGCTGCTCGACGAGCCCTTCGGGGCGCTCGACCCGCTCATCCGCGGCAAACTGCAAGAGCTTTTGCTGCGCCTGTGGAACGAGGGCGAAGGCTGCTGCAAGACGGCGGTCTTCGTGACGCACGACATCGACGAAGCGCTCATTCTCGCCGACCGCCTCATCTTCATGGAGCCCCGCCACATCACGCGCGAGTTCATCCTGCCGAAAGACCGCGCTCGCAGTGCCGATGCCATCGTGGAAGATGTGCGGCTGCGCGATGTCAAACGCGAGGTCATGGAGCTGTTCGACGCCACCGCAACGGGAAAGGAGGACTGCTGATGCCGTTCGGGAGAAAACCCGTCGCGGACGATTCCCCCCTCGCCGAAAGCGAGGCCACAAGCGTCGCGATGCCTTCGGTCGCACGCACCACAACACCTGCGCCCAGCTCGACCAAAAGCTTTGCACGTCAGGTGCTCACCGTGCCGTTTGTCCTGGCGAACGTGTTGTTCCTGGCGCTTCTCGCAGCAATCGCGATCCCAGGCAAGGTCCACCCGAAGACGAGCGTCCCCTTCTACGTCGCCGCGGCGATCATCGAGGCGCTGTTCTTGTGGCGCTATTTCGCGGGCGGGCGGAAGCGTTCGACGTGCCACATCGCGATCGTCGTGTTTCTGCTGCTCATCGTTTGGGAAACCGTCTCGACCGACTTAAAGCTCACGCACCCGGTGCTCATCCCCAACCCCGAGAACGTGTTCGCTGTGTTCCCCGCGCGATGGGAGGAGCTCCTCAAGAACGTAACGTCATCGATGATCCTGCTCGCAGAGGGCTTCATCACCTCGCTTATCGCCGGCAACATCATCGGGCTGTTCGTGGGCTGGATGCCCAAGGTGCGCGAAGCGGTCTACCCCATCGCGCACGTGCTCGCGCCCGTGCCAGCCATCGTGTTCGCGCCGTATCTGGTGATGCTTCTGCCCTCGTTCAAAGCCGCAGCTGTTGCCGTCATCTTCCTCGGCATTTTCTGGCCAACGCTTTTGAACACCATCCTGCGCGTGGAGTCCCTCGACAAGCACATCCTCGACTCGGCGCGCATGATGGGGCTTTCCACGCCCACGATGATCTTCCAGGTTCTTCTGCCGTATCTGTACCCCACGGTTGCGACCGGGTTGAAAACACAGCTGCCGACCGCCATGTTGATGCTGGTCATGGCCGAGATGTATGGCGCCACAAGCGGGCTTGGGTACTTCGTCATCAACTACACGAACTACGCGAACTACACGAACGTCGTCGCGGGCATTATCATGGTCGGGATCGTTGTCACCATTTTGGACTTCCTGGTGGGGCTTCTCGTTCGCAAGACAGTGAAGTGGAGCTAGCCTGGTAAAGGCAAGAGAGAGGGGATTTATGTCAGCAGGAAAGGGAATTTGCCTGGTATGCGGGGAGCCGCTTGCCTACTTTAAGGAGGCGCAAGACGTCACCTGCCAAATCTGCGGCAAGAAGGAGACGGGGCATTCCGTCTGCGTCGAGGGCCACTACGTGTGCGACGCATGCCATCGCGCGGGCGGGGTCAAGCATATCATGGCCGTATGCCGTGAAACCGACTCGAAGAATCCCATCCGCATCGCGCAGAAGATCATGAGCGACAAGTCGATCTACCCGAACGGGCCCGAGCACCACACCCTCATCGGAGCTTCGCTCATGGCCGCTTACAAGAACGCCGGCGGCGACATCGACTTGGAGAAGGCGCTCGCCGAGCTACAGAAGCGCTCACTTCTCGTGCCAGGCGGCACCTGCGGGTTCTGGGGCACATGCGGCGCCGCGACAAGTGCCGGGCAGTGGTGGTCGATCGTTTCCGGGTCGACGCCCATGACGCGCGACCCCTGGGCGCAAACACAGCGCTTGACCTCACGTATCTTGGGGAAGCTCGCCGATTTGGGAGGCCCGCGCTGCTGCAAGCGCACGGGATTCACGGCGATTCTCGAGAGCGTCGCCTTCGCCAAGGAGATGCACGGCGTGGAAATGGAGACTCCTGAAAAGGTGACCTGTGCGTTTTACGCGAGAAACGCCGAATGCCTCAAGGAAGGCTGCCCGCACTTCCCGAGCAAGGAGTAGCGCGAACAAGACGAAGCGCCCAGGCTACGACCGAACAGGCCGCCCATCTGGGCGCTTCTTGCGTCTTTTCCTTTATGGGAGCTCCTTGCGGGAACCCTCTGCAAAGTCCCCGACGAAACTCTTTGAGAGAGCCCTTCGCGGAAACTTCGCAGAACCTTTCACGAAAGCCCCTCTACAATCCTTCGCCCGCGGTGGTGAGGACCAGTCGCCCGTTCTTCACGCCCTTCGTGCCAAGGATCAGGTTCGCGATGGTCTGCACGAGCCCGGTCTCGCCACGCAGAATCACCACTTCCAAGCAATGATGCTGGTCGAGATGCACATGGAGCGTGGACACGATGTTGCCGAAATAGTCGTGCTGAATGTTGTGCAGCTTCTCCTGCACATCCGACGCATGATGGTCGAACACGATCGTCAGCGTGCCCATCACCTCCACGCCAGGAGTCGCGCACTCGTCCTCGACGAGCGCATCGCGCACCAGGTCGCGCACCACTTCGCTGCGGTTCTTCGCCAAACCACGGCGAGCGACCAGCTGGTCGAAGCGCATCAAAAGCTCCTCGGGCATCGCCACCGAGAAGCGCATGAGGTCATTGCTCATGATGCGCGCCGCTTACACGAGGTTGACGGTGACACCAGGAGCGTTTTCCGCGTCGTCCTCGAGCGCGTCTTTCGCCTCGTCGAGCATGGCGCGCACGTCGTCGAGCAGCGCCTGCACGTTGTGGAGCTTCTCGTTCGTCTGCGCAAAGCCGGCATCGCCCGCCTGGTGGGCAAGCATGTGGGCCCAGCGGCGCTCCAGCTTGATATGATCGTCGATCTGGTCGATCATCTGGGAGAATTGACCCGTGTTAATACCGTTCGTGCACATAAACAGCCTCCTTCATCGCGCCAGGCGGACAGGCGCACCTCGCGCATAATCGCAAAACCAGCACTTTGTTTCTTGCTATCATGGGTTCAGGTATACCCCTTCAAGCCACCCAATGGGGGATTGATGTGAAAGAATCCACAAGAAGTAACATTTACGAGGCGAACGGCAGCCTCGTTTGGGACCTGTACGCCGACTACGTGTCGGGATCGCACTCGACGCTCGCCTGCGCAATCGGCTCCCGCGAAGCAAGCGAGGCGGCACGGCATGCCCTTGAAAGCTCGATGGCTGCCCTCGGCTACGGCGGCGCGCTGGCCTTCGTGACCCTCGACGTCGACGATATCCCGCTCGGCGATGTCGACCTGTTCACCCTTGTGGAAGGAATCGATCCGCTTGCGATCGTGGCGACGGATGCCGCGGCAGCCGCCCGGCTCTCGCGCGCTTATCGGCAAAACATCCCAGTCGACGAGGCCTGCCGCATCTTCTGCCGCAACGGCGTGGCGTTTCGGGATTTGGAGGGCATGCTTGAGACCCCCGAGGGAAAGCAACACGCCTGGGCGCTGTTCAAGAAGCTTCCCCGCCTGGGGAAATAGAGGAAGGTCAATCGGCGCGCGAGGCTGCGCACCTGCCTGCCTCGTACATCCCCCACCCGCCTGCCACGGCGCGCCCACCGCGCGCATCCCGCGTCCGCGGGCATTCCAGCCCTCGCGACTTGTCTATCACTCACACTCTCACCGCGCACGTGCGCAAATCATCCCCAGAAACGAGAAAAGGCCGCGGGGGAGGCGGCCTTGTTCTCGGACGAGTGGAGTGAGGAGAAATCTTTGGAACGATTAGAAGAATACCCCTTTAATTATTCCAAGTCAAGAATATATTTATCCTCAAGACGAAATAGGACACATCAGACCGAAGCGTTCCGCAAATCGCAGAACGCTTCGGCCCTCGAAGCCCGTTAACCTTACAGAGAGGTCGATGAGAATCCCGAAGGTTCCTTACGAGAAGAACGTGGCGTTCAACCACGGGCCGTATTCGCCTGTCCACATGGAACCGAGCTGATCGAAGACGACCGCCCAGTCGATGGTCTGCCCGAAGAACAGCTCCAGGTAGTTATGACTGTCGATCACGCGCTCGGGCGCTGCGGACAGGTTCTCCTGCGCGATGGTGTACGTGCAGGTGGGGCACATGGTGACAAGCGTGTTCGCGCCCGTCGAATGAGCTTCGTCCACCACGCGCATGACACGGCGCTTCGTGATGTCGGGATCGTAGCCTGCAACGGCGCCACCCGCCCCGCAGCACAGCGTCTGCTTGCGGCGCTCGTCCATCTCGCGAATCTCGACCTGCGGCATATAGCGGCGCAGCACGCCGCGAATCGCCCGGCCATGGCGCCCGTCGTGACGGTCGTGGCACGAATCGAACACGGTGACGGAAGGCACGTTCGAAGGAGAAAGCCCCGCCGCCCGAACCGCCGCGTCAACATCTTGCGGCATGCCGTCGGCGCGCAGTGCGACCCCCGCCGCGCGCTCCATTTCGCGACCGCGCTCCAAGATGAGCTCGGGCAGCGGGATGATGTCGATATCGTCGGCCATAAGCTCGGCGAATTCCTCACCGCAACCAGGGCAAACGGTTACCATGCGCGTGATACCCGCGGCTTTTATCTGCTCGAAAATCTTCTCGCGATGCGCCGCAGCGCGATCGAAGAAGCCCGCGCTCATGAGCGGACTTCCGCAGCAGTCGTCGGACATGCACCATTTGAATCCCGCGGCGGTGAGCCATTCGCCCACGCGACGGGTCAGATCGGGCGCGTAGCTCACCAGCGAGCACCCGGGAAAGAACACCGTGTCGAACGTTCCCAGCTCGTACGCCGCCGCATCGCGCAGTGCGACGATTTCGGGATACCCTATGCCGAAGATGGCGCGGTAGGCGCTGAAGATGTGCCATTCGTTGTCGACCATCGTGAGCTTTTCGGGCTGGTAGAGCCCCGATTGCATGAACAGCTCGCGCCAGTCGCGCATACGGTCGGGAGCGAGCATGTGAACCGCGCAGTCCGCCGTGCAGTAACCGCAGAAGCAGCAGCGGCGAAGCGCATGGTACATGTCGTAGTTCGACTGCATGAGCTCGGCCACCGCGGCGGGGCGTTCGTCAGCGGGAAGGGACATGACGCGGTCGTACGCTTCCTGAACCGTGCCCACATCGAGGCCAGGCTCCTTGAGCACCTCGCAGCGAAGCGTGCAGCGCTTGCAATGCGCGCACTGCATCTTCTTGTTTGCCCAGCGCGAAAGCATGCTGAGCGCAGGAGAGGCCGCCTGGTCGATCTCGGCCAGCTCGTCTGCGGTCAATTTCCGCACCCTCGTTTGTTTGAATTGCCCCGTTTTCATGAGGAACAGTGTAGCGCACAAGAAACCCGAAGCATGCGAAGAAACGCCGCGAGAGCAGAGCAATCTCGCAAAAGGATAGGAAGCGAACCCGAATGCGGCTCCAGAAGCGAATGCGAGCGCCTTTTTTATCGCGCACGATTGCGCGCAGAGAAATCACGCGGCGGTAAGGGGCACGATAGTTTGATACCATGCAGCCATGAATAGACTCACGAACAAGGCAATCGTTCTCGCATGCTGCCTGGCGGTTACAAGCGGTGAACTTTCAGGAGAATGCAGAGACGCCACCGAGATCGCAAGAGGAACCCGCGAGCTGGCGCTTTCCCTCGCCGTCGAGCATCGCAAGGAGCGCGCATAGCATGAATAAAGCAGGCGTCATCCAAGACGCGATTCCGCAAGAAGACTTCCTCGAAACGAGCGGCCCCAACGAGGCGGGCATGGTCGCACAGCACTTCTTCGCGTTCAACACCGCGATCACGCTGCAGGCGTTCGCGCCCGAGCAAGCCTGCCTTTCGGCGTTCGGGCGCGTGCGCAAGGAGGCTCGCAGGTTCGAGCGACTCTTCTCAAGAACGCTTCCCCATTCCGATATTTCGCGTCTGAACAGGGCGGGAGGTACCCCTGTCGAGATTTCGCGCGACACGGCCGACCTTTTGGAGTGCGCGCTTTCCTACTGCGCCGACGGCGACGGGCGCTTCGACATCACGATGGGCTCGGCCGTGCAGCTGTGGGACTTGCGTCGCGCGATCATTCCCTCGCAGGATGCACTTCGCGAAGCTGTCGCCCATGTTGACTGGCGCGGCGTCCGCGTACGGGAAGAGAGCGGGCGCTATTTCGCCCAACTTGCCGACCCGCAAGCGGCAGTCGACGTCGGAGGAATCGCCAAGGGGTGGATCGCCGACAAATTCACGAGCGTGCTTCTCAAAGAGGGCTTGGAGGACTTCCTCATCAACCTCGGAGGCAACGTGGTGGCGCACGGGGAAAAGCCCGGCGGCATAGCGTGGAACATCGGAATCCGCGACCCACGCGACGAGAACTCTATCGTGGGAGCGGTGTCGCTTTGCGACGCATCTGCGGTGACGAGCGGCATTTACGAGCGCTGCTGCGAGGTCAACGGGAAGTTCTACCACCATATCCTCTCGCCCGAAACGGGAATGCCCGTGCAGACCGACGTCGCAGGAGCAACCGTCATCGCCGATCGGTCGATCGACGCCGAGGGATATTCCACCACCTTGCTCGCACTTGGCACCGTGCGGGGGCTCGCCTTCGCCCGCAAGCACCCCGCCATCCGCAAGGCAATCTTCGTCACGAGCAATGGGGATGTGCTCGAATCGTAGCGGAGCCCGCCGACGCTGAATTTCACCCCCTCGCGTTTCGCTCGAGAGGAGTGCGTTTGGATCGTGACGAGAGCGGAAAAGCCGGAAATACAAAAGACCCCGCCGAAGCGGGGCCTTGAGTTTATGGTGGTCAGAGGGGGACTTGAACCCTCGGCACGCGGATTTTCAGTCCGCTGCTCTACCAACTGAGCTACCTGACCATACGTGCTTGCCTTTCGCGGAGAATCCGTTCGAGCAAACGCAAGATAGTATTTTATGGCAAATGGCAAAGCGCGTCAATAGCTTTTTTCAAAGTATCGAAGCTATTACGACACCCACAAGAATCGCCGGGGCAAACGGGAACGTCTGGGAGCCGATTCCCTTCCCGCCTTCGCGAAAGCGCGACGCTATCTGTATCACAAAGACGACGAGACACGCCGCGAACAGGCACCACAGCCCCCGCTCCCAGCCCAGGAACAGTCCGACCACCGCAAGCAACTTGATGTCCCCGCCTCCCATGGAGGGGCGTTGGGCTAAGCGCTCGAACGCGATCGAGACCGCAAGCGAGCCACCCCCGAGCACAAGCGCCCCCACAAGCCCGTCGCCAAGCGTCAAGCCGAAGGGGGATACCCTTATCGTCGCGACGGATGCAGCCGACGCCGCATTTCCCATTTGTGCGTCCACGCCGAAGGCGCCGGCAGAGCAGGCGGCCGCCATCGCGGCAAGCAGAACGCGCACGGCAAGCCAGAGCACCGCCATCGCTGCCACTAGCTTGTTGGGAATCCGCCTCTCGCGCAGGTCGATCGCGCTCGCCCAGGCTAGCAGCACCAAAAAGAGCGCGAACGACGCCCCACCCGCATACGCGGGGGCGTTGCCAAGGACGACCGATACGCTCATCGGGCTCTCTTTCTGTAGGAGTACCGCGACTTGATGGACAACTAGAAGAGTTATGCGACGTTTTTCAGGCCTTGTTTACCGCGATTCGCGCCAAACAAAAGCAAAACCCCAGGGAAAAGCGAACGCCGGCGCACTTTTCCTGGGATTCCGCCTCGCAAACCAGTGCACAACTCGCTCAGTTGAACCAACTACCAGTTATGCTCCACGCGGCCGCTCGAATCGACGCTAGCAGCCGAACAGAAGCTCCTTCTCCTCGCCCGGAAGCGCCGCGCGCGCCTGATCGCGCAGATTGTTCACGCCGATGAAGAACTGGCGCATCATGACCACCATGAGATAGCGGCCCTTCGGCGTCAGCGTGATTTCCTCGTCGTTGTTGGTGGCAAACGCTCCCGCCGCGGTCATGAATGCCATCTCAGCGGGGAGGCCGGCCTCGATTGAGCAGCCGAAATCCTCCTTGAACTGCTTCTTGTCCAGGCGAAGGCCGAACAGCTGCATCATGAAGCGGTAGCGCATACGGTCGTGCTTGGAGAAGTGCGTTTTGCCCATGATGGACATGCGACCGCTTTCGATCTTCTCGTTGTACTGGCTGACGGAGAAGGTGTTCACGTACATGTTCTCGCCCAAATACGTGATGCCGCCCGAGCCGATCGCCGGGTACTCCTCGTAATCGACCACGTACTCGTCGATCATCGCGTCCTCGCCCGCAGCACCCGTGCCCAGGCGGTTGAACGTCCATGCGCTGCCGTTCTCGAACAGCGGCTTGTCGCCGCCGATCAGAAGCTCGCAGATGATCTCGTAGAAACGCTGCTCGCGCTTGTAGTCAACCTTGCCCACCGTGCGCGCAAGCGAGCGCTGCACGCTCGGCGACGCCATGAGCGGGTAGAACGTGGTTTGGCTCGCTCCGCTTTCGATTACGCGCTCGATGTCGTTGATCAGGATGTCCTCGGTTTGCGCCGGGAAGTTGAAAATCATGTCGGCGTTCATGGACACGAAGTACGGGCTTGCCTCCTGGATGCGCTCCATGATTTCCTGACCGCAGCCGTACTTTTCGTAGCGATCCATCTGCTTGAGCAGCCCGTCGTCGAAGCTCTGCACGCCGACGGAAAGGCGATCGACGCGACCTTTCAGCTTCTCGAGATAGCTCGGAATAAGATGGTTCGGGTTGGTCTCCGACGACACTTCCTTGATGGAGAAGTTCTCGCGCGCCATGTCGATCGTCTCGCACAGCTCATCGATCATGATGGTGGGCGTGCCCCCGCCGATGTAGACGCTCTCGAAATCGTAGCCCAAGTCCTTGAGCATCATCATCTCTTTGCGCATGTTGGCGAAATAGGGTTTCGCGCGCTCCTCCTTGAACGGGAAGCGGTTGAACGAGCAGTACGGGCACAGGCGCTCGCAGAACGGAACGTGCATATAGAGCATGTAGCGCTGCCCAGGCTTTGGCGAAGCGACCTTCGCGTCGTCGGTCGGCGTGAGCTTCAGATATTGGTTTGAGCACGCGCGAACCACCGTGCTCAGCATTCGTTCAGAAAGCATATTCTAACTTCTTCCCTGCTATTTCGCCTTTGGCCCCTTCGCGCTCGCAAAGGGGCCAGAACCAGACTCCGACCCTTGCACCACGCGCAGTTCCGCACGAGCGCGAACAGCCCCGTGGGCCGCTCGCGCAAGTCGAAACCGCCCGAGCATGGCGAAAGCGTCGGAGTCAAAGTACGTAACGTTCTTATTCCCAGGCGGAACGGCCGCGCGCGGCCTTCGCGCCGATGTCGGTGCGGAACTGCTTGCCCTCGAAGCTGATGAGGTCGCAGGCGGCGTAAGCACGCTCGCGGGCCTCCTCGAAGGTCTTGCCGAGCGCCACCACGTTGAGCACGCGCCCGCCTGCCGTGACGAGCTCGCCGTCGGCATTGTGGCTGGTGCCCGCATGGAAGACCGACACGCCGTCGAGCGCCTCGGCCTCGTCGATCCCCAGGATGACCTTGCCCTTCTCGTAGGCGCCCGGATACCCGGCGCTCGCAAGGACGACGCACACCGCCCATTCGTCGGCCCATTCGAGCGACAAATCGTCGACGCGGCCCTCGGCCACGGCACACATCACATCGACCAGGTCGGTCTTCAGGCGAGGAAGGATCACCTGCGTCTCGGGGTCGCCGAAGCGCACGTTGAACTCCACGATCTTCGGCCCCGCGGGGGTCAGCATGAAGCCGCCGTAGAGCACGCCGCGATAATCGCGCACGCCGTCGGTTGCCGCCGTGGCAGCTGCGGCCTTGTCCATGATGGCCACCATAGATGCCATCTCCTCGTCGGTCACGATGGGCACGGGCGAGTAGACGCCCATGCCGCCCGTGTTCGGGCCCTCGTCGCCATCGAACGCACGCTTGTGGTCCTGAGCAGGAGCCATGGGAAACGCCTTGCCGTTTGCCACGAAGGCGAGCAGCGAGCATTCCGGCCCCGTCATGCACTCCTCGATAAGGACGGTCTTGCCAGCATCGCCGAACTTGCCGTCGAAGCACTCGCGAACGGCGTCCTCGGCTTCTTCTACCGTCGAAGCGACGACGACGCCCTTGCCGGCCGCCAGGCCGTCGGCCTTCACCACGATGGGAGCGCCCTGCTCGAGAATGTAGGCGATCGCGGGATCGCACGAATCGAAGGTGGCGTACGCCGCCGTGGGGATGTCGTTCTTCTCCATGAACGCCTTGCTGTGCGCCTTGCTTCCCTCGAGCAGCGCGCCTGCGGCGTCGGGGCCGAAGACCGAGATGCCCGCGTCGCGCAGCTCGTCGGCAACGCCCGCAACGAGCGGAGCCTCAGGGCCCACGACCACAAGGTCGACACCGTGCTCGCGCACGAACGAGAGCACGGACGAGCCGCTCATCATATCGACGTCGTTGACGTTGGTCGCAACCGCAGCCGTGCCGCCGTTACCAGGGGCAACGAACAGCTCGTCGCACCGAGGCGACTTGGAAAGCGCCCATGCGATCGCATGCTCGCGACCGCCACTGCCAAGCACCAAAATGTTCACAACAAACCCTTTCTCTCAGGTTCGCAAATAACAAGCAAGGGGAAACACACGCGCCAAACCGCAAAGCCCGCAGGTTAAGCAAGAGTCAGCGAGCGCAGCTCTGGCGAGTGCAGATGGCGTGAAGAGATTTCGACGCGTACTTTAAGGTACGCAAGAAATCTATGGAGCGCCAGCTGCGCCGCCAGAGCCGCGCGCAGAGTCGGCTCATTGCGCGGGCCGCAAGGCCCGCGCAACCCGAAGCTTACCAACCGCGCATGATGGTCTGATCGCGATCGGGGCCGACGGCGACGATTGAGATTTTCACGCCCGTAATCTCCTCGAGATGCTCAACATATTTCTGCGCGTTCTCGGGCAGCTCCTCGAAGGACTTGCAAGCCGTGATGTCCTCGCCCTTCCAGCCAGGAAGTTCCTCGTAGATGGGCTTCGCGTGGAACAGCACGCTTTGCTGCATGGGGAAGTAGTCGTAGCGCTTGCCATTGCATTCGTAAGCCACGCACACCTTAATGGTGTCGAACGCCGAAAGCACGTCGAGCTTGGTGAGCGCCACGTCGGTGAGGCCGTTGACCTCAGCAGCATAGCGCGCGATGACCGCGTCGAACCATCCGCAGCGGCGCTTGCGGCCGGTGGTCACACCAAATTCGTGGCCCACAGAGCACAGAAGCTCGCCGGTTTCGGCCTCTTCGCCCACGCCACCGTCCTCGGGGAAGCGCTGCTCGGTCGGGAACGGGCCACCGCCAACACGCGTCACGTAGGCCTTTTCGATGCCGAGCACACGGTCGATGTTCACCGGACCCACGCCCGAGCCCGTCGCCGCGCCACCCGCGCAGCAAGAAGAGGAGGTCACGTAGGGATAGGTGCCATGGTCGATGTCGAGCAGCGTGCCCTGCGCGCCCTCGAACAGCACCGACTTGCCCTCGCGCAGCGCGCTGTTGAGCATGTGCGCGGTTTCAGCCATGTAGGGCTTCAGGATGCGCGCGTAGGGCAGATACTCCTCGCAGATTTCCTCAACCGTGTAGGTATGGAGACCGTAGATCTTGCTCAGGACGGGATTCTTCTGCTTGAGCGCAGTCTCGACCTTCAGACGGAAGATCTTCTCGTCGAACAGATCCTGGATACGGATGCCCTTGCGGGCGGCTTTGTCCTGGTAGCACGGGCCGATACCGCGCTTGGTGGTGCCGATCTTGTGCTCGCCGAGGCTCTTCTCATCGGCGCCGTCGAGATCTTTGTGCCACGGCATGATGACATGTGCATCGCAGCTGATCTTCAGGTTCTTGCACGAAATGCCCTCCGCCTGGAGCATCGCCATTTCCTTCACGAGCACACCCGGGTCGACGACGACGCCGTTTCCAATGACGGGAATAGCATTCTCGTACATGACACCCGAAGGCATCAGGTGCAGCGCCAGTTTCTTGTCACCGTGGACGACGGTGTGTCCCGCGTTGTTTCCACCCTGGTAGCGCACGACGTAGTCGTACTTGCTCGCAATGAGGTCGGTGATTTTACCCTTGCCTTCGTCGCCCCATTGGGCACCGACGAGAACTGTACTGGGCATGAGCTTTCATCCTTTCGCCGCCCCGCGCAAGCGAGGCCGATCGGCATTCTTCCTGCAACCCTTGCATTATAAGGTATGGGTTACACGGCGAGTTCGATGACGTTGGTAGCGTCACTAACTTCGCGTAGAACGGAAACAACCTCTTCGTGGCAGGTAAACATGATGACTTGGCGCGTCTTCGCGAGCTCGGCCAAGGCACGCGCGGCCCCGCGGCGGCGGCGGGAGTCGAAGTTTACGAGAATATCGTCGGCGAGGATGGGAATCGCACGGCCCACGTTGTCGGCGGCGAGCAGAAGCGCAATGCGCAGGCTGAGGTAGAGCTGCTGGCACGTGCCGAGCGAGAGATGGACCGGATCGCGCTCGGTATGCACGGAGTCGACGACGCGCAGATGACCGTCGGCCGTCATGTACACGCGCACCCAGCGGCCCTCGGTCATAAGCGACATGAGCTCGCTCGCCTGTGCATACACCTCGGGCTGGCTTTTGCTCTCCCAGGAGGATATCGCCATCTCGAGCATGCGACGGGCGAGAAGAAGCCTCGCGAAAGTTTGCAGCGACTCGTTGTAACGCGTTCGGATCTGCTGATAGGTCATGCGGACCTCGTCGAGCGTATGCTCGCCGCGCGCCGTCGCAAGCTCTTGCTTGAGCTCGCCGTACGCTCGGTTCGTGCTCTCAAAGGCCTCCATGAGGTTAGTGCGCTGCGAAACCTTGCGCGCGATCTTCGCGTCGAGCGCCGCAAGCGTCGCGTTCTCGCTCGGCAGATGCGCCTGCGTGTAGGCGCTCGCAAGTGCGTCGACGTTGCGCGCGATCTTCTCTTCGAGCGAGGTCAGGCGCGCAGTGAGCGCCTGGGAGCGCTGCTGGAGCAAGGCCATGTCACCGCGAGCGTCCTTCGCCTCGTCGAGAATCGTCCGCGCACGGCGCAAGTTCGATGAGGCCTCGCCCAGCCCGCGACTCTCGAGAAACGCACGAATCTCCCCCGAGAGCGCCTCCTGCTCGGCAAGGCACGACTCGTATTTCTTCTTGTCCTGCAACATGACCCATTGCGCGCTTTGAAGCTCGGCCTTTCGCGCTTCCTGCTCCTTGCTCGGGCGGAACAGCATCACAAGCGCCCCCGCAGCGAGAAAGACCGCCATGGCGACCAAGCCCAAACCGAGCGCCGTGAACGACAAACTCGAAATTTCGCGCCCATGTACCACAAGGGGAACGCCGGACCCGACGAACATGAGCGGCAGCGCGATGGAGAGCACCGCCTGCGCCGTGCGCTGATGGCGGGCACGCAGCTCCATCTCGCGCGTATCGGGGGCCTCGAGGCGCACCTCATAGGCCGCCTTCGACGCAGCGTAATTCGATTTCGCCAGTTCAATGCTGTGCGAACACTTCGACTCCTTGTCTGAGAAGACGTCGATGCGGTCGCGCAGCTCGCGATCCTCGGCAGCCGTCATGTCCATAAGCTCGCGGGAGACCGCATGTCTCCCGCGCCGTCTCGCGAGCGCCGCTTGCGTTTGCTCCTCGACAAGGCGCGCGTGCTCCTCGGTAATCTCCTCGCGCTCCGCCGCGAGCTTCTCGATGCGCGCGCGACACGCGGTAAGCTCCTCGATGCGCGCATTCAGTTTCGACAGGCGCGCGCTGAGCGACTCGCGCTCGGGCTCCATCTCGTGGAATTCCTTGTCCTTGCGACGCAAGCTCTCGGCTACCTCAGCGGCGCGAGCCATCTCCTCTTTCGCGTTCGCAAGCTGCGAGCCCAAGTTCACAAGCGATTCCTCGGCACTTGCGGCGCGCGAGGTGCAGGCAGCAAGGCGCCCTTGCACCACGGAGAGCGCGTGCGCGGGGGATGTCCCCGTGCCCGACCCCGCTGTGAGCAGGCGCGCCGTGACATCGGTGGTGTTGCGCAGGCGGCGCAGCTCGTCGCTGGTGAGCGAGAACATGGTAGAGAACGTCTCGCGATCGATATCGTGCACGAGGGAGGCGTCGCCCTTGAGGCCTTCTGCATTGCGGCTTCGGGAAAGCTCGATCTCGCCGCCTTCGCCATCGTCGAAGAACAGCGAGCCCGCGCGGTCTGCGGCCTGCGGCTTGTAGGTGTTGCGCACCCCGCGCGCCTCTTCCCAACCGAAGAGCACTCCGCGGACAAACGAGGCCGTCGTCGTCTTACCCGCCTCGTTCGGACCGAACACCACGTTCAAATGGGGTCCGAAGGGGCCGACAGCCTTGCCGGAAAACGCGCCGAAGCTTTCCATCTTAACGTGCTTCAAGAAGGGACTCATTCGTCATCGCCTCCGCACAAAAGGTCGATGACCAAGTCTTGCGCCTCTTCGGCAAGCGTCGGGATACTCTGCACGAGGGCGCTCGGCAGCGCGACGTTGCTTTTCAGGAACTCGTCCTGAAGAAACGCCGCCTCGCCGGCCTCGTCTTCGCGCATCGATTCGGCAACGCCGAGAAACACCGCAGGGAACATCCCCTCGCGGCGCGCCGCTTCGCGATCAAAGGGCCGACGCGTCTTGTCGATAAGCGCGTCACAGAAGAACTCCGGATGGGAATCGTTGATCTGGTTGCGCAAATCGTCGACCAGCCCGGGCCGCTTGAGCACCTCGTGCAGGGGCGTCGTGCCGCAAAGCACGATGCGCGTGCACATCTCCCCGCAGTGCGCCTTGCCGTTCACGCGGAAAAGCTCACGTGTGACCAGGTCCGACACATCGGGAACCGTAACGCACTCCGAGATGTCCACCTTCATGCGCTGCCAGACGACGCTTGCCGCGGGGATGAACTCGACCACGTTGCGTCGCCCCTCCTCGAGCGTGACCAGGTTCACGCCGCGCGGCCCCGTCTCCTTGATGTCGCGCCCCTGGATACAGCCGGAAAATGCGAGGCGCGGATTGTCCTCGGTGTAGATCAGGCGTTTGTGAACATGCCCGAGCGCCCAGTAGTCGAACCCCGCACGCAAAAGCTTCGCGGGCGCCACGGGGGCCTTGTTCGGATCCAGATCGAGCCCGGTGTGAATTACCCCGATGCCGAAGGGAGCCGATGCCGCGTCCTCCCCGAGGGCCTCGTTTGCGGCAGCTCGCGTAACGCCCTCGGCGATGCAGGCATCCCCAGGCCACGTTTGGTTGTAGTAGCCGCGCCCGCCGAGCACGCACGCAGGCTTGCCGTCCCGACGGTAAAGCGCAAAGCTCGGCTTGTCGGCGGAGAACATGGTCACGTTGCTCGGCAGGTTGAACAGGTCGCGCTGCCAGGTGGTATAGGGATCGTGGTTTCCCGTGCACATGTACACCGGAATGTCCTCAGCGTCGAGGCGCGAAAGGCCATCGAAAAACGTGAGGTAGTCGGCATAGGAGGGCCGCGCCGTATCGAAGATGTCGCCGGCAATCACCACGAAGTCGACACGATTGTCGATGGCGGCGGAAACCACGCGCTCGTACGCTTCGGGAATTGCCTCGACGAGACGGCTCGCCCAACGCTCGGAGAGAGCCCGAAGACCGCGGAAGGGGGCTCCGATATGAAGGTCAGCAGCATGGATGAATGTCAAGCGTTCCGCCATCGGCAGCCGCCCCTTACGCGTATCCGCCGACACGCGAGTCGTCGATGAGATCCATGAAGCGCGTGTACTCGGCGTTGAAGGCGAGCGGGATGTCGCGCGTCGGACCGTTACGGTGCTTGGCGACGATCAACTCCGCCGTGCCCCAATCAGGACGGTCGTCGCTTTCGCCCTCTTCCTCGTTCATGCTTCGGTCGATGAACATGACGATGTCGGCGTCCTGCTCGATGGAGCCCGATTCACGCAGGTCGGAAAGCATGGGGCGCTTCTTTCCTCGCATCTCGACGGCACGGGAGAGCTGCGAGAGGGCGATAACGGGCATGCCCATCTCCTTCGCGAGGATTTTAAGGCCACGGGAAATCTCGCCGACCTCGACGGCGCGGTTGCCGTCACGGCGCGTTTGCGGGGGCTGCATGAGCTGCAAGTAGTCAACGATGATCAGGCCGTTTCCCTGGGCATGGCGCAATTCGCGACGAGCCTTCGCGCGAGCTTCCAGGATGGACAAGCCCGGCGAGTCATCGATGTACATATCGAGCTTCGAGAGCGCATTCGACGCATCGGCGATGGCGCCCCAGTCCCCTTCCGCAATAAAGCCACCGCGAATCTTCGAGAGGCTCACGCGCGCCTCGGCGCACAGGATACGTTGCATAAGCTGGCTTGCAGACATTTCCAAGGAGAAGAAGGCAACCGAAGTGCCCGCCTTCGCCGCGTTCACGGCAAGGTTCAGCGCGAACGACGTCTTGCCGACGCCGGGCCTTGCAGCGAGGATGACCAGGTCGCCCGCGCGCAGGCCGTGGAACAGGTCGTCTGCGTCCTTGAAGCCCGTCGGAACACCCGCCATGTGGCTTTTCTGCTCCGCGAGCTTCGTGATTTCCTCGAACGCCTCAGTGAGCAGGGTGTCAACGCGTGCGAAGGTCGAGGACACGCGCTTTTCGGTGACGTTGAAGAGCGTCTTCTCGGCGGTCTCCACTACCTCGTTTAAATCGTCAGGGGCATCATAGGCAAGCGCGTTGATCTGCGCAGACGCGAAGATGAGCTCGCGCAGGATGGCCGTGCGCTTCACGATGTCGGCATGGTTTTGCCAGTTGGTAAGCGCGAACGTGTTGTCCGCAAGGTCAACGAGGTACGCCTTGCCGCCGACCGCCTCGAGCTGCCCCGACGCATTGAGCGTGTCGGCAAGCGAGATCTGGTCGATGGGGATGCGGCGGATGTTCAGGTCGCATATCGCCTCGAAGATGATGCGATGGGCAGGACGGAAGAAGTTCTCAGGCTTCAGCTTCAGCACCAGCTCCTCGACAGCCTCAGCGTCGAGCATGCATGCCGCCAGAACGGATTGCTCCGCTTCGATGTTCTGGGGCAATGGTCTGTTCTGCGGCGTTGACTGCGGCGCAAAATCTGAGTTGCGCGGAGTGTTGGAGCGGTTGTCGGGCATATGCGATGGCTTCCTTCTGGGTGCGTTGATGAGCGTCTTCGAGAATTCGTTTAACCGTTGTATCTTACCCCACCGCGAGCGCTCTTAGCGAGAGGTACCCCAAACACCAAGAAACCCCTCGCCCAAACGGGCAAGGGGTTTCGAAATAAGCGTGTTCGCAATGTGCGATGCGCTATTCGGCTGCAGCCTCGGTCTCTTCAGCAGGAGCAGCTGCTTCCTCGGCGGGAGCCTCGACAGCCTCTTCCTCTTCCGGAGCCTCGGGGGCCTTGTCGCTCACGACGCTCACGGTAACGGTGGCCTTGATGTCGCGATAGATGGAGATAGCGACAGCATGCTCGCCGGCAACCTTGATCGGGTTGCCAAGCTCGACACGACGACGGTCGATCTCGACGCCAAGGTTCTCCTTGATTGCGTCGGCGACGATCGAAGACGTGACGGAGCCGAACAGTTGGCCCTCTTCGCCCACGTTGGCAAGAACCTTGACGGTTGCACCATCGAGCTTGGCGCGCATAGCCTCAGCGTCGGCAAGGCGAGTCTCCTCGCGCTTAGCGATGTTGTGCTTGCGCTGCTCGAGCTGCTTGAGGTTGCCCTTAGTCGCCTTGATGGCGTAGCCCTGGGTCAGCAGGTAGTTGTTGGCGTAACCATTGGCAACTTCGATAACGTCGCCTTCGCCGCCCCTGCCTTTCAGTTCTTTAAGCAGAATGACTTTCATGGTACCTCCTTCGCCTAGCGGTTGCGGCGGTCGCCACGGCCGCTCACGGCGGGAACCGCGTAGGGCATCAAAGCCATTTCGCGGGCGCGCTTCACGGCGTTCGCGATGTCGCGCTGATGCTGGGTGCAGGCACCCGTCACGCGGCGCGGCTTGATCTTTCCGCGGTCGGTCACATATTTGCGCAGCATCTGCGTGTCCTTGTAGTCGATGTACTCAACATCGTCCTTGCAGAACTGGCAGAACTTGCGACGCGGCTGCTTCGCGTAATCTGACGTTTTCTTCAACTTACTCTTCCTTAGAACGGGATGTCTTCATCGTAGACAGAAGAAGAGGCATCGATCGTCGGTGCCGGCTGGGGCTGGTAGCTCGCCTGAGGTGCAGGCTGATAGCCGCCTTGTTGCCCATAGCTTTGACCGGAAGAATACTGTGCATCGCTGTTGCGGCTCGACATGAACTCAAGCTCGTCCACGATCACTTCGATCTTGGAGCGCTTCTGCCCGTCGCGTTCCCACTGGCTCCAGCGCAGCTTACCCTCGATCGCGACCTTCGTACCCTTGGACAAGTACTTGTTCAAGGCGTCGGCGCGAGCGCCGAACATGGTGCAATCGATGAAGTTGGGGTAGTCCTCCCATTCGCCGGTCTGCTGGTTCTTACGACGGTCGTTGACCGCCACGCCGAAACCGAGAACGGAAGTCCCGCCCGCAGTGCTGCGAAGCTCAGGGTCGCGAGTCAAATTACCGCTGATGATAACTCTGTTGATGCTCATAATTCTTGCCTCTTCCCATGTGCCGGACGCCAAAAGCGCCCATTAAGCTCCAGTTAGTCGCGGTCTTCGCGCTTCACGATCATGTGGCGGACCACAGCATCGTTGATGCGCAGAACGCGATCGAGCTCGGCAACGTTCTGAGGATCAGCGTGGAAATTGACGAGAGTGTAATCACCGTCGGTCAGACCATTGATCTCGTAAGCAAGTTTGCGCTTGCCCCACTCGTCGACGTTGTCAACCTTGCCTGCGCCCTCGGCGATCGTGGTCTCGATTCGCTTCATGACGGCAACGCGATCTTCGTCGGAAATGGTCGGGGCGACAAAAAACAGCAGTTCGTAAGCCTTCATCAGCTCACCTCCTTTGGACTTTACGGCTCTGGGTCTGGTGAAGGCATTCACCCAGAGCAGGATATAGCCTGACCATATTAACGTAGGCTTCCCGCTTCGGGTAGACTAAAGCTGTCTCCCATCACCTGAACCACACATCTTCTCGAGCCGCCGAGCTCGTTTTGGGGGCATCCTAGCATGTAAACCTGGCAGAATCCTTCCCGATTCCTTCCCGAATTTCGATGCGAGTTCTCCCAAAACGAAAACGAAAGCCCCGTGCATTTGCACGAGGCTCTCGCAGAAATTCAATCTAAGAGGAGGATTTATTCTCCGTCGGTGTCGATTCCCGCCGAAGGATCCTCGTCGACTTCCGTCAGATACTTCTCGTCGATCTCGTCCTCACCGTAGTCGACCCCGCTCTTGAGCTTCGCCATAAAGTTCGGAGCCTCGCCGATGTAGGCAGCCTCTTCCTCGAAGGTGTAGCCACCCTCATCATCGACGGTATAAAGGTAGCCAACCGCATAGCCGTCCTCCGCGCCCGGCACGCCGCCTTCCGCGATGATAACGTCTTTCGTGCCATCGTCGGTCTCGACGTAGCCGTCATAGCAGAACGCATACGCGTCTGCGCCGCGTGCGCCTTCCACCGTATGCTGCGCGAGGTTGTAGCATTCCTCGGAGGAATCGCCTGGATGCGACTCGATGAACAGGTTCTCCTTGACGACGAGCGTCGTGAACGGAACGAGCTCAGCGCCCTCCTCCATCTTCTCCTTCGCCTCGTCGAGCGCGAACAGAAGCACGTTTTCGAGCATCTCCGGAATCTCGGGGACTTCCTCAGATGAGTTTTCAACAGTGCGATCGGCCATAAGGTCGCTCCTTTGCTTTCGATAATCGATTGTCACAGTGTAGTCCACCGTATTCGCTTTGGGGAGGGGAGCACAGAAAAAGCCCCCGCGATTGCGAGGGCTTGTCGGTTCGTGGCGGAGGAGGAGGGATTCGAACCCTCGTTACCCGGGTTGCGGGCAAAACGGTTTTCGAGACCGCCGCATTCAACCACTCTGCCACCCCTCCGCATGGGGTGTGGGGCTTGTGCCCCTGATATGTGAAACGCGCCGAAGCGCGTTACTTTTTCTGGCGGAGAGATGGGGATTCGAACCCCAGATACCCTTTTGGGGCATACACGATTTCCAATCGTGCTCCTTCGGCCAGCTCGGACATCTCTCCGTTTTGCCAATTGCAGCAGCTAAATATTATACATAAGACCCTGTCTGTCCACAAGGATATTTTTCAAAAACTCGCAAACCCGCCCGCTGCGGCGGATCAAAACGAAAACGCGCACTCTACCAGGGCGTTCGCGTTTAGTACTCGCTTGTCAGCGAGTAATGGCCAGGCGTCACCTCGGCAACGCTCATCGGAACATCGAACAGCGAGGACATGGCCTCATCGCACAGGAGCTCCTCTTTCGACCCGTCCGCATGCACCGATCCATCCTTGATCAAAAGCAGCCGCTCGATTTCGGGAATGATATCCTCGGCATAGTGGGTGACCAGCAGGATCGCGCGCCCAGATTGCGCGATCGCGCGCATGGAGCGGCGCACGTAGTGCATCCCCTGCGGATCAAGACCCGTGCACGGCTCATCGAGCACAACGACGTCGGGGTCGTGAACGAGAGCGCGCGCAAACAACACGCGCCTCGCCTGCCCTGTGGACAGCGTCATCACGTCGCGATCTGCAATCGACTCGACACCAAGCGTCGCCATCGTTTTTCGGCAGCGCGCATAGTCGTCCTCACTCGCGTTCACCCGTTTCGGCACGCCGAGCGAACCGTACAGACCGCCCGCGACCACCTCGATAGCGGGCATGTGCACCGTGATCTGATCCTGCATCGTCGATGACACAATGCCGAGGCTCTTCTTCACGTCCTCGAGCGTCGCACGCGCGTTCCCGCGGAAAAGCACTGGCGGCTCGTCCTGGTAAAGCGGGAGAATCTCACGCGTGATCAGCTTGATGAAGGTCGACTTGCCAGCACCGTTCGGGCCGAGCAGCGCCATGCTCTCCCCCTCGGCAAGCTCGAAGGAGCCGACGTGCAAGATAGTTTTACCCGACCGTTTCACGATTGCATTGTTCAAGCAAAGAAAGGGAGGGCGCGAATCCGCTTCGCACCCTCCCTCGAACTGACTGTCAGCCATGTGGTTTATGCTGCCTTCTTGGTCTCGGAGTCACCGCTGTCCGAAGCAGTATCGCTCGAAGTGGAAGAAGCGTCAGTTGCGCTCACCTCGTTGTCGGCGGAGCCGCTGCTCCCATCGGTGGAGGAGCTATCGGAGGAGTCATCGCTTTGATACTTCGACATATCGAGGTCGTAGGGCAGCCCGCTCGGCATGTCCTTGATCTCGATGTCGGCGTTGTCCTTCGCATCTGAGAGCCACTGCTGGTAGGCCTTCGACTGGTTCGAGGACTTGAGCGAGCTTCTGAACTGCTCGACGAACTCGGAGGGCAGCTGATCGAGGCTCGTCAGCTCATCAGGAGCGTGGAACTCGTCGGTGCACTTGATGATATGGATGCCGTAGCTGCTCGTGACAAGGCCGCTTACCTGGCCCTTCGAGAGATCGGCAAGGCCTGCGGTGTATTCGCTCACAAACGAGTTGAGCTTATCCCAGCCCACATCGCCGCCGTTTTGGGCAGAGCCGTCCTTGGAGTAGGTCTTTGCAGCCTCGGCGAAATCGAGCGTTCCAGCATTAATCTGGTCGAGCACGCTCTGCGCCGTTTCCGTGTCGTCGGCGTCGAAGAGGATATGGGAAGAACGCTTCGCGCCATCGAAGCTGGAAATGTAAGTCTGGGCATAAGAGAGAACGTCCTCGTCAGAAGGATCGTCGCCCTCGAAGGACTTCATGAGGCCCTGCTGCAGAAGGGAGGTCTTGATGTTGCTCTTGTACTCGTCCTCGGTCATGCCGACCGCCTGGAGCGCCTCGTTCCACTTGTCGTCGCTCGCGTAGTTCTGCTTCATCTGGTCGACGTAGGACTGCACCTCGTCATCGCTCACTGTGACGCCCTTCTCCTCGGCGCCCTGGATAATCAACTGCTTGGTCACGAGGGAATCGATGACTTCCTCGCGCACCTTTTCGGGGGTGTAGTCGTATTTGACCATCCACTCGCCCCACGCGTCCTCGTCGGTCAAAGACATCTGGGAGCGAATGCTTTCGACGGAGGCCGTAACCTCTTCCTCTTGGATTTCGGCACCGTTGACGGTCGCCGCCACGCCTCCGACACCCTTCGATCCCGACGTTGAATTACCCGAGCACGCCGTAATGCCGACCACGCACAAAGCGGACAGGCTCACCGCGCAAACGGTTTTAGCGATTGTAGAAGCTTTCATGAAACCCTTCCCTTTACATGAAAACGTGCGGCAGCGGCAAGCAAAGTCGCACATGAGACGTCGATTCCGCACGAGATGTAATGCCGCGAAGTATTTTCGCATAGGAATATTTGGAAACATAAGGTCGCACAATTTGCCCACTTATGTTTCACAGAACGCAACACGTGACGCGAAGAGCTACGCCTCGGCCATGGCCGCCTTGAAGTCGATGATTTTCTGGCGGCAGCCATCGCAATTGGTGCCGAGCATCTGCACGGCGAGGATGGCGGCGTTCTTTGCGCCGTTGATGGCGACACAGGCAACCGGCACGCCGGAGGGCATCTGCACCATGGAAAGAAGGGAATCAAGACCGCCCAGATCGCTTGTCTTCATGGGCACGGCAATGACGGGGTCGGGCGTGTAGGCCGCAACGACGCCACCGAGGTGCGCGGCCTTGCCCGCTGCCGCGATGATCACCTTGATTCCGCGCTCGTGTGCCGTTGACGCCCATTCGTGCACTTCGAGCGGCTTTCGATGGGCGCTCGCTACTTTCACCTCATAGGAGATTCCGAATTCATCGAGCTGCTGCATGCACGGCTCCATCGCCGGCATGTCGGATTTGCTGCCCATGATAATGCCCACAACGGGCTTTTCGTCTGCCATGTCAAGACCTTTCACGCGTCCGCTAATTTGCCTTTTCAGTATACGCGCGGCGCGCAATCGATCGCGAAGGAGAGGGCGATAACGCGGAGTCTGCGCAAAGCTAGCTCGCGGCCGTGCGCATCAAGCGGGCTATGGCCTCGTAGCCGGAGCGCCCGCGCACGAACTCCTCCGTCAAATCAAGCAGGGGAATGTCCTCGGGAACGACGATCGAAGGGTTCTGCTTGAGGATTTCTATACGCGGAACATGGCAGTTGAACAGGCGACATACCTGCGGGCGCGCCTCCCAGATCATGCAGCCGCCTTCAGGGGACTGCAGCGGGCAGCGCTCGCCTTTGCGGTCGATCGGGTGCACGTGTTTGCGTTCGATGCACTCGTGCATGGCGTCGAGCTCTTCGGGCGTGATGGCCAGCACGTTCAGCCCACAGCACTGTCCGCAGCAAGTGCAATCGGGGTAACTATTATCGCCGTCGAAGCGCAACGGCTCGTCGTTCGGGGTGATTTTCATGGCTTGCCTTCTGATGGAACTCACGAATGGGACTCGTCTTTTGTTCGATGATAGCGCTCGTTGCGCTATGCAAGTATTTCGTTGTCGCAGCATCGACAAGCGGCCCGGAAACGCAGGGAAACGAGAGGAGAAAGCCACGAAGTCGCAAGAAGCACAAGGGAAGGGGAAAGGGCGCCCCAAGGACAAAAGTAAAGCGCGGCCCGCCTCTTCAGCGCAGGAAACACGTAGAATATGGAGCCTTCCGGAAAACCTTCTATCCCTTTTCGGATGCTTAGGGTATAATCCGAAACCTGATGCGGGTGTCGCCAAGTGGTAAGGCCCGAGCTTCCCAAGCTGGTATCACGGTGAAGCATTGCGAAACACGTGAAATGTGCATTCGCTAAATCCCCAGTTCAGAACATGCTTTTTAGAAACCTCTGAACGTCTTCGATTTCCTTCTCGATTTCTGCAACCCCGAATTTTCCAGTACGCTTCCAGTATTTGCGAAACGTACGGTTCATTCGCACATTCATTGAATGGGTTGTCTGACCTCCACGACGTGGCACATGCCACAGGAATGGAGGCGCATCATGACGTGCAAAACAATAGCGGTAGCGAATCAAAAAGGAGGGACAGGAAAGACCGCCACAACGCTCAGTCTCGGCATTGCCTTGGCAAAACTCGATAAGCGCGTGTTGCTGGTGGACACGGATCCCCAAGGAGATCTGACCAAATCGCTCGGCTGGTCAAACCCCGATTCTTTAGAGATCACCGTTGCCAATCATATCCAGGCGGTGATTGACGGCATAGATCTGCAGGCCAGGGAAGGAATACTCAGCCACAAAGAGGGCATCGACCTAATGCCTGCCAACATCGATCTTGCCAGCATGGAGATGGGTATCTTCATGGCGATGTCACGCGAGCAGATTCTCAACACCTGGCTTTCCTGCATCAAGGATAGCTACGATTACGTCCTTATCGATTGCGCGCCGACGCTCGGTATTTTGCCCGTGAATGCGTTCGTCGCATCAGATAGCGTGCTCATTCCGGTCTCGGCTGAGTTCCTGCCAGCATCCGCGATGACCGAACTCCTGAAGACCATCAACAGGGTCAAGCGGCAGATCAACCCCTCTCTTGATGTCGAAGGGATACTGATCACGCTCTTCGACACCAGAAACAACCTTGCTCGCGAGGTGGAACAGACCATCCGCAACCAATACGGCAATGCCTACCGCGTATTCGATTCAATCATCCCCCGGGCCGTATCAGCCGCAGAAACGCCTGCCGTCGGCGTAAGCATCTTCGCTTATGACAAACGGGGCAAAGTTGCGACCGCCTTCACCAGCCTTGCGGATGAGGTGGTCTGCAATGGTTAAGAAGAAAGTGAACATTAGCCTTCCGTCAGTAGACGAGCTCTTCACCTCGCAGGTCGAGCGAGACTCGAAGGGAAGTAGCGTCGTCCAGCTACTGCCTGTTGCCTCAATCGTCCCGTTCCCCAACCATCCCTTTGGCGTGCGCGACGACCAGGACATGGAACAGCTTGTAGAGAGCATCCAGGAACACGGCATCCTGTCACCCCTGACCGTGCGTGCCGCAAGCGATGGAACGTTCGAACTCATAAGCGGCCACAGGAGAAAGCATGCGGCTGAAATAGCGGGGCTGGTCGATGTGCCGTGCATCATCAAAGACCTCACCGACGATGAGGCCGTCATCGAAATGGTGGATTCTAATCTGCAAAGGGAGACCATCCTGCCGAGCGAACGGGCATTCGCTTATTCGATGCGCCTTGAAGCCATGAAGCGACAAGGTTTCCGCAGCGACCGAACTTGTGCGCAACTTGCGCACAAGTCGGGCGGCAGGAAGTCGAGAGATATCTTGGCTGAAGAGCTGGGCGTTAGCAAGGATATGATCCGGCGCTACATTCGCCTTACCAATCTCATACCGGAACTGCTTGCTCTCGTGGATGAGGGGCGCATGAAGATGCAGCCAGCGATAGCAATCAGCTACCTCAAAAAGGACGAGCAGCAATGGCTCCTCGAAGCGATCGGCTCTCAAGCCTGCACGCCGTCCCATGCCCAAGCAGTCAAGATGCGCCGCTACTCGGAAGAAGGAACCCTAACGTCAGCGCTTGTCCACTCCATTATGGAAGAGGAAAAGCCCAATCAGGTTGAGCAGTTCAAGATCCCAAGGAAGAGCATCTCGCGCTTCTTCAAAGAAGGCATGAGCAATATGGAGATGAACGCGCGCATCATCAAAGCCTTGGAGCTACTTGAAGCAGCCGAGACAAAGCGCGACTGCCTGGCCGAGGAAGAGGTGCATGATGGGTAACATGATGCACCGTGGGAAAGGATCGTTTACCCACGTCGAGAACACGGTCTTCTTCGATCACACCCTGAGCCTCAAGGCTAAGGGAATCTACTGTCAGATTCGCTCACTTGAGAACAACCCAGAATGGGTCTTCACCATTCGCGGCTTCGCAACGCTCGTTAAGGATGGAGTGGATGCCGTGACAGCCGGGCTCAAGGAGTTGGAGGGCGCTGGTTACATAATCAGAGCGAGGCGGCGAAGCGAGAACGGGCGCTTCCTCAAGGCCGAAGAGGCCACATGGATCACGCTCGATGACCCGGCTATGTATGCGAGCGTTGCTACCGAATTGAAGGAAGAAGGATACGCGATCCTCTCCGAATTCAAGCACGACCCCGCCAGCAACGTGGAAGTGGAATGGAAGAACACTCTTCCTGTTATGGATAAAGATGACCCCAAGAATGACCAGGTCAGCACCAGAACGGGAAATCCCGTATCTGGAAATCCCGTATCTGGGAAAACCATATCTGGGAAATCAGATCCAATAAATTACTTATCCGATAAACGAACTGATGAAGATAAACCCCTCTCTTGTCCCCCCAAAGCCGAGCCAGAGTCAGACCGCAAAGAGGAGAAGGGCGATTTTACAGCTTTCAGGAAGGGAGAGTTCACGGAGCCTTTCGAGGAGCTGTGCGAGATGTCCATCAAGCCGGTCTCCTCGCTCAAGTTCAAACGCGATTGCTTTGAGGCATGGAAGCGAAAGGTTGCAGACGGCTACACTCCAGAGCAGATAATCCACGCTTACGACGCCTACGCGAAGGCATACTGGATGAGAAATGCAGACGACAAGAAGCTTGCGAAGAACCTCATTCGCTGGCTCGAAGGAGAGGGCGGTCTCGAAGCTTTTGCTGACGAGCCGATACCGCCGAGCCTGCTTGGGCATGACGGCAAGCCGCTCACCATGGAGGAGCTTGCCGATGCCGACCCGGATTTCGCGCCTCTCTGGAACAAGCTCAAAAGCGCCCGCTGCGTCGTGCTTTCGCTCATGATCGCCGAGACGGAAGAGCGGCCTTCGCAAGAGGAGCTGGATGCAGCATGCGACAAAGACAGGCAATTCCAGCGATGCCTGGCAAAGTGCAGAGAACGATACGAGAGGTACCTGAAGCTCTTCGAGCTATTCAATGAGAAGTGTTCGGATAGTGATTAATCGATGTTTTCGGCTTCCGTATAGCCATGCATTCCGTGTCGCTTGGTGCACCCGAAGCGCATCGGCAGACCAATCGGGAATATAATTGATAGGTCACGCTAATTGAATACGTACACCAAATACCGGACAGAGGGGCATCTGCCGTATTGGGTATTTGGTGTACATTTCCCAACAGCGTGACAACTGAGGTGGATGCCTCTCTTTTTGAGGACAACGGCTACCATCTTTTCCAATGGTTGGAGGGAAGAAAAGGGTTCAACTAGATGGCAACCGAGAAAGACTATTCAATATCCGCCAGTGCGGTCAACGCCGTGGTCGAGTCAGCCGAGAAGATAGAAGGTGCAGCCTCATTGCTCCTTTTGCTGGAGGAGAAGGCCGGGGATGACGGTACCGTCACATCGTCGGAGCTGGCAGCCATAAGAAGCATCCTTGAAAGCTGCGCCAAAGACCTAAATAGCGCTTTTCAGGAAGTTTGATCGCTTAGCCGAGTAGCCTCAAACCAAGCTGCTCGGTTTCTCTTCTCTTAGAACTTCCTCTTCCAGGCGTTGTATTCCTCCTGGGTGATCTCGCCCGTTATCAAGCGGTGACGGATCTCGCCCCATGCGCCTATCGCCTCGACGGTTTTCTGGGCGTTCTTTGCTTTCGGGTCGATCCAGAGGCCGCCGTCGCACATGTCGGGAACGAGTCCGAACTCGTCTTCGAGCTGGAGCAGTGCTCCCACTAAGTCCCTCGCGCTTTCTATCTTGTGGTCTTCGAGCATCCTCGGCGACACGTCGAGGGCATGGGCGATCTTCTCCAGCTGGCTTTCGCCGGGCGTTCTTATCCCTCTTTCGTAGTGGAGGATCGCGCTCTCGGTCAAGCCGACCATCTCGCCAAGTCGCGCCGCGCTCAAGCCGTGCGCCTTTCGATATCGCCTTATGTTCTCGCCGGTGGTTGCCATGCATGTTCTCAATCGCTCGACTTTATCACTGCAATCATTATCGTACAGATTCGTACTGTAATGCTGGGCAAATCACGTATGGACAGAACTCTCGGACGCTTCAAGAAGGATTCCTGGATTACCATCTCGCGCCACAGCTTGGAAAGTGGTCTGCCATCGGAGGCATCTGCCAGAAAACCACAGTTTGTTCGATTGACGAAATCTCGATCTGGATGCATTATTGTCTAATCCATAATCGAACATATGTTCCCATTATAAGGAGGTGCCATGCGCGATCGCATCATCATGCACATAGACATGAATGCCTTCTATGCGTCTGTCGCGCAGCATCTCGATCCGTCGCTGCGCGGCAAGGCGGTCGCGGTCGCAGGCGACCCGAAAAAGAGAAACGGCATCATTCTCGCAAAGTCTCGCGAGGCCAAGGCTGCTGGCGTGAAGACCGCTGAGGCCATATGGCAGGCGAGACAGAAATGCCCCGATCTTATCGTCGTGCCGCCGAACTACACAGCGTACAAGAGATACTCAAAGCTCGCACGCATGATCTACTACGATTACACAGACAGGGTTGAGCCCTTCGGCCTGGACGAATCTTGGATCGACGTAACGGGATCGCTCCCGCTGTTCGGAGGCGACGCGATGCTCGTTGCCAAGGAGATATCCGAGCGCGTGAAATCCGAACTCGGGCTCACGGTTTCTGTCGGCGTTTCCTGGAACAAGGTGTTCGCCAAGCTCGGCAGCGACACCGATCCGGGCGACGGGATCATCGCCATCACAAGAGATAACTACAGGGCTTTCGCATGGCCCATGGCGGCATCGGAGATGATCTACGTCGGTCCCGCAACGATGCGGAAGCTTCATTCCGCCGGATACGAGACCATAGGGGACCTGGCACACGCGGAGGATTACTTCTTGACCAAGCGGTTCGGCAAGATCGGCCCCATGTTGCGAGCCTTCGCTAGAGGCGAGGACACAAGCCCCGTGAAGGTGATGGATCCGGCCAAAGCCGACGTGGACTACGTGGTGAAGGGCATCGGGAACGGTCTCACCGCCCCGCACGACCTTGAGTGCGAATCGGACGTGAAAGCGCTCGTCTGGCTTCTCTCGGAATCCGTCGCGCAGAGGCTTCGCGAGTCCCGCTTACGCTGCCGCACCATCTCGGTCGGTGCCCGTTGGGCACGCGACCTGACAGGCTATTCGAGGCAGACCACGGTTCGCGTGCCGACATGCCTTACAAAGGACGTCGCCAATTTCGCCATGGGGCTTCTTCGCGCCAACCAGACCTTCGACAAGGATCACGCCCTGAGGGCGATCCACGTGCGCGTCACCAACCTCGTGCCCATGGATGCACCCGTGCAGTGCGACCTATTCGGGGACGCTGCGGAGGTCGTGCGAATGGAGCGGCTCGACCTCGCCATCGACGCATTGCGCGTCCGCTTCGGGAACACGTGCGTCAAGCGGGCCGTCGAGCTCACCGACGACGTCATGTCCGGCCTCGACATCAAGCGCGACAACACCGTCCACCCAATCGGGTTCTTGAGGTAGGCGATGGCTGTGGTCCAAGGCATATCCGGAAGGGTCAAGCGATACGTGAGCGTCACCGCTCGCATGGACGAGGACGGCCATGTGCGCCCGCTGTCCATCCAGTGGTACGACGGCAAGACATACCCCATCGATGAGGTGAAGTCCGCACGCCGCGCCTCATCTCGCAAGGTGGGAGGGGACGGAATCTGCTACACCGTTCGCATCGGCAGCAACGTCACCTACCTCTACTACGAGGATCCGCGCTGGTTCGTCGAAGAAATCGTGCCCGACGCGCCGCCTGCCTGACATCGCAGAACTCAAGAAGTAAGCATCCGCACTCCCCAAGCAGAGCGCCAGGAGATTCCGTGCATCGCCATCGTCGAGATGCTGCCGCTTCGCAAGATGCCCTCAGAAAGCTTTCGCCCAGCCCCGCCTCTCATCCAGGCACTCTCGCGCGGAACCCGCCGAATGCGCCGCAAGGCGCGTCCTTCCTGCGCAAAACCCGCACAAGCAGATTCCCCTTCGCAAGCCTCTCGTGCAGGTTGCGGGCATGCGCCCTTTGCGAAGAAGCCCGCTTTGCTCCTTGCACCGCAGGCGGAACCCGCGCACGGCCCCGGATCACGAGGCGGTGGCACAGGGCGACCGCCGAAAAACTAGGAGGTCATCATGGGAAATCGGGCAGTCATCACCACGAAGGAGCGAAAGATAGGGCTGTACCTGCACTGGAACGGCGGCCGAGACACGGTTGCGCCGCTTCTCAAATACTGCGAGCTTCAAGGCTACCGCCCTCCGAGCCAGGACTGCTACGGCTGGGCGCGCATGTGCCAAGTGATGGGGAACTTCTTCGGTGGCTCCTTGTCCCTCGGCATCGGTTCCTACACCACGGACCGGCAGATGGACCCCGGAGACAACGGCGTCTACGTCATCGAGGGCTGGCGCATCGCCGACCACCTGCGAACGGAGTACGACTCGGACTGGAACCCCATCGGGATGCGCTCCTTCGAGCCTTCCGAAGAGGAAGACTGGCACAAATTCAACGAGATGCTCCACGCCTTCGACGAGGCGATGCCCGAGGGCTTGAGGCTCGGCGACTTCCTCGATGCTCCCGAGATTCCCACCTCCGAGGTTCGCTTGGGCGACAAGGTCTGGATGCGCGAGTACGAATCCGGATACAAACTTTTCGAGGTCGTCGGCTTCGGCGCTGACGACGCGCCCAGGAGCCTCAAAGGCGCTCCATTCGTGAATCGCTACGAGCACGACGGCGATTACTCGTGGAACAGCAACAACTACATTGACTCGGACACCTGCCGGATAGCTCCCCGCGAGTGATCGGCCTTCTCGCTGCCAGCCCCACGCGGGCTGGCAGCCGCCTCTCCGCATACGACACCGTCAGAAAGGATCGCGAACATGGGATACAGAAGCGAAGTGAAGATAGCCACGACCTGCGAGGGCTACGACCAAATGTGCAAGCGCGTGGATGCACTCAGCGAAGGCTCGGGGACATCTCCCCTCATGGGTTCTCGTCGCAAGCCGGATTTCTTCGAGGAGAGCGACGGATGCGTGGTCTTCGGCTGGGACTACATAAAGTGGTACGAGGGCCTTCTCGCAGATGTGGACAACGTCGCAGACGCGCTCAACGAGATCAACGAGTGCGGGCTTCCCTACGAGTTCTGCCGCATCGGCGAGAGCTGGGACGATATCGAGTTCCGGGCGTCTTGCAACAACGAAGAGCTCGCAGTGCACGTCGAGCCGTCGGTCGCCATCGAAATCGTGTAACCGCATCGCTGGCGGGGCGCGCCTGGCACTATCGAGATTCCCCCGATGCCCTCCTGCGCGCCTCGCCCTTTCCTGCCTTATCACACGCACGCTCGCACGGAACCGCTCAGAGCTTTGGCAAGGGCCGCGATACTTTTCCCATTTCTTTTCATGGAAGAGGCACTCTCGCAATCCCTGAAAACAAATGCGAAAACTAGCACGGCGGGAATCGGTCTTCGACACGCCGCTTCGCTTCCCCCCTTGCAAAGCACGCGAACCCGTGCGCCCTCCCGTGTCACAAGGCAAGGCAAAGGGCCGAGCCTAAGGCAACCAGGAGGTCATCATGAAAGAATTCATCGAGAAGTCGAACCAGGCAGCAGCGGCGTACCTTAACCGCCGTGGCTACGAGATCGTCGAGCAACCCTGGGAGGACGACATCGACTCACCCGTGAGCATTGTGGCGCAAGACGAAGACGCCCTCGTTTTCGTATCCGTCGCAGCCCGCAGGAACTCAGACTCGTTCCCGCCGGAGCACGTGAACCAAGAGGAGCTCGAAGGCTTCGCAATCAGCTGGCTGAAGGACAACCGCGACCATGCCGACTGCGCCATCCGCTTCGACCGCATCGGCCTGCTCCTCATAAGCCCGGACAGAGCGCTCATCAGGCACCACGTCAACGCTTGGGGTTCATGTGTCTAAGACGTTTGCCATTTGCGCAAACACGTGCTGGACGCTCGAAAGCGTCCAGCACGTGCCACCCTAGCGCATTATGGTCACATTCGGGGCCTGTGGAGTCGACCTCGATTTCGCAACTCGCTTGAGCTCCTCGTTCTCCATCCTGAGAAGCTCCATCTCGGCCAGCTGAGCCACGAGCATCAGCTTCTGCTCCTCCAGCTCTCTGACTCTGTCCGCGAGCTCGGTCAGCCGCCGTGAACCGTCTCCTCGGGATTTCTCTGATGCTCGGTCGGGGGCGGCTTCGAGTGCCTTAAGACTCTGGATACGCACCTTGACATAATCATTGCTGTACAAAGACGACCTGCTCAGGCCCGACTCCCTGGCAACGGCGGCAAAGGTTATCCTCTCGCCACGACCTTTGAGGGTCTCTATGGCGGCTTCGGCTCTGGCCCTGGTCTCTTCGGCCCTCGATGCAGCGTGCGCCCTGATGCCCTCGGTGTTTCTATTGCTCATCGATCTGCTCCTCCAAATCTCTGACGAGGGGCTCAAGATGAGCGCGCTTCGCGTACTGGCGTTGCCATTCGCGTTCCCGCCCCAGCGCCTTCAGGCGAGACATCTCCTCTTCGATGAGGTCGAGTTCTCGCTTGAGGACGGGGTAGAAGCGCTTCTCGGTCACGTAGTTCGGGCAATTGTAGAAAAAGCAGCTCTCGCCCTTCGAGCAGGGGCCGCGGCGCAGGTCGTATAGGCAAACGCCCGTCGGCAGCGGGTTAAAGCTCATGGAGTCCGCAAGGGAGGCAATGACGTCCTCGACGCTCTCCTCGGCCCTGGCCTTGAGCTCTTTGGCCACCGCGGCCCTTATCTGCTTCGCCCGCTTGCCGGCAATCGTGGAGTCGGGCGACAGTATCGCTTTGCCCCATGCGCTGCGCAGGTCCTCTCGGCTGAGCTGAAGGTAGTGCGCCGTCATGTCTATGGAGACGTGGGCGTAGTGTTCCATGATGAACGCCAGAGGGATGCCCTGCATGACCAGCGACCGCACGAACGTGGTCCTGAACATGTGGGGGTGTATGGCGGGCTTGCCGTCGGCATCGGTTATCGACCAGCGCAGGCAGAAGCTCTTCAACCTGTTCGCGACGTCGGACGCCGTCATTCTCTTTACCTTGCCCCTGACGGGACGCACGAACAGCGGGCCCTCGGAAGCGGGATTTCGCTTCTCGAGCTCCCTCACCGCGTCGACGACAAGGCTGTTGACCAGTATCCTGTGCGGAGTTGGGCCCTGCTTGACGGTCTTTGAGATCAACACCTCCATGGTGTGCATACCGGCGGGCGCCTGCTCTATGCAGCCCCTCTCTATCGTGACGACCTCGCTGGCTCTTAGCCCTGTCTGGCTGAGGATGATTATCAAGGATTTGTTTATCGTGTCTTCCTCCATGAGGGCGCACTCGAGGACGCGCTCCATGGTGTCGTCCGGTATCACCTTGGTCTTCTTGTGGGGCGGGTCCCCCTTTGGCCACTCGGGCCGGGCCTTTACTGCGGCCATGTTGACGCTTTCGGGAACGTCCCAGCCCCGCAACTGGCCGATTCTTATGATCTCGTCTGCCACTTGGAGAACGTGAACCTGGGTGGCTGGCTCGATTCCGCAGGAGGAAAGCCAGAGGGGCAGGCCAAGTATGTCCTGCTCGTCGAGGTCCGATAGCCTATCCGCACCCATCACGGTGCAGTATCCGAAGAGTCTCAAGATGTTGCTCCTCATCGACGTTACGGTCGATGCCTTGACGCGTCCGAGCTTCCAGTAGGCGTAGTGCCGCCATACTTCCCGGAGCCCGGGCTCGGCAACGGCGGTGAAGTCTATCTTCCTGCGATGGTCTTGGACCCAGTCGGGCGTAAGGTCCGTCAGGTCCCATACGTCGTCGCGAAACCGCGATCTCCCGACCTCCGGGTTCCACTCGGTCTCGGCTCGCTCGTTCTTCTGCACCGCCAGGATGTCAATTGCGATGGCTTCCATCTACATCGCCTCCAGTTGCCTTATCAGGGCCTCTAGCAGATCGGCTGTCGCCTGGAGGTGCTGGCGGTAGTGCTCGCCGTAGGCGGCGCCCGCTTCCATGTCGGCCCTGATGCCGGCCAACCGCTCCCTGTGGGCATCCAGAAACTCCGGCGTGGTAACGAACCTCGCGCAGGTTAGGCATTGGCCTGACCGCATGAGCCTGCTGCAGACCTCGCCGTCGCTAAACGGCTTCGCGCAGTACCCATCCGAGAGGAGGGCCTTCGTGTCGCCGTTCTCGGCGAGCCACGCACGCTCTTCCACCGTCAGGGCATCGGTCGGCCTCGCGCCCACCGGCCGCAGCCCGGAGAAGGCCTTCGCCATGGCGGGGTCCTTCACTTTGGCGTAGTAGCCCTTGGTGGTGGAGGCGAAGGCGTGGCCCATAACCTCCTTCACGACGACTAGGTCGACACCCTTGGAAACCATGTCGGTGGCGAGCGTGCGTCTGAAGGAGTGAACGGTGAGGCTGGCGATGCTGCCGTCTTGCTCCCTGATCTCGTGCCTCTCCGCGAACTTCTTGAGCCAGGCCCTCACGAGATGGGATCGTATGCGCTTGCATGCGTACGAGCGGTGGGGGTCCTTGAAGACCATCAGGAAGCCACGGTCCTTCTCCGGCATCTCCCTGCGGGCCTCCTCGGTCAGCTCGGTGATCCGGGAGACGGCCGCGACGCACTGCGGGGACGCCGGGATCGGCTTCCTCTGGACGCCGTTCTTGAGGTCGAACCACTCGATCATGTGGCCGTTTACGGGGTGTTTCCTCACGCAGTCGACCTTGAGGTTCTCGAGCTCGCTGGCGCGCATGCCCGTGCTCTCCAGGATGAGGATGGCGTTGCGCAGTATCTCGTTGTCTTCGTTTGGCAGTGCCGCGTTGACCTGGGAGACGACGTCGTCGGATAGATAGGCGATGTCTGTCGGCTGGTTTATTCCGAGGTACTCGCCTCCCTCGTACAGGGCCGTCTGCGCGATGCTCTCGGGCCTGTTCACCTGGAGCCAGCAGACGATGCTCCTGATGTCCTTGAATATACTGTATTGGCTCCTGTAGCCCAGGGGCCTGCCCTCCCTGTAGGAAATCGCGGACGCAAGGTAGGAGCGGAAGCCATCCATTAGCTGGGGGGTTAGGTCGCGCAGGTCGTCGACGCCGCTCAACTTCAGGTAGTCTGCGAAGTAGCGGGCGTTCCTGCAGTGAGTGGCTACGCTTCTCGCGCTCACGGTCCTGGCCGTGTAACACGCCCATGCATAGTCTCCGACGGCGCGCCTGACCTGGTCGGGCAGCTGGTCAAGGGTGAACCCGAACCTCTTGCCGCAGGACGCGGATTCCTGCCTCGTCTCGACGAGAACCCATTGGCCGCTCCTCGGCCTGGTCCTCGAGGGGGTCAGCTCTGCGGGCATGACATCACGCTCCTCTCCCAGTAGGATTCCAACGCCTCGCAGGCGCGCTTGCTGGAGAGGTGGGTGTAGCGATCGGTGGTGGACGCGTGGGCATGCCCCAAGAGGAGCTGCCTCACCGCAACGTCGACGCCCGCCTCGGCTAGGTTCGTGTTGAACGTGTGCCTCAGATCGTGGAAGCCGAACGATATGCCCGTCTTCTCGCGTATGCGGGTCAGGGAGTCGTAGGCGGCGTTGTAGGTAAGCTTGCGCCCGCGCCACGGCCCGTGGTCGGCCACGAACAGGAAGTCGTGGTCGGTAGCGATGTCGGCTCTCCCGCCGATTATGTAGGCGTCGATGAGCTCCAGGCACCTGAGCGGGACGTACAGGTCGCGCCGCTTCCCCTTTGACTTGATGTTTTCTACAACGGAGACGGGGGCGAACTGGTCGGGAATGGGTATGGAGCCGATCTGGAGGTCGAGGGCCTCCTGGATCCTGGCGCCGGTCATGTACAGCAGTGAGAGCAGGAGCTTGTCGCGTTCGCTATTGGCGGCGTCCAGTATGGCGGACATCTCCTCGTCGGTGACGATGCGGACGCGCCTGGGGCTCTCTTTGACCTTGAAGACGCCCTGGACGGTCCTGCTGTCTCTGCGAGCGTGGTGGAGCATGCCCTTGTGCATGCCGGGCGGCATAGCCACCGCCTGGGAGAGAACGGGGTTGAGTTCGACGGCCCCCAGTAGCTCGCACCAGCCGTAGAAGCCCTTGAGCGTGCTGAGCATCCTGTTGATGGTCGACCCGCAGCGCACGCTCTCCAGGTAGAGGACGAGGGCGTCGGGGTCATTTGACTGCAAATAGGCCTTGTACTCGTTGATGGTGGCGGGGGTTGCCTCGTCGTAGGCGTAGCCCTTCTGGGAAAGGAAGACCCAGTAGGTTTTGAGGTCCTGGGCGTAGGACGCGAGAGTGCTGGGTGCCCGGTTCTTCAGCCTCAGGAACTCGAGGTACCTGAAGACGGGCCGCACGGGGGCCATGCGGTCGTCCAAGAGGATGACGCGCGGGCTTCCGTGCACGGCGACTGTGTGCAACTCCATGTTGCTCCTTCCTGTCGTACGGGTGTCTTCGACGCTGGCCCGTCCGTTTGCCCAGGTTGGAGCTGGGTGACCGCGGCCTTGCGCCTCGGACACAATCTAGAAGATAAGAGCGGGAGCCACCGCTCGAAAGTATTAATAAAAACACGTTTGAAGCATGCCCTGAGCTGGGCATATGAATCAGAAAGATAAGGTGAACGTCATGAACAAAACAACCTACAGATATCACATCAACGTGATGTCCTGCAGCGATATCCCGGAGGAGGAATAACCGACCTCCTTTCCTCCTCTTGAGGAATCCCGCATGCGCCGCCGGGTCGATGGGCTCGGCGGCCTTCGGGGAACAATCCGCCAACCATCAGAAAGGATCATCATCATGGGACTCGATATGTATCTGACGAAGCGCAGCGCCGCCGCCCGAGACGAACAAGGCGAGATGGTCGCTTACTGGCGCAAGGCCAACCACATCCACGGCTGGTTCGAGCGCAACGTGGCTTACGGCGAGCTTGAGAACTGCGAGCTCTACCCCGTGAGCTTCGAACAGCTGATGTCGCTCGGGATCACGTGCCAGCTCGTTAAGGCGAACCCCGAGAGCGCGCCGGTGCTGCTGCCGCGCCAGGAGGGATTCTTCTTCGGGAGCAGCGAATACAATGACGACTACTTCATGGATGTTGACGACACCCTCGAAATCATCCGCCAGGTTTGCGATGCGCTCCAGGACGGCGACGAGCTCTTCTACCACGCCTGGTGGTAGGGCTCATCCTCCTAATGATTTCTGAAGTCAAATGATCCAGGAGTGGTTGATCATTCTGACCAATCACTCCTGACCTTCTTTTCAAGACAGAAATGACACACTCAGATCGCTAGATTGGCGTGTTGCCAATTTGATAGAGCCAAAAGATCAATATGCCCACCCATATGAGTAGCAAAACCACTGCTGTGCCACAGAGGAACGGACGGGAGGCTTTCCGGCTGATGCCATGGACGAGCCCATAATCGAAAAGCTTGTCGATGAAGACGTAAGAAACCGCCAACAGAGAATTACAGGCCGCCATGATGAAAGAGACGGGCAGCATGTCCCATGGTGAGCCGAAACGGTCAACTTGACCCTGCGCATTCCAGTGCATCGGGATTTGGGCGTCTTGGGGTAACTGCATGATGGCTACTATGCTGCTCAAGATGGGCAGAGCGATCATCGCTATCCAAAAGACGACTATGGGCAAGTGCTTCCGATCCAACGAGAGGTAGCCTTTCCGCTAAGTTGGCTAACGTGTTGAGGGGTCGGCCAAAACGGAATAAGGCACTCCACCCATAGGAGTAGTGTAAACCATCAAATAGCTCAGGAGCTTATCCCAACCCCAAACGAATTCGCCTCACCAAACGAATAACACGTTGACGAAGAAATAGAGGATGAGTAGAAGCACGATTCCCACAGCAATACCCACGATTATGATCCACCACTTCACACATTTCTTTGCAAACCCGACATCGTTGTAGATGGAATTCAGCCGTTCCGCGCTAAGGTTCTTGTCTCGAACGTCTTGCACGTCAAGATCATGCACGAGTTCGTGCAGTGTTAGACCATAGTAGTCGCTCAAGAGCACCAGCCGCTGGAAATCAGGGTATGACTGTCCGGACTCCCATTTTGATACCGTCTGGCGAGACACACCTATCTCGTGCCCTAACTCCTCCTGGGAAAGGTGTTTGGATTTCCTGAGCTCTATTAGCTTCTCGTTGAAATTCATGCTTAATCACTCCTTTATTCATTCTAAGGCTTCAACGACGAGTCGAATGTATCGAGGATGTCGGTTGGCGCTCAACCAACAAAGGTTGGAAATGTGTCAACCAGCTTTGTCATTTGGAAAAGAGATGACGCTACAGCAAAATCCCTTGAATGCTTCAAATGTATAACAGTACGATTCTGTACGGTTTTGGTGTACAATGGGAATGTAATACAAACCAGACCGCATCTCATTCCACCATCCGGAGGTGCGGTGAAGACGCAAGAAACGAGGCGATCCCATGCTCGCACATGAGTCCCAACTCCCTTCCTCCAGCACGGCGGCTAAGCGCCCCGAATGCAATTCCCAGGATAAATACCAAACTTGGATGCCATAGGCGCTTAGACGCCGAATCCAGCAAGTATCGCATGGCGTATTACATCTTCGATTCATCGCGCCATGCAACTTGTCCCCGGGATGCGTTCGAGCAGTTATGTCGCCGAGCAATTTGCGGGCTCGGCTCCGATGAATCCCGGGGAGCGCAGCTTGTCGACATCCGGCTCAGAGCCGAATGGGCACAAGCTGGCGGGGGATCCCCCGCGCCCCTAGGAAAAGACAAACACGTCAGGAGGAAACGATGAGCAAAACCAACAAAGTTCGGACACTGAGCTTTCGGCTTGCCGAAAACGATTACCAGAAGCTGGTGGAGCGCTGCCGCAAGGCCGAGCTCTCCAAGTCAATGTACCTTCGCTACCTCATCCGCATCCCGATTGTCTGCGATGAGGCAACCGGGGAATCCGCGCCATGCGTCGTCCTGGACAAGAGGTCGATCCGTGACATCTCGCGCGAGCTCACCCGCTGGGGCTACCACTATAACCAAGCGGTGCATGCGATGAACTCCATCAACTACTACATCGCGCATGGAAAGAACGATTCTCGGCTTCTGGACGCAAAGGCGGAATGCATCGAAGTTGAGCTCGCCGCTGTGAACCGCAATGCGGAGCGCATCGTCTACGAGATCGCGAAGCTCCAGGACAAGATGATCGTCGAGGCGCGGTGATGCCGATCCTGAAGGCCATAGCGGGGCACGGGGGAACGGCTGGCATACGCCGATACCTTGAGAAGGGAAACCGGGCGCTTGCGCGGGACGTGATGAACCTCCCCATGGAGGAATGGGTCGGCGAAGCGCCTGGCGAGCATTCGATCTTCGTCGATTGGGACGTCGAGATGGACAGGACGCGCGAAGCCTACGGGACGAACGCCCCATGGCGCGGCCTGGATGCCAGGACGTTCGAGCATTTCGTAATCTCGCCCGACCCTGGAGACGGCATCGATTTGGATGCGCTGCGCCGTCTTTCCCGTGCTTGGGCGGAAAGGCACTTCAAGGACTTCGAGGTGGCTATCGTCTACCACGATGACAATGAGAGGGGAATCCCGCATGCACACGTCGTCGTCAACAACGCGAATCTCAAGACCGGCTACCGCTGCCACATAAGCAAACCGGAGTCTCTTAACCAAGAGCTTCAAGACATGGCGCGGGAGATGGGCCTGTCGGGTCTTTCCAACGTCATGCCGAAGCGGGGTAGCAAGGAGCGGGAGTCTGGGCCGAGAAGCCGCCAGGCAGTCTACTTCGGACGCGCAGAGAGGGAGATCATACGCTCGGGCGGCTACTCGTGGGTTGGCGACATCAGGGCGCGGGTCGCCCTTGCGAAGAACACCTCCAGAACCGAGGGCGAGTTCAGGACCGCCCTTGCTAAGCTCGGCATCTCGGTTGAGGATAACTCCGAGAAGGCACGCCGCGACGATTGGATATTCGCGCTGGCCGATGATCCGACCAGGCGCGTGTCGGGAGAGCGCCTCGGCTTCACCTACGGGAAGCAGATGCTGCGCAACCGCTTCGCGCGCCAAGGGGCGTACATCCCCGAAGCTCGCACCGCCGCCCAGATCCGCCAGAGGGCCGCAAGCGCTGTGGCGCTGAACGACCTCGCCGACCTCTCAAGGCTCTCCGCCGTGTTGGAAACATGCGCGAAGTTCAATGTGAGGAGCCTAGACGATTTCGATCGGAGGCTCTCGACCCTGCAGCGTCGCGGAAACGAGGGTAGCGAGGGCTACAGGAGGCTTATTGAGGCTCGATCCTACGCAACGGAGAAAGGCCTTATGCAGCACGATGGCGGTACGCCTGCCGCAGCGACGAGAATGCGCGGAAACCAGGGTTCTAGCCAGCGAGTTCGCGAACAGGAAGCAGAGCGCGCAAGGGCGAGAGAAAGAGGTGACAGATGATAGTGAAGATCACCTATGACGACCAGCGGCTCGACGTGTTCGACACATCCACATTCACGGCAGGCCTCCCCCTTGGCAAGGCCAACATGCTCACGAATTTCGAGGTCCGCTTTGACACCATGGGAGAGGGAGGACTCTGGCTTGCCGCCCACAGCTATCAGGCATGCGGCGAACACGAGGATGAAGACGGCGAAATCCCGGTCGCAAGGCGAACGAAGGGATGGCGCTTCCTCCTATCCTCGGCCGAGGAGCTTGAGCATGTGGAGCTCGTGGTGGTCGATGGCGAGGCGATCATCAAGCGGGTACTCGGCCACCTGATAGACCTCCAGAGCTTTGACGAGGCAGCTTACGAATGCATGGGGACATCCTCTGCCGGACTGCATGCGCGGATAGCAGAGCTCTACGAATACATGCAGGCAATAAGCGGGGAAGAGTCCCCGGATATTCCGGGTGTGGACAGGGAGACGGTCGCCGCGTGCGTGAGGGCACACGCGAAGGCACAAGCCGAAAGAGACAGAGGAGACGAGATGGATTGGGGCGACGTTGATGAAGTTGGTTGGTAGCTTCGTGCGTTGGCTTATCAAAGCGGTATTCCGCTTCATGTAGGAAGGTGAGGCAGATGGCAATCAGAGAAATGGCTGTGAGTAAAAGTGGAAAGCTCGCGATAATCTGCGCCGTAATCGGGTTAGCGCTTGTTCTGGGCATCGGACTCGTATCCTGTTCAGGCATCGCCAGCGTTGGGGGAATAGGTGCGAACCAGGCAGTCGCTGATGCGGCTGGTGGTGTGGTTGAGGACGTTGGCTTGCTAGAACCCGAAACAGAACCTATTGGCCAGGAGGTGGATGACGGCGCAGAGGTGGAAAAGGCCGAGAGTGTACCCAGCGACGAAGCAGCAGGCCATGATGAAGCTGCATATTCCCAGGGTTCTGCCGAGGATTCGCAACGTCGAGGATCTACGGCCAAATCAAAAGACAACTCCACAGCTCCGTCCCAGAACACCTCACAGAAGACCTGGGTGGAGGAAACGGAGCGCGTCTGGGTCATCGACAAAGAGGCTTGGACTGAGAACGTTCCCATCTACGGCACGGTAGAGGTCTCCGTCTGCAACATCTGCGGAACCGACATCACCGGCAATACCTCCGCCCATGCAAAAGAACACATGAAGGCCGGTGAAGGATCTGGGCATCATAGTGAAACCCGTCAGAAAATCACCGGCTACAACACTGTGAATCATAAGGAAGAGGGACATTGGGAGACCAAGGTTGTGGGTGGTCATTGGGAGTGAGAAAGAGCTTTTGTTTGGGACAGCTAGCTGGAGCATTTATGGCGTAATGCCTATAAATAGCAAAGGAGACAGACGTGACACCAGAAGAAGAACTATGCCTTCAAGACTCTCTCGACATCAATTTGTTTCACCTTGTAGGAGTTCAGCAAGCACTTTGGCATGTTCGGGACGACTCATCCGAATATCCCATGTGTCATATGCTTGCTGAGGCCATGTCAAACAGCATCAAAGCGATTGCAATAGCCATGCCTGAAGAATGGCGTAAAGAATACTTATTCTTTTAATCGACTCCCTGCGATTAGGTTCCACATTCTCACCCCCTTTCTCGTTGGAAAGTTGGTGGTGCTTCCCCCTTTTCGCGGGGCAATACTGCCTTTTGAAAAAAACGCCGAAGATTTTCGGATTTTTTTCAAAAAATTTTTTGAGCAGCAAAATACGCCTGTCCGAAAAGCCCGGACAGGCGTATAGGTATTGTAAGTAGTATTTAGATGATTAGACAGTTCATATTCAAGGGTGGAGAGGTTCCCGACGGTGGTCGGGCTTTTTTTGATAAGTCAATGACCGTCGGATTTTGTGGGTTAAGGCTCAAAAAGTGTGCTCTTTTTGACGAACAATCGCGAGGTCAGAACTGATAGATCGATGCTTCAAGTTGTGTCGCGCCAACTTTTCACTGGCTCAAAAAGTGTGCTCGATTAAGCATTGACACGCCTGCTCAGGCAAGCTTTTTCGCAAGAGAAGTTGCCTTGAGACAGGAAATCCGCGTGAATAATCCAAGATGCGATCTGTGTGGGCGTGCCATGCGCAAGAACGGGACCACCTCATCAGGCAGACAGAGGTGGCGATGTGGCAAGTGCGGGTCATCTTCCGTGAGGAGGATAGACTCGCGGGCCAAGCGCCTTGATATGTTCCTGCGCTGGCTTCTCTCCAAGCAGACTCAGTCCGACATGGGATGCTCGCGCTCTACGTTCAAGAGAGCGACGAGAGAGTTCTGGGAGATATGGCCCATTGCTCCCTGCACCGGGGAGATCTGTGATGTCGTCTTCTTGGATGGCATCTGGATCGGACGGGATGCGGTCGTGCTCATAGCCTGCACCAAAGACCATGTGCTCGCGTGGCATCTGGCCGAGACGGAATGCGCGAGCGCATGGGCGGCCCTCATGGTGAGGATGCCAGCCCCTGCCATGGCGGTGACAGATGGAGCGCCTGGCTTCGGGAAGGCAGCACGAGCGGTGTGGCCTGCCACCCGCATCCAGCGCTGCACCTTCCATGCCTTTTGCCAGGTGAGAAGATGCACCACAAGCCGCCCCAAGCTGGATGCGGGAGTCGAGCTCTATTCGCTCGCCAAAAGGCTGCTCAAGGCAAAGGATGCAGACAGCGCCGCTGCGTGGCTCGCTGACTATGCGACATGGTGCGCCAAGTGGGAGCGCTTCTTGTGTGAGTTCACGATAAAGGATGGCAGGAAGCAGTACGTGCATGAGAGGCTCCGGAAGGCGAGGCGCGCCTTGAACAAGCTCGTCCAGTCAGGGGAGCTCTTCACATTCGTGGAGATGGCAGAGGAGCGGGGTGGCGTGTGGGACTCGACCAACAACATGATCGAGGGCGCCATCAACGCGCGTCTTCGCGAGATGCTCCGGATGCATCGAGGACTCTCTGCGATCAGGCGAATCAAGGCGATCTTCTGGTGGTGCTACATGCACACCGAATCACCGCTTCCTGCATCTGAGATCCTGCACGTCATGCCGACAGATGATCAGGTGGATGGGCTGTTCGCATCGGCTTCAAACGAGCACAAGCGAGATGACGGAGCACCCGAGGAATACGGATCGGGGATCGTCTGGAACGAGTTCCATATGCCTACTGAACACAGGCGGTGAATAATTGCCAGGAGCACACTTTTTGAGCCTTAACCCGATTTTGTCGATAGGGTATGTGCTTCATGGCGGCTACCTCCTTTAGCCGCCGCTTTTGATCGCGTGCCGAATGTTGGTGTAAGGGGCCGCTTCCCTGTCCGTAGAAAGCAGGAAGCGGTTATCGCCTAGAATCTTAATTGCTGAAGTTAGGATTCGTGGAAAGGCAATAACCGCATATGGATA
>NZ_WAJR01000005.1 GCF_008831035.1 Ellagibacter isourolithinifaciens | reverse complement strand
ATCGGTACTTCCTGCGTCTGCGGGTCTGGCACACCAGCCCCTCCTCGCGCATGACCTTGAGCACCGTCTTGTCGGCGATGCGGATGCCGGCCGCTTTGCGCAACGCGGTGGCAACGCGTCGGTATCCGTATCTGAACTGGGATTTCTCGCACATCTCCACTATGGCCGGCCGCTCGGCCGCCTGCCTGTCGGAGGGAGGGTTCGCCTCGTGGTAGTAGTAGGTGGAGCGCGGCATCCCCATGAGCTTCAGGAGCGTGGAGAGTGGGTATTCCCGCCTCAGCGACTTCACTATCTCGCGCTTCCGCCTGTTGCCGAGAGGTCCGTCGCCGAGGCGGCCATTCGTTTTAAGATCTCCACCTCCATCTCGAGGCGGGCGCACCGCTGCTCGAGGGTCTCCTCGCTCGCGGGCTCCTTCCTCCTTCGCCCCGATGGATGGACGACGAGGGCGTCCTCGCCTCCCTCTCGGTACCGCTTCACCCAGTCTCGTATCTGCGCGCTGTTGCGCACGCCATGCTCGAGGGCGAGGGCTTTGTAGTCGCCCTCGCCACGGAGATAGGCTCCTACGACACGAAGCTTGAACTCCTGGGGGTAGCGGTTGTTCTTCCTCGGCCTGTCTATAGCCTCGACGCCGCCTTGGTCGATCCTCTCCCTCCAAAGCTTCACGGTTGACTTCGTAAGACCAAACTCGTGTTGCAGCATGGTGATGGTCGCGCCATCGGCGTACCTGTCCGCAAAGCGCTGCTTAAACTCAGCGGAGTAATCCTTGCTCAGCAAATCAACCCCCTAACGCAGAAGATCCCTATAGGAGAAGCAGAACATTGTCTGTCCAACTATAGGGGTTCACTGCAGTTTTGGGGCGCAGTTCAATACCGAAGGCCCCTTTTCCTTCGCTAGCAGATTTCTTGACCGACTCTCCTCGAGAACTTAACTCGCACTTTCGGGCAAGGTCACGGCTGGTATGGGGAACTCTGGGATTATTTGCCGGAAAGTGATGGAATCTTCCGGTGCATCGGCTATCTTTGGGATGGATTAACTTTTGAAGTAGCTCTCTATGCCGCTCGATACGAGGAGATATTGTATGGCCCCAGCGCCCGTTCTGTGCATCGTCATCCCCTGTTACAACGAGGAATCGGTGCTGCCTCTCACGTGCTCGCTCTTTAGGAATCAACTGGAGTCGATGGCGGAGGGCGGGCTGGTCTCCCGGCGCAGCCGCATCCTATTCGTGAACGACGGGTCGAAGGACGGCACGTGGCGGCTGATCCGCGATCTCGCCGCATCCGACCCCGTGTTCGAGGGAATCTGCCTCTCGCGGAACCGCGGCCATCAGAACGCCCTTCTGGCGGGGCTGATGGCCGCGAAGGACATATGCGACATCTCCATCAGCATCGACTGCGACGGGCAGGATGACATCGCAGCCATGGCGGACATGGTGAAGGCGTATCTTGCCGGGAACGACGTCGTCTACGGCGTAAGGTCGGATCGCGAGACGGACAGCCCCTTCAAGCGCCTCTCCGCCCAGGCGTTCTATCGTCTTCTCGGGGCAATGGGCGTCGAATGCGTTTACAACCACGCGGACTACCGCCTGTTGAGCTCCAGGGTTCTCGAATCCCTGTCCGAGTTCAAGGAGGTCAACCTCTTCCTGCGCGGGATGATACCCCTGGTGGGCTACTCGTCGACCAGCGTCTACTACAAGAGACACGAGCGCCTCGCGGGGGAGAGCCACTATCCGCTGCCGAAGATGATCGCCCTGGCAATCGACGGCATCACTAGCCTCTCCATCCAGCCTATCCGCATCATCACGGTTCTCGGCTTGGCCATCGCCGCGTTGAGCTTTGTCGGCGTGCTCTGGGCAATCTGTGTCACCTTGGCTGGGCAATCAGTGCCCGGTTGGGCGTCGACGATTTCGATCGCGTGCCTGCTTTCGGGAACTCAGCTTCTGAGCATCGGCATCATCGGAGAGTACATCGGGAAGATTTACCTCGAGGCGAAGCGTCGTCCGCGCTACATCGTGAGCGAGACAACGCTTGAGGGCTCCCGACAGGGCGGCAGCGAGATCGTTTCGGCTGATGCAGAAGGGACGAAGGGCAAGTAGCAGGCAATCTCGCATTGCGCAGCCTCGCCGCGCTTCCAGCCGCCGTGCGTGCCCTACTTCGCTACGGTGTACGCACGGAAGTATTCTCCGGCCACGCCCTCATCCTCTACCGTAAAGCCCCTCCCGCTTAAAGCCTCTGCAAAATTGGAATCGTAGAAGGGGTACTGGACGAACAGTGTGAACTTATCGAGCGATGCGAAGTCGTACGAGGAGAACGCTCCAAAATCGTTGAAGTACAGGTTGTCTTCATACTCGAGGACGTAGGGGAGTATCGTCTGGTCGTCGGGGTTTGCAGACCAAAGACAGACCGAGGTCGTAGTATTGTCGGAAAGACTTGCTGCGGGTTGATCCTCCCAGTTGAGGTAACGGGGCCCGACCGTGACGAAACCGATCAGACAGAATGCCAGCGCGCATGCTGAAACCGCTGCGACGGGCACCCACGGAGCTCGCCCAACGAACGCCGCGTCGGCGAGCTTCGCCAGGCCGAGGAGAGCGGAGGAAAAGACGATGGGGTATCCCGACATGAGGTATCGGTTCGATGCGAACGGTGCAACCCGGGCAACCATAACGACGAAAAGCACCCCGGCAACCGCTATCAGGAGATACTCAGTGACTGCAAGTCCCTTTTCGCCGAATGCGTGAGACGAGGAAGGTTTGCCGTGAGCGCCCATCTCGCGCTGGTGCCTTCTCATCAGGCGGGCGATGACGGCGAGGATGGCGAGGGCCGCCACAAAGGCGGGGAGCAGGTTTGCGAAAAGCTCCGAGTTGATCCACCCCCAATCACGGATAAGATGGTTCCCGAAGCCGTTGCCCGATACGGCGGCATTGAGCGCATTCGACCCGCGCCCGCTGTGGAGGATGTGGTCGATCGATGTCGGAAAGACCGCGTAGCCGATGGCAATTCCGGCAATCGCGCTCGCCCCGAACGCGATTGCGCGGTGAACCTTCTTCCTCGCGAGTAACAGGATTCCCATTCCCAGGCAGAGGGTGAAGGCGTACATAAGGAAGAAGTACTGTGTGAGGAAGCCGAGCGCGCATGTGACGCCGAGGGCTACGAACCAGCGGGCATTGCTCTCATCGACCACGATGCGGACGACGACGTACGTGAGCGCGACGAAGAAGAAAGTGAGCAGGGCGTACATGCGCAGGAACAGCACGCAGTCAATCGTGCCGACGGAGAAGGCCCATCCGACGGCGACCACCAAGGCCAGGGGGTCGCCCGCGCCGAGCCTGCGGGCGATTCCGAATAGCAGTGGCGTCGCGCACGTGAGGTAAAGCGCGTTCAACATCACGCCGATGGGCAGGGCGACGGAGCCGGGGAACAGGGAATAGGCAAAGGAGAAGAGCAGGTACGAGAGGGGTGGGTGGTTGTCGTTCGTCTGATTCTCAAATATCTGGGGTACGTCAATTTCGAGAAATGAGCCGACGGAAGCGTAGTCCCTGTAGGGGTCTCCATCGTGGTACAGGACGCCGTTTTCGGGGCCCACTCCAAGCCAGGTGCCGTTGGCGAGGACGAACGTCCAGCTCTCGTCCTGGAACAGGCCCGTCTTGTTGAGAGAGAAGCAGAAGCTCGCGATCAACTGCGCGACCATCACGATTGCGATGGCGACATACGCCCAGCTGGCTCTATTATTCAGTAGACCCTGGGTGGGATTCATCTCGGGTTGCTCTCCTTTGCGTTCGTCTCAAAGGACCTTTTGCTATCGATGGCCTCCAGAAGCGCGTTTCGTCTTCCGGAAGAGGGCCTCGGCCGCGCGCCGCAAGCCCGTTTTGGCAAGCTGCTGCTCGAGGGCGAGGGCTTGGGATTCAGCTGCGAGCCGGGCTTCCCGCTCGTCGAGTATGCGCTCGAAAAGTCTATGGTACACCGAAAGGGACACGGGGTCGCTCGCGGTGGGCTTCTCCATCCGCGAGTCAGCGCTGATTAGCGCGTCGACAGCGACCTCCAGGTACCAGTCAATCAATGTCCAGATAGCCCAAGCTAGATCGTCCTTCCCCTGGTCAATTGCTGCTAGGTAGTCGCGGTAGAACTCGCGGGCGAGATAGAAGTGCGCGTCGAATTGACGCAAAGTGCCGCGCGTCTCCGTCGTGACAGAGCGGGGGCGAACGACGTAGCGGTAGTAGGGGTGCGGGTCGACGTTCGCGCGCTGCGAATGAATGGTCGTGTGGAAGACGTAGAGGTTGTCCTCGTTCACGATTCCCTCGGCAAAGCGTATGTTGTTATCGACGAGGAGCTGCCGCCTCGCTATATGCATGCACGGCTGGGCGCAGAAATTGCGGGTCTGCTGCTGCTCGACGAGCAGCTCCTCGCCCGTGCGGACGCGCGGGCTTTGGCGCCTTTCGAAGTAGCGGTCGTCCTGGGGGTCGCTAGTCTTGACCTCTTCGCTCGCGTACTCGACGAGCGCGCCGAAGAACACCGCGTCGAGATTTTGGTCAAAGCATTGGCCGAGCAGGATCGACAGCGAACCGTCCTCGAGACTGTCGTCAACATCGAGGCAGTAGACATATTTGCCGCGAGCTTCCGCGATGCCGGCGTTCCGAGCGCGTCCTGCGCCGCCGTTCTCCCGGTGTAGGATCTTCACGTTCCGCTCGTCGGAAAGCTCGCGGCAAAGGTCGAGCGAATCGTCCGTCGAGCCGTCGTCGACCATAATGACCTCGTAGTCGTCGGGGGAGAGGCCCTGTCGCGATATCGTCTCAAGACAATGCCCAATGTATGGGGAGGCGTTGTGCACGGGAACGATTATGGAGAGTCTTGGCTTCATGTCGTGATATCTTAGCATAGGCTTATGAGCATCTTTTCACGGAGGTTTACTTTCCATGACTTTCTATCGTATCGCCCTGCTGGGGCATCCGGTTTTCAGCGAGGGCGATCCCGTATGGGACTGCTTCGAGCAGCTGTCCGTCGAGGGTCATGCGGTCGAGATAATCGACCTGGAGCGGTTCCCCGGGGTGTTCGACAGCGATGGGAACCCTGATGAGCGTGCGCTCGAGGCGTTCAGACGGCGTTTCAAACCTGACTACATCGCGGCGTCGGGGGAGAGCGCCGAAGAGATACTGTCGCGGCTCGAGCGGTCGTCCTGCGAAGGGTCTGCGGTTCCGTTCAGGCGCTTTGTAGTTTTCGGCTACGTCGGGAAGGACAACTTCGGGGACGAACTGATTTTCTCAACCATCTGCGATGAGATCGCGAGAAGGTATCCGGACTCTTTCGTGACGCTCATCGGACACGACCCGGAGGCGACCCTCCGTCGACACGGGGTCGTTTCGGTGACGATGGATATGAAGCTCGAGGCGGACATTATACTCGACGGTGCGAGCGCCCTGGTCTTCATGGCCGGAATCATATTCGACGACCCCTTCGTCGATTGGACGGCGGGCCCGATTGACCTGTTCCTCAACCCACGCTCCGAAATCGCGGGGCAGACCGCGTTCGTCCTCATGGCCGCGATGCACGGCACGCCCTCGGTGTTCCTTGGAATCGGTGCAGGTCCGCTCTCCAACCCCGACGCGAAGCGTCTCGTCGCGCTTTCTGCCCGAAACGGCGCCTTCTTCGTCCCCCGCGACGTCAAGACTGAGGAGCTCCTTCTGGCGGCGGGCGTCCCTGAAACGTCGATAAGCACGAAGTGCGACCTTGCGTTCCTCGCGAAATCCGATAATGCCTTTGCTCCCGCTGATTATGCTCAACCCTATTGCGTCGTGTCGCTCAGGGATCATCGCACCAAGGACGAGGGGTTCGAGGGCAGGGTCGCCGATGTGCTCGACAGGGTGTGGGAAGGGAATGGCATTAGGCCCCTGTTCATCGATCTGGCCCCCGAGGATGGTGCGGTCCACCGTCGAGTGGCCTCGCTTATGGCGCATGGGGAAGAGGCGCGATTTTTTGGGACGGCTCTGGATACCGATGCGGTGATTGATACCATTGCCCATGCGGAGTTCTCGATGGCGATGCGTCTTCACTGCTCAATTGTTTCGAACGCGCACGGCGTCCCGAGCCTCGGGTTCGACTACAACGAGAAGGTCCACGCCTTCTACGAGCAAATGGGCCAACTGGCTTTTCTGTCGAGCATGGACGAGTCCGCTGCGGAAACCTTGCAGCGCATTGAGCTACTTATCGAGCAGAGAGATCATCTGTCTGAAGAGCTGTCCGTCATCGTTGAGGATCGGAAGAGGAGGGCCGTCGAGGCGTTCGACATCCTCGGTGGCTTGGCGAACCGGAACCCGAAAAGACAGGAGAAGCGCCATTTGTACACCCGGTCGACTTCCATCGAGGAGGTGGAGCTCGTCGAGGCGCGGGCATGCGCGAATCGCAGGGCACAGGAGTTGCAGGAGCTGAGGGCAAAGCTCGATGAAATCGAAAAGTCGACCTCGTGGAAGGTCGGGTGCGCGGTAACGGTAATCCCGCGCATCATTAAGGATAAGTTGAGCTGAGCTGCTTTCCGGGGCGTAACGATAGAGGGCAATTCGATTAGCGGGCTCCCCGTGTCTTCGGAGATGCATGAGGAGATGAAAAATACCGTAGAATAGACGGCGATGGTAAGCGTAGGTTCCGATTTCCGGTAGCGATGATAGAGAAAGAAGGCCGCCATGCTCAAAGTCGAGGCGACGCCCCATTTCGGGGGACATCTTCGTGTCGGGCGATTTCGACGACATCGACAAGCTCTACGATACGGTGCGGGAGGTTGCCGCCCCGATTGCGGGCGACGACGGGTATAGCGACCCGCTGCACTTCGCCGCCGTGAACGTGCTGGAGCTTTGCTATGACCTGCGCCATTGTTACATGGGAGACAGGGAGGTCATGCTGCACGAGAACGGGATCGTGCCTGGCATGCGGCTTGAAGGCAACGCGATTTCGACGAAGAACGTCCGGTACGGCGTGAACATCTTATGGACGGAGGCGCTTTTCGACTGCGCGATGCCGAGGATCCTGTGCGAGCGGCGCCAGCGCGAGTTGACCAAGGGCAGGCGCAAAAGCGACGGCGTCAGCGCCCAGGCGAGGTACGACGTGTCGGCCAATCACGTGGTGCTGTACCAGTCGCTGGTCTACGACACTCTCGCGCAGGCGGTGTCCCCGAACCTCCACTCGCGCATCATGAGGCTCGTGATCGAGGTGGACTCGATCTTCCGGAGCTACTTCACGCAGCACTTCAAGCAGTTCGACACGGAGTTCGCCCGCTCCGACGAGGGAAAGCGCCGCAAGCTGCTGGGCCCGACGATGAAGCGCATCCTTGAGGGCAGGGAGGATTACGACGAGTTCTGCTACGACATCCGCGCGTTTGCGGCTGAACACGACTGCCCCATCGAGCACGTCTCAATCCACAACGGAGACTGGCCCGACGAAATCGACTGGTAGGGCAAGTGAATACAGGTAAGACTTATTTTCACTTGATTAATTGTTGCTGAATTCGCGGCTGGAAAAGGAGGGGTTGTTTTCAGGGCGAGCCGTTGACTGGCAGGCTAGTATATTGTTTATGGATTCAACCAGTCTCTGTCGGGACGCGCTAAAAGACGCGCATTGTAAATTGCTTGATCGAGCGTCAAGCAAGTTGATGCGCGATATAGCTCCCGTAGTTCTCAACGACAAGCGCTAAATCAGCGACATTTGGTTTTGCGAGGCATAACGGAATAAGCAGCTGAATTGTTCCTGCTGTAATAAAGTATTGAGGAACTGCAATCGGTAGTTTCGGCGAAATCGTTCTTTCGCTGCTTCAATACTGCCATTGATTGCGATTTGTAGTTGATAGTCGGTTTGCCCGGAATACGGCTCTGGAAACCTGTTGCGATTATCTTGGATTATGTGCTCAACGTTTGCAATCAATTCTTTTCTGGAATCGAATATTAACTTTGAGGGTTCTTCCCAGTAGAAGGCCATATCTGATAAGCTCGCATAGCGCCCGACATCGCCCCCTCCCCCTTTCGAAAGAATTTTGAAAAATACCAGTAGCAGTCATCTTGGGAATTTTGATTTACGCAAAACTGCATGTAAACTTGTTCCAATTGTGCCCTAGAAAGTAGTCCTGTTTCGAAGCAGGACTACTGTCTATCACCTGAATAGGCAATCTTCTGTGCATCATGATTCCCTTGGCCTCCAGGACCGCGTTGACCCTCGCCAGAATCTCGTCGGCCAGGCCGTTCGCCTCGACGATGCGGCGGAACTTCAAGAGCGCGGTGGCGTAGGGGGACCCAGTCTCCAAGCCCGAACCTGACGCCCATGAACCTGGAGAACGCCCTCGAGTTGCAGATTGCCTCTTCGACGCCCTCGTCGGAGAGGCTGGACCACAGCTGCAGGAAGTACATGTGCAGCATCCTCTCGACCCCGATGGGCCTGCGGCCGCGCTTGCCGGGATAGTGGAAGGGCTCGACCGCGGCGATCAGCTCCGCCCAGGGCACGGCCGCATCCATGGCCTCCAGGAACGCCTCACGCTTGGTCGCGCGTCTCCTCGATGCGTTCTCGATGTCGGCGAAGGCGGTCTGTCGGTCCATGGCATACCTCCCGTTTCATCGCTTTGACCTGGGAATATTATATCAAATCGATAACATTTCCGCAGGTCGGGGGATGGATTGTACGGCGTGCGGCGTGCTGTCGGCCACGAATTAATCAGCGTTTCCCTAGGCTGCGGCCTTCGCGCCCTTCGCGGCATCCTCGGCTGTAATCAGTTCACGCGCGTGCGTGATGGTGTCGTCGATGTTCGGGCGGAAGTGCTCCTCGCCCACCAAATCGACGAACCCTGCGCGGCGCATGGTCTTTACGGGCTGTTCATTGGCGTGGCTGAAGATGAGCTTCACGCCGTTTTCCTTGCAGTAGTCGTAGAGGTTCTCGAGCGCGTTCATTCCCGACGAGTCGAGCGATGGCACGCCGCGCATACGGATGATCAGGTATTTCGTGAACTCCTTCACCGAGATGTCGGTAATGCGGTCGGTCATGCCGAAAAACATCGGGCCGTTGATCTCGTACACGCGCACGCTTTTGGGCAGCTCGCGCAAGTGCGTGACCTCGGAATCGGCGTCGCAGTAGTATTTCCAGCCTTTGACCTCGGTTTCCTCGGAGACCATCTTCATGAACAGCACCACGGTGATGAGCATGCCGACAGCGATTGCCGTCACCAGGTCGAACACGATGGTGAGCGTGAACGTGAGCAAAAGCGTGGCAACCGCGCCCTTCGATGCCGTGTGGCACAGGTGCGCGAAGTTGCGCCAACCGCTCATGTTGTAGGCGACCTGCAGCAGGATTGCCGCGATGGTGGGCATGGGGATAAGCGCTGCGTACGGCATGAGGAACACGAGCACTGCGGGCAGGACCAGCGCGTGCATCATGCCTGTGATCGGCGTGCGCCCGCCGCTCTTCATGTTGGCTGCCGTGCGTGCGATGGCGCCTGTCGCGGGGATGCCGCCGAAAAGCACCGAGCCCAGGTTGCCGACGCCTTGGGCCACAAGCTCCATGTTGCAGCGATGGTGAGAGCTGATCATCGAGTCTGCGACGACGCATGAGAGCAGCGACTCGATAGCGGCCAGGATGGCGATGGTGATGCCGTTAGGAAGCTGGTCGCGCAGCAAATCGATTGAGAGCTGAGGCACGTGCAACTCGGGCAAGCCGGCGTTGATGGTGTGCAAATTGCCGATGGTGCTCACGTTCATGCCGAATAGGGGCACCATGGTCATGCCCACGATGACAGCGGCAAGCGAGCTGGGCACCTTTGCTCCCATCGTGCCCAATCGCGGCCATAAAAACAGCACCGCCAGGCACACCGCGCCCACCACGAGCGCCTGCCTTCCCGAGACGAGCTTTCCTATGCGTTTTCTCCCTATGCGCTCGTTCTTCGGGGCGCCACCTGCCCCCTTCCTCGCCATGTCATGTCCACGAGTTCTGCGGGCTGCTGTCTGCCGTCTGTCGCGTTTCCCCCGCAATTTGTTGGCTGCGCGGCGTTTTGGTGACCAAATGGCAACGATGGGAAGCTCCCGGTTGTCCTTCGAATGATGTGGTCGCACAATGACATAGAAGAAATGTCCACCCGACGCGGGCGGGCGCGAACGGACAAGCTTCACGGAAGGATGCGATATGTGCACGGGAATCAGATTCAGCGACGGCGAGGGCAACATGTATCTGGCGCGCAATCTCGATTGGAGCACGCGCTACGGTGAGCGTGTGGTGGTGACGCCCGCGGGCTTTCCGCTCCCCTACTCCTTCCTCGATGATGCGCCGGCGGCGCACGCCGTGATCGGCATGGCGGTGGTGCTCGACAACTACCCGCTCTATTTCGATTGCGGAAACGATGCGGGCCTGGGCGTTGCCGGCTTGAACTTCCCCGGGTTCGCCGAATATTCCAAGGGACCTATCGATGGGAAGACGAACATTGCCGCTTACGAGTTCCCCGTGTGGGTCGCAGCCAACTTCTCTACGGTCGATGAAGTGGAGGCGGCCCTCGCGAACGCGAACATCGTTGCGAAGCCGGTGAGCGACCAGCTCGGCGTGTCGATGCTGCACTGGATTGTCGGTGATGGCACGCGCTCGATCGTGATCGAGCAGATGGCCGACGGCCCGCATGTGATGGACAACCCGGTCGATACGCTGGCGAACCAGCCCGAGTTCACCTGGCATATGACGAACCTGCGCACGTATATCACGGCAACGGGCGACTTCCCCGCTGCTGCGACCTGGGGTCGCGCCGAGCTTACCCCCTTCGGCGCAGGCGCCGGTGCGCGCGGCATCCCGGGCGATTCCTATTCCCCTTCGCGTTTCGTGAAGGCGGCGTTCTTGAACGCGAACTATCCGCAAAAGGCCAGCGAATGGGAAAACGTGCTGCGCGCGTTCCATACGCTTGGGAGCGTGGCGATGGTGGAAGGCTCGGCGGCGATGGCCGACGGCGCCTTCGAGCGCACGCTCTACACGGGGTGCTACTCGGCGCGTACGAAGACGTACTACTACTCGACCGACGACGACCCCTCCATCAAAAGCGTTGCGCTTGCCGACTGCAATGCGGGCGACGTGAGCAAACTTTTCGTTGCCTAAGTAGTGCGCGAGGCGGTGCGCCGCCTCGCGCTTTCTATCTACTCGAACGGCGAGCGATCGTGGTTGATCTCGCAGTTGAACAGGTGCTCCACCTCTGCCACGTCGCGGGTTTGCCCGAGCGCCCACATGGTCTTTGCAACGATCGCCTCGGGGGTCATGTCGGCGCCGCGCAAGATGCCCGGATGGTTCGCATACGCGCGGCCAACCTCGTAAACTCCCAGGTCCAGCCCCTCTTCAGGAACCTGCGTCGTCATGACGGCGATGCGCCCCGAATCGACCCATGAATAGATAGCGTCCTGAAAACATGGGCCGGTCTCGCCTTGTTCGGGAATGCCCCCGATGCCGAACGTTTCTAAGATGACCGCGTCATAAGACGGCGCCAAAGCCGAGAAGATCCGCGAATCGAGTCCGGGCGTGAGTTTCAGCGCGAACACGCGCGGGTCGAGCTTGTCGTACACGACGGGGCGATCTGCTGTATGACCGCGTGACCCGTCCGCCTTCCTTGCATGCGCGAAAGGGGCGGAGCGCACGATGCGGTCGGTGCGGATATAGGCGAGCGGCGGGAAGTTCACGCTGGTGAAGGCGTTGAAGCTCATGGTGCGCTGCTTGCGCGCGCGGGTTCCCGCGATGACGATGCCGCCGAACGCGATCGACACGTCGCGCGCGTCGTCGTCGGTTGCGTACAGCACGCTTTGGTACAGGTTGAGCTTCGCGTCGGTGAAGGCGCTCGCCATGGGGCGCTGCGACCCGGTGAGCACGATGGGCTTGGGGCTGTGCTGGATGAGATACGACAGGGCTGCCGCGGTGTATGCCATGGTGTCGGTGCCGTGCAGCACCACGAACCCGTCGTAATCGTCGTAGCTTTCCATTATGGTGCGGGCGACGCGCAGCCAGTCGCTCGGGCGCATGTTGGTCGAGTCGATGTTCATGGCCTGTTTCACGTCGAGCGTGGCGAGGTCTGCCACCTCGGGAACGTACCTCGTCAGTTCCTCGCCTGAAAGCGCAGGCGACAAGCCATTCCCCTCTTCTTTCGATGCGATAGTGCCGCCTGTGGCGACAAGCAAGATGCGTTTCTTCGTCATGGTTGCTCCCCAATCTTTCGGTGCCGGGCGCGTTTCTGGTTGTTGCTTGACGGCCGGCGCGAGCAAGGGGACCCCTCGCGATGCATTTGCTCCCAGGCCGTCCTTCAAGCTCGCATTTGCGCCGTTTTCGAACATGGTTTTCTAGGATTGTACCTTATGGCTTCCTCGCACGCCTGTTGCTCCCCCATCAATGCCACTCTCTGTGCTCGATTTGCGGATTCTCCTGCTCAATCGAATTCGAGCATCTACTCATCCATAGGCGCCTGTCCTATAATCCTTCACGGTTTTTTGGGGCCGCACCCGCGGCGACGCTTCGGGTGCAAGATGGTGGCCGCGTCGAGGTCGGCACCTTGGGCGCGAAGTGGAGAAAGAGTTTTACGCATGCAAACCAAACAAGAGCTGTTCCTCGACCTTTTGGGAACGGAAGACACCCAGTTCGTCATCCCGGTGTACCAGCGCGTGTACTCCTGGGGCTTGCAGCAGTGCAAGGGGCTGTGGCAGGACATCAATCGCTCGGGCCGTACGGGCAACGCACACTTCATCGGCACGGTGCTCTATGCGCCCGACCGTTTCGCGAAGACGGCGCAGCATCAACTCGATGTGATCGACGGCCAGCAGCGCATGACCACGCTCACCATCGTGATCGCCGCGCTCGTGAAGTATCTACGCACGCACGGCGCGACCGCCGATGGCCTTACTGCCGACGATATCTCCGGCACGTTCCTCCACGTGAAGACGGGCGACGGTGCGGCGGCGAAGCTCATCCTGTCGCTAAACGATTGCCCGACACTTGAGGCGGTGGTGAACGCTACGCCGATGCCCGAGCGTCCCTCTGAGCGCATCACCGAGAACCTCGATTACTTCTACGGCGAGATGGAGAAGAGCGATTTCGAAGCCGACGTGCTGTGGGCGGGCATGAAGGTGCTCACGGTGATCGACGCGGAGCTCGACCGCGGCGACAACCCGCAGCTCATCTTCGAGAGCCTGAACGCGCGCGGTGTGCCGCTGACGACGGCCGACCTGGTGCGCAACTACCTGCTCATCGCTATGGATCACGATGAGCAGACGCGCCTGTACAAGGAATACTGGGAGCCGATTGAGGTCATGTTCGGCGACGACCCTGGCGCCGAGAAGCTCAACGCTGCCATCCGCACGTGGCTTTCCATCCGCTTCCCCAAGGTGCGCATCCACGATAAGAGCGAGACGTATTCCGTGTTCAAGACCTACATCGAGGACGAGCACGCGGGCACGCCCGAGGAGCTGCTTGACGAGCTGCGCGGCTTCTGCTTCATGTGGGCTGAGAACTACAACTTCCACGAGGTGAAAGAATTCCGCTGCATGAACTGGGCGAAGGGAAAGCGCCGCACGCTCGTTCCCGAGCGCGCAAGCCAAGGCGGGTTCTAGGGTAAGCGCTGCAGCCTGCGCGATCTGCCGCATAAGATGGAAGGAGCCTCGGGCACAATGCTCGAGGCTCCTTTTAGTTTTACCCCTAAGCTTTCGCGGGAAAAGCGCCTCCTGCGGCGGGTAGTGTTCTTTCCACCGCAGGAGGCTCGCTACGCCGCTCGACGTTCGCTATGCCATGAGCTTCTTGATGCGCTCCATGGCCTCGATGGTGGCGTCGGCGTCGCCGAAGGCGGTCAGGCGCACGTAGCCCTCGCCCGAGGGGCCGAAGCCCGCGCCCGGCGTGGTGATGATGTTCGCCTCGGTGAGCAGCTTGTCGAAAAACTCCCAGCTCCCCACGCCTTCAGGCGTCTTGCACCAGATGTAGGGGCTGTTCACGGCACCGTACACGGTGAATCCGGCGGCTTCGAGGCCTTCCTTGATCACGCGCGCGTTGTTGCGGTAGTACGCAAGCGTCTCCTCGATTTGGCGCTCGCCTTCCTCGGTGTAGATTGCCGCAGCGCCGCGCTGGATGATGTAGCTCGCGCCGTTGAACTTCGTGCACTGGCGGCGGTTCCACATGGCGTTCAGGCTCTGACCGTCGCGCTCGAGTTCCTTAGGCACCACAGTATAGCCGCAGCGCGCGCCGGTGAATCCTGCGGTCTTCGAGAACGAGCGGAACTCGATGGCGCAGGTCTTGGCGCCTTCCACCTCGTAGATGGAGTGAGGCACGCCCCCTTCGACGATGAAGCGCTCGTATGCCGCGTCGAACATGATGATCGAGCCGTTGGCGTTCGCGTAGTCGACCCACACCTTCAGCTGGTCGGCAGTGAGCACCGTGCCCGTGGGGTTGTTCGGGCTGCACAGGTAGATGACGTCCGCACGGCCCTCGGGAAGCGCAGGACAGAAGCCGTTTTCGGCGGTGGTGGGCATGTAGGTGATGTTCGTCCAGCGCTCGGCTTCGGCATCGTAGTCGCCCGCGCGGCCCGCCATCGCGTTGGAGTCGACGTAGACGGGGTATACCGGGTCGCAAACGGCGATGACGTTGTCGACATCGAGGATATCGCCGATGTTGCCGCAGTCCGACTTGGCGCCATCGGAGATGAAGATCTCGTCGTCGGCGATGTCGACCCCGCGTGCGTGGAAGTCCTTCTCCGCGATGACCGATCTCAGGAAGTCGTAGCCCTGCTCAGGGCCGTAGCCGTGGAAGGTCTCGGAGCGAGCCATGTCGTCGACTGCCGCGTGCATGGCCTCGATGACGGCAGGCGCGAGCGGGCGCGTCACGTCGCCGATGCCCATCTTGATGAGCTTTGCCTCGGAATGCGCCTCGGAATACGCTGCCGTGCGACGGGCGATCTCGGAGAAGAGATAGCTGCCTGGAAGTTTCTGGTAGTTCGGATTGACCTTAGCCACGAAAGTGCTCCTTGTCGTTTCGGTTCCTGCAAGCGGCGGATGCCGCGTCGCGCGGGCCGCCTTCGTGCCCACGCTTCTGTGTCGCCCTCCATTGTGCCGCAGATTGACCGACCGCGCGCGCGATTTAACGTTAACGCCAGTGATTTAACATCAGAAGAGCGTGGAGGCGGCGCTCCATCGTTCTCTCGTGGCAGTAAAAAGTCACCAGAACACGCGCAAATACAGCCACGTATGCTGAAAGGGCTGTATTTGCGCGTGTTCTTTTTGCTATTGCGTGCGGCGGTATTCCCTTACTCGCGCGGAGAACGCGGCCAGCTCCTCGGGGGTCATCTCGTCGAGTCGCTCGAGGTTGGCAGCGAAGTTGGCGAGCGTGCCCTCTTGGCGCGCCTTGATCGCGGTCGTGCAGTAGCTCACGACAACGCCGGTTAAGAGCGCGATGTAGAAAATGCTGAGGACACTGAGCACTACGGCTGCCACGCGCGCCACCGGCCCCGTCGCGTTCACGTCGCCGAATCCGATGGTCGACACTACTTCGAAAGAAAACCACGCCCCGTCGCCGAAGGTGAGGGTTTCGGGGTCGGCGAGCCATACCGCCGCTGAGCATATGAGGAAGGCTATCGCGAACACACAGGTGATCGGCCCGAACCCTGAGTGCCTCAGCACGTCCACGAGCATCCGGAAGTTTATCATTCGCCTGCCTCCTTGGTTTCTCGATTCGCGCGCCCCTCCCGTGCCGGGGTGCTCTCCCCCGTTGGAGCACTCTCCCCCGCCGAGCCCTCTCCCCGCGGCTTGGCGGGGGAGAGTGTCTTCGGCAAGGGGATCGCAGCTCCGATGGCCGCAGCCGCGATCGTGATGACGACGCCCTTCACGGGGAAGCACATGATCAGCAGCAACGCTGTCATCACGGGCTGGCGCATGACGGCTCCCATGCACCCCGCGGTGCACGCTGCCACGCACGACACAGGATCTGCGCCGGTGAGCAGGGAAAAGCCGTAGCCCATGCTCACGCCTGAGAAGATGAGCGGGAAGAAATGGCCCCCGCGCCAGCCCATCTGGATGCAGAACGGGGTGAGCGCGGCCTTTATGAGTCCGGTTACTATGAGCGCGCCCGCGCCGATTGCAAGGTAGCTATCCATCAGCAGGTGCGTTTGCGCCTCGCCCGCGAACATGGTGTAGGGCAGCGCCATGCCGCATACCGCGAGGACAATCCCGCCGAGCACGGCCTTCGCGACGGACCGCTCTCCCATGCGGCTTGCAAGTTTTCCCGATGCCCAGGTCGATGCGTGGAAGGACCATCCCGCGGCGCATCCGAGAAGGGCGGCGGGTATGACCAGCGCGGCTTCGAGCGCGCCCACTTTCATTCCTGTGAAGCGCGGCAGGCCCATTCCTCCCCCGAACACATCTCCGAGCAGCAGAAACGCCGCGAGCGCGCCCGCGATGGCGCACAGGTAGACGAAGGTTTTCTGCGCGCGCGGCAGCTTGATGTCGACGTCGTCTTTGCCGTCTTTCGGTGCGTCCGCCGTCCCTGCGAGCGGGGCCACGAAGCCGTACAAGGGGGCGGTGAACAGGGCGGTCAAGGCGGCTTGCGTGCCGATGGTGGTGAGTGCGCGGAAGTCGGCTCCGAAACGCCGCATCCTATCGCCGACCCAGGTGCAGAGCCCCGCGATCACGCCGGTGAGCCCGGCCTCGGGGCCGATCGACCCGCCGAACAGCAGCGGCAGAAGCGCCGCAAGCGAAAGTTTGCCGATGCCCTCGTAGCTATAGCGGCCGTCTTTCTTCACCTTACCCATGACGGCGGTGAGCTCTTCGGGGCGCGCGCCCGTTTTCTTGTCAAAGTACCCGATGAGTAGCCCGCCGACGATGCAGACGACGAGCGGATACGGTAGAAAGCCGAATGGCCCCTCCGCAAGCCCCGGCAGATGCGCATTAGCCGCCTGGCCGATGAGCGCGGGAAGCGTGGACCAGAAGAACTCGATCCCCTTGTCCATCAAGAAGAAGAACGCCCACACGAACGCGCCGGCAAGCGCGCCCGTCACGATGACGCACGCAAGGAAAAGCGCGCGGTTGATGGGTTTGGAAAAGTTGGTCATGCGGCTCCGATTTGTCGAGGGCGTCAAGGGCGAACGCGTGCCATTGTAGCATCCTCGTGGTATTAAGGAGAGGGGACCGCCTGGGAAGAGCATGCCTGCCTAGGGATTGCTCCCAGGCGCCCGATCATAGGGAAGGGCTCGGGTTTTCCGCATGCTTCGGGAACTCTTTACCGGCTCGCTTGTCCCCAAGGAGCGGGAAGACCGCTCGAGGCGGCCTTCCCGGTTGGTGTTATTTGCTGCGCGCGGTGCGCTAAACGATCTTCTTCCCGAAGACGGCAGCGAGTTCGCGCAGATCGGTAATAAGGTCGGTGAACTGGGCGGGCGTCAGCTGCTGCGGACCGTCGGAGAGGGCCGCGGGCGGGTTCGGGTGCACCTCGATCATGATCGAGTCGGCGCCGACCGCCACTGCTGCCCTTGCAAGTGCGGGCACGAGGTCGCGCACTCCGGCCGGGTGAGACACATCCACGCAGATAGGATAGAGGCTCTGCTTGTGGATGACGGGCACAGCCGAGATATCGAGCGTGAAGCGCGTCGCGGTCTCGAAGGTGCGCAGACCGCGCTCGCAGAGCACGACATTGTCGTTACCCGCCATGGTGATGTAGTCGGTCGCGGCGAGCCACTCGGCAATCGTCCCGGCGAAACCGCGCTTGAACAGCACCATCTTATGCGAATCCTTCGTCACCTTACCGATGTTCTTCAGCAGGCTGAAGTTCTGGAAGTTGCGCGCGCCCACCTGCAGGCCGTCGACGTAGGAATGGACCATCTCGCAGTGCTCGGAGTCCATGACTTCCGTGAGCGTTTTCAGGCCGTATTTCTCTCCCCCGGCCTTCATGATCTGCAGCGCTTCCTCACCAAGGCCCTGGAAGCTGTGCGGATTCGTGCGCGGTTTGAACGCGCCGCCGCGAATCCAGTGCAGGCCGAGACCCGCGATGCATTCGGCGACTTCGTTGAACTGCTCTTCGCTCTCGACGGAGCACGGGCCGGCGAAGATCGCGATCTCGTCGGTGCGCGTGCCGTAATCGGGAAGCTTTTGGGACACGGGTTTCACTTCGCTCATACGGACGGGGTCTCCTTCATAACCTTGAGAATCGCCTCGTAAATTTCGCGCAGGTTCTCGTTATACAAAGGTCCCTCGTTATAAGAATTGACGCGAGCGAAGATCTCCTCCTCGCGCTTGGGGTCATAAAGCCCCATGCGGGCTCCTGGTTTGAGTCCGCGGATTACGAGCGAATGACCTGCGCGCTTGTTCAGAAGCGCAACGATTTGCTGGTCGATTTCGTCGATCTTGGCGCGGTGCGCTTCGATTTCAGCAAGCGACTTGCTTTCTTCTGGCATTGACGTTCCTCTCATGCCTCATTGCTTTAACGAGAATCTGCCCTGATGGGGCCACTCGTGTGCTTGACATGATAGCAAAAGAGATGCCGCGGCTAACCCGAAAGCGGGTGAAATGGGGCGGCGAGCGGAAAAACCTAGCATTTGGATAGGCCTCGCGTGCCGCCCGCGCCCCTCGGTCACGCGCGAGCGCGCCACCTTCCCACGTGCCTCCGCTATAGCGCGCGGAAGCGGCTTCGGAGGAGCCTCATGTGCTCTTCGTTCATGATCTCAGCGCGTTGCTCCAGGTAGAGGACCATCTTTTCCTGGTCGCGCGGCAGCACACCATCGAAATGCACCATGTTGGTGTCGTGGCCGGCCTCGATGAAGGACGTGCACCCCGAAAGGCCTGCGATGAAGTCGCGAATCTCGAGCACGATCTCGCGTTCGGCTGCCGGGGTGAAGGCGCCCGATGCAACGTCTTGCGCGAGGTCGGCATTGTCGAACACGGTGAGCGTCATGATGTTGATGCGCAGCGGGTTGATGCGCGAGAAGACCTCGGCAGACGCGCGTGCCGCCTCGGAGCACTTTCCGGCGCCCGCTATGCCGGCCAGGTAGAAGAGCGTGTAGTCGATGCCGACCTTGCTGAGCCGCGCGCATTGCTGCTCCAGGTCAGCCGCAGTATGTGGCTTGCGCATGAACTTGAGCGCGGGATCGTAGGCGCTCTCGGCTCCGATGGAGAGCCCCTGCACCCCGAGGCGCGCCCAGGTTGCAAGGTCCTCGTCGGTCGCGGCCTTCACGTCCGCCACGCGACAAAAGCCCCCGATCGTCTTCACCTCAGGCAGTTTCTCGCGAATGCGCTCGAGCAGCGGTATGAGGATATCGCGCGGCATGCCGAAGGGGTTTCCGCCGTAGAGGTAGATGCGCGTGGGTCTGCGCACGTAGGAAGCGAGCTCGTCGAGGTCGGCCTCCACCTCTTCGCACGGTGCGGGTCGGTAGTCCTTCCCCGGCTTGCGGCACAGCGAGCAGAAACGGCAGCGGTTGTACGAGCAGCCGATTTCCGCCTGAAGGATTCCCGATGCCATCTCGTAAGGCAAACGATGCGGTGATTCGACGTAATGCATAAGGTCCTCCCAGCTCTTGAGGTAGTCCTGTGGCTTCCTGCGGCGGTGCGCTACCCGTCAGGTTCTCGCGGCCGACCCATGGGCCTTTCGACCTTTCGGCCATTCGGTCCCCTATGGCCGTCCCCTTTCATTCTGCTCCATGTTCGCGGTCGCGCGCAAGGAGGAATAAGCCCTCCACCTCTTCCCGATTCACATATCGGCGATTTCTGCCCACGACAGGGTGCTTTCTGGAGCAAACCCCCTAGTTCGTGGTCAACTGAGCGAGTTGTGCATCGATCTTTCTGAGAACAATTCAATTCGGGCTTTGCTGACCTGGGGTTTTATTTCAAGAAGGTGTTCCAGTCGGTCGTGAAGGGCTCTATCGAGCGAAAAAACGTCGCACAACTCGCCCAGTTGACCATCGACTTGGGGTTTGGCTCCATCCCCACTGCCAACTAGGGGTTTGCTACAAGCTCCACGACCTGATGCCGCGCACGGTGATGTCCTTCGCGCCGAAGAAGCTGCGAAGTCCCAGTTCAACTGTGTCGTCGTATTCCATCCCGCGCGCCACGAGGATGCTCCCCAGCTCGCCGTGAAGTTCGACGCAGCCCTTCGTGCGCAGTTTATCCGCCGCCGCGTCATCGAGAAACCGTGTGGCCACCTCCGACAGGTCGACGCAACAGCCGCACGCGCTTGCGTGCTCGATGGCGATATGTCGGAAGCCCTTTTTGCGCATGTACGTCGCGAGTTTGGGCGTATAGGCGATGCGAGGGATGTTCGGCTGGGATTGCATTGCGGCTTTACGGCAGCATGCCCATGGTCTCGAAGGCGAAGTAGGCAAGGACGAGCACGCCCACGATGATGCGGTAGATGCCGAAGGCGGTGAAGTCGTTCTTCTTGATGTAGCCCATGAGGAACTTGATCGAGATGATCGACATGACGAACGCGGACACGACGCCTACGACGAGCACGGCGACTTCGGTCGTGGTCATGGCGACGCCTGCGAGCACGAACTTCGCGGCCTTCACTGCGCCCCAGCCAAGCATTACGGGGATGGCCAGGAAAAACGTGAACTCCGCCGCCGCGGTGCGCGAGCAGCCGGCGAGCATGCCGCCGATGATTGTGGCCCCCGAGCGGCTTGTTCCCGGAATGATCGCGAGCACCTGGAAGAGGCCGATCTTGAGCGCGGTCTTCCAGTCAATGTCGTCGACGTCGGTGATCTTGAACAGCTGCTCTTCTGCGCGGGCATCGAGCTGCTCGCTTGTTGCGTGCGCCTGAGCGTCGACGCGGGCATGTTTGCCGCGCGGGCGCGGCCCGGAAAGCGCGAGTCCTGCGCGGGCCTCCTGAAAGCGACGATGGTTGCGGCGTTCGAGCACGATGAAGATGATGCCGTACAAAATGAGCATCGCGGCAACGCAGACCTTGTTGTAAAAATGCTCGTTTACCCAATCGTCAAGCGCGAATCCGAACACCGCAGCCGGAATGCACCCGATGACGACCATGCCCCACAGCCGCCAGGTGCTTTTGCGCTGCGCCGGCGTCTTCTTGAAGCTGAAAGGATTGAGCTTGTGGAAGTACATGATGATGACGGCGAGGATTGCGCCGATCTGGATGACTACGAGGAACAGGGCGAGGAACTGGTCTGATACCTGCAGTTTCACGAACTCGTCGATGAGGATCATGTGACCGGTTGACGAGATGGGCAGCCATTCGGTGATGCCCTCGACAATGCCCTCGAGCAGGGCTTTCAGGATTTCTATAATCATGTATGAGCTTTCGTGCGTGCGCGATGCGCTATTTGTCGCGCTCGGATAGGACTTATCGATTCTACCGAAGGTTGCCCTGTGTGCGGCGAAACAGCAAGAAGCGCACACACTGGCGAGCCCCGGGTCCTACCCCATCACGCGGTAGAAGCAGGTGGTGTTGCCCGTATGGCAGGCGGGGCCTGCGGGCTCCACCAGTGCGAGCAGGCAGTCGGCGTCGCAGTCGTAGCGCAGCTCGATGAGCGCTTGCGTGTTGCCGGACGTGCCGCCCTTGTGCCAAAGCTCCTGGCGGCTTCGCGAGAAGAACCAAGTCGTGCGCTCCTCCAGCGTGAGGCGCACGGATTCCGCGTTCATCCACGCCATCATGAGGACTTCGCGGGTCTTTACGTCCTGCACGATGCAGGGAATGAGGCCGGCTTCGTTGTAGGTTAGCTCGGGAATGCTGTCAATCACTGCCATGTATGTTAGTGTCCTTCCGGTTCGTGCGACACGCTTGTGACAAACACGTTACAGGCGCACGGGAATGCCCTGCGAGCGCATGTATTCCTTCACTTGGCGTACGGTCATCTCGCCGAAATGGAATACGCTTGCGGCAAGTACGGCGTCGGCTTCGCCCTCCAAAATACCCTCGGCGAAGTGCTCGATCTTGCCGACGCCGCCGCTCGCGATAACGGGAATGTTCACTGCGCGCGCCACGGTCCGCGTAAGGGCGCAGTCGAATCCGTCGCGGCTGCCGTCGCGGTCCATGCTCGTGAGCAGGATCTCGCCCGCGCCGCGCCGCGCCGCCTCTTGCGCCCACTCGACGGCGTCGATTCCCGTTGCCTTGCGGCCGCCGTGGACATAGACCTCCCACTTGTTGGGGTTGTCTGCCCGCTGCTTCGCGTCGATCGCGCAGAGGATCGCCTGCGTGCCGAACGCAGTTGCTGCCTGCGTGATGAGCTCGGGGTTCGCAACAGCGGCAGAGTTCACCGACACCTTGTCGGCGCCCGCCGCGATCATCTTGCGGATGTCGGCGACGCTTCTGAACCCGCCGCCGACGCAATAGGGCAGGTGCAGCTGCTCGGACGCGCGGCTGGCAAGTTCGACAGTGGTGGCGCGGTCGTCGCTCGTCGCCGTGATGTCGAGGAATATGACCTCGTCTGCGCGCTGCTCGTCATAGCGCTGTGCGAGCTCGATCGGGTCGCCCGCGTCGCGCAGATTCACGAAGTTCACGCCCTTGACGACGCGCCCGTCCTTTACGTCCATGCAGGGAATCACTCGCTTGGCAAGCATGGCCTACTCCTTCGTGGCCGCAGCGCAGGCCGCGACGCCTTCTTCAACCGTTAAGGTTCCTTCATATACCGCGCGCCCGGTGATGACGCCCTCGATGGAGGCTGCAACCGGTGCGAGGCGCTCGATGTCGGATACGCTCGCCACACCCCCGCTCGCGATGACGGGGTGCCCGAACGCCTCCGCCATCTGGACATATTCTCGCACGTCGAGTCCGGTCTGCATGCCGTCGCGTGCGATGTCGGTGTAGACGATGTGTTTGAAGCCCGCCTTGCCCATCTCGCGGGCCAGATCGCATGCCGCAACGTCCGAGCCCTCGATCCAACCTGAGACGGCGACTTCCCCGCCCTTCGCGTCGATGCCGGCGGTGAGCCTGTCTCCCCCTACGCGCTCCACAGCGGCGCGCGCGAGATCGGGGTCGTTCACGAGCGCGGTGCCGAGCACCATGCGAGCGGCACCGATGTCCGCGAGGCGCTCGAGGGTCTCGAGCGTGCGGATGCCGCCGCCGACCTCCACGGAAAGCGAGGTCTCCCGCACGATGCGCTCGACGATGGCGATGTTTTCGGGCACGCCTGTGCGCGCGCCGTCGAGGTCGACAACGTGAATCCAGGTGGCACCTTGGGCCTCGAACTTCCGTGCTTGGTCGACGGGGTCGTCGTTATAGACCGTCACCTGGGAATAGTCCCCTTTGGCGAGGCGCACGGCGCGGCCTTCCAGGATATCGATTGCAGGGAGAAGATACATGTCTCTGCGTTCCTTTCTGAAATCGGTGCAGCGACTGCTTAGCCGCGGGCAGCTATTGCCACGAAGTTCGCGAGCACGCGTGCGCCGGCATCGGAGCTTTTCTCGGGGTGGAACTGCACGCCGAAGGCGCATTCGCCAAATTGGACGGCGCTTGTGAACCGCACGCTGTGGGTGGTCTCGGCGATGGTGTGAGAACCTGTCGGCGCGATGTAGGAATGCGTGAAGTAGAAGTACTCGCCAGGCGCTATGCCGTCGAAGAGCGGGCAGGCGAAGGCGAGGTCGCATCCTGGCTGTGGGGTGGAGTCGGGGAAGGCGCCGCCCGCATTTTCCGAGCGAAGCGAGGAAAGTTCGGGTTCAGCCTGTCCCCCATCGAGCAGTGCGGCGGAGTCGGGGGAGGTGCCGCGCGCAGTTCCGCAGCGAAGCGAGGACTGTTTGAGCACGGCATTTCCCCCGACTCCGCCGCACGGAGGGACTGCGACCGCTTTCCCTCCCTCGTTACACGCAGGCATCTCGATCGTGTTCCACCCAACATGGGGCACTTTGAACGCTTTTCCTTGCGCATCGCATCGCGGCATGGCGACGACGGTACCCGGCAGAAGCCCCAGTCCGCACGCGGGGTTGCCTTCAGGCGCGCCTTCCACGCCGTGCTCGAACATCAGGTGTTCGCCGAGGCAGATTCCCAAAAAGGGGACGCCTGCGCGCACGCGGTCGCGAATGGCCTCCATCTGCCCGAGTTCGCACATCGTCGCCGCCGCGTCCGCGAAGGCCCCGACTCCCGGCAAGACGATGGCGTCCGCCTTGGCTATCTCGGACGCATCCGCCGTGATGAAGGCCTCGCCACCTGCGGCAATGAGGCCGCGCTCGACCGACTTCAGGTTGCCCTTCTGGTAATCGACTACCGCTATCATTCGCATCTCCTACAGAGCGCCTTTGGTCGTCGGCAGCGCATCGCCCATTCGCGGGTCGGCCTCGACGGCCTGGCGCATCGCGCGCGCCACCGCCTTGAACATGCCCTCGATCACGTGATGGGTGTTCTCCCCGGCAAGCTCGCGGATATGAAGCGTCACGCCCGCGTTTGCGGCGAAGGCGATGAAGAATTCCTTGGCGAGCGTCGCGTCGAAGGAGCCCACCATGACTGCCGGGACGTCGGCTTCCCAGAAGAGCTGGCCGCGGCCCGAGATATCGACCGCCGCCAGGATGAGGGCCTCGTCCATGGGCAGGGCGATTGAACCGAAACGCCTGATGCCGCGCTTGTCACCAAGCGCGCGTGCGAAGGCCTGGCCTGCAACGATGCCGACGTCTTCCACCGTGTGATGGCCGTCAACTTCCAGGTCGCCTTCGGCGCGCACCGACAGGTCGAACAGCCCATGGCGCCCGAAGGCAGTGAGCATGTGGTCGAAAAAGCCGATGCCGGTCTCGATGTCAGTCACGCCGGTGCCGTCGAGGTCGATTGACAGCTCGATGTCGGTTTCCTTCGTGGTACGTGCAATCCGTGCGGTCCGCTCGCTCATGTGCACCTCTTCCTACTTGTTCGCCACGATTTCCCGCAATGCGGCGAGAAACTCGTCGTTTTCTTTTTCGGTCCCTACCGATACGCGCAGGCAGTTCTCGAGCATCGGCGCATGGGAGAAGTCGCGCACGAGGATGCCGCGCGCATAGAGGGCCTCCCACACCTTGTCGGCGCCTTCGAGCTTGAACAGGATATAGTTCGAGTCCGAAGGATACACGGTTATCCCGGGCACCTTCCCCAGCTCTTCGAGCAGACGGTCGCGCTCGGAGATGATCGCCATGATGCCGTGCTCGAACTTCTGGCGCTCGGAGAACACCTCGCGTGCAATCGCCTGCGAGACGGCGTCGACCGAATACGGCTGGCGTACCTTCAAAAATTCGCGGATGACCTCGGCGTTTCCCAGAATGTAACCCATGCGGACACCCGCGAGCGAAAACGCCTTCGAGAACGTGCGCAGGATGAGCAGGTTCTTGTGCATTGCGAGGTAGGGGCGCATCGTCGTGCGGGAGAACTCGAAGTACGCCTCGTCGACCAGGACGAGCGCGTCGGTGGCGTCGAGGAGCTTTGCGAGGAACTCCTCGTTCGCGAGCTTGCCGGTGGGGTTGTTCGGGCTGGCCACGATGACGTAGTCGATGTCGCCTTGGCCGACGCGCTCAAGCACTGTCTCCTCGTCGATCGAGTAATCGACGAGGCGCGGAACGTCGATGACCTCGGTGCCCGTGAGGCGCGCGTTGGCCGCGTACACCGAGAACGTCGGCGGCAGGTTTAGGAACTTGCGTCCCGGCCCGCCCCAGGCGAGCGCGATGTTGAACAAAAGCTCGTCGCCGCCGTTGCCCAGAAGCACCTGGTCGCGGTCGAGCCCGTTCGCTTCGGCGATCATGTCGCGCAGATCGTTGGCCAATGGATCGGGGTAACGGTTCAAAGGAACCTTGCGAATGGCGCTGATGATCTTCTGGCGGATTTCGGTCTCCACGTCGCGCGGGTTCTCATTCGCGGAAAGATATGCCCTCGCGGGAAGGTACTTCGGGTCGTAGGGCACAAGCCCCTGCAGCTGAGGGGCGGACTGCCTCACGCTATTCAACGCTCTCACCTGCATCGACTTCGGTCGGCTTGCCAGCGAGCTCGTTGCAGCGCAGCTCGACGGACATCGCGTGCGCCCACAGGCCCTCGTGGCGAGCGATCGTCATGACGGAGTCGGCGTCGGTCGCGAGCGCTTCGGGGGTGTACTGGATGATGGACGACTTCTTCACGAACTCCTCGACTGAAAGCGGGCTTGCGTAGCGCGCGGTGCCGCCGGTGGGAAGCGTGTGGTTGGGGCCGGCCACATAGTCGCCGACCGCCTCCGGGGTCCACTCCCCCAAAAAGATTGCGCCCGCGTTCTTGATCGATCCGAGCAGGTCCATGGCGTTTTCCACATGCAGCTCGAGGTGCTCGGGGGCGATCACGTTCACCGCCTGGATTGCGGCCTTGCGATCGGGGCAGATGGTGATCAGGCCGTGGTCGTTGAGCGACGCCATGGTGATCTCCGCGCGCGTGGAGTGCTTCACGTGGCGCTCGATGGCAGCTTCGATCTGGTCGGCGTATTCCTCGGAGAAGGTGACGAGGTAGCAGGCGGCCAGGGGGTCGTGCTCGGCCTGGGCCATAAGGTCGATGGCGACGAGCGCGGGATCTGCCGTTTCATCAGCGACGACGCACACCTCAGAGGGGCCTGCGATCATGTCGATTCCCACATCGCCCGACACAATCTTCTTCGCGGCAGCGACGTAGGCGTTGCCGGGGCCGGTGATCTTGGCAACCGGCTCGATGGTCTCGGTGCCGTAGGCAAGAGCGCCGACAGCCTGGGCGCCACCGACCGAGTAGATCTCGGTCACGCCGGCGATCTTGCAGGCGGCGAGGATAGCGGAATCGAGCGAGCCGTCCTTGGACGGGGGCGTCACGCAGGCGATGCGCTCGACGCCCGCGACTGATGCGGGGATGGCGTTCATGAGCACGGTGGAGGGATAAAGCGCGCGTCCGCCAGGAACATAGATGCCTACGGATTCGAGCGGCGTCACCTTCGCGCCGACGATCGCCCCGTTCTCGCGCGTGGCGATCCAGCTCTGCTGCTTCTGACGCTCGTGGAACTCGCGAATCTGTTTGGCCGCATGCTCGAGCGCGGCGACCGTCTTTGCGTCGCATTGGGCTGCGGCGGCATCGATCGTCTCCTGCGGCACGCGGAAGTCTTCTACCTCGACGCCGTCGAACTTGGCGGTAAAGTCGCGCAGCGCCGCATCACCGCGCTCGCGCACCTCCTCGATGATCGAGGTCGCTGCGGCGATGGCGCCAGCGTTGAACGCTCCCGTGCGATTGATCTGCGAGCTTTTGAACTGCTCGCCTTCCTTCAGAATGACTCGACGCATGATGTGTTCCCTTCTTATATTGAAACGTCTCAGTGATTGGATGGTCGTTTACTCGTTTGCGCCCGCGTCCGCGTGCGGCTGATCGCTTCCGGCAATCACCGTCGCGTCCCACAGGCCTGCTTCGGCGCCCGCTCGCAGCTTGTCCGCGAGCTCGACCACGCGCGGGTCGGTGCGAAACGCACACGGGTTTGCGAAGAAGCGCGCCGTCGACGAGAGCACCTCGTCGACGATGACCAGGTTGTTCTCGCGAAGCGTGCGGCCCGTCGCCGTGATGTCGACGATCCGTTCGGAGAGACCCGTGAGCGGCCCGAGCTCGATGTTGCCGTGAAGCTTAACGATTTCGACCTGCTCGCCTTTCCTCGCGTAGTAGGACTCGGTGATGCGCGGGTACTTCGTGGCAACGCGGATTGAGCCGCAGGTCCGATAGTGCTCGGCGACGCGCTCGTTCGCCCTCTCGGGCTCGGCCACGATAAAGCGGCATGCACCGAATTTGAGGTCCACGAGCTCGACGGTGCCCGTTGCGGCTTCGAGCAGGGAATCTTCCCCGCAGATGCCGCAGTCAGCTGCTCCAAGCTCCACGAACACCGGGGCATCCGAGGGGCGCACGATGATGTACTCGACGCCGGGGTTGCGGATGATGAGCTGGCGCCCTGGGTCGGCGAGGCCCGTCGTGTCGAGGCCGCACGCCGAAAGGCACGCGATGGAGTCGGGGTTGAGCGAGCCTTTGGGCACGGCGATGCGCAGCGGACGCGCTTCTGCCTGCTGTTCGGCCGCGGCGGCGGCAAGCGCCTGATCGAGGTAGAACGCGAAGCCGGCGGCGGGACGGCTCTCGCCGTAGGCCCCGATCGTGTTGTCGTAGCGCCCGCCCGAACCGAGCGGTGCGCCGAGCGCGGGGGCGAAGGCGACGAACACGATGCCTGTGTAGTAGTCGAACGAGCTCATGACCGAGAAGTCGACGAAGATGCGATCGGCCAGACCCTTCTCGTCGAGCTGCTCGAGGGTCTGCTCGAGGTCGGCGAGGCCGTCCTGGCAGCCGAGCGGCGCAACCAGATCGCGCACGCGCGCGACCGCCTCGCGTCCGCCGCGAACGTTCGCGAGCTCGCGGATGGCCTGCGCGAAGACGGGAGCCACCCCCGCCTTCTGCGCGCCCGGTCCCGTGAGCTCGTCAAGCTTGACGAAGTTGCTGGCGTGATAGGCGGAAAGCACGCCCGACTTCCACGCCTCGTCGGCGCCGCATCCTGCGAGCAGGGCGCGCAGCACGCCCACTGTGGCGACCGAGATGCGGAAGTCCCCCACCCCGATCTGCTCGAGCGACTCGGCGAGCAAGGCGACTACCTCGGCGTCTGCGGCAGGGCCAGCCTCGCCGATGAGCTCGACGCCCACCTGCGTCATCTCGCGCGCTTCCGCTTGCGGACGGCCTTCTGCCTCGCGGAAGACGCGCTCTTGGTAGCGGAAGCGGAAAGGCCCTGGCTGCCCTGCGAGGCGCGTTGCGCACATGCGCGCGATCTGCAGCGTCACGTCGGGGCGCAGCGCGAGCAGGTCGCCGCGCGAGTCGAAAAGCTTGAACGGGGTCCCCGGCACGCGCCCGCCGGCGTTCATGACGTCCATGATCTCGAGCGTGGGCGTCTCCACGGGAACGTAGCCGTTTTTCGAGAGCAATTGCTGCACGTCGAACGCGGCTGCCTCGCGGCGCGCGGCCTCATCTGCTAAGATGTCGCGAAACCCCGAGGGCGTTGTGTAATTCACGGTCGTACCTTCTCCTTCGTCATCGTGCGGCAAGCTTGGCGACGCCTTTCCTCCGGTGAGGACCGGCGACGTGGCACCTTTCGCCCGTGTGCTGCGGCAACTCATTGTAAACGCTTGCAGCCTCTCGAATGTTGCGTTCACGTTACTTGCATCGTTTCGAGGCCTTGTGGTTTCTTCTTGCGCCTCTTTCGAACGGCTCACACTTTACCACAGTAGAGTGATAAAGCAAGCAGATTTTTTACGAGTAGTTCTTCAATCGCGTCCCGACCTTCGGTGCATCGAGGGCCATCGCCGGAGACCACTCCCCTTCTTCGCCGAAATTTTTGTCTGATGTGTGCAGGTTTTGCCGCGACCCGTCCGCTCATCGCCGTGTCGCTCTCTCGCCTCGCGTCTGCAGTCTCCATGGCACACAACGCTCAATCTACTTTGCCCATCCAGCTTGTCGCCTCAACCCAAAACGCTGAAGCGCCCGCCGTGGGATGCGGCGGGCGCTTCAGGCGCAAGCTTTCAGGGGAATCTTGCTTGCTTGTTGTTTGGTTACGCTGATGGCGGGTTCAACCTCCATGTGGGGGGAAACCGAGGCACCGCGCTCCCGACCAGCTCGCATGACGGTTGACCTGTGCGCGTGGGGGTACTCGCCTGGCGAACGGGGATTGTCGGGCCCGTCGCGGCAGGTTCGGCCTGCGCGTGGGGATACTCCTCAGGTCGAGTAAAGCCTTACTTGAACTTGCACAGGGCGAGGGCGCCCGTGCCGATGAGGCCGATGATGCACATCACGATGCCGGCGAACATCCACGAGGACATCTCGGGACCGAGGAGCATGGGGACGAGCCACGTGCCCAAAAACTGGCCCAAGCTCTGGACGAGCATGAGCACGCCCATGCCGATCGACATCAGCTCGGGGCGACCGAGGACGTTGATGTAGGAGGTCAGGCACATAACAGGTCCGCCGAGGCCGACAAGACCCATGACGATGGCGCCGACCCACATCAAAGGACCGGTCTGGGTGAGAAGAATCAGCGTGCACGGCCCCATGACGACCATGGCGAGCAGGTAGAGCGGCTTGCAGCGGCCCATCTTGTCGGAAAGCGAGCCGAACAGCGGTGAGGAGATGACCGCGAGCAGCATCGGCAGGGTGCTCACGAAGCCGGAGAGCGTGGGGTCGACGCCTTGCTGCTGCATGAACGTCGGCGCGAAGCCCAAAACGGCGAGCAGCGTCAGGTTGAACACGAGGAACGCGAAGAAGAACAGAAGGATGTTCGGCTTGACGAGCTCGGAGTAGCTCACCTTCTCCTCGGAAGCTTCGCCCTTGGGCGCATCAAGCGCCTCGCCGCCGGGGAACTTGACGATGACGGCAACGACAATCGCGAAGACGACGGCAACGGCTGCGTAGATAATCCACACGCCCACGAATCCGGTGGCGGCGTAGAGCGTCGGGGTCAGAACTCCGCCCAAGACGGATCCGAGGCAGACCCACAGGGCCCAGATGCCCGTCGCGGAGCCGATCTTGTCGGGAGCGACGTACTTCTGCACGGCCAGAGGACCGCAGATGGTGACGAAGATGAACGCCACGCCCTCGATCGCGCGGGATACGATGAGGATGGTGCCGTTGCCCGCGAAGGCGCCGATGAGCGAGCCGATTGCCACGACGACGGCTGCTGCGAGCAGCATCGTCTTCGGCCCGAACTTCTTGGCGAGTGCGCCCGTGGGAAGCGCCAAGATGATGCCCACGAAGGTGAAGATCGACATGAGCCACGAGGCGGACCCTGCGTCCATGCTCATCTTGGTCATGATGTCGCCCATGACGACGGGGACCTTGTACTGAACCGTCGCGATGGCCGTGCCGAACAGCAGCATGGCGATGGCTATGAGCGCCCAATTTGCGTATTTCTTGTTAGTGTCCATAGGAATTCCCTTCTCTTTGAGAAGTGCTGGGTCAAGATAGCTCCATCCCTTGCCCTTTGCGTTTGCAGGTATCCTGGCCCAACGTCTAATAGGGTTCTAATTAGGAGGGAATCGGGGAAGAGGACGAGGCAGCATTCGGCGCTCGCCCTCCGCCTAAGGTTAGAGTGGTTTGATATTGTCCTGGAGGACCTCGAAGCGCTCGCCGCCGGGCCCGCGGAAGAACATGATGCGCAGCTGCGTGCCAGCATCGCCGTACACGGTGAACAGGTCGTCGTTATCGGAACCAAGCGGGCGGTCGAATTCCAGCGGCGGGTCGAAGGGACCGGCCTCGATGGCTATGCCCTTCTCGCCCAGGAAAGCGACGAACTCGTCCATATTCGCGACGCGAAGCGCCAGGTGGTTCAAGCATTCGCAAGCTTTATTGCACGTCGTTTTGTCCTCGCACTCGAGCAGCTCTAACGCGGTGCCCATCCCCTTCATCCACGCCATCTTGAGCGGCTTGTCGCCCTCCATGGCGTCTGATCTGAAAAGGAGCTTGCAGCCGAGGACATCCTCGTAGAAAGCGATCGACTCGTCGATATCGCGACAGTAGATGCCAGCGTGTTGGAGTGTCAGTTCCATCTTAAACTCCATTCCGCCGCCCGAGGTCGAAGCGGGCGGCAATCGCTCGGCGGCTTGGGGAGTGCGGGCCGCGCACGTGCGATCCCGCACTCCCTCACCGCTGCTTAAAGGGGGATTAACCCTGGTCGCTCGAGGTGGCTGCCATGACCTCGGCAACCGTGGCGTTCTTCATGCGAAGCTCGGAGATGCACGCGACATCGGCATCGAACTCGGTGACGCTCGCGAGGTCACCCTCGAACACGTCGTCGGTGCCGGTGCGCGGCTTCGTCAGCTCGATGGCCTTCACGGCATCGTAAGGAATGAGCTGCTCCTTGGGGGGATTGGCCTTCGCGACCCAGTTCGGGTTGGTCAAAGTCGGGCTCGGCATGGTCTCGATCTGGCTCACGTTGCCGTACTTCTCGCGAAGCTCGTCGATCGGGCCGAAGTCGAGGGCGCGCATGGGGCACGATGCCACGCACAGCGGCAGCTGGTCGTTTTCCAGGCGGTCGATGCACATGGTGCACTTGCTCATCTTCGTACCCGGCTCGTCGCTGGCGAACTTGGGCGCGCCGTAGGGGCAGGCCTCGAAACAGTGGCGATCGCCTTTGCACTTGTCCTGGTCGATCAGGACGGCGCCGTACTTGTCTTCCTTAAAGATTGCGCCGTTTTCGCAGGCTGCAGCGCAGACGGGGTTGTCGCAGTGGCCGCAGTTGAAGGCGAGGATGCCGATCGAGGGGTTGGGGAAGCGCCCCTTCTCCCACATGTACACGCTCATCCACTTCTCGGGGCCGGGCGCGATGTCGTACCAGTCCTTGCATGCGACGGAGCATGCCTTGCAGCCATAGCAGCGGCTCTGGTCAAAGAAGAATCCGTACTGGGTCATGGTTATTCCCCTACCTTTCTGATCTCAACCAAGCCTGCCGTCAGCAGCGCGCCGACGATGTGCGGCAGATGGGTGTCGCCGATGAGCAAGTTGCAGTTGCCTGCGGTGTCGATGCCGTAGGGCATGAGCTTCGTCTTGCGGACGTGGTCGAACTTGGACCACTCGCCATGGGCGATGGAAACCGTACCGGGGAGCAGCTTGGAGGAAACGTATGCGGTGATCTCGACCTCGCCGAACTGGTTGTAGACCAGCACGCGGTCGCCCGTCTTGATGCCGCGGTCGGCGGCGTCTGCCGGGGACATACGAACCATGTGCTCGTAGCAGTCGCCCTTAAGCCAGGGGTTCTGGTCGTTGGCGGAGTGCTGGCGGTACGTGGAAACCGGCGTGACCATGGACAGCGGGTAGTTCTGTGTCCAGGGGTGGTAGTAGCTGTCGTTGGCGGGAAGGTCCTGATAGGTCGGCTGCCAACGCGGGTAGGCGTCGTAGAGTCCGCCGTAGCGCGTCTTGGTGAGGTCGTTGTTCTTGACATACGAGCTCTCGAACTCAATCTTGCCGGACGGGGTCTTGAACGGCGAGCGATCCCACTCAACGGTGTTCTTGAAGGGATAGAACCATTCGCCGGGTTCGCCGGGAACGCGCACGATCGGCAGCTTCACGAACTCCTCCCATGGGCGCGGCTCGATGCCGTTGTAGGCCAAGATGCCCGTCTCGTCTTTCGCCCATTCCTCGTAGGCGGGCTTGTAGATGCGCTCGATGACCTGCTCGTCCCACTCGCGCCAATCCGTGACGTCGAGCATCTTGGGGTTGTACTTGTCCGCGAAGCCGAGGCGGCGCGCCAGCTCCATCCAGACCCAGTCCTTCGAGCGAATCTCTCCCGGAGGGTTCACGCCCTTGCCGGCGAACAGGAAGTAGTTCATCATGCCTGACGGCGAGCCCCAGAAGCGATTGATGCCGAAGAAGTGCATGTCGGTCGACTCGAACTGGATGATCGGCGAGGGCAGCACGATGTCGAGGAACTCCATGGACGGCTGGTCGTTGAAGTACTGCCAACCCCAGGAGAATTCCATGTTGGCGAAGCCCTTCATGCGCTTGGAGACGTTGTGCTGGTTGTTGATGTAGTTGTTGGGGATGATGGCCATCTTCAGGCACGGCAGCGGGCTGTCGGGCGGGCAACCGATGCGACGGCGGAACTCGTCTTCGGTGATCTCGCCGGCCGCGTAGAGCTTCTGGCAGTGCATGAGCTCGGTCACCTTGTTGTTGTTGTTCGTGATCGGGTTGACGACATCGCCCGGAATCTGGCCCGTATTGGGGACAGGCGCGAAAATGCGAGGCTGGGTAACCAGGTTGGCGCCGCCGCCCTCGCAGCCGCCGGGGATGGAGAGGTTGCCGGTCATCGCCTGGAGCAGCATTGCGACTGCTGCAGCGTAGTCGCCCAGGTTGCGCTTGGAAACGCCGTACATCTGGTGGAGATGGACGGGCTTCATTTTCGCGTAGTAGCGCGCGAACTCGCGAATGGTCTCGGCGGGGATGCCGGTGATGGGCTCGGCCCACTCGGGATCGTGCACGACGCCGTCGACGTCGCCAACGATGTACTTGCGCCACTCCTCGAAACCCTCAGGCTCGACCCACTTGGCGACGTAGTCATGGTCGTAGAGGTCTTCGGTGTAGAGAACGTGTGCCACGGCCAGGCCGAACGCGGTGTCGGTGCCCGGGCGGATGGGAATCCACTGGGCGCCTAGGACCTCGGCGCTCACGTTGTATACGGGGTCGATGAGGATGAATTTGCAGCCGCGCTCCTGTGCTAGCTTCATGTAATACGGCACCATGCCGAACCAGGAGACCATCGGGTCGAAGCCCCACAGGACTACGAGCTTGGAGTTCAAAAGGTCAGGTGCCTCGAATCCTGGATAGGCATCGGAGGTGCCCTTGATCAGGCAGTCTGTCAGGCGAACGCCCAGATGGAAGTCTTCTGCGGCGGCGCTACCGGAAGTGGAGTGGTCGCCCCAGCCGGTGATGGTGCCCGGCATGTACGACGCGAACGGGAAGTCGGAGCTCTCGAACGCAACGTAGTAGCAGTAGTACAGCCAGGGATGGTCGGGGTTCTCCTTCGCCATGACGCGCATCTTCTCGGCGATGGTGTCGAGCGCCTCGTCCCAGGAAATGCGCTCGAAGTGGCCGCGGCCGCTGCCTTTCTCCCCCACGCGCTTCATCGGGTAGAGCAGGCGGTTCTCGGAGTAGAGTTCTTGGCGCCACGCATGACCCATCGGGCACGCGCGGGCCTGCAACATGCCGGTCTGGACGGCGTTCTCGTCGTCATCTTCGCGTGCGATGCCCGCGTTCACGGAATCATCGGGCTCGATCGAGACAACTTTGCCGTCTTTGATGCCGCACTTGATCAAACACGTGGCATCCCAGCAGCCGTTGTTGTGGCACGTGGTGTAGAAGTAATCGACACCCTCGTGACGCTCGTTGTACTTCTCGACTAACGAATCTCTTGACATGGCCCCTCCTTCTCCATAGGAAACTAGCTCGCTTAGAGCTGCCGCGTCCTCCATGCGCGGCTCCCGAGATGATTCTGCAGGGCGCGATAGGTGTCTGCATAGGGCGTTTCCGTTTCCCGTGAAAGCGGACACGTTTCAGTCGTGTAATGTTTCTGAATAGTGGGAATTCAGGACAATCGTGTCCCCAATTTGAGACAGCAAGAACTAATTTCCCACCTCACGCCTGCTGGCTGCTATATTATCCTTGCAGGGGACATACATGATTTCGAGGGGGAATCATGGACTACTTCAAGCCGTTCTCGGCTGACACGCAAGCGGCGTTCTTCAGTGCCGAGGCGGAGATGATCCGCTTCGGAGAGCGGGCGGCGCAGCTTCCGCATGCCGAATATCTGAAGAACACGCTGCTCGCGATCGACGCCGTGTTCGCCATCCGCATGGTCCACGACATCGCGCTTCCGCCCGTGCCGCTGATCGTTCTTTTTGACGTCGCGGGTTGGAAGTTCGACAACGATGTCGAGCGATGCCTCGCATCGATGCGGTCGATGCTGCGGTTGCCTGAGGAGACGAGTGGCACTGTCATCGAGGCCCTGCACTACATGCAGGCGCTCGAGTGGGTCTCGAGCATCGCGAAGCCCGGCTTCGAGGCGACGCTGGAAACGGTCGTGCGGCTCAACGAGATCCTGCTCTTCGGCGTCAACTCCGACGAGCGCGCCCACGGTTTCAGGAGGACCTATCTGCCGTACAAGAAAGGCTCGGTGCCGCTTGAGATCCCTCGCGAGATGAGGAAGCTGTGCGAGTTTTGCAACGGCGAGTACTTCTCCCCCTTGGGCCAGGCGTCGGTGATCCACCATGCCTTCGAGCGCATCGTGCCGTTCGACTCCATGATCGACCGGACCGGCCTGCTGTTCGCGTTCATGCCCATGTTCAGGCGCGGCCTTTTCGCGAACGATCTCATGGTTCCCATCTGCTGGGGCGCGTCTTTGGAGTGGGAATACCGAAGGACCCTAAAGGATGCGAGCCGCAAGGAGCTCACAAGCGAGAGCCACAAAGTCTACAAGGAGCAGTGGGCCTTCTATAATGCGCGCAACACCTCGATGGGCGTCGTCATCGCCAACATGTTCATCTCGAAGGTGAGCAAGCTTCGCAATAGTTGGAGGTCGCGCGGGCTGAAGATCCCCGCGAACTCGGCGACCGACAGGCTGCTCGATTTGTTCTTGGCCGTTCCCCAGCTGGCAACGCGGCACGCCGCCAGCTGTATTGGGAAAAGCTACGGTGCCACGAACGAGGCGATGCACCAGCTGGTCAGGGCGGGCATCGTGAAGGAAGTCGCCATCGACAACCGCGAGCGCGTTTTCGTGTGCGATCAGTCCGCCGCGCTGATTGCGGACTTCGTGGATAACCTGGAGAAGATGGGCGAAGCCGCCGCGGAGCCAGGCGAATAGTGCCTGGGGCGCACGTCCACGTCGGCGACTGCGCTGCTCTCGTCGAGCACGGCAATCTTCGTTGCCGTGGAGCCTATGCCGACGCCTATGCCGAGCATGTCTTTCCCCTTCGCATTCTGGAAAGACTTACCGTCGATGCCGTCACGCAAAGCGGGGGCCGCCGCATGCCTGCGGCAGCCCCCGCTTTCGGTCTGCTGGTGATTGAAGCGCGTGATGGGCTACTTTGCGGCCTCGCCCGTCGAGTCGCTGTGGAAATTCGAGTAACCGCCCACGGCGTTCGCGTTGAAGCGACCCTCGGTCTTCGAGAAGAACACCTGCGTTACCATGAGGTCTTTGATGGTGACGCCGACGGCGCCCATGGCCTCTTTCTGGTTTTTCCCCTCATCGAGGAGCGCGTTGAGCACTTCGGCCTTTTTCGAGGACTCCAGAGCCATGAATTCTGCACGATCCATTGTCAGCCTCCCTTGATACGGCGCGAGCAATATGCGCCTTAAATTATAAGAACTGGAGCCCTTTCGTTTAAGGATGTTTCCGTTTCCCGATAGTTCGGGAATAACCTATTTCAGGCCGACGTAATCGGTCTCGATCGCCTCGTCGAGGTATTCCTTCACGGGCGGCTCGCCGAAGTCGCGCACCTCCTCAAGATGCCAGCAGTCGGTTTTCGGCATGCCGGGAATGCTGTCAGCGACGAAGACGGGGTCCTTGCCTGCCTTGCGCTGCGCCGAATAATCGTCGAGCGCGGCAAGCGCCCATTTGCCGAGCAGCAGGATCGCGATGAGGTTCATGATCGCCATGAGGCCCATGAAAATGTCGGCAAGGTTCCATGCCAGATCGAAGCTGTTCGTGGCGCCGTAGAAGATGACGAGCAGGCACACGATGCGGAAGACCGTGAGCAGCGCCTTGCTATCGCCTTTGATAAAGCGCAGATTGCTCTCGGCGTAGAAGTAGTTGCCGATGAGGCTCGAGTACGCGAACGCGAAGATAGCGAACGTGATGAAGTGGATGCCCGCCTCGCCGACGGAGTTGTTCACGGCCATCTGCACGAGCGGCATGCCGTTGAGGTTCGCGGCGGCTGCGGGGTCCTGCACGTAGAACACGAGCACCATCATCGCCGAGCAGGTGCAGATAAGCAGCGTATCGATGTAGACCGACAGGCTCTGCACAAGGCCCTGCTTCACTGGATGGGACACGCTTGCGGTGGCGGCGGCGTTCGGTGCGGAGCCCATGCCGGCCTCGTTGGAGTACAGGCCGCGCTTGATGCCGAGCATGACGACCGATCCCGCGAAGCCGCCGAAGATCGACTGGAAGTCGAATGCGGAGGAGAAGACGAGCGCGAAGACTTGGGGCAGCCAGGTGATGTTGGTGATGGTCGTCCAGAGCGCGATCGCGATGTAGGCGATGGCCATGATGGGAACCACGATCGACGTGATGACGCTGATGCGCTTCGTTCCGCCGAAGATGACGGCGGCGGTCATCACGGCGAGCACGATGCCCGACGCGATGGCGGCCTTCGGCATGGCCTCGCCGGGCAGGTAGTACTCGAGCGCGCTCGTGGCGTTGAACGCCTGCAGGCCGTTAAAGCCGAAAGCGAAGCACAAGATCAACAGCACGGAGAACAGCACGCCGAGACCGCGGCTGCCGAGCGCCTGGTGGATGTAGTATGCGGGGCCGCCGCGGAACTCGCCGTCCTTGCCGCGCACCTTCCAGATCTGCGCGAGCGTGGACTCGATGAACGCGGAGGCTGCACCCACGATGGCCATAAGCCCCATCCAGAACACAGCGCCCGGGCCGCCGGTAGCAAGAGCAGTGGCGACACCTGCGATGTTACCCGTGCCCACGCGGCTCGCGGTCGATACCATGAGCGCCTGGAACGACGAGATGGAGCGCTTCCCTTCGACATGTTTCTTTTCGGTGATCTGGGTGAACATGTCTTTGATGTAGCGAATTTGCACCGCCTTGGTGCGGATGGTGTAGTAGATGCCCACGATGACGAGCAGGGCGAGCAAGATGTAGGTGTACAGAAAGCCGTCGATCTGCCCGCTGACGTCGACGAGCCACGCGTTGAAGTCCATGTGTGCCTTTCCCCTGATAATCCCAACCAAGTTATTGCGCGGGCAGTGTCGCCGTTGCGCGATAAGAATTTACATAATACTGCAATTTCGCGAGAAAGTATGCGACGACGTCAGGCGTTTTGCGGTAGTGAATAGGCGCCCTGCGTAAACCGTGTGCGAGATGCGTGCGGTTGCCTGCGGGCTTTGCTCCAGCGATTCAACCTAAAAGAGAGGCACTTTCCCTCGTAGAAAGTCTTCGAGGGGAGTATTCCGATCGCCAACAATTATCGGGCGTGCCTTCGGATAGGCTTTGCAGAATGCCCCCATGCCGCTTTTGCTTACGCGCCCGCTTTTCACTTCGATTGCGGTGATATTGCGCGCCCGCCTTAGGACAAAGTCAACCTCCAAGTCGCCTTCGCGCCACCAGTAAAGGTCGAAGCCGTCTAACGCCGAGCGTGCGATAAGGTATGCACCGACCGCCGTCTCAACGAGATGTCCGTAGAGGTCTGGGTCTTCGAGGAGGCTTCCCTTTCCGTGCCACATCGAGGTCATGAGTGCGGGGTCGTGAACCATCAACCGTGGTGAAGAGGCTTTTGCCCTTATAGGCTTGTCGTCAAATTTCTGTAGGCCACTTATCATCCCTGCTCCTGACAGGAGGTCGAGGTAGTGTTTGATGGTGTCGGTGTTGCCCTTGTCGTCGAGCTGGCCGAGTATCTTTCGATACGACAGCTCTTGCGCAGAGTATTGCGCTCCGAGCTCGAAAAGTGCGCGCATCAACGCAGGCTTTCTTACGTTTTCCATCTGTAAAACGTCTCGCGAAATCGTCGACTCGACGATGGAGTCTCGCATGTATTCGCGCCAGCGGTCTTCGTCGCTCTTGAGAATCGCGGCACCAGGGTATCCACCGAATTCGAGATAGTCGGAAAGGTTGTAGCCGAACGCTTCGGACATTTCGGACAGACTCCAATGCGTTGAACGCAGAAGTTCATATCTTCCTGCCAGCGACTCGGAAAGACCACTGCCGATAAGCAAGCTTGATGAGCCTGATAGAATTACCAAAAGCGGAGTATCGTTCCAGCTATCCTCATCCCACAGCCGCTTAACGGTTTGCGACCACTGGGCAACTTTCTGTATTTCGTCAAGGACGAGTACCGCTTTTGCGCCTGGCTCTGTCATGTTTCTTGCTTGGCGCCATTCCAGCTCGATCCAATCGGCTCCTAGCTCGATTGCGCTGTCCGCGCTCGCAACTCGAACAGGCAATCCCGCCGCTTTGACAGCCTGCTTGATTGCTGTGGTTTTGCCAGTTTGCCGAGGCCCCATAACGACCTGGATGAACGAGCGAGGCTCGCGGAGTCGTTCTTCGAGTGTTCGCGACAGCTCTCTTCTAAACATATTCATCCCATCTATCATTATTGCTAGATAAAGCTATCAAAAATGATAGCTTTATCTAGCAATAATGAAAAGAGGAGATTCAACTTAGCTTATTGTGAAATATAACAAAAGCCGAGCGTGCGGAGGTGCAGCGCAATCGGTATTATTCTCCTCGCAGCACGGCGTAGGCCTCTGAAGGTGAGCGATCGCACGCCGGTTTAAAAGTTTTTGAGACGCGGTGCCAGGGAGCGATTCGCTATGCGAGCCTCGCTGAAAACGTCTTGTCGGGGGACAAAAATCGGCGATATGTGAGTCGAAATCTGACGGCGGGGAGGACTCTTCTCTCTTCGCTCTACGTTTGCCCAGCTCGGAATTGATGGAGAAAAGTTAGTAAAAGGAAACTCCTCACATATCGATGATTTTTGTCCCACGCGGCCTCGTTTTCGGCGAGATGGGGTGAAGGGAAAAAGCCCAATGGCGTCCCCTAAGCGAAGCGATTGCAGGGGCAGCAGCCCTTGCGGTAAACGTGCTCCGGACTGGGAAGCCCCCGCATCTTCTTTACTGCGGCCTCGTATGAGCAGCTTGTTCCTTGTCGCTGCATAGGGCCGCGGCGACGCAATTTGCGGCTCCGCGCCTTCCCCGCTGCGGCCTTATGCAAGCAGCTTGCGGCCTGAAGCCTCGATACTATCGAGCAGTGCCTCGGCGCCTTCTCGCGTGTTGTCTTTCGCGAACACGTAGAGCTTGATTTTGGGCTCGGTGCCGCTCGGGCGCACGATGGCCTTGTTGCCGCCCGCCAGGCGGAACTCGACGACGTTCGCGGGTGGAAGCCCCGTTCCCGCGTCTTCGTAGTCGACGACGCTCTCGACGGCGAGGTCGGCAACCTCGCTCGGCGCCTCCGCTCGCAAGCGCTCCATGATTGCCGCCATCGCGGCAGCCCCCTCGGCGCCGGGGTACGACACTGACACGGTGCGGTTGAGCCAGTACCCGTGCTCGGCGTACAGGTCGCGCATCGCGTCCGCGAGGTTTTTCCCTTGCAGCTTGTAACTCTGCGCCATCTGGCAGATGAGCAGGCTTGCGTTCACGGCGTCCTTGTCGCGCACATGATCACCCGAGAGGTATCCGTAGCTCTCCTCGAAGCCGAAGATGAAGCGGTCGGCCTGCCCCTCGTCGGCGAGTTCGGTGATGATGTCGCCGATGTACTTGAAGCCAGTCAGGCAACGTCGCAGCTCAAAGCCGTATTTTGCAGCGAGCGCATCGACCATCGCGCTCGACACGATCGTGGTGACGGCCACTTTTTCGGCAAGGTTCTCGTCGCGTTCGGCTCTCATGCGGCAGATGTAATCGAGCAGCAGCACGCCCATCTCGTTGCCCGTGAGCAGAAGGTAGTCCTCACCATCCTTCACGGCAACGCCCACGCGGTCGGCGTCGGGGTCGGTCGCGAGCAGCAAATCGGGGTGCACGCGCTCGCAAAGCTCGATGCCCTTTTGCATCGCCTCGCGAATCTCAGGGTTGGGATACGGGCAGGTGGGGAAATCGCCGTCGGGGTCGCGCTGCTCGGGGACGACAGTAATGTCGGTGACGCCTGCGCGCTCGAGCACGGTTGTCACGGGGACGAGTCCTGTACCATTGAGCGGGGAATACACGAGCTTCAAGGGTGCCTTCGCGACCTCGTCAGCGCTTAGGTTGCTTACCGATTTTGACAGGACCGCGTCATAGTAGCGCTCGAGCACCGCGTCGTCGATCCAGGTGATGTCGCCTTTTGCAAGCGCGGCGTCGAAGTCGACGGACTTCACCCCGGAGAAGATGTCGGTGCCCTCGATCGCTGCCGAGATAGCGGCTGCGGCCTCGCTCGTTATCTGGCAGCCGTCGGGTCCATAGGCCTTGTAGCCGTTGTAGGCGGCGGGGTTGTGACTCGCCGTCACGCATACGCCGCCCGAGCAGCCCAGGTCGCGCACGGCCCACGAAAGCGTGGGAACAGGGGAAATGCGCGGGTACACGTACGCGTGCACGCCGTTCGCCGCGAAGATGGCCGCTGCCGTGCGCACGAAGAGCTCGCCGTTGTTGCGGCTGTCGCGCGCGATGGCGACGCTCGGGTTCTCGAAATGTGCGTTCAGGTAGTCGGCGAACCCCTGTGTGGCGCGTCCCACGGTGTAGACGTTCATGCGGTTCGTGCCCGCGCCGAGCGTGCCTCGAAGGCCCGCCGTCCCAAAGGAGAGGTCCTGGAAGAAAGCGTCGGTGAACGCAGACTCGTCCCCTGTTTCGACAGCTTCCTTCATGCGGGAAAGCTCGGCGGCAAGGTCGGGCTCCGTCACGTTTTCGATCCATCGCGCCATTTCGGCATGCATATCGCGCGCGTTCACTTCTGCTCCTTCTTGTACGCGCCGCGCCCGAGGAAAGCCCCCGGGCGCGGTGTTCGGTGTGTTACGTTGGGGGCCCTGTGCGCCGGACCCTACTCCGCGAGCTTCTTCGCGAGAAGCTGGTTGATGACCTTGGGATTGCCCTGGCCGCGCATCTGCTTCATGCACTGGCCGACGAAAAACCCGATGACCTTGGTGTTTCCGTCCTTGTAGCGCGCCACTTCGTCGGGGTTCGCGGCGATGACGGCATCGACGACGGCCTCGATCGCGCCCGTGTCGGACACCTGCTTCATGCCGCGCTCCTCCACGATGGCCGCAGGGTCTTTGTCCTCGTCCATGACGGCGGCGAAGACCTCTTTGGCCTGCTTGGAGGAGATGGCATCCTCGGCGAGCAGTCCGACGAGCTCGACAGCGCGCGCGGGGGAAAGCGGGCTGTCGGCGAGGTTGGCGTCCTCGTTCGCGTTCTGCCAGCCAGCAATGTCGTTGATGACCAGGTTGGCGACGGGTTTGGCGAGCTTTTTCGCGCCTGCTCCCGCGGCTTCCATGCACTTCTCGAAGAAGCTGGCGGTTTGCTCGCCTTCAACTAGCTGGCGAGCATCGTATACCGACAGTCCGAACTGCTCGGCGAAGCGCGCTGCCTTCTGGTCGGGAAGCTCGGGCAGCTTGGCGCGGACGCCCTCGATGAACTCGTCGGTGAGGTCGTAAGGCGCCAAATCGGGCTCGGGGAACAGGCGGTAGTCGTCAGCGGTCTCTTTCACGCGCATGACGATGGTGTGTTTCATCGTGGGGTCCCAGTGGCGCGTTTCCTGGTAGATCTGTCCGCCCTCTTCGAGCACCTCCGCCTGACGGCAGATTTCGTAGGCCAAGCCGTCGTGGAGGTTTTTGAAGGAGTTCATGTTCTTGAGCTCGGTCTTCACGCCGAGCTTGGTCGACCCGCGGCGGCGCAGACTGACGTTGCCGTCGCAGCGCATGGAACCTTCCTCCATCGAGCAGTCGGAGATGCCGATGGCGAGGAAGATCTGGCGCAGCTTCTGCATGAACAGGCGCGCCTCCTCGGGCGTGCGCAGGTCGGGCTCGGTGACGAGCTCGATGAGCGGCGTGCCCGCACGGTTGTAGTCGACAAGGGAATGCGTGGCGCCCGCGATACGGCCCTCGTCGCCGCCGATGTGGATCATCTTGCCCGCGTCTTCCTCCATATGGATGCGCGTGATGCCCACGTGCGCCGTGTAGCCGGTGTCGGTCACGGTGACGTTCTCGTAAGTGTCGCCTGCGCCAAGGCCCGCGATGTCGGTGCGCTCCTTCGCCGCCGGGCCGTCGACGTCGAGGTCGAGGTGGCCGCGCATGCAAAACGCCACGGGCCCCTGCGTGGTTTGAAAGTTCTTCGCCATGTCGGGGTACATGTAGTTCTTGCGGTAGAACATGGAGTGCTTCTCAATGTCGCAGTTCGTGGCGAGGCCCGCGAGCACGATCGACTCGATGGCGGCCTTGTTCGGCACGGGAAGGGCGCCGGGCAGACCCAGGCACACGGGGCAGGTGTGCGTGTTGGGCGCGGCGCCGAACTCCAGCTTGCAGCCGCAGAACATCTTCGTGGTAAGGGTGGTGAGCTCGGTGTGGATTTCCAGGCCGATGACCGCTTCCCAATCTTGCAATACTTGCTCGAGCTTCTTCACGCTACTCGCCTGCCTTTCCGTCCGAGAATTCGGGCGCCACGGGTGCGGTGCCGTATTCCTTCTCGAGCGCCATCGCGACGCGGAACATGTTCTCGTCCTTGAACTGGGGCGACATTAGCTGAACGCCGATAGGCAGGCCGGTTTCGCGCCCTAGGCCGCAGGGCATGCTCATGCCGCCGTTGCCGGCGATGTTGAGCGAGATGGTGAACACGTCGGAGAGGTACATCGTCGCGGGATCGGAGATCTCGCCGAACTTGAACGCCGTGCGCGGGCTTGCGGGTGCCAGGATGACGTCGCATTTCTCGTAGGCGCTCGTGTAGTCCTGCGTGATCAGCGTGCGGACCTGCTGCGCGGGATAGTAGTACTTCTCGTACACTCCCGAGGAGAGCAGGTAGCTTCCCAGCATGATGCGGCGCTTGGCCTCGGGGCCGAAGCCCTTCGCGCGGCTCGATTCGTATTGGCCGCCCAAATCCTTGTGGCCCTCGTCGCACAGGCCGTAGCGCACCGAGTCGAAGCGAGCGAGGTTCGAGAACGCCTCGCAAGGGCCGAGCACGTAATAGGCGCTGATCGCCGCGTCGACGTGCGGAAGCTCGACCTCGACGAGCTCGGCGCCGGCGGCTTCAAGCTTGGCGGCCGCTTCTAGGGTGCGCTCGCGGACCTCCGCCGTAAGGCCGTCCGCTTCCATGAACTCCTTCACGATGCCTATGCGCATGCCGGCGACATCTTGCTTGCAGGCGGCGCGGAAATCGGCTTTCACCTGCTGCGATGTGCAGTCAAGCTCGTCGTGGCCGCAGATGGCGTCCATGACCGCCGCCGCGTCCTCCACGCTGCGCGCGAAGGGCCCCACCTGGTCGAGCGAGCTGCCGAAGGCCACCACGCCGTAGCGCGAGACCATGCCGTAGGTGGGCTTCACGCCGACGATGCCGCAGAAGCTCGCGGGCTGGCGGATCGACCCGCCCGTGTCGGAGCCGAGTGCGACGCAGGTTAGCCCTGCGGCGACCGCTGCGGCAGAGCCGCCTGAGGAGCCGCCCGGCACGCGGTCGAGGTCCCAGGGGTTGTGCGTGGGGCCGAACGCCGAGGACTCGGTGGAGCTGCCAAAGGCGAACTCGTCCATGTTGAGCTTGCCCAAGGGGATGCATCCCGCGTCGATCGCGCGCTGCACGCACGTGGCCGTATAGGGGGACACGTAGTTTTCCAGCATGTGGGAGGCGCAGGTGGTGTGCGTGCCTTCCTGGTTCATGTTGTCCTTGAAGGCACACGGAATGCCGGCGAGAGGCCCAAGCTCGTCGAAGGAGCCCGCGGCGATTGCGGCGTCGACGCGGTCGGCTGCGGCGTATGCGGCCTCCTCGGTGAGCTCGAGGAACGCGTGGACCTTCTCGTCAGCGGCCTTCACGTGCGCAAGCGACTCCTGCGCAACCTCGCGCGCCGTGAAGTTGCCCGCGCGCAGGCCGGCCTGGATTTGGGCGATGCCCATGTCGGTGGAGAATGCCATTAGCGATCGCCCCCTTCGCCTAAGATGGACGGGATGAGGAAGCTGCCGTCCTGCTGCTTGGGTGCGTTCTCAAGCGCAACTTCCTGCGTGAAGCTTTCACGCTCGGTGTCTTCGCGCATGACGTTCGAGAGGCTTCCGATTGGGTGGAAGGTGGGCGTAACGCCATCGAGGTCGAATTCGGTGATGGGCTTCAAGGTGTCGATGATGCTGTTCAGGTCGGTTGTCATCTGGACAAGCTCATCGTCGGTGAGCCCGATGCGCGCGTAAGTGGCGATATCGCGCACGTCGCGTTCGGTAAGATGTTGGGTCATGAAAGCGTCCTTTCGTGCATATCTCCGAAATGATAGCAAAGGACGGGCCCGTTGCGGCTGGCAAGAACGCGAAGTCACCCGTTCTTAACAGCCGCGGCGCTCGGAGGTCGGTCTGCTGGCTTGAGGGCCGCCCTCCGAGCGCCAGCGCGCTCGTCGCTTTCCGGCGAGCGCGTCGACTTGCGGGAAAGCGACGAGCGGTGCCTTCCGAAAAGCTCCCTAGCGTTCGTAATCCATGTCACGGCTTTCCTTGAAGAATGCGAGCGCGACGAGCGAGACCACTGCCATGCTGGCGAGGTAGAGGCCCACGGCGCCCAGGCCGAAGTTCATGACGAGTGCGCTTGCGATGGTCGGGGCGAACGCGCCGCCCACGATCGCGGCGAGGTTGTAGGAAAGGCCGGCGCCCGAGTAGCGCACGTTCGCGGGGAACAGCTCGGGCAGATACGACCCGCACGGGCCGAACACCGCGCCCATGCACACGAAGCCGACGCAGAGAAACGCCATGACGCCCGCAACGGTGCCGCTTCCGAGAAGCAGCGGGCTCACCAGGCCGAACACAAGCGTTGCTGCGGTCGCGACCACGAGTACCGGCTTGCGGCCGCGGCGGTCGGCGCAAAGGCATCCCACCACGATGAACGCGGCGAAGAAGAACACGGCGATAAGCTCGAAGCCGAGGTACTGCGGCTGAGAGAAGCCGAGCGTGGAGACGCCGTAAGAAAGCGACCAGGTGCCGAGCAGGTAGAACAGCGTGTAGGTGATGCTCACCGCGCAGGTGCCCAAAACGACGCGCTTCCAATGGTGGCGAAGGTCGAGCAGCGGGGTCTTCGAGACGCGGTCCTCGGCGGCCGCCTTCTGGAAGACGGGCGTCTCGGCCATGCGCAGGCGCACGACGAGGCCGACGACGACGAGGAAGATGGAAAGCAAAAACGGGATGCGCCAGCCGAACGCGACCATCTGGTCGGTCGTGAGCACGGTGTCGAGCACGAGGTTCACGCCGTAAGCGCAGAAGAACCCGATCGGCGCGCCAAGGTTCGGGAAGCTGCCGTAGAGCGCGCGCTTGCTCTTCGGCGCGTTCTCCGTCGCCACGAGCGCCGCGCCCGACCACTCGCCGGCAAGTCCAACGCCCTGGAACGCGCGGCAGGCGCACAAAAGGACGACTGATGCGGGGCCAAGGACGTCATACCCTGGCAAAAGGCCGACGACAAATGTTGCGATGCCCATCATCATAAGTGCTGCGACCAGGGTTTTCTTGCGTCCGAGCTTGTCGCCGAAGTGCCCGAACAAAAGCGAGCCGAACGGACGCGCCAGAAACGACACAGCGAAGGTGACGAAGGCGAGCAGCGTCGCCAAGACGGGGTTCGATTTCGCGACGTCGGTGAAGAAGATGAGGCCGAAATAGCTCGCCGCCGCAATGGAATAGCAGTAGTTGTCGTAGAACTCGATCGCGGTGCCGACCATCGACGCCGCGACGACCTCCGCCGTCGAGTTCTTCTTTTTCTCCTGAGGCTTTGCCCCGAAGGGCAGAGCGCTCGCCGTTGCCGTGCTTGACATGATCTGCTCGCTCGCTTTCTCTCGCATGTCCTTGATACGCAAATTGCTTGAAAGCGGGCGGCTGTTTGGGAAAGCGGCGGTGAAAAATCGCAAGGGTGCGAATGATAAGCATCTGCGGAGTAAATAAAAAACCGGAGGCGTTTTCTCAAACAGCCTCCGGCTTCAATGCACCATCAGCTGCCCGATTTGGGTTCGGGCAGCTGACAAACAAGCAACCCGAGCCCTAGATAATCAGGCTCATAATTCGAATGGTATGCATGTTCGTGCTGGTCAACGTATCTCCTTTGAAGTGGCACCAATCGATGCCTCCGTTCGACGCGCCCCTTTGGCCCGTCGGCGGCATCTATCATCGTCCAATTCGCTCAGGAGTCAATGCATGGGAATATTTCGTCACAGACCCTTCACTTTTCGAATGCGGTGAATGCCGAGAGGGCTTGCGGCCTAACGGTTCTCGAAGGCGGCGATCTCGGCGAGGAACGCCTCCCCGTAGCGCAGAAGCTTCGTCTGCCCGACGCCGTTCACCTCGAGGAACTCATCCTCGGTCTGTGGAAGGCGGGCGCACATGTCGCGAAGCGTCGCGTCGGAGAAGACCATGTAGGGAGCGATTCCCTGCTCGCTTGCAAGTTGCTTGCGCAGCACGCGCAGGCGTTCGAACAGTTCGCCGGGCGCGCCGTCTGCCGCAGCGCTTGCACTCCTCGTGCCGCTCGAGCCGAACGCGTGCCCGCCGCCTGCGCCAGCCCGCCCGCTCTTTCGTGCCGTGCGCTTCATGAAGAGGAAAAACTCGGGCGTCGCCGCCACGCGAAAGTTCGGGCCGAACCCCACCTTGGGGAACTTCCCCTCCGAGACGTCGAGGTACCTGCCTGCGACCAGGAGCTCTATCACGTCTTTCACATGCGCTGCGGATGCGTGGGAAAGCGCGCCGTAGGCGTTCGCGCGATCGAGCCCGAACGATAATACCTTCTCGCTTTTTGAGCCGCGCAGCACGTCGGCTACCATCCCCTTGCCCCATTCGCCGCGAAGCTCCTGCACGCAGCGCATGACCGCGCGCGCCTCGCCCGTCACGTCGATGCGCTCGAAGCCGCCTTCGCAGTTGCCGCAGTTCCCGCACTTCGCAGGGCCGCCCGCCGCAACTTCTTCCCCGAAGTAGCGAAGCAGGTACTCGCGCAGGCAGCCGCAGGTCATGCAGTAGCCCTCCATCGCCGCGAGCATGCGCCGGCGCGTCTGGCGCACGGCCTCGGCCTCTTCTGGCGAAAGCTCCTCGTTGGCCGATTCCTGCTCGATGAAGAAGCGGCAGGTGGAAAGGTCCTTTTCGCTCCAGAAGAGCAGGCACTCCGAGGGCAGACCGTCGCGTCCCGCGCGGCCGGCTTCCTGGTAATACGCCTCGATCGAGGCGGGCATATTGTGATGGAGCACGTAGCGCACGTTCGACTTGTCGATGCCCATGCCAAATGCGTTCGTCGCGACCATGACGGGCGCATCGTCGCAGATGAACGCCTGCTGGTTTGCCGCGCGCTCGGCAGCGGGGAGCCCGGCATGGTAGCGCGTTGCGCGCACGCCTGCCGACACGAGTGCATCGCACACGGCCTCGGTGTCCTTCCGGGTCGAGCAGTACACGATGCCCGAATCCTCTGTGTGCTCCAAGGCGTATGCCGCGATCCGGGCGATCTTGCGCTTGGGCTCCGCGCGCTCGACGGCGAAGTGCAGGTTCGGACGGTCGAACCCGGTGACGATACGGTAGGGGTCGGACAGCCCGAGCAGGCGCACGATGTCGTCGCGAACGCGCTCGGTGGCCGTCGCTGTGAGCGCGCAGACGGCGGGGCGTGCGGACAGCTTCGCGATGAAGGCGCCGATTTGCAGATACGAAGGGCGGAAGTCTTGGCCCCACTGCGACACGCAATGGGCCTCGTCGACGGCGATGAGCGCTATGCGTGCGTGGCTCGCAAAATCGACGAAGCGCGCATCTTCGAGCCGTTCGGGTGCTACATATACGATGTCGAACTCGCCTGCTCGCGCGCGCTCGATCACGCGGCCCTGGGCCGCAGGCGACAGCGTCGAGTTGAGGTACGCCGCGTGCACTCCTGCCTGCACGAGCGCGCGGACCTGGTCGCCCATAAGCGACACGAGCGGCGAGACGACGATCGCGACCCCGGGCAAGACGATGCTGGGGATTTGGTAGCACAGCGACTTTCCTGCGCCCGTCGGCATGACGGCGAGCGCATCGCGCCCGGCGAGAATAGCCTCGATCACGCTTTTCTGCCCCAGCCTGAAGTCCTCGTAGCCGAAGCAATCCCTCAGCGCGCGGCGGGCGTCATCGAGCGCCGGCGCCGGCAAGGCGTCGGGGGCGCTTGGCGGGGTGCGGCCGGTATCCTCGTCCACGGCCTACTCCCCCGTCCGCGTCACTTCGAAGCGTGCGCCGTCGAAGGTGTTGCCCTTCGGGTCTTTCACCCAGGCGAGATAGCTATCGGTCGGCACGATGCGGTACGTGCGGCTTACCTGGTCTTCTCCGTTGTGGAACGTGACGCGGAACTCGACGCCGCCGAACGCGCGATACGCCGCCACGTCAGCCGTCTCGTCGGCGCCCTGCTCGACGGGCACGGCGAAATAAACGTATCCTCCGCTCGCGATTTCGCCAAGCTGGTAATTGGCGGTGTCTTCCCAGGAGCCGCTCGATTTCCCCACACGGACGCCGTCGGTGAGCGACTCGATCGAAATTGAATCGCAGGGGCTCGTCTCGCTCATGCCGATGTTGAGGCAGATTACGCGCCCTGCAATGTCCCCTTGTCGGTACACGCCGCCCAGACTCACCACGCCCGAGACGATGTCGCGCGTATCGCCTGCTCCCGAGGCGTTTTGGAAAAGCTGCAGGTCGCAATCGGAAAGGGCGGGTGCCTTGCATGAGACGAGGGGCAACGCGCAGCACGCAAGGCACACCGCGATCGCAAAGTTAACAAGCCGTCTCATGAACCCACCTTCCCGTAAACGAAGTCCATCAAGAAAAGCCCCACGAAGGGAGCCTTTGGGCATGATAGCAGGTATCTCGCCGCCCGCGTGTGTTTTGTTTACGGGGTGTAGCGGGTGCTCGGTAAACTCGCCGGGTCGAAGATGGGGCGGGCGTTTGGTTTAAGCTCAGCGGCAAGGCGCGTCTCTCCTTGCCGCCTGGTTTGTCTTGGCCGTTGCGCCTTAGCGCGGCAGGAACGCATCGAGCTCGCGGTCGAGCTCGGGCAGATGTTTCACGGAAAGCCCCGAGACAAGCTTGCCGCGCGCCATGACCATCTTAACCCGGCGCAACGCCTCCAAGTTCTCGAGCGGGTTCTCGTCGAGCACAATGAGGTCGGCCGCTTTCCCCACCTCGATCGATCCCGTCTCGTCGCCAAGCCCTAAGATGCGCGCATTGCCGAGCGTGGCGGTGTGGAGCGCGAGTTTGCGCGGCGCCCCGACGATGCGCTCGAAGTACACGACCTCGCGCCACATGTCATAGTGCGTGACGTAGGGACATGCGGAATCCGTGCCGAGGCCCACGGGAATGCCCGCTTCGAGTGCCGCCTGCGCTGCGTGGACGATGCCCTTGTAGACGATGTTGCCGTTGGCCTTCTGGATCTCGGTCGAGTGGGTCTTTTCGGGGTCGAGCTCGACGAAGGGAAGCGCGGGCGAGACCGTGCAGGTGAGCGAGGACTTCCTACCGACGCCGTTTTCCTTGAACAGCGCGATGAGCTCGGGTGTGAGGTCCGCGCCGTGCTCGATGGTGTCGACGCCCGCTTCAAGCCCCACGCGCACGCCTTCTGCGCTCTCGATGTGGGCTGCGGTCGCCATGCCGAGCTTGTGCGCTTCGTTGACCGCCGCCGCAGCGATTTCGGGCGACATGCGCAAAACGCCCGGCTCGCCTTCCTTCTCCGCATCGAAGACGCCTCCGGTGATGAACAGCTTCACGAGGTCGCATTTGCGCGCGAAGCAGTCGCGGACGATCTCGCGCGCCTGTTCGGGGGTCTTAGCGATGTGGGCGAACAGCCCCGCGCCGTGGCCGTTCGGTACCGTGACGCCGACGCCTGAGGTGAGCAGGCGCGGCCCCTGGTACTTTCCGGCGTTGATCGCGTCGCGCACGTCTACGTCGGCAAAGCCCGGGTCGCCCACCGAGCGCACGGTGGTCACGCCACTCGCGAGCTGCTGCTGCGCATGCTTTTTGATGATGCGTCGCAGGTACCACATGCCAATCGGATTTCCCACCACCTTGTCGATGAGGCCGCCCGCCGCGCCTGCGCTCGTCGGCTTGCCCGAGCCGCAAAGGTGCACGTGCAGGTTCACAAGGCCGGGCACAAGGTAAGCTCCCTTAAGGTCTATCTCCTGAGCGTTCGCAGGCGGCACGATTTCTTCCGCCGCACCGATCGCCGCGATGCGACCCTCGTCGTCCACGACAACGGTGGTGTTAGGGCGCGGCTCCATGTCGGCGGTGCCGTCGAGGACGGTTGCGTGGGTGAAAACGTAGGCCATGGGATTCTCCTTAAGAGAGCGGCTGCTTGAGGTTTCACCTATTGTATCGTGCGCTTTGGCCGAATTGCACCCCATTTGTTGAATATTGCGCTCGCATTTGGGCGCGCTCGTCGTTTCGTTTCCTACGACTTGGTAAAAAAGGGTTTACGGCGTGCCCTTTGGCTGCTTTCAGCACGTGCGTTCGGTTACAATCGAGGCGATAGATTGATTCCCGGAAAGGCAGCCCGATGGCTTCTTCAGATAACATGGCCGATCAAGTTGCAAACGCTGCGCAAAACGCCGTGAAATCGCGCGATTTCAGCGACCTCCAGTCGACCATCGAGCGCGTTGCCGGTGCCGCCGCTGAGAGCATCGGCCGCGGGATTGCGCAGGCCTCTGACGGCATCCGCCGAGGTCAGGAGCAATACGCGCTCATTCAGGAGCGCAAGCGCAAAGAGGAGCTCATGAAACTGCGCTATGCGAGCGCCACGACCCAGCGTGGCGGCGGCATAGCGCTTGTGGTCGCAGGCGTTGCCGTGGGAATCCCGCTTGTCGCCATAGGGTTGATCATGCTCCTCGTCAAGCTCTCAGTCGCTGCCCCCTTCATTGCTGCAGGTGCGCTGTTCGGCGGAGCGCTCGTGTTCGCAGGTACTCGAAAGATCCGTCTCGCGGGTGTCTTCGAACGTTATCGCAACGTTATCGGCCTGCGCGAATCGTGCAGCGTGAAAGAGCTTGCGCAAAGGGGCTCCGAGAGCGTCGCGGACGTGCAGAAGAACGTGAGGAAGATGCTTGCGAAGGGCATGTTCAAGCAGGCGACGCTCGACGAAACCTCGGGCCTGCTCCTTATGACCTCCGAAGCCAGCGAGAGCCACGAGCGCGAGCTTGCCGAGGCGCGCCGTGCCGAACGCCAGCAGGCGCTCGTGCAATCCGCCAGCTCAAAGGAAAGCGCCTCGCTCACCGCCGAGCAGCAGCAGCTCTTAGACCGCGGAAAGGCGTTTATCGCGCTTATCCGCGAAGGCAACGATGCTATTCCCGATGAAGAGATTTCGCGCACGCTCGACCGGATCGAGCACGTGGTCTCGGCCATCCTTGACGCCGCTGCCGAGAATCCCGAGCTCATCGATGATCTGGACAGGCTTCTCGACTACTACCTGCCCACCACGGTGAAGCTGCTCGAGACCTACCGCGAGCTTGATTCCCAGCCCATCCAAAGCGACAACATCGTCGACTCGAAGCGCGAGATAGAGAAAGCGCTCGATAGCTTGAGCGTCGCGTTTGAGAAGCTGCTCGACTCGCTCTTCCGCGACGTGGCGACCGATGTGTCGTCCGACATCACGGTGCTCCGCACCGTGCTCGCGCAGGAGGGCCTTACCGAAAGCCCGTTTGACAAGGCCCGATAGCCAAACCTCTACCGAAAACGGGCGAGCATGCGCCCGTAAGGAACCGAAGAAAGGTATCGTCATGGAAAACAGCACCGAATCGAAGGCAACGCCCGAGCTCACGCTTACGCTTACTCCCGAGCTCGACGATGCGCCCGCTCCTGTTCTTTCCGCCAAGCCGGTGGAGGAGCTGGCGAAAAGCGAAGGCGACCTCGCCCTCGACGACTCCATGCTCTCCGATGACGAGAAGAAGATGGTTGAATCGTTCTCCGAGCAAATCAATGTGCGTGACTCGGCCGCTATCATGCAGTACGGCGCCGGCGCGCAGAAGAAGATGGCCGATTTCTCCGAGTCGGCGCTCGAACGGGTGCGCACGAACGATTTAGGTGAGGTGGGCGACCTCATCACCGGCGTCGTCAACGAGCTGCGCGGGTTCAACGCCACCGAGGAGAAGGGGCTGTTCGGCTTCTTCAAGCGCGGCGTCGACAAGGTGCAGTCGCTTCGCACGCGCTACGACAAGGCAGAGGCGAACGTGAACAAGATCGTCGACCAGCTGAAAGACCACCAGATGACGCTCGTGAAGGATGCTGCGACGCTCGACAAGATGTACGAGCTGAACCTCACGTACTTCAAAGAGCTCACGATGTATTTGCTCGCAGGCAAAAAGAAGCTCGCGCAGGTTCGCGAGGGCGAGCTCGTCGAGCTTGTCGAGCATGCCCGCGCCACCGGTCGCGCCGAGGACGCCCAGGCTGCGCAGGACCTCGAGGCCATGTGCACACGCTTCGAGAAGAAGCTTGGCGATTTGGACCTCACCCGCACCATCGCCATGCAGACGGCGCCGCAGATCCGTCTCGTGCAGAACAACGAGATCACGCTCGTCGAGAAAATCCAGACCACCATCGTGAACACCATCCCCCTGTGGAAAAGCCAGATGGTGCTTGCGCTCGGCATCGCGAACGAGGCCGAGGCCGCTCGTGCGCAGAGCGCTGTCACGAACATGACGAACGACCTGCTCAAGAAGAACGCGGAGATGCTGCATACCTCGACCGTCGAGATTGCCCGCGAGTCCGAGCGCGGCATCGTCGACATCGAGACGCTCAAGAACACCAACGAGACGCTCATCAAGACCTTCGACGAGGTCATGCAGATCCAGGCGGAAGGCCGCCAGAAGCGCGCCGAGGCCGAGGCAGCGATGCGCGAGATGGAAGCCGAGCTCAAGCAGAAGATGCTCGAGATTCCGCGCGTGTAGCTTCGGAATGCGCGGGTGGTGCAGACAGCACTTCACGCGATGATCTCTCCCCTTGCGAAATGGGGACATTGCCAAGAGCCTTCAGGCGTGTCGCGCGCTTCCCTACCGATGGGCACAGGCGATCGGCTAGCAAAAAACAGGGGCGCTCTCGCGCCCCTTTCTCGTTACACGTTGAACTTGAAGTGCATGACGTCGCCGTCTTGCACCACGTATTCCTTGCCTTCCTGGCGAAGCTTGCCGGCGTTGCGGCACCCCACCTCTCCGCCGAGGTCCACGTAGTCGGTAAAGCTAGCGGTCTCCGCCTTGATGAAGCCGCGCTCGAAATCCGAGTGGATGACGCCCGCCGCCTGCGGGGCCTTAGCCCCGATGGGGATGGTCCATGCGCGCGTCTCGGTCTCGCCGCTCGTGAAATAGCTCTGCAGTCCGAGCAGCTTGTACGCCTCGCGGACCAGGCGTGCCAAGCCCGACTCGGAAAGCCCCATGGCCTCGAGGTATTCCTTCGCTTCCTCGGGATCGAGCTCGGCCAAGTCGGCTTCCACCTTCGCCGAGATGGGCACCGGCGCGCACCCGTCAATTTCGGCCAAATCGACGTCGAGCGCGTCCTCGTCGACGTTCGCGATGTAGAGGATCGGCTTCATGGTGAGCAGATGCAGGTCGTAGATTGCCGCCTGCTCGTCCTCGTCCAAGCCGAGCGTGCGGGCGCGATGGCCCTCGTTCAAGCCCTCGAGCACCTTCTTGGCGACCTCGAGCTTCTTCGCGCCTGCTTTGTCGCGTTTGGCCTCTTTCTCCAGGCGCGGGATGGCCTTGTCGAGCGTGCCGATGTCGGCCAGGATGAGCTCGGTCTTGATCGTCTCCACGTCGGAGGTCGGGTTGACCTTGCCGTTCACGTGTACGACGTCGGGGTCGCTGAAGAAACGCACAACCTCGCAGATCGCGTCGGTCTCGCGGATGTTCGCGAGGAACTGGTTGCCCAGGCCCTCACCCTTGCTCGCGCCCTCTACCAGGCCTGCGATGTCGACGAACTCTACCGTCGCGGGAACGATCTTGGCCGGATGGTCGATCGCCGCAAGCGCGTCGAGGCGCGCGTCGGGCACGGGGACGATGCCCACGTTGGGCTCGATGGTGGCGAAGGGATAGTTCGCGGCAAGCCCGCCCTTGTTCGTGAGCGCGGTGAACAGCGTGGACTTGCCGACGTTCGGCAGGCCGACGATTCCGATGGAAAGCGACATGGAAGCTTCTTTCTCACTCAAAAGCGCCGCCGCGAAACTCGCGGCGGCGTGTATGCAGTCAGTTCGATTTATGATACCACAGGCCGTGCGCAAAAGGCCGGGACGTGCGCCCTACCTCGCGTCCTTGTCGCACACGAGGACGCCCTGCGAGAACACTTGGCGTACGTTGTCGGGCGTGGACAGGTAGAGGATGCGGGCAAGCCGATCGATCGGCTCGTCGAACACGCCGAAGCCCGTAAGGTCGCTATCGGGCCGCTTCACGTCGATGACCTGCAGGTCGAAGGCGCGCCCCGGCTCGAAGGTCGCAAGCGGCAAGCCGAGCGCCTCGGCGCCGCCTGCGGTGGCCAGCCAGAACGACTCCACGAGGGACAGCCGCGTGCCCTCGCCGAGCCCGCCGCGCTCCTCGGGCGGGAGCTGCGCGTTCACACCCGTCTCGAGCAGGCGCGACACGAGGACCGCCTGGCGGATGTTCTCGTACATGCTCGGGCTGTAGCCGCCCGATATGTCGGTGCCGAGCCCCACGTGGATCCCCTGCGAGCGGAAGCGCTGTACGGGGGCCACGGCGCTCGAGAAGTACGAGTTTGCCGTCGGGCAATGGGCGACGGCGACGCCCAGCTCGGCGAACATCTCGCCCTCCTCCTCGGTGAGGTAGGGGCAGTGCGCCATGATGGAGTGCTCGCGCAGCAGGCCGAAATCGCGCAGGGCGTACGGGTCGGTCTTGCCGAAGCGCTCGAGCACGACGTCGTGTTCCCATTGGCCTTCGTTGCAGTGCGTCTGCACGTAGGCACCTGTGCTTTCGGCCAGATTGCCTAAGCCGCGCAGCACCTCGTCGGTGCAGCTGGGGATGAAGCGCGGCGTGATGACAGGCCAGGCGCCCGCGCGGCTTTTCCGCCCGATGGCCTCCACCTCGCGGATGAGGGTTTCGGTGTCGCGCACCGCCTGCTCGGGCGAGGCATCGCGATAGTAATCCGGGTTCGCTTTAGGGTCGTCCATCACCGTCTTGCCCACGAGTGTGCGCTGGCCTCGCTCGGCGCAGATTTCGGCAAGCGCCACCGTTGCCTCCAGGTGGGCGCTGCCGAGGTACACCGCCGTGGTCGAACCTCGCGCAAGAAGCTGATCGACAAGGTCGGAGTACACTTTCTTCGCGAAATCAACGTCCGCGAACTTCGATTCCAGAGGGAAGGTGCGCTCATCGAGCCACCGGTAGAGCGGCTCGTCGAGCGCGAGCGCCGCCTGCGGCCACTGGGGCGAGTGGATGTGGATGTCCACGAAGCCTGGCAGCCCGAATCTACCCTCCCCCAGCTCGTAGAGCGTGCCAGCCTCGCGGACCTTCGCAAGCGCCGCGGCTTGGTTGGGGTCGTCATGTGCGATGACGCGTTCGATCGCGCCGTCTTCCCCTACTTCTATGAGGGCGCGCTCCAGGTACTCGAAGCTGCCGTATTCGGGCGTATGGAAAAACGACCCGTAAAACGCCCTCGGTTGCGTTGCTTTTTCCATCGCGCGTCCTATTCCACGACGCCCTTGATGGGGTCTTCGATCTGCAGCGTCATCACGTTGATGAAGCCGTGGTCGGTGATGGCGTACGCGGGCAGCGCCGCGAGGCAGATGAAGGAGAGGAACATGAACGGGATGGAGATGATGCAGCCGCGCTCGGCGCAGGCGGCGTTGAGGGCGCTCTTCCGCGCGGCGAGCTCCTCGCAAGAGAGATCGGAGAGCAGGCCGCAGATGGGGTATTCCACGCACTCGATGACTTCCCCGCCGTCAACCAGGCACTGCCCGCCGCCGATCTCGATTATGTGGTTCACAGCGACTGCCATGTCCTCGAAGTTCGTGCCCATGACAATCACGTTGTGGTTGTCATGCCCGACCGAGGAGGCGATGGCGCCGCTCGTCATGTGGAATCCGCCCATGAACGCGCGGCCGACGTTGCCGTTTATGCCGTAGCGCTCGACCTGTGCGATGTAGAGGACGTCTTGGGAAACGTCGCAGGCCACGTAGCCGTCCTTGCACTCAAGCTCAACCTCGCGCGGCTGCGTGACGGGGATCCACGGGAGCGTGTCCATGCAGGTCACTTTCACGCGCTTGGCGCCTTCGGGGGCAGCGATCTTGAAGCTGTCGGGCGTGATGGGGTTCAAGAGCTTCGTGGTGTTGAGCAGGCAGGGGTCATGAGTGGCGGGCTCGTAGTGGACGAGCAGCTCGCCGTGGTCGACGACTTGCTTGCCGCGCGAGAAGACGCTTACGACCTGGAAGTCCTCGGCGGTGTCGCCCGAGACGATGTTCACGTCGGCGCGCTTTCCAGGTGCGAGCGCCCCGATATCGGTGAGCTCGAAGGCGCGTGCGGCGTTGATAGTGACCATCTGGATGGCCTTCGCGAACGGCACGCCGGCTTCGAGGGCGAGCTTCAGGTGATGGTCTAGATGCCCCGTCGAGGCCAAGTCGCAGCAATGCAGGTCATCGGTGACGATGCTCATCATGGAGGTGTCGATGTCCTTGCCGACGATGCATTTCAGCTGGTCGGAGAGGGTGCGAGCGGCGGAGGACTCGCGCAGCATCGCGTGGACACCCGCGCGTGCGCGGTCCATGATGTCGTCGGCGGAAAGCCCCTCGTGGCAGGTGGAGATGCCGGCGGCGACGCATTTGTTGAGGTCCTTGCCCTTCATCTCGACGAGGTGCCCCTGCGCGGTCATGCCCTTCATCGAGGCGACGTCGTCGAGCGATTCGAGCAGGTCAGGCAGCTCGGCGAGAACGTAGGGACCGACACATTCGGAGATTCCCACAGCGTCGGGTCGCTTCAGCGCTTCGCGGATGATTTCGGGGTTGAACTTACCGCCGCTCGTCTCGAGCGCAGGCGAGAAGGGCACGTGCGACGGCACGACGAAGTACAGATTGAGGTCGGTGATCTCGTTTTCTTCAAGCACGGCCTCGATGCCGGGAAGACCAGACACTACGCCGACTTCGTGAAAGTCGGTCATGATGGAGGTGGTGCCATGCTTGAGCACAGCTTCCGCGAAGGGACGGATGGCCAGGTCGGAGCTTTCCGGATGGATATGCCCGTCGATGAAGCCCGGGGTGATGAAGGCGCCCTCGGCGTCGATCGTGCGCGTGCCCTCGCCGATGCAGTAGTCGACGTCGCCGACCGCCGCGATGGTTTGGTTGCTAATCGCTACGCCGCCGTCGTAGATCTCGCCCGTGTAGACGTTGACGATGCGACCGCCCGTGATGACCACGTCGGCTGGCTTGGTTCCACCTGCAACGCTCAGAAGTTCCCTGTCCATGTGCTTTCCTTTCGCGTAACCGCTCTCGTCTTCTAAAACGCAAAAGCGCACAGAGCTTTTCGCCCTGCGCGCTTATCGCCAAGTGAAATATATCGTGTCGCTCGAAGGCCCGCGCGAAGATGGCGCGATTCCCCCCTTTTTCCATGGGAATAGAGGGTCACGGAGGCAGGCGTTTGGGCCTTTCCTGTTGCTATGCAGGGGAAATGCACTGCCTCGACGCTCCTTTTCGCCTAACGACATGGGCGAACTATATCATGCCTGCGCTTGCAAGTCCACGCGCCGCGACGGTTCGAGCTGCAAACAAGATGCGCCCCCGAGCGTGCGAGAACGCTCAGGGGCGCAAGCTGTTGTGTGTGCGGGACGCGAAGCTTCCCTGCGCGCCTGTGCTAGTTCATGCGCTCGAACACGAGGTTGCACACGGTTCGATCGCCGCCGCCGATGCCGGTGGATCCCGCCGTCGACTGCGCGAACGTGTGAAGGCGGTAGCCTTCGGCGTACTGCTGGTTGCAAAGCTCCTCGATTTCGGCGAAGTTCTTCGATCCCTTACCGACGAACTTCTCCCTCAGGACGACCTGCATAACGCGATATTGGCCTGTTCCGGTGTTGATTTTCCCAGCCTCGTCGTTAAAGCTGCCCATGACGTTGTCCATGAATCCCATGTCGGCTCCTTCCGTTGGTCGACCCCAGCTAGGCTGGTCTTTACATGCAAAATAATACCAACGAGCTCGGCAACCCCATGTCTCAAAAGAGGGACATTAGAAGACCTACTGGCCAAGCCGTGGCGCGAGCACCCCGATGCCCCTGAAGAACGTTAAGAACCTATAGGAGACTCCATTTCTCCCGACTCAGATACGTGAAGTGTTCGGTGCGCACATCGCCGACCAGCGGGCAATCGACGCCTTCCTCGGTATGATGGAAGGTGAACCCGCACTTCTCCTGGACGCGCTTTGACTTCCCGTTGCCGTCGTAGTAGCCGCACCAAAGTGCCGTGCAGCCAAGGTCCTCGAAAGCATGCCGTTGAATTTCGCGAACTGCCTCCGGGATGCAGCCGCGGCCCCAGAACGGGACGCCGATCCAAAAACCTATCTCCATCTCCGTAGGCGGCGCGGCGACCTGGGTCTGCTCAGGCGGAATGAGGCCGATGCTTCCGATGGCCCGCCTGTCCTCTTTTAGACACACCGCGTACGTCTCCTCGGCGGAAAAGACATCGCGGATGATCTCTCGGCTGTTCTCGACGCTCGTATGAACGGGCCACCCCGCGATAGGACCAACCTCTGGGTCGCTGGCATAGCGGTAGAGATCTTCGGCATCGGATTCCCTCCAAGGGCGCAAGAGCAATCTCTCGGTTTCAAGCATCATCGGTTACCCCCTCGCTTTCTTCAGTCATGAGCTTTTTCATCTTGCCTCCTTACCTTGAAGAGCTCCCCCCCTGAGCTTCTCGCCTTGCGAAATGCCGCTTAACTTCCTCGCCTTTACGTGAACCTCCTGAGCTGCTCAAGGATATCGTAGCAGCGATTCGACTCGGCGTGTGACGGCGCAAACTGCGAGCGCGTCCTTTTCGAGCAGGATGAGGTTGAGGTCGAGTTCTGCAGAAACGCAGAAGCGAATCGGCGTTTACCGCTAAAATTGGCAGTTTTTATCGCTTGCTTGCGCATGAGGTGCGAGAATGCAAACTTTAGCGCTAAGGTAGGTGTTTGAGTGGCCGCGAGCGCTTCGGTTGGGATTGCCGCAGGCACTTCCTAGGGAACGATTGGTATAAGTCAGGAGTCGTACATGAGAGACATACGCGTCAGTGACATCACGATGAGGGAAGCAGCTGCCTCGAAGGCGCTTTCCCTATCCTTCAAGGAAAAGCTTGAAATCGTGAAGATACTCGACCGTATCGGCGTCGCCGCCATCGAGGTCGAGGGTATCGAGTCCTCAAAGGTGGACAGCCTGCGAATCAAGTCGATCGCCTCCCTGGTGAAGAACAGCACGCTCGCCGTTCCGGTGAAGATGGACGATGAGAGTATCGAGGCGGTTTGGAGCGCCGCGAAGGGCGCGCAGCGCGTCCGCCTGCAGGTCGAGGCTGCAGTGAGTCCTTCCACCATGGAATACATCCAGTGCAAGAAGGCAGACGCGCTCATCGACGACGCCGCCCGTGCCGTTGCCAAGTGCGCCAAGCTCACCGACGACGTCGAGTTCGTCGCCATCGACGCCACCCGCACTGACGTTGCCTATCTGGCGAAGGTTATCGAGGCCGTCACCCGCGCCGGCGCCAAGACGGTGACCGTGTGCGACGCCGCGGGCTCCATGCTGCCTGAGGAGTTCGCCCAGTTCATCGGCGACCTCTTCAAGGCTGCTCCCCAACTTGCCGGAATCGATCTGGGTATTTCGTGCTGCAATAACCTCAACATGGCGGACGCCTGCGCCGTTGCCGGCGTCATGGCAGGCGCTTCCCTGGTCAAGGCGACGTCCTACCCAATGGGCGTTGTCGCGCTCGACAACGTGGCAAGGATCCTCGCCGCGAAGTCCGACACACTGGACGCCCAGTGCCACGTCCGCGTGACCGAGCTCAAGCGCGCCATGAACCAGGTCGCACGCCTGTGCTGCGAGGACCGCTCCAAAGCGGCCCAGTTCACCGGCTCGGTTTCCGAAGCGGTCGAGGGGGTCGTGCTCACCGCCGGCGACGACCAGGACACCGTCATGCAGTATGTCGAGCGTCTGGGCTATAGCCTCTCCGACGAGGACGCCGCTGCGGTGTTCGAGGCTTTCAAGAAGATCGCTGCTAATAAGGAGCGCGTGGGCGCGACCGAGCTCGACGCCATCGTGGCATCCGCTGCCCTGCAGGTACCTCCCACCTATATCCTCGAGGGCTATGTCATCAACGCCGGTTTGAGCTTCAAGGCGACCTCCCACATCTCCCTGCGCAAGGACGGCGAGGTCATCGAGGCGGTTTCCCTCGGCGATGGCCCCATCGACTCCTCCTTTAAGTCCATCGAGTCGGTCGTGGGCAAGCACTACGAGCTCGATGACTTCCGCATTCAGGCGGTCACCGAGGGCCGCGAGGCCATGGGCGAGTCCATCGTGAAGCTCATCGCTGACGGCAAGGTCTATTCCGGTCGCGGCATCTCCACCGACATCGTAGAGTCCAGCATCCGCGCCTACATCAACGCGCTCAACAAGATCGCTTACGAGGAGCAGAACTAATGAAGCTTTCCTTTTCCACCCGCGGTTGGGCCGACCACTCTTGGGACGAGCTCGTGAGCACCGCGCTCGAGATGGATTTTTCCGGCATCGAGATTCACAACCCCATCATCAACGCCGTCTTCACCGGCAAGGGCGGCCCGCTTGAGCGCTACAGCACCCAGGCAACCGCCCGCGCGCTGCGCGACAAGGGGCTGTGCATCCCCGCGCTCGATTCCTCCGTCGACATCTCGGCGGGCAAGGAGCAGGTCCAGGCCGCCAAAGACCTTATCGACCTCGCTGCCGCCGCCGGTGTCGAGCGGGTCGTCGTCGTGGCGCAAAACGATGATGAGGACGCTATCCATGCCGCACTGGCGGAGCTTGTGCCCTATGCGGAAGCCAGCGACGTCGTCTTGCTGATCGAGTCGAGCGGCATCTTCTCCAGCACCACGCGCATGGCGGGCATCATGGACCGCTACGCCAGCGACTATTTGGGAACCTTGTGGGATGTCCACAACGTCTACCGCACAGGCGGCGAGACCCCCGCACAGACGGTCAAGAACTTAGGTGCCTACATCAAGCACGTGCACATGCGCGATTCCGACGACGACGGCAGCTTCAACCTGGTCGGCGAGGGAACGCTGCCTATCGACGAGGTAGTGCGCGCGCTGTCTTCCATCGACTACGACGGCTACGTGTCGCTGGAGTGGGATCCCGCGTGGATGCCCGACCTCACCGACATGGAGGTCATCTTCCCGCACTTCGTGAACTACATGGAGCGCTTCGAGGACACCCGCGGCAAGCGCCGCACGCTCTACCTCAACCACGACGGCACGGGCGAGTACGTGTGGAAGAAAGACGAGCTCATCGACTTGACCTTCCCGCAAGTGCTCGACAAGATGGTCGAATGCTTCCCCGATCAGTACTGTTTTAAGTACACGACGCTCGACTACACGCGCACCTACGAGGAGTTCCGAGACGACGTCGACAAGTTCGCCCGCGCGCTTGTCTCCATGGGCGTGAAGGCTGGCAGCAAGGTCGCCATCTGGGCCACCAACGTGCCTGCTTGGTACATCACCTTCTGGGCGGCCACCAAGATCGGCGCCGTGCTCGTCACGGTGAACACCGCCTACAAGATCCACGAGGCCGAGTACCTGCTGCGTCAGTCCGACACGCACACGCTCGTCATGGTCGAGAGCGCCCTGGATTCCAACTACCGCCAGATCATCAATGAGCTGTGCCCCGAGATCGCCGAGGCCAAGCCCGGCGAGCAGCTGCACTGCAAGAAGCTTCCCTTCCTGCGCAACGTCGTGACCGTCGGCTTCAAGATGCCCGGCTGCCTCACCTTCGATGAGGCCATGGAGCGCTCCGAGCTCGTGCCGTTGGAGAAAATCCAGCGCATGGCCGCCGATGTTCGTCCCGACGACGTCTGTAACATGCAGTACACCTCCGGCACCACAGGATTCCCCAAGGGCGTTATGCTCACGCACCGCAACGTCGTGAACGACGGCAAGTGCATCGGCGACCGCATGGGCCTGTCCACCGCAGACCGCTTCATGATCCACGTGCCCATGTTCCACTGCTTCGGCATGACCCTGTCGATGACCTCGTCCATGACGCACGGCGCGACCTTGTGCCCGATGCCCTACTTCAGCGCCAAGGCGTCGCTGCACTGCATCACGCAGGAGAAGATCACCGCCTTCAACGGCGTTCCCACGATGTTCATCGCGATGTTCAACCACGAGGACTACAAGAAGACCGACTTCAGCCACATGCGCACGGGCATCATGGCCGGAGCCGGCTGCCCGCCCGAGCTCATGAAGCGCGCCGCTCAGCCCGACGAGATGAACATGACCGGCATCGTGTCGGTCTACGGTCAGACCGAATCGGCCCCGGGTTCCACGATGAGCGCCTGGACCGACCCGCTCGACCTGCGTACGGAGACCGTCGGTTACGCGTTCCCGCACGTCCAGTGCAAGATTATCGATCCTGAGACCGGCGAAGAGCTGCCCAACGGCGAGGTTGGGGAATTCTGCTCGCGCGGCTACAACATCATGAAGGGCTACTACAAGATGCCCGACGCCACCTTCAAGACGGTGGACGAGGACGGCTGGCTGCATTCCGGCGACCTGCTCATGCGCGACGATCGCGGCTGCTTCGTGGCCACCGGCCGCCTGAAGGACATGATCATCCGCGGCGGCGAGAACATCTATCCCAAGGAAATCGAGGACTTCGTTATCACGCACCCCAAGGTGAGCGACTGCCAGGTCGTGGGCGTGCCCGACAAGAAGTACGGCGAGGAGGCCATGGCCTGCATCATCCTCATGGAGGGCGAGTCCATGACCGAAGACGAGATCCGCGAGTTCATGATGAGCAACATCGCGCGCCATAAGGTGCCTCGCTACATCAGGTTCGTGGACTCCTTCCCCATGAACGCGGCGGGCAAGATCCTCAAGTACAAGATGAGGGAAGCCGCCGTTCAGGAACTGGGGCTTCAGGACCTCACGAAGAAGTAACCTGTATCGAGAACGACCGTTTTGCGGGGGCCGTTATGCGCGCCCCCGCTTGCGTTTGGCACCATTGCCGGGGAGAGGGACTTTAAGATGAGCAACTACGTAACCGTTGACGGCAACGAGGCTGCGGCCCATGTCGCCTACGACTTCACCGAGGTGGCGGCGATCTACCCCATCACGCCGTCTTCGCCCATGGCCGAGCATACCGACCGCTGGAGCGCCCAGGGCCGCCTGAACATGTTCGGCCAGCGCGTGCAGCTGACCGAGATGCAGTCCGAGGCGGGCGCCATCGGGGCCATCCACGGCGTGCTGCAGGCAGGAGGCCTGGGCACGAGCTTCACCTCGAGCCAGGGACTCATGCTCATGGTTCCCGTGCTCTACCGCATCGCCGGCGAGCGCCTGCCGGGCGTCTTGCACGTGGCGAGCCGCACGGTGGGCACGCACGCCATGAGCATCTTCGGTGACCACTCCGATGTCATGGCATGCCGCGACACCGGCTTTGCGCAGCTCAGCTCGGGAAGCGTTCAGGAAGCAGCCGACATGGCGGCCGTCGCGCACCTCGCCGCCGTGAAGGGCAGCGTCCCGTTCATGCACTTCTTCGACGGTTTCCGTACCTCGCACGAGCTCTCGCGCATCGACATGCCCGACACCAAGGAGCTCACCGCGCTCATGGACACCGAGGCGCTCGAGCGCTTCAGGGCGCGCGCTCTCAACCCCGAGCACCCTATGCTGCGTGCCACCGTGCAGAACGGCGACGTGTACTTCCAGGTGCGCGAGGCGAACAACACCGCCTACGACGAGCTGGCCGACGTGGTCGAGGGCGTCATGGCGCAGGTTGCCGGCGTGACAGGCCGCGAGCACCACGTGTTCGACTACTACGGCGCGCCTGATGCGACCGACGTCGTGGTCGCGATGGGCAGCGTCTCGGGCACCGCGCAGGAGGCATGCGACTATTTAAATGCGAAGGCCCAGGCTACAGGCGAAAACACGCGCTACGGTTTCTTGCAGGTGCACCTCTACCGTCCCTTCTCGGCGAAGCACTTCCTAGGCGCCTTGCCCGAAAGCGTGGAGCGCATCGCGGTGCTCGACCGCTGCAAGTGCATGGGTTCAGCCGGCGAGCCGCTCTACCTGGACGTCTCGAGCGTTATCGCGAACAGCGAGCACGCGGGCAAGGTGACGGTCATTGGCGGGCGCTACGGGCTTTCCTCTAAGGACACCGACACTGCCCAAATCGTCGCGGTATTTAGGAACCTTGCATCATCCGAACCGAAGCGCGGCTTCACCATCGGCATCAACGATGACGTGACCAACCTGTCGCTTCCCGTGCAACCGCTCGATGACTTCAAGGACGTCGACACTTACAGCTGCAAGTTCTGGGGCTTAGGCGGCGACGGCACGGTGGGCGCCAACCACAACACCATCCGCATCTTGGGCGACTGCGCCGACCTGTTCGCGCAGGCGTATTTCGAGTACGACTCCAAGAAGTCCTTCGGCGTGACCAAGTCGCACCTGCGCCTGTCGAAAAAGCCCATCCGCAGCACGTATTATGTGAAGCGCGCCGACTTCGTCGCTTGCCACAATCAGAGCTATGTGCGCCAGTACGACATGGTGCGGGAGGTGAAGCCGGGCGGCACGTTCCTTTTGAACACGGGCTGGACGGCCGAGGAGCTCGATACCAACCTGCCCGGAGCGATGAAACGCTACATCGCGAGCAACGGCATCCGTCTGTTCACCGTCGACGCGGTCGAGATCGCTCACCGCGTGGGTCTGGGCAGCCATATCAACACGGTGCTGCAGGCGGCGTTCTTCAAGATTTCAGGGCTCATGCCGGTCGAGGAGGCCCTCGACTATATGAAGGACGCGGCACGGAAGTCCTATGCGCGCAAGGGCGACGCCGTGGTGGCGAGCAACGTGGCCGCCATCGAGGAGGGCGCCCAGAGGTGTGTGGAGGTTGCTGTCCCTGCAAGCTGGGCAAACGCCGAGCTCGACGAGCTTGATGGCGATGAGGGACTGCCAGCTGTGGTCGCGAACATCCTGCGCCCCGTGAACGCCCAGAAAGGCGATGAGCTTCCCGTGAGCGCGTTTGCGGGCTACGAGGACGGCGTCATCGACATGGGTCTCACCGCTTTCGAGAAGCGCGGCATCGCCGTCACGACGCCCATGTGGAGGGCCGACGCCTGCATCCAGTGCAACCGCTGCGCCTTCGTGTGCCCCCATGCTGCGATCCGCCCCTACCTGGTGAGCGAGGAGGAAGCCGCAGCTGCCCCCGCCGGGTTCGAGACCGTCACGCTCAAGGGCGGCAAGAACCTGCCTGAGGGCATGCGATACACCCTCCAGGTGAGCCACCTCGACTGCACGAGTTGCGGCAGTTGCGCTGACGTGTGCCCGTCAGACGCGCTTTCCATGGAACCTGCCAAGTTCACCGCCGAGAGCCGCACGTTGTGGGAATACGGCTTGGGGCTTGCCGAGAAGGGCAGCGTGTTCGACCCCTACTCGGTCAAGGGCTCGCAGTTCAAACAGCCCCTCCTCGAGTTCTCGGCAGCATGTGCAGGATGCGGCGAGACGCCCTACGCCAAGCTCCTCACCCAGCTGTTCGGCGACCGCGTGTACTGGGCAAACGCCACGGGTTGCTCGCAGGCGTGGGGCGCGCCCTTCCCCGGCATCCCCTATACCACAAACAAGCGCGGCTTCGGTCCGGCATGGACCAACAGCCTTTTCGAGAACAACGCCGAACTTTCGTTAGGTCTCTACTTGGGTTCGACTCAGCAGCGCGCGGCCGAGAAGTCGCGCGTCGAGAAGCTCGTGCAGGTGCTCGCATGCGGCCTGGAGAACCTGAAGGAGGGCAAAGGAGACTCGCTCGACCCCGCCGTCATGGGGCAGGTCAAGGATGCGTGCGAGTGCTATCTTGCCGCTTTTGACGATTTCGACGCCTCGCGTGCGGCCTCCGATACGCTCGTGGCGGCAATCGAAGCTTCGATGGACTCGCTCACCAACAGCGCCAAGAAGGTGTGCGAGGGGGTCCTCAAGTTCAAAGATCAACTGGCCAAGAAGACGTTTTGGATGTTCGGCGGCGACGGTTGGGCCTACGATATCGGCTTCGGCGGGCTCGACCACGTGGTTGCGAGCGGCGCTAACGTAAATGTCCTGGTGGTCGACACCGAGGTCTATTCCAACACCGGCGGCCAGAGCTCGAAGGCCACGCCCGCGGGCGCAGTCGCTCAGTTCGCGGCGAGCGGCAAGAAGACGGGCAAGAAGGATTTGGGCGCAATCCTTATGAGCTACGGTAACGTTTATGTCGCCCAGGTGGCGATGGGAGCCAACTACAACCAACTGGTCAAGGCGCTCAAGGAGGCCGAGGAATACGACGGCCCTTCCGTTATCATCGCTTACGCGCCCTGCACCTCGCATGGTCTGAAGTGCGGGATGCACGACGTCCAGGGCGAGATGAAGCGCGCGGTGGAAAGCGGCTACTGGGCGCTGTACCGCTACGACCCGCGCAAGGAGCGCCCGATGACTCTGGACTCCAAAGCGCCCACCATGGACTACTTAGAGTTCGTTGCGGGCGAGAACCGCTACGCCTCGCTCACCAAGACCTTTCCCGAGGAGGCAGAGCGACTCTTCGAGCGGGGCAAAGAGGATGCGCTGCGTCGATTCGACCGCTATCGCCGCATGACGCAGGACAACTAGCAGTCCGGACGGCGCGAGGGTGCGGTGTGCGCTCGCATTTCCTCGCGCCATGGTTGGCGCTATCCGCGCACCACGTCGGGGCGAAAGTGCCTGATGAGAATATTATTCGAACAAGCGTTTCAATTAATGCTTGCCAATTCGATGCTTCTTCGTCTATACTCTGGAAGCACCCGTTGACGGCTGGTCCGTCTTTTTTATAGGGAGTTCTGGGGGCGGCGCCGGCTGCCCTTGCTTCTCGAAGTGTGTCACAGGATTTCCCATCATACACGGCATGGGGGCGGCAACGGCTGCCTTTGCTTCGAGCGGCTTTACAAGCTGCGGCGTGTTACATGACCGTTCGCAATACCGCAACAACTGAAGATGAGGAAATGTTGAGCAGGAGCGGCATCGCTGAGCTTTCGTGCGCATTCTTTCCCGCCACGCAATCCGCGTGACGGTGAGCGCTCGTTTGGCGTCGAGCCTTGCATAGCCCTGCATTCAACTACTCTCCGGCGCTTGGCGCCATTCGAAGAAAGGCACGGCATGAGCACTTCGGTCTACCCTCCCCAAATCATCGAGGAAACCAATCTTGGCATCCAGCGTTTCGACATCCGCGACGCGATGCTCGCCTCCCGCGAACTTGAGCTTTCAGGCCCTGTTGATTCTGAATCGGTGGCGGTCATCATCCGCGGAATCCTCTATCTGCAGAAGGTCGACGCAGCGGCACCCATCACGCTTTTCATTAACAGCCCCGGCGGCGAGGTGAGCTCGGGTTTGGCGCTTTACGACGTGATGCAGGCCGCGAGCTGCCCCATCCGCACCGTGTGTTTGGGGCTTGCGGCGAGCATGGCAGCTCTGCTGTTCATCGCCGGCGACACGCGCGACATGCTGCCGCACAGCCGCGTGATGGTCCACGATCCGCTCATTTCGGGAGGCGTGGGCGGCAGCGCCCTTTCAGTGAAGGCGCGCGCCGACGACTTGATGCGCATTCGCGATATAACGGCGCAGGTCATTGCCCAGCATTCGGGAATGGACCTCGAGCAGGTCTTCGAGATAACCGCCCGAGACACCTACTTCGAGGCGGAAGATGCGGTGGCGGCGCACCTCGCCGATCGCGTGATAAACACGCTATAGCGGCGCAGTGTGGGGGCTTCAAGCCTGCTCGGGCAATAAGCGGGCTTAAGCTTGATGCCACCCGGCCGTCCCCCTCGCCGCCTTCGCCCGTCCGTTTCTCTCGTCCGCCAATCCCCCATCTATCGCCGACTTCCAACTTTAGGAGCTGCTTATGAAAGCCACCGAATTCAAAACCATCGCCAAAGACGCCGCGAGCAATCAGCTTGCGCAAGCTTTCGCGGCCTCAAAAACCGAAAGCGAGCCCGCCTTCAACCCGCAGCGAAGAGCCTACCAGGGAGAAACCTTGCTTTCCGCCAACCGATCCGTCAGCTGCGATACATGGCGAAGCGGGCTGAACAACAACGTTCTCGTGCTCGGGTCGTCGGGCGGTGGGAAAACGCGCAATCATGTCAAGCCGAACCTGTTGCAATGCCAAGGGTCCTACATTGTGCTCGATTGCAAAGGCTCCCTCTATCACGAGATGGGCCCTTACCTCGAGGAAAACGGCTACATCGTCGACTGCATCGACTTCAACGCCATGGACGGCACCATCGGATACAACCCGCTCGACCACATTCGCTGGTGCGAGGGCCGACCGATGCAGCAGGACATCATCTCCATCGCTTCGGCCATCTGTCCTGTTGACGAGCATGCGAGCGACTCCTTTTGGCCGCTTGCTGCGGCGAACTACCTTACGGCTTATATCGCCTACGTGCTCGAGGCCCTGCCCGACGAGGCGCAGAACATGTCGTCGGTAATCCGCATGTTCGAGCTTGCCGTCGCTCGGGCGGTCGACCCGCTCTTCACTGACCTGCAAAAAGAAGACCCCGAAGCTTACGCGCCCTCGCTGTACAACCGCGCGAAGGCCACGTGCGGTGCGGAGAAGATGCATGCGAGCATCTTGGGAATCCTCGCAGCCGACCTTGTGCCGTTCGGGTTCGAAGGTGTCATCAGGTCGTACAGCAATCCTCGGCAGATCGATTTCCGCAGCTTCGGGCGCGAAAAGCGCGCGCTGTTCGTCACCATCGACGACATGGACCGAAGCCTCGACAAGCTTACGAGTCTCTTCATCCAGCAGGCGTTTTCCTCCCTGTGCCGCTCGGCTGATCGCGATTACCCTGATCACCGGCTCCCGGTGCCGGTCCGCTTCGTGCTCGATGACTTTGCGAACCTGCGCCTACCCCACATCGACGACGTGCTCTCGGTTATCCGCAGCCGCGAAATCAGTTGCACGGTGGTGTGCCAAACGATAAGCCAGCTTGAGGCGCGCTACGGCGAGGCCACCGCCAACTCCATCGTAGGCAACTGCGACAGCCAGCTTGTCCTCGGCTTTCAAGACGAGCGCACCGCCGCTTACTTTTCCTGCCGTGCGAACAAAACCGCCAGCACCTTGCTGGAAACGCCTGCGGGGATGTGGTGGGTGTTTCTGCGTGGCCAACGCGGAGTGATGGATCCCGCGCGGCGGTTGGAGGACCATCCGCGCTATCCCGAGATCATCGAGGCGAAGCGCGCAAAGGAAGCCCGGATTGAGCTTGAGGAGCAGCGGCGCAGGGAGGAGGAAGACCGCATGCTCCGCGAAATCGAGGAGGAACTCAACGTCAGCCTCGAGGAACTCGAGATGGAAGATTTCGACGAGCGAAACATCGCATAGATGCAAAGAAACCCCCTGTTCCCGAGGTAATTCTCCCGGAAACAGGGGGGCGGGTTTCCCGCTTGGCGCAAATGCCTCGCTTTGCGGCCATTTGAATATGCGGCCGCATTGCTTTGCGGCCGCGATCCTACACGAAACGATACGTCTCCGCTAGCTCGTTCGCAATCGCTTTTCGGCGGCACGCATCGCACAGCTCCACGTCCGACATCTGCTGCGTACCCAGCACCCGCCCGCATTCCTTGCAGCGAGAAAGTTCGAACGTTTGGTTCCAGATGGTACGAGTCATGGAGTCCTCCATGAATGGGATGCTGTCCGTGGGACAAACGTTTGCGCAGCTCAAACACCCAATGCAATCGTCGCTTGCCGCGCCGTAGGGGGTGTTTATCTCCTTGTCGACGCCGCGATTGACCGTCGAGATGGCACCTGTTCCCATGCTCTCGCATGCCTGCACGCACAGCCCGCACAGGATGCACTTGCCCGCGTCCAAAGGCTCGAGGCGCTCGTATCCCTCGCTCGCCCCCATGTGAGACGCCATCGCAGCCATGAGGTCGGACTCCGGCGCGCGAGCAGCGAGCAGCGCAATGAGAACCTTCCGATTCTGGAGGATTCTGGGCGAGTTGGTGTGCACCTCGCATTCCCCTTCTATGGGGTACACGCAGGAAGTGACCACCTTGGAGCGGCCACGTGCGACCACTTCCACGATGCATACGCGGCAGCTTGCGCGGTGCTCGGGGAAAGCCTCGCTGCGGCACAGCGCGGGAATCTCGATGCCGTTGCGTTTCGCCACATCCCACAGGTATTCGCCGTGCTCGGCCGAGCAGGTCTTGCCGTCGATCACGATATCGTAGGTCTTAGCCATAGCTACCTCCCCTCCGTCAGCACCGCGTTGAAGTTGCAAACCTCACGGCAGCTGCCGCAGGCGATGCACGCGGCGGGCTCGATGGAATACGGCTGCTTGCGCTCGCCGGAGATAGCTTCAGTGGGGCATGCCTTCGCGCACATGCCGCAGCTCTTGCATGCTTGCGGGTTGATGGCGAACCTGGTCAGCGCGGCGCAAACGCCTGCGGGGCAGCGGTGCTCGCCGATGTGCTCCTCGTATTCCTCGCGGAAGAACTTGATGGTGGTCAGCACGGGGTTCGGTGCCGTGCGACCCAAAGCGCACAGGGAAGCGACCTGCATCATGTGCCCGATCTCCTCGAGCAGCTCGACGTCGCCCTCTTTGCCGCGACCCTCGCAGATCTCGTTGAGGATATAGCGCATCTGACGCAGGCCCTCGCGGCAGGGCGTGCACTTACCGCAGCTTTCCTCGCACAAAAAGTCGATGTAGTAGCGGGCGACCTCCACCATGCAGCTGCAGTCATCCATGACGATCATGCCACCCGAGCCCATCATGGCACCGTATTCGACGAGCGTGTCGAAGCCAACCGGCAGATCGAGTAGGCTCTCGGGAATGCAGCCGCCCGACGGGCCGCCCGTCTGGATTGCCTTGAATGGTCGGTCCTTGATGATGCCGCCGCCGATGTCATAGATGAGCGTGCGGAGCGTGGTGCCCATCGGCACTTCCACAAGGCCCGTGTGCTTGACCTTGCCCACCATGGCAAAAACCTTCGTACCCTTAGACTTCTCCGTTCCCAGCTTGGCGTATTCCTCTCCACCGTGCGCCAAGATGGTGGGAATGGATGCCAAGGTCTCGACGTTGTTCAGCACCGTGGGCTTCTCGAACAGGCCGCTTTGGACGCTGCGGATGTATTTCGGGCGCGGCTCGCCGACCTTGCCCTCGATCGAGTTCATAAGTGCCGTGGACTCGCCGCACACGAAGGCGCCGCCGCGCACGATGCTCAAGTCCAGCTTATGGTCGCTGCCCATGATGTGCTCGCCTAGGATGCCGGCTGCGTAGGCATCGTCGATGGCGCGCTGGATATGCTCGCGTGCCAAGGCGTACTCGTCGCGGATATAGAGCACGCCCGTCTCGGCGCCGATGGCCAGCGCGCCAATGATCATTCCCTCGATGACGGCATGGGGGCTGCCCTCCATCGTGGAGCCGTCCATGAACGCGCCCGGGTCGCCCTCGTCACCGTTGCACACGATGTACTTCGGCCACACGTCGTAACTCGCTGCGCTACGCCACTTGCGCCCCGCGGGGAAGCCGGCGCCGCCTTTGCCACGCAGGCCGCTTTTCTCCACCTCGTCGATGATCTCGTCGGGGGTCATGGTGAGGGCGCGTGCGAGTCCCTCGTATCCGCCGGCCGCTTTGTATTCCTTCAGGCTCAAGGGGTCGATGATGCCCACATCCTTCAGCACCACCTTGTGCTGAAGGCCGTAGAAGGGGTTGTCCGCCTGATGCTCATGGCGTACGCCCTGCTCGTCGCGATATAAAAGCTTCGTCACCGGGTCGCCCTCGAGTGAGGCGATGATGACAGGGGCATCGGCGGGCTTTACCTTGTAGTACATGGTGTCGCGGGGCATGAGGCGAACAAGCGGCCCTTGCTCGCATTCGCCCGAGCAGCCCGTGCGGCATACCTTGAGATCTACCTGGGCATTCGCTCCCTGTGCCGCAATCTGCTCCTCCAGGGCTCTCGCCACCTCGTAGGCACCGTTGGCAATGCACCCGGTGCCGCAGCATACCAGTATTCTCTCGGTCCTAGTCATTGCCGGCCTCCCCTTCTTCAGCATCCGCGAGGCGGTAGCGCTCCACGATGCCGGGGACGTCTTCGAGCTTCAGTTTGTTGTGGTAGGTGCCGTCGACCAGCATGACCGGAGCTAAGGCGCATGATCCCAGGCAGTTCACCATCTCCACGGAGAACATGCCGTCCTCGGTCGTCTCGCCGGGATCGATTCCCAACTCGCGTTTGAGGCCGGTCGCGAGGTTCACCGAACCGCGGATGTGGCAGGCGGTGCCGTTGCAGATCTTGATGATGTGTTTGCCCTTCGGCTTCAAAGACAGCGCCTTGTAGAAGGTGGCCATGGAATACAGCTGGGCGACACCGCACTTCAGGTGCTTAGCCAGGCAATGAAGCCCCTTCTCGGGGATATAGTTGAAAGCATGCTGCATATCCTGCATGGCGGCCAGCGCATAGCGGCGCTCGGCAGGATAAGACTGCACGATTTGGATGACTTCTTCGTCAGAAACCATAGGAGTCTCCTTCGCGTTTTCGAAGGACGCGTGCTCGGTGTCCGCCGCACATTGCGGCATCAACCTCCCGCAATTAGCGGCGTCACGGCTACGTAATCCTGCTCGGAAAGCGGGGTGCGCACGCCATCCAAATGCTCAATATGGCGGCCGCACACCAGCACGATGGCATCGCGTCCCTTATCGGTATGATCGTCGTTGAGCAGCAGCCCCTGGAAATCAGGGTAGCGTTGTTCCAATATTTCCAGCAGCTCCAAAACGTCGCGAGGGGCGGGGAGGTTAATGCACCCCTGCCCCACAATCATACGATACGTAGCGAAAAACTTGACGTTCATACAACCCCTTGCAGGCGAAGCTCCTGGAATTTGGCGTCAATGGGGTCGCCTTCCGCCGTCCAGCCGCGTGCCTGCTAACCCCATCCTGGCTTTCGAAACGCCGCTTTCCACTGTCGAAAACGCGCCGCGAGCGCTCGTGCGCGAGGGGTACTTGGAGAAGATCGGCGCCGGCCGCTCTACGGCGTATCTGCGCAAATAAGGGTTGCGTCAACCCGCCCGCCTTCCCGTGCCTTCGAGATGACTCCCACGCAGTGGCGGCACCGTCCCGGGCGGTCGCAAATCGAACCCTTCCGTCCTGCAGGACGTGCGGCCTTTTAGAGCACGCGCGGCTATTTGGAGTTGCAACTCTGTGCGTATTCGCCAAAATGGATTATTGTTGTATATGGCTAACTTCATAGAAGGCGCGGCGGCTGAAGAGCCGCACGGGAAAGGATTCGCACATGAAAACCACTGGGAACGCATCCGCTTCCACGTCGAAAACAGGAGGGAGACTAACAGGAAAAGACCTCATCAACGTAGGCATCTTCACAGCGATATACTTCGTCGTCGTGTTCGCGGTAGCGTGCCTGGGATTCATTCCCATCCTCATGGCAGCCATTTGCGGAATCATTCCGCTCATCGCAGGAATACCGTACATGCTTTTTCTCACGCGCGCACGCAAGTTCGGAATGACAACAATACTCGGCCTGCTCACCGGCATCATCATGTTCATCACCGGCATGGGCTACTTCTCTATCGCAACAGGTCTCGTCTTCGGGCTCATCGCAGACCTCATCTGGAAATCGGGAAGCTACGCGTCGGCATCGCGTGCCATCCTGTCGCACGGCGTGTTCAGTTGCTGGATTATCGGCAACTTCCTGCCGTTTCTCATCACTGCAAACACGTACCTCCCCACCGTGCGCGCCCAATACGGCGACGCCTACGTGAATGAGCTCATGACCTATCTGCAGCCGGAGATGTATCCGGTTCTGCTCGTAGCATGTTTCGCAACGGGAATCATCGGTGGCTTCATCGGGCGCGCCATCTTGAAGAAACATTTCGTGCGCGCGGGCATCGCGTAGAGATGCCGCGGAAGGACCTTAGATAATGGAACTGCTTCGGTCAAAGGCAGGAGAGCGGTCGGTGCGGCTCGACCCGCGCACAAAGATGGTGATGCTGTTCGCAGTCTCAACAGTACTCCTGCTCGGAGGAAACGGAGGCGCGATGTTCGCCGTGCGCACGGCGATGCTGCTGTTTCCGTTCGGCCTGCTCGCGATATCAGGGCGCATGCATGCGGCAGGGCTCATGCTCGCGGCGTATCTCGGGTCCTACGCGCTCGCTGCGTTCGCCGCGCCCACGCTTGAAGGCATAGCGAACGCTATTACCGTTGCGACGGCGACTGTAGTCTCCCGCTTCGTGCCCACCCTTGCACTCGCATATTTCGTATTCGCCACGACGACGGTATCCGAGTTCATGGCGGCAATGGGGCGCATGCGCATTCCCGACTGGATTGCCATCCCGCTGTCGGTGCTGTTCAGGTTCTTTCCCACGCTTGGCCAGGAAGCGCGGGCGATCAACGCTGCCATGCGGATGCGAAACATCACCCCGATCTCCCGCGGGGCTTCCTATGTGGAAAACTGCCTCGTCCCACTCATGAGCTGCGCCGTCTCCATCGGAGAGGATCTGTCAGCGGCCGCCTTGGCGCGAGGACTCGGCGCGCCTTGGCCAAGAACGAACACCGGCAGCGTCGGGTTCGCATTGGTCGACGCTGTAGTTATCGCTGTGTCACTTGCCGCAACGGCGGCGCTCGCCTTGAGCCTCGCATTCCCGGAGGCGATCGCATGGTAAAAGAAACAAAGACCGAATCCCCCGTCCTTTTCATGAGCGAAGCGTCGTTTTCCTATGCGGGGGGACACTCCGGAGCAGGTGTCGAGGGAATATCCCTTTCGCTGGGGAAAGGCGAGGTTGCATTGCTGTGCGGGTCGTCCGGCTGCGGCAAGACCACCGTCACGCGCCTCGCGAATGGCCTCGCGCCGCATTTCTACGAAGGGACGGAAACCGGCACCGTTCGCGTATGCGGCCTCGACGTCGCGCATGCGGAGCTCTGGGAGACCGCACGATTCGTCGGCAGCGTCTTTCAAAATCCCAAGACTCAGTTCTACAACGTCGATGTTCGGGGGGAAGTCGCCTTCGGATGCGAGAACCTGGGATTCGAACCCGCCGATATCGAACGGCGGGTGGACGCTTCGGCAAAGGAGTTCAATCTAACACCCCTGATCGACGAAAGCCTCTTTTCTCTCTCGGGCGGTCAGAAGCAGCGCGTGGCGTGCGCAAGCGCCGCGGCTACGTCTCCCGCGCTCGTCGTGCTGGACGAGCCGTCGTCTAACCTCGACTTCGAGGCAATCGCTCAGCTTCGCATGGCAATTTCGCGCTGGAAGGCCACGGGGACCGCCGTACTCGTGGCAGAGCATCGGATCCACTACCTTGAAGGGATCGCGGATTACGTGCTCTACCTCGACAACGGCCGCCTCGCGCGCCGATGGACGGCTGACGAGTTCGCGCGTCTCGACGATGCCGAGCGCATACGGCTCGGGCTGCGCGCGCGAAGCGTCGACGACGCCTTCCGAAACAGCGGTTGCTGTAGCGTCCCAGCGATGCCCTATGCGCAAAAGGCGGCGCTCGGAGAAAACGTGGTGCGCCTCGAGAACCTGACGGCACACTGCCGGAAAAACGGAGTCCTCGAGAAAACCCTCGAAATCGCCAGCCTCGAGCTTCCCGTCGGAAGCATCACGGCGCTTGTCGGCGCATGTGGCGCTGGAAAGTCCACCTTCGCCGAGGCCGTATGCGGCCTCAACCGATGCGACGGAACCGTGACCTTAGAAGGGGCTCGCCTGGGAAAGCGTGCGCGCAGGCGAAAATGCTTCATGGTCATGCAGGATGCGAGCCACCAGCTCTTCTCGGAAAGCGTACTCGACGAGGTGGTGCTCGGCATGGAGGGACCCGACAGGCAGCAACGCGGGCTCGACATCCTGTGCGACCTCGACCTCGACCTGTTCGCCGAAGATCACCCGCTGTCGCTTTCGGGCGGGCAGCGCCAGCGCGTCGCCATCGCCCAAGCGCTTGCCACCAACCGGGCGCTCGTCGTCTACGATGAGCCGACGAGCGGTCTCGACCTCTTCCACATGCAACAGGTCGCCGAAGGCATCTGCCGCGTGTGTGAACGAGGCATCACGCAGGTCGTCATCACGCACGATCCGGAGTTCGCGCTATCGTGCTGCACGCACGTCGCCGTAATGGACAGGGGGAGAATCACGGAGGCTTACCCGCTCGAAGAAAGCGGCATCAGTCGGCTAGCGTCCTTCTTCCGGTCGGAATACCATGCAGGAGAAGATGATCCGTCAATCCGCAAGACTCCTTATTCGCGACAGAAGGAGTGAGGCCATGACAGTATTCGACATACTCGCAAGGAGAAACGCCGACAAGCTGCGCGCCGTCAGAGCGGACGGGGCGTCCATTCGATACCATCTGCGCATGGACGGCAGCGAGGCGGGCGTCATTGATGTGTTCGAGCTCTTCAACGGCGTTTCCCTGGCGTTCAACAGCATCCCCCAGGGCACCGCGTCATGGGACGACATCGAGCCGCTCGAGCTCCAGATTGACTGGTGCTTGCGCGGTCGGTTCCAACTTGACGATGGCATCCGCCTCGGAGACGGTGAGCTTGCCGTGCATGACGAGCGGATTAGAAAGCGCTCCATGAGGTTTCCTGCGCCGCTGTACACAGGATTTACCATCAGAATCAGCCGGTCGGAGGGAGCGGAGGTTCTCTCCCGCCTCCTCTCCCTCGACTTCGATGCCCTTGCGCAGCGGCTCACAGGGTCGAGCGGCTGCAAGATCTATGCGCCCGACCCCTCAATGAAGGCTCTTCTCGAATCGTTTTGGGATATCGACGAACGGGAACCGCTGATGCGGCTGCGTCTCAAAGCGCTCGAACTCATCTCTCTTGTCAACGCGACCCCTCGTCTTGCCCCGCGAGCAGAAGACTATCTGCAAAGAAGTACTATCGAATCTCTTGAAAGGGGCATGAGGCTTCTCGGATCGAATCTCGAGCAGAACGTCGCAGTGGCAGATGTGGCAGAAGCGTCATGTATGGGCATATCCGCTTTCAAGGAAAAATTCACGAAGGCGTTCGGGATTGCGCCGATGGCATACCGCCGCCAATGCCGTATGGGGCGCGCCGCCCAGCTTCTTGTCGCTACCGATAAAAACATATCGGACATTGCACTCTCCGTGGGATATCGCAACCCGAGCAAATTCTCCGCCGCTTTCGCGGCAACCTTCGGACGATCGCCTTCATGGTACCGAGCTGCAAACAGCTCAGGTAGCGTAAATTTAGTAAATGCCTTTCAGCCGCGCGAGTAAGGCGCGGAGCGCAAACACTATCAAACTTGCGTGTCCAATCCCAGGCATCAGAGGCTTAGTGGCCCGCAGCGCCCAATCCAAGTCGCACCATCCCAAAAGCATTGCGAGTTTGCACAGGAGTAATGAAAGAGACACCGTGAGCAGCTGAAGCACTCCTTTTGAGTTTCCCCAAGAATGACACTTAGACAGTCTTTACCGGCAAGCGAGACGTCCTCCTCGATGCATCTTTGAGATATCCCTGGTCGAACGAGAAGCTCCGTCGCGTCAGAAATAAGATGTTCCGGCAGCTCACACAGCATAATCACCTATCGCTGAACTCAAGTCAAAAACTCACGCAACGATAATGCGCGAAACGGCCGAGTAACGGTTGATACGAGTTCGGATCATTACCTGCGGTAATACGCCACCTGAGGTGATGCAGACACGCTAGCCACCTGCAACCAGAGAACTGATACGGTAACGTATCAATATTTCTAAAGAAGAATTTCGCCGTTTGGGTCACAGACGGATCACGGCATAAAAACGGCCTCTGACGAGGCCGTTTGCAGTTCTATCGAGGCGACGAACACCTATGAGATGCTGCGGACCGCACCTTGCAGCCACAGCACGGACTCTCTCCCTCCAGCCCCTCGTAACTCGAAATCGCAATCAGCGGCCATCTCCGCCGTCAGAAGTGGGCTGCGAACCCGCGGCGGCCTGTGCGGCCTCATCGGCCAATTTGTCACGATGCGCGTTGATGAAGTAGAACACGACGCAGGTTCCCACCATGCAGATGTTCAGACAGTAGAAAATCAAGGTGTACGACAGCGTGTCGTCCACAAGCTTCGCGATGATGCCAAAGATATAGCCGATGAAGCAAACCAGCAAGAACCAGAGGCTGACGCCCTTCGAGGTCTTGCCACGGACCGCTTTGACGATGTTCATAGGCCACGAGATGCCAAAGCAGATCAAGAAGAGCATCTCGAAGAAGCGCGTGTCGAACAGTTCCATTTTTCCTCCTCAATATACATGTGGACGTGGAGTTCCTTTTCGTGCGGTCGACTCCACGCCCGCCTCTCTAAAACAGAAAAGCTGTCGCTACTCGACGATCGCTGTAGCGGCAAGGTGCTTGTTAGCTGCAAAGCGCATCACGGCGATGCTCAATGCCTCGAGCTGCGCCGGATTCTGGCTAAGCTCCTCAAGCAGCTCCTTCTCATGACCGGGTGCCATACTTTCGATCATCTCCATGACGTCTTCCTCGCTCGGCTCGATGCCGTAATGGCGAGCCCACGCATCGAGGGCAAGACCCTGGTTGACCATGTCGTTTGCCTGCAGGGCCGTCATGCGCTCGTACTGCTCGAGAGAGATCTTCTGATCGACGAGCATTGCAGAAAGAGTAGTCCCCTGCGCCTCGGCCTGCGCTTGGGCCTGGGTGCGGATACCCAGTGCGGCTTGCTCGTAGATCGCGGGGTCGATATCACCGCAAACGCGCGTTGCAAGCTCCATCGCCGCCACCGCGCGCTTGTAGCCCTCGAGCTGCTCCGCCTCGGCGCTCGGCGCATCAGCCAAGCTTATCTTGACAGGCTCATAAGAACTAAGGGATGCATTGGGAATGTTGGCTTGAACCTGAGCGCTGTTCTTTGTTTCCATGATCGATTCCTCTCTCTGACGGCGCAAACCCTAATCAGGCATTGCCTTCCTCCGCCTTTACTTTATGCGTTTAAAGAGACCAATAGGATTCTCGAACAGGCATCTGCTCATCGTCTTTTTTCATCTTCGCATCTACTCTTCAACCAATTCTCAACTAATGACAACCTTGATTTCAACTCTTAGGCGGATTCCATAGACTGTCAATGATCTTAATATGTGGAGCATCGCTGAGTCGGGGTGAGGGCCCCGACATTGTGAAGAGAAGCCTAGGAGAGAGGAACTCACAATGAGCGAGAAGGTTTCCATGTTGGGCGTCCCCAACAACACGGTCGATGAGAACGGCATCCGCTGGCGCAGGACCCGTTGCTTCATGTGCCACATGAACTGCGGTGTCTGGTGCGGTGTCGACACCAAGACCGGCCGCCTGGTAGAGATGCGCCCTAACGAAGAGGAGGGCTCCGTTCTCTGCAACCGCCTCGGTAGCAAGGGCGAAAAAGCAATCAAGTTCCACTACCATCCCAAGCGCATCAACCACTGCATGAAGCGCGTTGGCGAGAAGGGCGAGGACAAGTGGGAAGAGATCTCCTGGGAACAGGCGATCGACGAGATTTCCACCAAGCTCATGGCACTTAAGGAGAAGTACGGCGCCAAGACCCTGTTCTCTTCCGAGGGCACGTACCGCTCCGATCACTTGTGGGCACGCACGCGCTTCTTCAATCTCTTTGGCAACCCCGGCAACGTTGTTGACCCTGGCACTATCTGCTGGTGCTGGAACTACTCCTTGAACATGGCTATGGTTGGTTGGCCCGTCGAGGCAATCATGCCCGTCTCCCCCTCTTATACCGGCACAATCGTCAACTGGGGCAAGCGCTGGTCTGAAGCCTACGCTCCCGAGGGTCCGCTGTGGCGCACCATGCGCGGCCGCATCGAAGTCAACCAGGACAACCCCGCCCAATACATCAACATCGACACCACCTGCATCGACGGCTCCGCAACTGCAGACATCTGGCTGCAGCCCTATCCCGGCACTGACTGCGCAATCTCCTTCGCATGGCTCAACGTCATCTTCGAGGAGAAGCTGTGGGATGACAAGTTCGTTCGCTACTGGTCCAACGCCCCCTTCCTGGTCCGCAAGGACACTGGCAAGCTTGTGCGCCTCGACGAGTTCAACGGCGGCAAGCACGAGGATTTCCTTGCAATCAACGAGATTAGCGGCCAGCCTGTGACCTGGTGCTCCGACGAGAACCGCTACTACGAGGATTGCGAGGTCACCCCGGCCCTGCAGGGCACCTTCAAGATCAAGATGGCCGACGGCTCCGAGGTCGAGTGCTGGACTGCCTTCGACGCCATCGAGGATCGTTTCAAGGACTGGACGCCCGAGCGCGCCTCCAAGATCTCCAACGTCCCCGCTCGCAAGATCCGCGAGGCAGCACGCCTGTACGCAACCAACGGTCCTGCATTCATCGGCTGGGGCCTGGGCGGCGGCGACCAGCACGGCATCAACGCATCCCAGTTTGGCATTGCCAAGACCATGGCACGCATCCTCACCGGCAACATCGACAACCCCGGCGGCGAGTACGTCGGTCAGCCGGCTGACCCGGACGACAAGGAGAAGCTGTTCCCCGTCCGCGACTCTGAGCTCGAGCTTTCAGATCTCCTCACCCCCGAGATTCAGAAGGACTACATCGGCAACGAGCGGTTCCGCGTCATGTCCTGGCATGGCTTCAAGGCGATCGACAAGTGCTACCGCAAGATGTTCGGCCTGAACCGCCCGATGTTGCACCAGATGCTGTGCAGCCCGTCCCTGATGTGGAAGGCAATTCTGGAGAAGGACCCCTACCCCGTCACCGCCTGCATCTGCTGGTCCTCCAACCCGCTGGCCTGGGCGCCGAACACCAAGCGCGTCTACAAGGCCCTCAAGGCCCTCGAGCTCCTCGTCGTCGTCGACTACTGGAAGACCCCGACTGCAGCTCTCGCCGACTACATCATCCCCGCAGCCGACTGGATGGAGCGCCCCTGCTGCACCACCTCTGAGGACTCCAACGACTTCATCGTTACCGGAGACCGCGGCGTCGAGCCCCTCTACGACCGCCACATGGACTTCGACTTCTTCAGGGCACTCGGCATCGCATGCGGCCAGAAGGAGTACTGGCCCTGGGAGACCTACGAGGACCTCATCGAATACCGCCTCGAGCGCGTGCCCGACATGAATCGCGAGAAGGCGACCAACCTCGGCAACTACTTCCCCTACGGCACGGACTTCTACAAGTACGCAAAGCCCCTTGCCAACGGTCAGCTGCGCGGCTTCGCAACTCCCTCCCGCAAGGCCGAGATCTTCTCCTCCGTCCTCGAGGAGCTCGGCTATGATCCCATTCCTGTCTACACCGAGCCCGAGACTCCGCTGGGCAACCCCGAGCTGGCCAAGGAGTACCCGCTGCGCCTGACCACCTCCGGCCGCATCAGCCCGTTGTACCACTCCGAGATGCGCACGCCCGGTCACGGTACTCGCTCGGTCGTCCCCTGGCCAATGACTTGGATGCACATCAACGATGCTCGTAAGCTGCACATTCGCGAAGGGGACTGGATCTGGATCGAGACGCGCATGGGACGCATCCGCCAGAAGGCTCATGTGGGCTGGGACGTCCCCGAGGGCATGGTCCAGGTTCCGCCTTCATGGTGGTACCCGGAGCTTCCCGCCGAGGAGCCGTGGAGCCAAGGCGTGTTCGATTGCGCCGCAAATGTGCTCATCGACGACGACCCCGATCTCGCCGACAAGATGACCGCAACTTGGAACGCACGCGGCCTGCTGTGCAAGGTCTACCCCTGCATCGACCCGGCCGATCAGTCTGACGAGAACGTGCCCATCGAGTACTACGACAACCCCGATGCCGAGACCGTCTGGGACCGTGCCTACAAGGAGATCGGCTGCTGGGAGCTCAACGGCAAGTAAGATCCCAACGTTGTAATTGCCAACCTTATCGATTTTCTTTTCCTAGATAAGGCGGCAGAAATCCCACAAGCAGGAGGGGCAGTTGCAGCTGCCCCTCCTCTTTTGCGTTTCAAACTTTTCTCGACTAGCACAGATGGAGGCACCCATGGTCTATGGTCCGCCAGCGGGCTTTGTGAGAAACAAGCCCTCTGTTTACATCGACAGGGACTACTGTATCGGCTGCATGAAGTGCGTGCGCCTTTGCCCGCAAAAGCACGTACTCGAACCCGCCCGCGACGAGCACGGCCCTTACTCGCACGTCACAGACCACATGCTTTGCGCCGGATGCGGACTGTGCCTGCAGAACTGCCCCACCCATGCTGTCCGAATCAAGCTGACGTTGCGAGAATAACTTCTCAAGAAACTTGAAAACAAGACTAGCGGAACATGTGTTCGTGATATGATTCTCGCCAAAGCCGCGCTGGAGCTACAGCATGTCTGGTAGCCGCAGATAGGCCGGTCTGCCGAGCATTGGCATAGTGCAACCGGCGACAAGTCGTCTAGCCAGCACAAAGAAGGTTCCACACAAGGAGGGGCAATGGAGAGCACTGCAGGTCATCTCACAGCAAACAACATCCCCATTGTTGCCAAATCCATGCCACCGGCGCAGCGTCTCTGGGGCAAGCCAAGAGAGCGTATTATGCACCTGCTCGACCGCTCTCGACGCCAACGCTTCACGTTCCTCAACGCTCCTGCAGGCTATGGCAAGACAACCGCTCTCGCGGACTGGTTCTACAGCCTCACAAATGCTGGAGAAAAAGCAGCATGGTTCGCCATCGACCGCCGCGATCGCGACTCGAAGTGCTTCTGGCTCAACTTCCACTATGCAATCTGCACAGCCCTGGGTATCGATTTCGTGAAAAGTCTCGGTGCGGTCCAATCCATGGCAAGAAACGAAGCCATCCTCACAATGGCCAACGAGATGAGTCTCAGTGCACGCAAGTGCGGCGGCTTGTTCATCGTTATAGAAGGGCTTGACGTCATCTACGGCTTCGAGACGCTCGAAGAGCTCCTGACGCTCATGTTGGCGCTCTCTGGAAACGTCCATATCATCCTGTCGTCACGTGTCGCCTTCACCAAGCACAGCTTCCCCGGCTTTACCATCCCAGACGTCTCGCTCAGCATTGACTACAGTATGCTTGCGCTTACAAAACAAGAGATGCTCGAATACCTTCTTGACGCCGGAGTCGAGCAAGTGGAGGAGCCGGACTTGAGTCTTCTCCATGACAAAACGCAAGGCTGGCCAGCCGGCACGGCTATCGTCATGGACAGCGTCGATGCGGGTGTGTCATTCAAAGAGGCTGTCGCCAATTTGTCGGGTACCGATCCCCGCCTCAACGAGTTCTTCGAGTTCGAGGTCTTCTCTGGTTTGTCCCAAGAAGAGAAGGACTTACTCCTCAAGACGGCATCTCTTGGCATGATCTCCGCTAGGGTCGCCGGCTACACGCTTGGGGATGTCGATGTCGACACCGCGATCAGCAGCCTGCACAGGCGCAACGCGTTCTTCTTCCCCATCGACACAAATTCAGGCGAATATGAGCTCCATCCCCTGTTCTCGCAGTGGGTCATGAAGAAAGCCCAAATCCTCTCCTCGCACGAGCAGCGCCTGCTAAACGCCCGCGCTTCGCGCTGGTGCCTCAGGAATGGACTGACAACCGCTGCCGCCAAGCATAAGATTCTCGCAAGCGAGCGCGAGGACATCTTCAACCTCGTACGCGTCGCCTACCCAAACATGACAACGGCAGAGCTCATGAGTATAACCATGTTCCGTCGCAATATCGATATCAAGGAACTCAGCCCCTGTTTTTACCTACTGGCGGCATGGGCCTATGCCTACAGCGCGCAGCTCGACGAGCTCGACTTCTGGCTCAAACCCCTGCACGAGCTTCCCGATGAGCTCGTCGACGAGAGGTTGCGCTTATCGCTCGAGGTCATCAAGGTCAAAGAGCTCTGCCTCGCCAGCAAGTTCGACGACGGCATCGAAAAAGCCCACCAAGTGGAGAGCCGCCTTGCAGGCAAGGACTTCATCCCGCTCAAGGTCATACTCGCCAATTGCCGTTCGGAAGCCCTCGACCAGCAGGGCAAAATCCAGGAGGGTCTCGAGCGCCACCTGGAATTCGCCTCGTTGACAAGCGACGGGTCTTTCCCCTTCCTCTCGTCAATCAACAGTTACTCGATGGCGTTCTCGTACTTCGAGCAAGGAAACCTCAAGCACGCCGCTCAAATGTGCCGTCAAATTCAAACGAGCTATGCACCGGACTACGTGACCTGCGGTGCCGCATGCTCGCTCGAGGTCTTGATCGATGTTTTGAGCAACAACAACATGGAGCGCGAGCAACGCCTCGCAAAGGCGACCTCGCTCATTTCCAAGCGCAGCAACGTCGATATGTTCCTAGATTGGTGTACCGCCCGAGCCTGGACCTATGTCTCTGCTGGAGACATAGACAAGGCAGACGCCATCCTTAGAGAGGGCATGAGCTTGGTCAAGATGTCATTGGGCTTTATTCCTCGCATGGCTGCTGTACAGCCCTTCCAAAACCACGCGATGCTCATGTTGCTCGAAGGGCGTGTGCAAGAGGCCCTCGCCTCATATAGGGAGTTCGACATGCTGGGTCTTGCGATGACGGCGCAGTCCCGTCTCGTGCGCGAGTTCGTAGAGCTTTCCATCGTCGATGAGGAAGAAAGGGAGAAGCGCCTGCTCGCCCTGCTCGAAACCGCTGACAGCCATGAATGCAACCTCATTGCACAGCTTCTCATGTTGGAGGTCGCCCTTATCTACTTCGAGCGCGGACAACGCACACGTGCGGTGCGAGAAATCGACCTATGCGTCAGCCGTGCACAGGAAAACGACATCGTCGCTATATTTGGCTGGAAAGCCCGCCAGGTGCGCTCTCTGCTGATGGTCTATCTCACCACCGCCAAGCCCAACTACAAGAATCGTCACTTTGCACAGTCGTTGCTTAGGCAAGATTTCATGCAATTGAGAGAAGGCGAAGAAGACCAGCTGAGTCAAGCTGTGGAACTCACAAGCAAAGAGCTCGAAGTGATCAAGCTCGCGCTTTCTGGCATGGATCGCAAGGAGATTTCCCAGGAGCTCTGCATAAGCGAGAGCACCGTGAAGTCACATCTCTCGCACATGTACCGCAAGTTTGGTGTGAAGCGCTACAGCGAGCTTGTAGCACTTGCATCGGAACTCGGCATCTCATAGAAAGCAAGCATCTATGCAAGCATCCAACCGAGCGCACTTCATATAACATTAGCAATCTGGATTTTCGCTAGAAAAAGATTGAGAGAACGCACCCCCTACCCTTTTGTATTGCCGAGGCCTAAGCTTTATCCGTACAGCCTACTAGCAGCGCGGACTGCGGTGGTGGGCAAGCATGGCGAGGAAAGCGGAATGAGGTCGGTGATTATGGGGCAGGGTCGGGGATTTGCTTCATTGCGATAAGGTTGCATCCTCCCGTTACGACGACATCCCGAATTGGGCTCCCTTAGAGCCGCTCTGAAGCGCCTGGCCGCCTCATTTCTACCTCACTTGGAGCAATGAGGCAAGTTCGTGGTCAACTGGACGAGTTGTGCGACGTTTTTTCGCCCGATTTTCCCCACCACGATGGCTCAGGGCATCCTCCGAAAGCAAAGCCCCAGGTCAGCTTAAAGCGAGTTGGATTATTCTGAGAAATGGCAGCACACAACTTGCTCAGTTGACCACGAACTCGGGGTTGTGCTCCCTGGAGCCGGTAGTGCTCCCCTACGCTCCCCTACGCGCCTTCGATCTCGCGAACACCCAGCTCGCGCAAGTAGGGTCGCCCCTCGCGGTCCTCGAAGACGTTGGCGCTCTCTGCAAAAACCACCTTGGGGCACGCCTTGCGCGCCTCCCCCAGACGGTTGAGCGGAATGGCAATCGAAGGCATCTGCGCATCCCAATCCTGCGGTACGCGGCATGCTCGCGCCCACGCACGGACCGCTTTCGCGTCCTTGCCGAAAGCCTTTGCGCACTTCAGTAGCTTATCCCCCTCATCGAGGGAAAGCCAGGGATACGCGGCCTGCAAATCGGCATCCTCCAGAAACGCCTTGTTTTGCTGGAAGATCTGCCCCGTGTTCTTGTTGTCCGAGCTGCAATAATGCACCCCCAGCTCAAGCTGCTGCTCGTCGGCGTACTCGAGCAGCGCCAGCGCCTCGGCTTCGCTGCCCGCAACGGGAACGCCGCCGCCGTACCAATAATCGTACAGGTAGTTGAACGGGTGCTTGCGCAGCTCGAAACCGCGCCCGCGGAACTCTTCCGCGTTGCAGAGGGGGAAGCAGAATTCAAGCAGGTTGATCCCCCACACGCCCATCGCGTCGAGGCGCGAGAGAAGCGGCTTCATCGTGGCGAGCGTGCCGGGAATCACCGGCATTTCAACCATGACATGCGGCAACGAGGACACAGCAGCCGCCATGCGCTCGAACACGGGCGCATCAGCGCTCGCGATGTCTTCAGGCTTCACGCTGAAGCGGACCTCGTCGAGCCCCGCCTGCGCGAGCTGTCCCAAGCACGCATCGTCGAGCAAATCGCCGCACGCATACAAGCGCACGTGAGCGGCAGGATACAGCTCACGCGCCCGCTCGATGAAGGCCACGACCTGCTCCTTATGCAGCAAAGGCTCGCCACCCGTGATGGCGAGGCAGTCGAATTGGGCGCCGGCATCGTGCGCGGCGTTGAGCTCGGCTACGATATCGCGTCGGTGGGAAAGGAAATACTCGTAGTGATCCTGGTTGGGATTGAAGCAGAAGTAGCAATGGCGCGTGCATCGCAGGTCGATGAAAAACGTCGCCGTGCGCTCGCCGGTGCGGCACGCCAAGCACGCAGGAGATATCCACCCGCGCCACAGGGAGCCGTCCCCGTTCTCGCAATGGCAGCCGCAGGCACGGGCCACCTGCGCCCGGCGCTCTCGGGAACAGGATTCCGAAACCTCGAAGGGGACGCCGAAAGTGGCGACCGCTTCCTCGTAATCGCGTTCTACCTGGTTGAATGCTTTCGCGTATTCCCGAACGTCCATCGCAATCCCTATTCGCCAATATGTCCCATCAGCCAATCGAGCTGCACGCTATCGACATGGGCAACCATGACGATGCCCTGGGCAAATGCGGCATACAGTCCGCGCGCGTCCCGTTCGATCACTTTTTGAGCGAACGCGTTGACCCACGTGAGCACATGCGCTTCCAAAAAAGCCTTGGAATCCTGCAGCGCCTTCCGGCATTCGGAATCGCGCCCGTCGGCATATGCCTCGTACGCACGAGACCCCATGCAGCTCAGATATCCCAGCATAGCCGCAATGTGGTCATCGGGGAACTGCTTTTCAGCCTGAAGTTTCAAACCGGCGGCATGATACGCTGCGCGAACGTCGAGCGTGCTGCACTGGAACAGCGTCTGCTCGGTACCCACGTACGGCGACTCCCACATATGAACATAGCAGTCCCCAGGAATCTGGAAGAGCTTCGCGTAGTCGCCTTCCATCTCGGGCGCAAGCGCCGCCACGGCATCCGAAGACAGGCCCCCGTGTTCGTCATAGCACGCCAGAACCTCCCTCGCACAATCGTCGAGCGAGCGGTCCATCTTAGCGAGAGCGCACTTGCTGTCAACGGACAGGTCCCCATCAGAGATCACGGCAGCCTCGCAGGTGAACATCTCGCGAGCCTGTGAACCAAAGAGCTTCGCGACGAAATCGGGCGAGCAGTTGCCGCCGAAGACCGCATGAAGCAGATCGTAGAGGTACGCGCGGCGGGCAAGATCCATGCCGATGCGGCTTTCGAGTTGTTGATCAGGCATAACGCCGCTCCTTTCAAGGGAAGGCCGCACCCTTCTCGCTGCGGCGAGAACACGGGCAGCCAACTGTTCCAGTGAATACTACACGACAAGAAAACGCCGCGCCACAAACGAGATGCGGCGCGGCGGCAAATGAAACCCCAGGTTTTACCAGGTCAGTTCGACAGCAGAGCTATCGAACGCAAGATCTTTGGTCTTGACGAGGAGGTTCGGCTGGGTCAGATCGGGGCTCGGGAGCACCACGATGGTGCCCTTGTCCAGATCGTTGCCATACTTCTTGCGAAGTTCGTCAACATCGCCGGCGTCAAGCGCACGGTTCGGGCAACCCGCAACGCAAGCGGGCTGATCGCCGTTGGCTCGCAGGCCGTAGCAACCGTCGCACTTGCCGGAAACGCCCTTCTCGGGGAAGTACTGCGGATGGCCGTACGGGCAGCTCATCACGCACATACGGCAACCAATGCACTTGCTCTGGTCCTGAACGACAGTGCCATCTTCAGCCTTGCTGATCGCACCCGTCGGGCAGTTGGCCAAGCAGATCGGGTTCTCGCAATGGTTGCAGCTGCCAGAGTAGCTGTACGACTTAACGTTGGGGAACGTGCCGACCGTGTAGCTCTTCACATTGCGATACAGGGTTCCGACCTCAAGACGATTCTTGTCTTTGCACGCCACTTGGCACGCGCGGCAGCCGATGCAACGCGTCATATCAAAGTAAAAACCAAAAGCCATGATTCCCTCCTTAGCCAAGATTCAGGATGCGTGCATCGGTGTAGCAATCGTCTTCCAATGCAGGGCCATCGTATTTCTCGAAATTGCAGTTATTGTTGTTGTAGCTAGTCACGCCGCAGCCGGAAATGTTGTTGCCGGTGAGTTAGTTGTCGGCGCCGCCCTCGTCGATGCCGGTCTTCTCGTTCAGGCGAACCCAAGAACCATGGGGAATGCCGACTTCGCCGGGCATGAGGTTCTCCATGCAGCACGCCTTGCGCAGCACTTCGCCGTACTTCGTCCAGACGCGCACGGTGTCGCCGTCCTCGATTCCCTTCTCCTTCGCGTCAGAGGCGTTCAGGAACACGGGGTTCGCCCAAGCCTCGCGCAGCCAGGGGCAGTTGTCGAACACGGAGTGCGAACGGCGGAAGTAGTGCGGATTGAACAGCAGGTACGGGTACTCGCCCTTCTCGCCATCAATCTTGCCGTCCTTGAAGGTGGTCTCGTAGCCCGTGCCGGGAACGAGGTACTCGGGGTACGGCGCGTAGGTGTGGTCGCACAGGCCGATGCTGTTGAACAGGTCGGCCTTCGCCTGGCAGGTGATCTCGAACTTGCCGCTCTTGGTCTTGAGCGGGTTCTTCTCAGGGTCCTGAATGAACGAGGCGTAGCCCAAAAACGAAGAGTACTTGTCGTCCTTCTTGCGCTCCACCTGATAGCCGCCGTTGGAGACGAACTCGTTCAAGCCCACGCGGCCGGTCTGGGTCTTACCCTCGACGCCCCACTCCTTGAGGTCGGCCTCGGTGACGGTGACGAGAGGCACGTACTTGCCGGAGTCGTCGTCCGCGATGACCGTGGCGCCCGCGATGCTGTTGAAGAACGCCTGCTTCGGGCTGATCGGGTACACCGTCTTCGGGTCAACACCGATGGCCTCCATGATCAGCGAGTTGATCTCGACGTCGGTCTTCGCTTCGAACAGCGGCTCGGTGACCTGCGAGAAGCAGAACAGGAACTCGCGGTTGGAAGCGGAAAGGCCGCCAGGGACTTCCCACTGGGTGGTGACGGGCAACACGATGTCGGAATACATCGCCTGCGTGGTCATGAACTGGGCCTTTGCCAGAACGAAGTCCATCTTGCGATGCGCCTCGATGCCGCGCTTCATGTTCGGGCCGGTCTGCAGGTAGGCGTTCTCGTCGTGGATGATGCAGTGGATGTCGCACGTGCGATCCTCACCAGCCTGCGAGCCCTTGCCGGAGTACCAGTCGCCGACCATGCGATACTTGCCGGTCAGGCACGCTTCCCACACCTGAGGTCCGGGGATGACGCCGTCGATCTCGTTCTTCTGGCTCGGATAACCCGAGCTGCCACCCTTCACCAGGGCGGGGCCGCCATTACCAGCGTTTGCATGGTAGTTGTTCGCGGTGCAGTTGCCGGGCTTGCCCATGTGGCCGCCCATAGCACCAAGCGTCATGAACAGCTGCGGAACGTTCTCGCATGCATCGCAACGAGCGGCGGCGAAGTTGTGAAGCAGCCACACGTTCTTCTTCTTGCCGATCTCGCGAGCGAACCACGTGATCTTCTCAACGGGAACGCCGCAGATGGTGGAAGCCCACTCGGCGTCGTGCTTCACGCCGTCGTACTTGCCTTCCAAATAGTCGGCGAAGTTGACGTCTTCCTTCAGGTCTTCAGGCTTGTGGTCGGCGTCGAAACCGACGGTGTACTTGTCCAAAAACTCCCAGTCGACGATATCGCCCTCGGCCTTGTCCAGGCGGATCATCTCGGAAGCGACGCCCAGCAAGAACGCCGTGTCGGTGCCGGTGCGGATGGGAATCCACTCGGCGTCGAGCATCTGGGCGGATGCCGTGTAGATCGGGTCGACGGTGATGAACTTGACGCCCGCTTCCTTCGCGCGGATGTAGTGGTAGCTCGGCGTACCGGCGGCAGACCACGCGGGATTGGACGCGTAGAACACGATGGTGTCGGCGTTCAGCATGTCGGTACGATCGTTGCACACGCCCGCATCGGTGCGGGGAATGCCGATGGTGTCGGCGGTATTCAAAAGATAGGCACCATGGGAAGTGGTGTCGGCAGTGCTGGTGTGCCCGCCCCATGCCAGAAGCGGCGCAAACGCGAGGCGCGAGCCGTAGCTTCCCAGCAGAAACGCCTGGTTGCCGTACTTCTCCTTGATGGTCTTGAACTGATCGCCAATGTAACTGATGGCCTCATCCCAGCTGATGCGCTCCCATTCGTCCTTGCCGCGCATCTCGCCGTTCGGGTTCTCCGGCGACCAAGTCTTGCGTTTGATGGGATACTTCAGGCGATCGGCGCCGAAGCACTGCTGCTGCTGCGCCTTGCCGCGCACGCAACCGCGCTGCTGCGGATAATCGAAAGAGTCTTCGTGCGTATCGTCGGTCTTCTGGCGAATCACCGCGCCATCTTTGACCATAACCTTGTTCATGCAACGGCCGCCGCAGTTGTGCCAGCACGCTGCAGAGGTCCATTCGCCGCCCTTCGCGGGATCGATGGGCATGCCCTTTGCGTCGGTGGCCTCAAGGCTGGATTCCGCAGAGCAGCCGGTCGCAGCCAGACCCGCGACGCCAGCCATAACAGCAGCAGAAGCACCCAAGAAACCACGACGGGAAATGTTGTTCGTACTCACTGTTGGTTCCCCCTTTCTGCTTTCCTACATTGCGCAGGTCGCGTAGAAACCGTAGCGGGCAATGGCAACGCCAATCACCAGCAGGGCGCACACGACGATCGCGAGCGTTTTCTTGTTGTTGAACTTTGCGCCGGCAAACACCAGGATTGCGGATGCAATCGGAGCGATGACCAGGCCCGCAATTTGCATGGCCGGGTTCAAGCCCGCGCCGGAGAAAGCGGCGATTTCGAGCGCCAGACCGACGGCGAGCACGACGTCGACGGCGACCAGCGTGTACATGACCGGCTTCTCGGCGATGTCAGCCGAACCGAAAGCGGCGCACAGGCCAAGGCCCATCGCCAACGCACCTGCGACGAACGAGAGCACGGTCGCGGGAGCGTTGCTCCACACAGCGTTGCCGTACACATCGATGTAGGCCGTGCCCATGAGCACGATGACGAGCACCGCCGCAATCGCGCCGATGACGCGCAGAGCGAACGGGCTGTCCTTCTTCACGAAGGTGATGATGAGGTCGATAAGCGCCAGAATGAAGAAGACGCCTGCAAGCAGCACTTCCTTGACCATACCGGAGCCAAAGTTGACCGTGCCCGCGCCGATGGACGCAAATGCGCGGGAAAGGCTGTGGACGTGCGTCGCGGCGGCGATTATGCCGATGGCGAACAGCACCACGACGACCAGAGGAACGAGCCACGGACGCTCGCCCTTGCGGGTGCGCTGGAAGCAAGTTTCGAACACGTAGGCTCCTGCCGCTAGCCCTCCCAGCAACGTGAACAGGAATAAGGATTCAAGACCCATGTTTCCCCCCTTAGTATCTCTTTGGCGCCCGCGTCGTGCGGGCAACCCTGCTTTGCGGAACGCGCCTCGCCCGCACGTTCCGCCTATTCGACAAGCAGCTCATCCATGTGGCGACAAAGATGACCTTTCACCGAATAATTGCCCAGGATCTCAGCTGGTGATCCTTTTCGTGGATTGTAACAAAATTGTCGCACGACAATCAATAGTGTCGTGCGACAATTTCAAGTGTTACTATTCTATCTTGTAGATAATAGCTTTCGTTGGGAAACTTCACCGGGCTCTGCGTACACGCCGTCGCCGGCTGCTCGCCAGTCCCCATGCGGCCGCCGTCGTCGACTACTTCACGGGCCGCCGGTCCCCGCGCGTACCCCACGATGGCTGCTTTACTCGCCTAGTTCGTCGGCTCCTCACCAAACTTTGTGGGCGCCCGTTCCGCCTGCCTACTTCACGAGCTTTTCGCTCGGCGACTTCGTCGGCTCCTCACCCGGCTTAACGTTGAAGCCGTCGCTGTAAGCGCTGGGGACCACCAGTGCCCCATCGTTGTCCTGCATGCCCTCATAGGTGAGGTGCATCTTGCGAAGCGTCAGGGCGATGTCGTCGTGGCTATACGATTGCGCGACGTCGTCGAGGATCGCGGAGATGTCCTTCTCAGCCTCCATCAGCGTAATGCGCGCGCTCTTGCGGCATTCGGCCTGCGCTTCAAGCGAGATCACATTCTGAAGTTCCTTGGGGATGATGAGGTCGCGAACCTCGACCGACACAATGGAAATCCCCCAATCCGACACCTTCTGCTCGACGGCTTCGCGAAGCTCCTGGTCAAGCTGATGACGGCGCATGACCACGTTCTGGAGCGACGCGCGGCCGATGGCATCGCGCAGGGCCGTTTGCGCGGAAAGCGCCACGGCGAAGTGGCAATCCTGCACTTCGGTGCAGGCCTTTTCGGGGTCCCAGATAACCCAGAACAGCACGGCGTCCACGTCGAGCGGCACAAGGTCGCTGGTCAGCGCCTCCTCGGCACCAAACGGCGTGGCATTCATGCGCTGGTCGACGCGCAGCGTGCAGAATTCGAATAGAGGGATGGTGAAGAACAGCCCCGGGCCCGCAAGGCGGTCGAACCGGCCGAGGCGCATGACCACGACGCGTTCCCAGTCCATACACACATGTACCGAGGACAGGACGGTGAGGCCCACGATCACGGAGACGATGATCCCCACGAACGTGAACTTGCCGAGCGCGAGAATGAACGCTGCAAGCACAACCGCGAACGCGACAAGAGCGAGCACCACAGAGATCATCACCGCGCCGTTTCGCGTGGCTTTCTTCGTCGGGTCGGAGCGATACGCGTCCGCCGCAACGCCGAATTCCATTTCGGAGCGGCGATACGTGTCCTTTTGCTCCTGAGGGCGGGTCTTATCCTTGAGCTTTCTCATAATCCTTTTTCATCCTCCTTACGCACGAAGACACCATCTTCGGAATGTCGTCATATGCCATGCCGTTTTCGAGGCATCCTTTCACGAACTCTTCGACAAGCGCGTCCACCTCCGGCGCGGGTTTTAAGATAGCGTCCGGATCGTTCACGAACACGCCGCTGCCGCGCACCGTGGTCACGTAGCCGTCGCGCTCGAGCCCCATGTAGGCCTTGCTCACCGTGTTGTACGCAATGCGCAGTTCAGCTGCATATTTGCGCACCGTCGGCAGCTTCTCGCCCGGCTTGTAGAAGCCCGATGTGATGAGGTAGGCCATGCGATTGCGCAGCTGCACCCACATCGGCAAGTCGCTGGACTCGTCGAACGAAAACGGCGGTATTTCTTTAATCTGCTGCTTCACGTTTCCCTTTTCTTGCACTTACCCCATATGTCCGTTGCCCGCGTGTGCGAGTCTGTCCCGCTCACCTGCTCTCAGCGCTTCCTTTCGTAGTTGCCACCCCCCGAAGGGTCTTGGAGCGGCATTGCGCTCCCCCTGCGTTTACGCGGCTACGCGCGCGACCTTGTGCGCTGCGGCCTCGCGTTCCCTTGCCTTGCATTCCATGTCTCCCCGCTATGGTGAAGGTGCCACGCCGCATGCGACGATGGCGATTCGAAGGCAAAGCCCTCCGACCAGCGCCAATGTGGCAATTCCCGCCGCACCCGGAGTGGGAATCTCCCGCTTGCACGCCAGGGAAACTGCTTCCGCAACAAGGGGAATCGCAAGTCCACAGGCGACGAAACCTGCCCAAAACGTGGTCGACAGGTCGCCTTCGAAAAGCCGCATGACCGCCATGGAGGCGCTCCCCTTCCCGAAGGCAAGCAAAGCAACGATGGAGACTATCTCGATCAGGATGAACGCGATGTCGATCCAAGCGAGCAGGCGTGCCATGATACGCGTCACGCGCACATCTTCGCAGGTGCAGGCCGCGAGCATGACCACTGCGCAGCCGCACGAGAGCGCCGATGCCGCGAACAGAACGGGCAGCCACGCCGACTGCCAGATTTCGACCGAGATAACGCTTTGAAGAAGCAAGCCAGTGTAGACCATCACGATGACCGCAACAGGAAGGCCTATCGCCTTTGCGGCGAACGATACGGCGCGCGCCCATTCCGGCAGCACGAAAATGGTGTCGGCAAGGGAGATTACCAGGAAGACGGTGAGCAGCGTCAAGGCGAAAGCGCCGATGGAGACCAGGCTGCTCGTCGGATAAAGGAACAGGAAGAAGAATGTTTCGGGGCGCCCTAGGTCTGCAACCAGGCACAGCTCGCCCGTGAGGACGACGATCAGGGCGGTGCCGTACACAAATCGGCGAATGCGCTTGTACGTGGGCTCGGAAATCACCGATTGCGGTGCAAGGAACGCTCTGCCGTACTCGCCGCGGCGATGGTCTTTCACGGCCTTGGCGATGTCGAAGAGGGCGGTGAGCGCGAAGGCGCTGGCGGCGGTTCCACCAAGGAAAAGGTAGATGGCTATCAACTTGCTGAAAACCACGCAGTCCCTTTCTTGTTGCCGCTTCGCCTGATTTACCAACAATAATCTACCACATGTTTTGCTCGAGAGGCGCATTTGTCGCACGACAATTTGGATGCCGCGACGATTGGGCGATCTGGCGCGGCGCCTTCTTATTCAGAATCGGCTCGTCGCGGACAAATTTGGCCGATATGTGAGTCCTTGCGCCCAGGGAAGATCGCTCGCCCGCGCTTCCGTCGGCATTTTCCCAGGTCAAAATTTTCGAATGGAAGTTAGCTTATCGATGCTCCTCACATATCGCCAATCTTTGTCCACGATGAAGCGATTTCGAGGAAGGGGCACAAGAAGTGACGAAGTCTATGAAGGAATGCGTCCTAACGCACTTCGGTCAACACACCATCTTCCACGTGAAGGCGCATGGTGGCGAACTCGCGCGCCTTTGCGCGATGGGCGGCGACGAAAATCGTTTTACCAGGTAGTGAGGCTATATTGGCAAGAACGGCCGCTTCGGTCGCGTCATCGAGCGCGCTCGTGACTTCGTCGAGCACCATGATGGGTGCGCCCGAGCACACCGCACGCGCGATAGCCAGACGCTGCAGCTGCCCCTGGGAAAGGCCCTGCCCGTGCTCGCCGATCATCGTGTCAAGCCCCAGCGGAAGCTCTTCCACGAAGTCCCACGCACACGCCACTTCACATGCACGTTTTACCTGGTCATCGGTCGCATCAGAGGCGGCGAACGCCACGTTTTCGCGAATCGAGCCTGCAAACAGGAAGTTGTCTTGCGGCACATAGGCAAACACACCAGGCGGCACTTGAGATGCGGAGCAGGCGGGAACGGCGAACGCACTCGCAGGGGCATCGGTAAGAGGCGCGCCCGTAGCGACCGAGCCTGCGGGGACATCGGGCGCAGCAGCTGCGGACGTCGCGGCACCTACGGCGAGCTCGTACGCGAAGCCATCTGCATCGTAGGCACCTAACAGCAGCTTGAACAGCGTGGATTTCCCGGAGCCGGATGGACCTTCCACCACCACGAAGGAGCCCTTGGGAACGAATACGTCAGCACAGGCCAAGCTCACGGGCTCTTCCACCTCCTCAACGGACGCGGGGCCATCTTCCGCTTCCTCGTCATCGTAGGAAAACGCCAAATTGCGCATCCGCACGCCTGAGAGCCGCTGATAGAATTCCTCGGCGGTCACAGGCAAGCAGCCCTCCGAGTGCGGCAATTCCGCCACCTCCATCAGGCGCTCCGCCGATGCCAGCGTCTGATACAGTTGCGGCAGCATGCCCGACAAGCTTGAAACCGGCGCCTGAATGCGTGCCACCAGCTGCAGCACCGCCATAAGCGTGCCGTAGCTCATGGCGCCATGCAGAAGCTCGAACGCGCACCACGTGAGTGCCACGACGTACAGCGCGTTGAAGAAGAACGAGAAACTCGCGTTGGCGGCGATGGAGTACCCGCGGCGGCGCATCTGCGCGGTGAAATGGTCCTCCTGCAGCGTGTCCGCACGCGCACTCGTGGCGGGCTGGGCCCCAAACGAGCGGATGACCAGCTGATGCTCGAGCGCTTCTTGCAGAAACACGCGCACGGCGCCTTCCTTTTCCTGCACGATCTTGTGCAGCGCCTTCAACCGTCCGCGCAGCGTGCGCGCCAGCACGAACGAGAGCAGCGCGGCGGCAGCGAACAGGGCCACCATGGGCGGGCTGATCAGCGCGAGCACCGCAATGGCGAACACGAGCTGCATGAGCATGGACACAAAGCTCGGGATGATGGTCGCCACGCCGTTCGATACGACCTGCACGTCGGAGAACATGCGGTTGGAGAGCTCGCCGGAATGGAAGCGCAAAACGTTGCCAAAGCGCGCGGCAAAGATGCTATCGAGCATCGATTTCCGCAGTTCAAGGGCGAAACGGGCCCGAATGCGCTCCTGGGTGCTGTTGATAGCCAGGCGAAGCACCAACTGCGCGATGATAACGCCTACGAGCACCGCCGCGCTTGCCAGCAAGCCGTCGATGTTTCCCGCGACTGCCTGGTCGATGACGGCGCGGCACGCCAGAGCGAAGTCCACGAGCACCGCCGCCTGCACCGTGCACAGCACCGACAGCGCAACGATGCGGCCATGCTGCGCCTTCGATTGCGCGAACAGCCACGCGTAGGTGACCTCGTCCTGCTCGCGCACCTCAGCCCCGCGCATCATTTTCGCCCCGCTTCGCTCGCGGCATCGCGTTTGCGCAGGCCGCATGCCGCAAGAACGCGCTTGCCCGCGCGCCTTACCGCAGCGTTTGCGCCCTTGCACACCTTGCGTGCGGGAAAGAGCGCCACCCACAGCTTCGAGTACAAATGGTATCCGCGGGAGGTCTCGCAATCGATGTGGCGGCCGTCGCGATAGAAGCCTCGCAGCACGCCGAGCACGTCCTCGCGCGGGATGTATTCCAGCATGACGCAGTTATCTCCGCAGATCACGTAGCCTTTTTTGGGACCTTTCCCGTAATGCCCCACCACGCGATGCAGCACGTACTTCTCACCGCGGCGGTACAGCGCCACATCGTAGCGGTGCAGCTCGCCCTCGGCTGGCACCACCATCATCACGTCGTGGCGGTTGCGCAGCATCGGCCACATGGAAACGCCCACGGGCGGCCCCATGTAAAAACCCTCGGATGCGAGCACATCCTCGATTTTGCGCGGCTCATCAGGGGAGGAAGACCCACCTGCGTCAGGCGCCGCTGAGGGTATGTCTTTTTCGCACGTCATGAATCGCTTGCCGACTGGAACCTAGCGGTTAGGCTCCTACTCCTCAAGCAAGTCGGCGTCGCGAAGCTTACCCAAAAACGCCGCGACATCGGCACGCGCCGTGTCTTCGTCGACCGCGTATTCTGCCAGCAGTGCTCGGACCAACATATCTTCCGTGGTATTCGCACCAAGCTGCTCCCACAGGAACGTGCCCGTGTCATTCAGGCGAATCATGCAGTGGCGCTCCATGCTGGCCTCGCCCACCGGCACGACCACATGTTGACTGCCCACTTTGTTCACGATGAAACCGTCTTTAATCTTCATGCCCAGATCCTTCGCATCGATGCGTTCGTTCGCGCCCATTATCGCACAGCGTCATCTGGAACGCCGCGTCAAAGGCGGCAGGAGTCGGCGTGCAGCGTAGCACGTAGAACGGCGCGCTGTTCACCAACCTATCGAGCAAATCAAGCTGCCGAGCAGCCAAAGCGGGGTCATGCGGCATCAGAATCTGATTCATGATGCGCGCGACGATTTCCCCGTCATCTTCCAAACGGGACAGGCGGTCCGGCTCGCCCGGCTCGCAGCGTTCGATAAAGCAAACGGCGTGAAGGGGAACGCTCGTGTTTTGTCCCCAGTTTTCCTTGCCGCAGTATGGAGTGCCGTACGCGATGAACTCGCCCACCGGCTGGTCGCAGGCGGTTTCGGCAGCTTCCCCACCAGGCGTCTCGCTCGGCGCCCCAGCGCCTTTCGCCTCGACGGCTTCCCCATTTCGCCAGCGCAGGATGGGTTTGTCGCCGTTCACCACCGTCACGTCGTCGCCCAGCGCGCGCATCCACTGCGCGACGTGCGTGCTCTTGCCCGTGCCGCTTTTCGCCGCAAACGCGAAGCCGCGGCCCGCATACGAGACGATTGCCGCATGGAGCAGGAACGCGTTGTAGTCCAGCATGTGCGTGCAAATCTTGCGGTAGAGCGCAAGCGACTCGCAATACGCGGGCGAGAACGTGCCCTCATCGCTGTTCTCCGCCGCAATCTCCTCTGGCGTCGCCGATACCGAAAAGTTGCATTCATCAGGTAAAACATCGACAATGTAGTCCGCGCAAAGCCGCTCGGTGAACGCATAGCGGTTCTCGATGGCGACAAGAACCTCGGCTATTTGGACGCAGAACATAAACTTCGCTCCTTGGGAAGGCGACGACGACACGAACAGGTTGCAGACGGCACAAGAGGATTGCAGGCAGCTAGTGACTGCCACAGGCGGTGACAGCAACCGCAACTACTCCCGAATTGCACAGTATGTAGGCATTTCTCGATTCGTGATTAACGCTGCTATATTATAGGCGCACAGGAAGAACGCGCGACCGATTGTCAGGTCCGCAAGTAATTTCCACGTGCGCGCATGCCGCAACGAAGCAACGAGAGGATAAGTCCGTGGAGCTTTCCGCCGCCGAAGAATACGCGATCAGAATCATCGCCGCCGAAAGCGCCCTTCAACACGCGAAGCGCGACGAAGCTCCCGCGGCCAGGCCTTCCAGCTCGCTTGCAGGCGCGCCAGATGGCAAGGCGAGCAGCCCAGCCCTCGTTGCAGGCGGAACTGTCGCAAGCCGCCCCACCCTCGCTCCAGGCGGAATCGCCACGCCTGAGACAAATCACCCGGCCCCGATCCCGATCCCCGTCTCACTCCCCGTTCCACCCATCCCTGACGGTCTGTGGCCTGCCGTGCGGTCCGAACTGGAGGCGCAATCCGTCATCGGCTATCCGGCAAACGCCGTCGAATCCCTTGGGCTCTCCCCTGCCGACCAGGCGGAATACCTTGCGCGCGCCGGGAAAAACCTGTCAAGCTGGTATCGCATCATGATGGCGCAAGACAGCGTGCTCGCCGAGTTTCGCCAGGCAGGCATCCCCGTTGCCGTGCTGAAGGGTGCGGCCGCTGCGGTAAATTACCCGCAGCCAAACAGCCGCAGCATGGGCGATATCGATCTCATCGTGCCGCCCGACCACTTCGAACAGGCGTTTTCGCTCATGGAACGCTTGGGGTGGGAAAACGATATTGAGCTTGAAATCAATCCGCGCCACGCGGGCTTTAAGAAAGCGGGCTGCCCCGAAATCGAGCTGCATCGCTATTTCAGCACATGCACCAACAAGCAGCAGGCACAGATCCTTGACCAGGCCATTTACGACGCCATCCCGCGCGCCGAATGGATCGATGTCGCAGGCTTCAGTGTGCCCGTGTTGCCGCCGCTCGAGAACGGGCTGGTGCTGCTCGCGCATGTCAACCAGCATCTAGGTTCGGGTCTGGGGCTTCGCCAGATTCTGGATTGGCAGATGTTCGTCGATGCGCAGTTGACCGACGAGCTTTGGGAGCGCGGCTTTCAACATGCGGCGCAGCAGATCGGCATGGAGAAGCTGGCGGTCACCACAACGTGGCTTTGCCGCACCTACCTGGGGCTTCAGATATCGGCAACGTGGTTTGGCGAAGCCGACGCGCAGCTTGCGAGCGACCTTCTGCTCTACATCATGCAGCGGGGGAACATGGGGCGCAAGATGGAGCGCGGCGCGCAGGCAACCCGCACGGTGCTGCACAACCTCCGCAGCCCCGCGGCCTTGGTTCGCTATCTTTACGAGGGCGGTCGCGCTCATTGGGCACCGGCGCGCAAGCACGCATGGCTTGCCCCAGCCGCGTGTCTCTACCAAGTGGGGCACGTTATCCGCAAGGGACTCTCGCGCAACGCGAGCATGAGTGAGCTCGTCACCGACGCACGTAGCGCGCAAGAAGACATCGACCTGCTCAAACGCCTTGAGGTTACCAGGATGTAGAAAGACGAAGGCCGGGGGAAGCGACCGCCGCTTTTGACGAAGGTTGGGAAAGCGGCTGCGAAATTGATTGCTGGGAAACGGACGGCAACCCGAAACGGTGACCCTAAAATGACCGTCGCCCGAAACGAGAAGCGGAAAAATCACAGCCGACAAAAACGAAGGATGCAAATAACGGGTTCCGGGAATCGTCCTGGAACCCGTTTCGGTTGTTCCGCTGCCGAGCAGTAGGCGCGAGAAGGATAGGCGGCTTAGTAGTAACCCGTCCACTTTGAGCCGTCGGGCTCAGTTTTGACGCCGGGATCGGCGCCACCAGTCGGGTCGCTGCCGGCAGAATCGCCCGGACCCTTCTCGGAGGAATTATCACTGCCTGCGTTCGAGCCGCCCGGCTGGTTGTCCGAAGTGGAGCCAGAGCTGCTCACGCTCGGAGTGTCGCCGCCAGAAGTTGACGTGCCAGCGGAGGACTCGCCCGTCGCGGCATCGGGGGAATCCCCATACACCTCGGACGCATCAACCTCGTTGTCGGCCGTGCCGTCGCCCGATGCATGCATTGCGCCTACGTCCTTAGAAGATGCGTCGGAGGCAATTGCAACAGCGCTGTCCGTTTTCGACGCCGCCTCATCCTGGCTCGAGCCGCCCGACACCATCAAAACGACGAGAATCACAACGACAACCAAAATCGCCGCGCCCGCGCCGATAAGTACATTACGTTTTCGCGTATCCATAGATTTAGTAACCCTTCGTTCAATCAGTGGAAATCCGCAAACAAATGAAGGGCGGACGCAAACCGCCCGCCCTCGCTAGATTCATCAAACTGTGAATCATCGCAAGGCCCCGCCTGGCAAGCCGAGCAGGGCCTTGCGAAGCTGAACGACTATTAGTAATTGTCCGTGCCACTGTCACCAGGGCCATCAATAAACCCCCCAGAAGCAACAATAACGTCACGGTCTTCTAGTTCGATAATGTCCACCTCGGGGGTTTCGTAGCTGCTCTTCATATCATTCAACTTTCTACTGAATTGCGGACTTGATTTTCAGAGCATATTCCTTTTCGGAGTTGCTCGCCATAGAATGTTTAAGAATGGCATCTGCAACTTCACCCACCGATCGCGTTTGGTAATCACTCTCGACTGCCTCGACGGTGGTTCCATCAGCAGTCACGTACTTAACAAACGCTTTTTCAGTGAAGTTTGCTTTGTAGAGGTTTGTCTTCACGTTGTTGAACACCAAGTTTGCCGTAACAGTGCCGTCGTTATTCATGGCGTTGTTATACGCCACAAAGCGGACGTCGTCGGGAGAGCTAACGGTAACCTTCTTGTAGTACCAGCCGTTCTCAATGAACGCGGATTTTTCGGGAATAGCCATAGTGTAGCCAAAACGCAGATAAGTCGACGTGCTCGGATCAGTAACGTCCATCCTCAGCGAACCGCCCTTGAATTGCAACAAATCGGTGATGGGAACAAACTTGGCATAGGCAGCGCCCTCGACATCGCTTGCAGCGCAAGGAGTCGTGAACGCAGCGTCCTTGTACCAACCGGCGAACGCCTTGCCTTCCTGGGTCGGATACGTCCAAGAGGCCTGGTCACCACTGCGGTAATCCTGCAGCAGGTACGCGCCTTCGGCAAGCTTGACGCCGTATGTGCCATCGGCGTTGGCAGCAGGGGCATAGCCCTCGGCGCAGTAGTTTTCAGGGACAGCGGCCGTGAAGGTGCCACCAGAAACTGCGACGATGGCATTTGCCGCGGCAGCAGCGCTGGTCACGCGCCACGACGTGACGTTAAGAGAGCCGCCTTCAATCTTCAGGGTCGGAGGAACATTACCCGTGATATCTACCACGATCTCGCCAGTGAATTGAGCGCCGCCACCAATGATGGTTTCGCCGATCGCGCCCTCAACCCAAGCATCGGTCCAAATTTGACCGGTCAGGCTACCGCCCAGAATCTGAGCCTTGTTCCAGTTCTGCACTGCAGAGTGGTTGCTGGTCAGCGTACCGCCGTTCACAGTCAGCGTGCCGTTGGTGCCGTTCTTGACAACCAGGAAGTTCGGCTGCACGAAAGTGCCGCCGTTGATGGTGAGCGATGCCTGAGGATCATCGTCACCGTTGCAAATCAGAGACGAGCCAACCATGGAGCCAGAGGGATTTGCCTTCTTGTAGCCGGAGTTGTTCACAACATTCGCCTGGTCGACAACCATCGTGCCGATGTTCTGGATGACGTAATAGCTGGTCTCGCCTTCAATACCTTGATCGTCACGCTTGATGGTGCCAGCCTTGTCGGCGCTCGTGTCGGTAATGGTCAGGGTGCCCTTGTTCAGGATGGCCGCTTTCGCGGTACCCGTGCCGCCATTAAGGGTATGGCCGTTCAGGTCGAGCGTGATCTGCTTCGTCGAAGCAATCGTGACATTTTCCGTGGTGTCGTTCAGCAGCTGGATGGTCTTGCCTTTCTTAGCCGCAGTAATTGCAGCCTTAAGGCTGGTGTACCTATCGGTGCCAATCTGGGCAATTGCCGTTGCAATACCATACGTACCATCGGAACCCTTGACGCAGGTAAATCCATCGGCAAGGAAGCCATCAGAAACCGACTTATTAAAGGTGCCACCCGTTACTTCGAAGTTATCGCTGGTCGCCTTGCCGTAGCCGTGGAAAATCTTCCCTCGCGCATGCTTATTGACGAACTTACCACCCGTAATCTTCGTAGAAGATTTGTAGCCCGTCACCTCACCAGTAATTACCACGCACGGAGAAGCCCAATTAGGACCGGTGGCGCTGCAAACAAACTCGCCACCATTAATCGCCGTGGTCCCGTAGGTGTAAATGACGCCAGTAAAACTATTTGATACCGCATGGCTCAACTCAAACTTACCACCGTTAATGGTAAGAGTTGAACCTTCCTCGCTCTTGACGACATCCAAGCCGCCCGAGTAGGAACCGCTTTCGATAGTCAGCGTGCCGTCGTTTCTGATCATGGAAGAATCCGTATTGCCCGCCGTAGCCGTGACATCTTCAAGCGTGGCTGTGCCGTAGTTGTCGATGGTGTAGTAGCCCGTGCCACCAACAATGCTGCCGTTCTTCACGGTAGCCGTGGCGTCCTTCGCGATGGTCAGCGTCGCCTTGCCGGCGTTCGTGTTCGTCAGCGTTTTGCCACCAAGGTCAAGTGTGATGTTCTTGCCAGCAGCGATGGTTGCATCTTCAGTCGCATCCGCCAGCAGCGTGACGGTTTCGCCATCCTGAGCCGCGTCGATGGCGGCCTGCAGGGTATTGAATGCCTTAAAACCAACCTGCGCGACCGAACCAGAAACCCCATGCGTACCGTCAGGGTTCTCGATAGGCTTGCAACCCTCAGCGCACAGAGCCTCGGGGACTGCGGAAGAGAACGTGCCACCGTAAACAGCGACCGTCTTAGCAGCGTTGTCGAAATCCGACTCCTGCTTGGCCGCGGAATCCCAGGTGTAGGCCTTGATGGCCGCGTTATCGCCCTTCGCCTTGAAGGTGCCACCGGTGATGGCGATTTGGCCAAGGCCCTTGTAGCCGGGACGGTTGACGATAGAGATTGCCGCGCCGTCCTGGATGGCGCCGTCACCCTCGGTCTTCTCCACCGAATCGCCCGACACGGTGATTGCGCTACCGGCGTTGACGTTCAGATTGCCCGAGCACACCTGTGCACCCATCGTTTTCGCGTTGATCGTAGAGTTGTCGATGGTCAGCGTCCCGCTGCTGGGGAAGTAAATGCCGAAGCCGTTGGGAACGTTGAGCGTACTGTCCTTCAGAACAACGGTGTCGTTCGTGTTGTTGCCGTTCGTTTCGATGCCGCTCGTAGCGGTAGTAGACGCCTCAACGCCCTCGAACGTAAGGGTGGAGTTGTCGTACGTGATGGTGCCGCCCGAGGCAGACGGAATCAGACCGATGAGCTGCGAGCTCACGACCTTGCCGTTCTTCACCGTAAGCGATGCATCGGAATAATTGATTTCGAACGCCGCAGAGTTTGCATCGGTTCCGGTGCACGTCCAGGTGTGACCATTCAGGTCAACCACACGAGCGATGCTTCCGGAGTTGAACGTGCTACCCGTGGTGTAGTCGCGCAGCAAGGTGATGGCTTCGCCACTTGCGGTCTGCGCCTTGAACGCCTCGTCCATGGTGTAATAGCTATTTTCGCCAACCTGCGCAAGGCAAGCCTTTGCCACGCCGAAGGTGCCGTCACCGTTCGGGGTAGCCGCAGAGCCTTCAATCAGATAGCGGGACGGATCGGTGCTGAACGTACCGCTCGTGACCTCGATCGTCGCCTTTGTGGGGTCGTTGGAAGTGGTACCCGTGCTGTAGTCAACCGTGTTCAGCGTGCCATTGACGGTGCCGCCCGTGATGGACACCTTCGCCGGTTTGCCCTCGACGCCGTCGTAAGTCACTGACTCAACATTGCCGTTTACGGTGCCACCCTGAATCTGAAGGTCAGAGCCCGCTCCGCCGAATGTCCACGTCGAAACGTTGCCGTTAATGACCGCGTTGTCCTTAATAGTAGCGTTCTTCCAGTTCTGGATCGCATAGCTGTTCGCAGAATTAATGGTGCCGCCCTTGACGTAGAGGTTGCCGTGGTCGCACTTAAGGACGATGAAGTTATCCTGCGTGAACGTGCCACCACTAATAGTCAGACCCGGCACACCAGGCTTGCTGTCGTCGCCAACGCGAACAAGGGATGCACCCTTCGTTCCGCCGGCGCCGCTGCCGTTCTTTACATTGCCGCTCTGGAAGAACAACCAGCCGTCATTACCGCCCTGCACGTCAATAACGTAGTGGGAAGAAACGCCGGAGTTCTCTGCGGTGTCCTCGCGCATGATGGTGCCCGTTTGGGCTTCGCTGGAGTCCTTAACGTAAGCCCTGCTCGTGACCGTCAGCGCCGGCTTGCGCTCGCCCGTGCTGCCGTTGAGGGTGTGGCCGTTCAGGTCGAGCGTGACATAGAGCGTGGAGATTGTTACGTTCTCTTTCGTATCGGCCAGCAACTTCACCGTCGCCTTGCGCGATGCAGCGTCAATTGCCGCCTGCAGGCTGGGGTAGTTCGTGCCGTTCACTTCGGCGACGACGGCCTCAGTGCCTTCCTCGGCAGTTGGAGCTTCGGCGCCTTCTCCGTTGGCCGCAGCCGTGGGGGCCGCTTCACCAGCTGCCTCGTCGGCTGCTTCGCCAGTCGCCTCGGACTGCGGGGTTATCGTGTCGTTCAAGCTTGCGCCCGCGTCGACGCCTTCCGCCTGATCGGTAGGCTGCGTCTGCTCGCTCGGAGAGGAAGCGTCCGATGCCGCGTCGTCGTCAGCTGCAAATGCCGCAGACGGCACCATCATGGGGCACATCGCGACGCTTAGCAAAACCGAGATGACTTTGTTAGCATTGCTTACTTTCATTTCCCTTGCATCTTCCTCGTATATTCTTTCTGCCACTTGCTTTGGGTGTGGCACCCACCACTTCCTACGCTGTGGCCGCGTTCTTTATCTTTGCAAGCGAATATGGGATAAAGGACGTGCAATGGGCGGAGGGCGCATCGTTTTTCCTAGGGTTTGAGCCTTGCAAGAAAGGATTGCGCCTCCGGCTCGCGACGAGACGCGAATAAGGCTGGATGATCGATTCCGGATCGCATATCCAACGAGGCTGCGTGTCGCGGCGTCCGAAGGAGAACCTTCGCCTTGGCCATGCGGAGCGAAGGAGGCTTGCCTTGCAGTACATCGGGGTGGATATCGCCAAGCACACGCACGTCGCAGCATCGGAGCTCGATGACGGCGCGCCGCACGGGAGGCCCTTCTCCTTCCCGAACACGGAGAAGGGATTCGCGGGCCTGCTGCAGCGATTCGACGAGCTTGGGGCAACGCCCGATGATTGCCTTATCATCATGGAGTCGACAGGGCACTACTGGATGGCGCTTTGGGAGTTCCTGGATGCCCATGGCTTCAAGGTCGCCGTGGTCAACCCCGTGCTCACAGATGCCTTCCGCAAGGCGGACACCCTGAGGAAGACGAAGACCGACGGCATCGACGCGCTGCTCATCGCGGAGTTCGCCAGGTTCAAGCGGCTCGGTCCCTCGCGGATATCGCCGGAGGCCGCAGAGGGGCTCAAGCAGCTCACACGCTACCGCCATCACCTCGTGACGGAGAGGACCTCGCTCAAGAACCGCCTCACCGCGGCCTGCGACAGGATATTCCCCGAGCTCGCCTCGCTGTTCTCCGACAAGCACGGCGCGACGGCCATGGCGCTCGTCCGCGAGATCGGCTCCGCCAGGGCGATCGCGGCCACCGATATCCGCACGATAGAGAGGGTCGTGAGGACCGCGAGCCGCGGCCATCACGGCCGCGCGAAGGCCGAGGAGGTCAAGCATGCGGCCAAGCATTCCGTGGGATGCTCGTTCGCGGAAGGGGCGCTTTCCTTCGAGGCCAAGCACATAGCCGCCCTCATAGGGCACCTCGACGCCGAGATCGACGCGCTCGACGAGGAGATATCCCGTGCAGTCGACCCGGAGATCGACGAGCTCCTGCGCTCCATCCCCGGCATCGGGCCCGTCTGCGCCGCCACGATCGCCGCCGAGGTGGGAGACCCCGACCGATTCGGGGACCCCAGGAAGCTCATGGCATACGCCGGCCTCGACTCCTCGACCTGCCAGTCGGGCAAATTCAAAGGCGACGAGCAGCACATGTCCAAGAGGGGGTCCGCGCCCTTGCGCAACGCCCTCATGACCGCAGCGGACAAGGCGCGCATGCGCGATCCCTACTTCGGCGACTACTACGGCCAGATGAGGTCGCGCGGCAAGCACCACTACGTCGCCGTATCCGGGTGCGCAAGGAAGCTCTGCGGCGTCATCCTCGCCGTCCTCCGCGAACGAAGGCCCTACGAGCGACGGCCATCCATCCAGTCTCAGGATAGAGGCTGACCGCCGAAATTCTTCGCGATGGAGCAAACTCCTGCGAACCCATCAGATGATGCGGTTTGGTTCGGCATGCCCTCAAGCAACAAGATGCATGCCCTTTATCCCATATTCAGCTGTCAAAGTTCTATCTAAGAAAGCCTCGGAGACCCCTTGACTTTATTTAGCTGGTCTTTCTTTTTCCTTGTTTCCGACAATTGCTGCGTATCTCCATTCCCACCGTTACGGCTTTGGCGGGAAATAGTTTGCTGAATGGGTTTACGGGAAAAAAGCAGGGTACCCCCAATCTTGTGAGGGTACCCTGTAACGGTCGATATCTGAGCTGAGGCGCGCTGTGGTGCCGGCGACATAGAGAGTTTCACCTTGTTTCGAAACGGCGGATTCGATCCTTTCCGATTCATCCACGATGTCACCCCAATTCATCGACAGTGATGCCCGCACAGATGAAATAAATAGTAGCAGAACTATCGTTTTTAGGGGATACAAATCGCTATTTTTGAGTGCCTTGAGGGGGTCATTTTCAGAGTTGCCAAGGAGATTATTCTGACGTTTGCCGTGGACTTCTGGTAATCCATCAAGCTGGGGCTTCTATCGTTGCCAAAAGACGCAAGGCGAGCCGCCCGACCCCTGGTCCAATGCGTGACCCCTGACGGAGACGCCTGCCCACCCGACGCAAAGCAGAGCGCCCGACCCCCATCTCACGGGTGCGATCATTCAGCAAAGATGCACCATTTCAGCTATTCACTTGTTCCGCAACAATTATTCGATACACTTCGCATTTTCTGGAAAAGACTGATTTCGCGAATTAGTTCTAGCTGTATAATTCGCGTTGTTGAATTCGACTGCGATTTTCGAAATAGGAATGCGCTATGAAGCTCATATACCGAACCGCCTACATGAATAAACTTGCAAGCGCGATGGGCACGCCCGACATCAAGGTGATCACAGGCATCAGGCGTTGCGGCAAGTCAAAATTGCTTGAAGCGTTCGCCGATCAAATTCGGGCAAGCTTCCCGACGGCGAACATCATTCGCATCAACTTCAACTTGCTCGAATTCGAACCGCTTATGCAATACCGCGCGTTGCACGACTACGTCGAAAAGCATTTCGTCGAGGGCTGCAATAATGTGGTTATAATCGACGAGGTGCAGATGTGCGAGGGCTTCGAAAAGGCCATCAACAGCCTGCACGCATCCGAGAAGTACGACATCTATATCACCGGGTCGAACGCCTTTTTGCTGTCGAACGATCTCTCGACCCTGTTCACGGGCAGGACCTTCGAGGTGGAAGTGTTCCCCTTCTCGCTCGCCGAGTTCGCGCAATACCACGAAATCACATCGCCCGACGAGGCACTGACGCGATACCTGCGAGAAGGAGGTATGCCAGGTTCCTATCTGTACCCTGACGAGAGAGCTCGATTCGTCTACATCTCCGACGTGCTCGACACGCTCGTCCTGCGGGATGTCAGGCAGAAATACCGCATACGCAACGCTGAACAGCTCAAAAGGACGTGCGAGTTCCTTATGGACAATGTCGGCAACATCTCGTCGTTGAAGAGCATGGCAGCCACGCTTTCGCAGGCGGGTTTGAAGATTAACGACAAGACCTTAGCGGCTTACATCGACCACCTCTGCGACGCATTCGCTTTCTACCGCGTGCGCCGATTCGACGTAGCGGGAAAGAAATATCTCTCAACGGGCGATAAGTACTATTTGGCCGACCATTCGTTTCGTTACGCGAAGCTCGGAACCCGCAGGCTCGACTTCGGGCGCATCTACGAGAACATGGTCGCGATCGAGCTGATGCGACGAGGTTGGGAGGTATACGTCGGCGTTCTCTACCAGAAAGAGGTTGACTTCGTGGCCGCCAAGCAGGGACAGCGCCTCTATATCCAGGTGAGCGACGACATCTCGCAGGAAAGCACCTTCGAACGAGAGATCACGCCCTTGCGGAAGATTCGCGACGCGTATCCCAAGGCCATCATCGCCAAAACCGGTCACGAAACAACCGACTGGGACGGCATCAAGGTCATCGACCTGGGGCGCTGGCTCATGGGGCAAACGGGAGAGTTCGACGCTTAGCGGGGCTGCGGGACGAAGGGCGGTCGGGCCGCCGATCCGGATTCCCGCCTAATTTCTGCCCCTGGGGAGCAGAGCCGCTAGTTCGTGGTCATGCTCCCCGAAGAGCGCAAACCCCTCACTGCCACAACTGCGGCACGACGGTGTTCGCACCCGGCTACACGCTACGCATGCGCAACGGCTGCGTGCTCATCGAAGGAAATAGTGACGCAATCGCGCCTTGCCTGCCAATATCAAGTTAGCCAGATAGACAGGCGGACGAGGAACCGAAGGAAGACGAAACCCGGGGGCGCGCCCGAATACCTATCCAATTCCCGAACCCCACCCGTTGCAGTCACCTCGACAGGAAAATGTTACGTTCAACACCGATATGCAGTTGGATGCGGCTTCATGTATGTAAGACATCGTGATATAATTGTCTTGCAATGACTAGAGGAGGTAACAATGGGAACTGCATCTGTGACCATCAGGGTGGACGAGTCCACGAAACAGGCCGTGAGCGCTATCGCCGAGGACTTCGGCTTCGACATCTCGTCCATCACCCGCGCCTTCTACAAGCAGATTGAACGCGAGCATAGGATTCCTTTGACCCTGGAGTATCCCAAGCCAAACAAGGAGTCGCTGGAATCCATCCGCGAGGCGGACGAGATCGCCCGAAACGGCGGCCCGACCTACGCCTCGGCGAAGGAAATGTTTGAGGCCATGGGGGTATAGCGGCATGTTGAGGGTCGCATACACGGCGAAGTTCCAGCGCGACGTGAAGCGCCTCAAGAAGAAACACTACGATCTCGGACCGCTCGAGGCGCTCATCGACCTGGTCGCACAAAACACGCCGGAGGCCCTCGAAGAGCTTCGCCGCAGGCACAACATGCACGACCTCAAGGGCGAGTGGTCGGGCAGCAGAGAATGCCACGTTGCCAACGCCGGCGACTGGCTCGTCATCTGGCGAGACGAGGACACGTTCGTCATCTTCCAGAGAACTGGTTCTCATGATGATCTGTTCAGATAGAGCTAACCGTTTTGACGAGCCGCGGGGATCGGTCGCATGCGCTGCCGGGCCCGAGCGGCATCCCCAACTTTCGGACAACAATCGGTTTTGAGTTTGCCCCAATAAGCGCCGCAAACCCGTGGCCGCGCTTACTGCTTACCGCCTTCGCACAATCACTCCCACGATTCGATTCAATTCTAACCATTTTAACCACCATGGTTATTAAAATGGTTAGAAGGATGAGGAAGATCATGGGAGCTTACGCGGGTGCTGCCTCTCAGCCGCAAATCATGGCCACGAACAACGCATTCAAAATCGTCCTGCTCAACGTGAACTTTACAGCGACAGCGGCGAAAAATCCTGTAGCAACAGCACCTGTGCAACTGTGCTACCGCCTGGCACCGTCGGTCTACCGTGGATCGGTAATTGCAGTGGTTTCTTCGTCAATAAAGCAGGAAGCTAAAGAACTGGGCTTCATTGTTCGCCTCAACCTTCTACCTGCCCATCTTCTCCATCTCCAGCGCACGCTCTCATATCGATACCTTCAACCTATTCGCAAAACCTATCGCAAGTGAATATCCCCAGGAATTCAAGGCGTAGCTTTAGCGCGACTTAAAAATCATCCCAGCCGAAATTGTCGTCTGCTATGTCCGGACAGGGTAACGTAAAATTCTTTGCGCACTTTGAAAGCTGAACACGCCCAGAAAAGAAAGGACATGGCGCGCACCATCGGGATGATTTGAGCATCGAGCTCAATCACGCTATGAGGCGAACCATGTCCAAGACGTCCAAGCCAATCGCCATCATTCGACGAGCAGGCCGTGAAAAGCGAATTGCACGAGCTGGTCAGGAAACCATCGAAGAGGCCATCATCGAAACGTACCTCACCGACGCCTCCACTCGGCGCATCGAGGGCTTCGCGGAATCCAAGGGGTAGCTATATCGGCGGCTAGCCGAAAGTGCGCAAACTATCTCCGTACTCTCAATCCTCAGTTGCCCTGGTTGCCAGGTTTGCAATAGACAGTTCCACGGCCGCGTTTTTTCACGGACAGCTGGCCCTCGTCAACCATTCCCGCAAGGTAGCGCCTGACCGTCCTTTCGCCGACGGTCGCGACCTCGGCCGCTATCTCAGACGCGGACACCTCACCGTATCTTGCTACCAGTGCCGCCGCGGCCTTTTCCACCTCCGCTGCGGTCCTGTCACGCTTGCGCACCAAGACGGCGCCGGCGGCCTTGCCGGACCCCACATCCGCTGCGGAAAGCGGTGTTGGGACGAATGCCTCGAACGAGTCGCCGTCCGACATCCTAGGGAAGCGGCCGGTGTAGAGGCGCGAGCACCTGTATAGGTTTCGAACGCCGCTGCCAAGCTCCTCGGAGCGGCCCATCTGCGTGAAGAAGTTCGCGACGATGGGGTTTTTGGGCGTCGGATCCAGGTTCTCCGGCGTCACCGGCCCAGCATATAGGGCGCGGCTAGCATTATGGGTATGAATACCGTCGGCGTCGATGGTGATGCGCGCGATATGCGGGCTCGTGTACTCGCGATGGACGAGCGTGTTGGCAACGAGTTCGCGGATGATGATGTCGCGGACGCTTATGCGGTTGCCGCCATCGTCTAGCGAGAACGCATCTGGCATCCACTTCCTGCAGAAGTCAGAGATCTCTCCGTAGGCCTTCACGAGGTTACTCTTACAGACGAGCCGGTCATCGTAGCGCCCGTTGCCGCTGCGTTGCAATACCACGTCGGTGCGATACACCGGTGCCACATCCAGAATGGTATCTTGCTTACCAAGCAGCATCACCGCAGCGAGGTTGAATCCGTACTCGCCCGTGGCGGGGTCGCGGGACCAGAGCCTGGAGCTCTTCAGCAGTTCACCGTCGTCCATAGAGAGCCAAGGATGATCGGCACGCGCCGCCCTGACCTCGCGGCGGACATCGGACAGGAGCTCAAGGTCCAAGTCTGCCTCGGTCACCCAAGGGTAGACCGTCTTCTCCGTGTAGAAGCTCTGTTTCCTGATGATCATCGCTGCGTGTTGGACCTCGGTCTTCACTTTGACGTCGACGTCGGCTGCCCTGTCGTAAATCGTCCCCTTGAAGGAGTAGAGCGCAGGCCCCATGGGAACCCAGACTCTGATGACGGTCTTGCCACCATCTCCCTCAAGCCTTTCGAATTCCAGTGCAGGGGCCACGTTGAACATGCTAGGGTCGTTCGCGACGTTAACGATGTTGCGCTCGATAGATGCAACCGCTTTGGGGCTCACACCCGAAACAGTGCCGTCATCGAGCACACCCAGCAGTATGGACCCTCCCTGCCTGTTCGCAAAGGAGCAAATCGTCTCGTAGACGTCCCTCTCAACCTTGCCGCCGCAGCGCTTGAACTCGAGGTTCATCCCCTCGCCAGCCCTGACATAGCTCTCCAACTTCGCGTCCATGAGGCCTCACTTGAGTTTTCGTGACATTTTTTCGTGACATTTTAACGTTTTGGCCAGATTTTGGCCAGATTACGTCCGACAAAATGTCACGAAAAAATATCGCCGATGCCTGATGGAGCCGAGGAGGCTGCGAGAGCAGCTGCAACGCATTTAGTCCAACAAATGCCGAGGGGCTGCGATGGGAGGGATGCCGTTCGCCGGCATCGCCATGTGCGATCAGGACGATGCCTGGGGCGAGTCGAGGCACTTCTCCGAGAGAAACATGGCCGAGCTCTACACCGAAGAGCCCGCGCCCTCTCCAAGCAGCGGAAGGGGCCCCGAGGAGTGGCAGTGGCCAGGAAGACGATCATGGCGAGCCTCGACCTTGCAGACCAAGTGGACGAGGCCTAGGATAGGGGCAGGTATCAGATCTTAGGACGCGGCCGAACCCCTCATCACAGGCTCTTTACACCAACTTTTTCGACACTACCGCCGTCGGTAGTGTCCCGAATGTTGGTGTAGAGCTCGGTTCTCGAGGGTAGCCGCAGGCTGCCCGAGGAGCCGAGAATCACCTAGAATGCCGTCATTCTAGCGCATGCTACGCCGCCTTCCTGCCGGGAATCG
>NZ_WAJR01000004.1 GCF_008831035.1 Ellagibacter isourolithinifaciens | reverse complement strand
GAAGTAACATGGTTCATTGCGAGCCCCTCTCATGTATGTGGCAACTTAGGAAAAACTGCCGGTTGTATAAATGACGCACGACCATTATCAGCCTATGATCCACGGTCATTAGGAAGACGACATGAAGTAGGGGCTCACAATGTTCTACTCATATCGTCTTTTGGGCGCGGGAAGGCATAGTTCGCGAAGGGGCCCACGTCGCGGGAACGCGCGTGCCCTTGTCGCTCATCAAGCCCGTGCGAAGGTGAGGCAGTGCACGGTGCGCCCGCCCGCTTCCCGTATCGCGTCGCACGCGGCGAACAGCGTGGCGCCTGTCGTGCACACGTCGTCGATGAGCAGGATGCTTTCCGGCGCGCTTGCGCCCGGCAGGGCGGATACGGCATGCGCCATGTTCCCCATGCGTGCGCGACGGGAAAGCGCACGCTGGTCGTGGGCGCACGGCGGGGAAAGCAGGGGGATGACGGGCCGCCCGATTACGAGCGCCACCTCCTGCGCGAGCAGCTTCGCGTGGTCGAACCCTCGGCGTGCCCGGGCCTTGCGCGAGGCGGGGACGAACGTAACCCCTGCCACTTCGCTCGCAATCTCGGGGGAGAGGTAGCGTGCCATGTAGCGCGCCATCTCCGTTGCAAGTCGTTGCTCGCCCCCGTCCTTGTAGACGACGGCGATGCGCCGCGAGCTTTCAGTGAGTTCGAAGGGGCTTACGAGGCTCGAGAACGCCACGGCTTTTCGTCCCGTTGCGGCAAGCATTACGGGATTGCACTCGGTGCACTGCGTATGCCCCCAGGGGGCACCGCAGATGGGGCATGCGCGCCAAAGGTCGATGAAGGGAAGTTCACTTCTGCAGCGTTCGCATAAAAGTTCGCCGGGCTCATCGCAAATGGCGCAGCGGGTGGGCCAAAGCGTCTCCGCGACAGCCTGCGCCGCTGCCTCGGCGTAGAGGCGCGCGGTGTCGGCGAGGGTGGTTGTCGCGAAGGCTGTCATGATGTGGAGTGTAACGAGCGATCCTGACAGATGATGTGCGCGAGCCTTGTCAAAACGCGGCGCGATGGAAACATTCTTCAGGCGTGCTTTCCAAGCCTTTTAAGGAATCTTATGGCAGCATTGCCATTCTTCTGCGGGATTTCTCAGCAGCATTTTGCCGGGCGCGCGCATATTCCGCCTTCCGTTCGCTCCCGCGATTCCCAAAAACCTTGCAAGAACCTGGCAGGACCCCCTGGTTTTTAGCCAAGGCGTCGTAGCTTCGCCGCGCTATTCGCGCCATCTTCTTTTTCTCGACATTGGTTATGTGCCAATGATACAAAAACTCGCTCTTTTATTGGTTTTTGGGTACATACTCATCTCTTCTCGCGCTTCCTATACTTCATGGCAGAGAGGGACCTGACGGGGGTCTCCATCGAGGAGGAGAGAGGGCGAGAAGATGAAGTTCAACGAGAATCTCTATCGCAAGGAAAAGCACTGGAAGGAAGGGGAGTTCGACGTTTACCGCAACATGCAATGGACGGGCCCTGGCTGCCACGAAGGTTGCGGCGTGCTGTTCTACGTCAAGGACGGTAAGGTCGACCACATCGAGGGCGACCCCAATGATGAGTTCAGCCGCGGCCGTCTGTGCATGCGCTGCCTGAACATGGTCGACGAAGCCATCAACAACCCGACTCGTTTGGGCCATCCCTTGAAGCGCGTGGGTAAGCGCGGCGAGAACAAGTGGGAGCAGATTTCCTGGGATGAGGCGTACGACATGATCGAGGAGCATGTCCGCGCTGCCTGGGACGAAATCGGTCCCGAAGCGATCGTCGCCCTTGAAGGCACTGGCCGCAACGTCGTGTGGCAAATCCCCCTGCTTGAGTATTCTGCGTTCAAGAGTCCGAACTTCGGTTGCGGCTTCCTCTCTGGCGACTCGTGCTACCTGCCGCGCTGCTCGGCTTCCGTGGGCGTTATGGGCGGCCCTGCTGTCGTCGACTGCGGCCAGTACGACCCGCGTCGTTACGATAATCCCGAGTACAAGTTCCCCGAGGTCATCCTCCAGTGGGGCTGCAATGCCGTCAAGACCAACGCTGATGGCTTCCTCGGCCACTGGCTTGTCGACTGCATGAAGGAAGGCGGCTCAAAGCTCATCAACGTCGACCCGCGCGTTACTTGGATGGGCTCGCGTGCCGAGTACAACATCCAGCCCCGTCCCGGCACCGACGCTGCCGTTGCGATGGCCATGATCAACGTGGTCATCGAGGAGGACCTCTATGATCACGATTTCGTCGAGAACTGGTGCTACGGCTTCGATGCACTGCGTGATGAGATGAAGGACAAGACCCCCGAATGGGCTGCCGAGATCGCCTGGGTCGATGCCGAGGATATTCGCGGTGCCGCTCGTCTCTACGCATCCGGTAAGCCCTCGGCCTTCCATTGGGGCCTTTCGACCGACATGACGCCGAACGGCGTTGGCCAGGCGCACGCGTTCATGGTGCTCGAAGGCATCACTGGCAACGTCGATGTGCCCGGCGGCAACTACCTGGCGACCGGCCCCTATGGCGTCGACGCCCTGTACGGCTGCGGCTACAATTACTTCATCTCGCCCGAACTTCAGGAGAAGCGTATCGGCGTCGAGAAGTACCCGATGCACAAGTACGGCGCTGCGGCCTGCGCTGTAGGCGATGAGATCCTGCTTCAGCTCGAGACCGAGCAGCCCTATCAGATCAAGGTTATGTACCTTGCAGGCACGAATCCCATCGTGAACATGGCTGCTGAGGCTCCGCGCGTTTACAAGGCGATGCTCAACTGCCCGTTCATCGTGGTTGCCGATATGTGGATGACCCCGACCGCGACTGCCTGCGCTGACCTCGTCCTGCCTGTTGCCATGAGCTGCGAGCGCGACTCCTTCCGCGAATGGTGGACCCCAAGCCGTGCGATCACCAAGATCACCCAATACGAGGAAGCGAAGTCCGACGAGGAGATTCTCGTTGACCTCTCCCTGCGCTTGAACGGCGACAACGTGCCGTGGCACGATGTCGAGTCCCTGCTCAACTGGGTGCTGGCAAAGGACAACGCACCGCGCACCTGGACCGAGCTCAAGGACATGATGTACGAGTACAACTTCCAGGGCTACCGCCGTTACGAGTCGGGCAAGCTTCGCCCCGACGGACAGCCTGGATTCAACACGATGACGGGCAAGCTCGAACTTCAAAGTTGCCTTCTGGGTGCGCTCGGCTACCACGATCTGCCGTATTTCGAGGAGCCGCCCGAGAGCCCCGTTTCGGCGCCCGAACTCTACAAGGAGTACCCGCTCGTGCTCACCACCGGCAAGCGCCACTGGGAATTCTTCCACTCTGAGCATCGCAATATGCCCACGATGCGCGAATTCCGCCCCGAGCCGACCTTCGACATCAACCCGGTTGACGCCGAGAAGTACGGTATCGAAGATGGACAATGGGTGTGGATTGAGAATCAGCGCGGCCGCTGCCGCCAGATCGCCCACCTGGTGCCGACGATGAAGGAAGGAACCATCTGCGCCGATCATGGCTGGTCGTTCCCCGAAACCGAGGAAGCGGCGCCGAACCTGCAGGGCATCTGGGACGTCAATATCAACAATCTGACCACCCAGTGCGTGGTCGGCGAAACCGGCTACGGCGCTCCCTATCGCTGTCTGCTGTGCAAGATCTACCCGGTAACTGAAGAGAACAGCAAGGTGACGCCTACCCAGGTCGTTGCCCAGATGATCGCGGATGCGGAATAGGAGGAGCAGGAAATGAGCGCAAACGGCCTTTTCATCAACTACGAGTTCTGCACCGGCTGCCACAGCTGCGAGGTGGCGTGCAAGAAGGAGCATAAGCTTCCCAAGGGTCAGTTCGGCATGCACGTGCTGCAGGACGGACCGCGCCAGATGCTCGATGGCAAATGGGAGTTCACTTACATCCCATACCCCTCGCACCAGTGCGACCTGTGCACTGAGCGTACGGCGGAGGGGCGCCTTCCCACCTGCGTGCATCACTGCCAGGCGGGCGTCATGGAATACGGGCCGCTCGAAGAGCTTGTGAAATACGCCGAGAAGTACCCGAAGTCGATGATTTACTCGCTGTAGAGAAGCACTAGCTTCACAGCGACCTCGCCTGATGCAAGCCGGCTTTGCTCGCTTCGTGCGCGCGGGCCGGCTTGTGTCGTCGATGGCGAGCCGTATCCGTCAGAGCGCCTGTCGGCCGTTCCTCGTGTGCGGGCCGACTTGCGTCGCGGGAAAGGAATCTTGCCATGGGCTGTATGAGCTGCAATCCCTTTTGCGGGAAGTGCCGGCCGCCTCATCCCAAGCCAGTCGTCTGCAAGGCGTGCGGCAGGCTCGTGATGCGCGGTCGCTACGAGAAGTGGGTATGCCCCCGCTGCGGCGCCGCCCTGCCTCCTCGCGAGCGACTCCGTTGCAATTGGACGGGCCTTTTGTGCGACATCCCCTGCATGTACAATGTGCGCGAGAATCAAGTGGGCGCGCTCCATCCCTGCAGATGGCCAGACGGCAACCATCTCTATAAAGGCTGATTCGGGGCGAGGCAGTCTGGGATTTGGTAATGTGGGCCCGTTAATCCATGATTCCGAAAAGGTAGTGAAGGAAGAGACGTGTGTCGCAATTGTCCAGGTCGATTCGGTAGTCGGTTTTGATCTTGTTGAGTCGATACACTACGGTATTGCGATGCATGTTCAAAAGCTCGGCCGTCTTCTTCACGCTGCGGTCGAAATAGAGGTAGATCTTTAAGAGGCCGAAATCGTTGGTCCCGTTCTCCTCGTCGGCGCGGCGGAGCCTGCTCACGAGATTGGGGGATGCGGCGTACTTCGCGATGAACTCTGCGGTGTCAGCGTACGGATCAACCAGGTAGCAGGGGAAATAGCGGTTGAATCGGAAGACGCAGTCGATGTAGGGCTCGCTGGACTGCAAGGCGAGGTACTTCGAATAGTTCTTCTGGCCGTACTCCAGGGCAACATCCGCTTCCATGCGCCCCATATGGCAGTACTCGAGCAGGTCGAAACGCGAGGAAAGCCCTATCTTCGCCTTAAGGCGGGAAACTGCCTCGAACAGCGCTTCTTCCATGCTGGCAATCTTCTTTGAACTTCGCTTTGCCGAAATCATCAGTACATAGATGCGTTGGTCGGCTATCACGGTGCGGCACGCTTGGAGCCCCGTGCGAATCTGATGTGCGATGTGCGCGACGCCGCCGCACTCTTCGGCGCCCGTGATTACCGCTATCTCGAAAACTCCCTCGACCGGCAGGCCGAACAGGCGAGCCTTCTCTTTGAAATCGTAGGGGTCGTGGATGTTATCGTTCAGTATCGACGAAAGAAACGCCGCCCCTTTATCTCGCGAGGGGAGGGTCGTTTGCCAAAATCGATCGAGGCAAGTACCGATTTGGTCGGCGAGCAGGTTAAACAGGAACTGCTGCCAAGGCTTGAATGTTTCGGAAGAGACCATAACGAGATGTGCTGCATAATTTCCCCCGAGGCGATATATCCGCGACATGTTGGGGAGTGGGTTGATGGCGTTGCCTCCCTGGTCGAGGTGGCTTTTGTTTTGCGTATGCCAGCGCTGGTCTTGGGCGAGGCGCTCGATTTGGGGGATCATCGAGGTCGGATAGCTACCCGTCTCGATGAGCGCGCGGCTCATGTTGTCGAGCGGAGGGAAGTGCGGTGTCGCGGCGACGCGCGCATAGAGAGCATCGGAGAGGGCGATGTATTTCCCTAGCACTTTCTCGCTCAGGTCAATGAGCTGCTGGGTCGAGCAATTGGAGAGGACAAGGCGCGACATCTCGGCATCCCATTCCCGGATGCCCACGAGGTAGCGGTTGACCGTGCTGCAGACAGCGGCGGGGGAAAGTGAGGTGACGACGAGGGGAAACGCTGCTCGTTCGCTATCGATTGCCGGGTCCTTCGCGTCGTCGGCTGCGGTGACCGCGAGAACCGGGCGTGTTTGGCCGTCGCCTGCCATCTTGAGCGCCTGGCTGAAGGAAGCGACGAGAAGCGCCTGCTCTCCGTCGTCCTCTTCGATTGCCGAGGTGTCGCTGCTGGCATAGGAAAACGTGCGCAGAGCCCAATCGGGAGGGACCTCGATGGGCACGCCCGCCTTCTCGAGGCAGGGTTCGATGATGCTGAGTGGGAAAAGCATGGAAACCCCCTTTGGCGTACGACCTTCTCGTTGCCATGCATTCGTTTGCCCCCATATTACCCCAAGCGTCTTCTTTCCCCACTTCCATGTGGAATGATGTGTGTGCTTCTATTCGCTGTTGCCGTTCTGCTACACTGAAACGTGCTTCTTTCGGGTCTGTAGTTGCGGAAACGCTCCGGGCGTTTCTCAGTCCAAGGCAGACGCGGTCGAAAGGATCCACGTAAGTTGCGCGTTTTGCGCGCAGCGAGCATGGCGCGTCCTAGAGGTAAGTCGCACCGCCCGATCCCATTTTCGTGCGGCACAAGGCCGCCGCGGGCGAGAGGTACTACGGGTGCAAGCTCACGACCCAGTGCGCGAGTGTGGGGGCAAAGACTAGGTCAGCCGAAAGAAGCGCATGAAAAGGAACAGACGGAGGTTACGGTGACGAAGCGTTTTCGGAAAGCTATCCTATGCGTGGCGATCGGTTGCGCCATGGCTCTTGCGTTCGCAATGACGGGCTGCTCGACCGATTCCACTTACGAGCCCGAGACGAAGACCCCTCAGGTTCAATCGCCGACCATTAAGGAAGCCGGCGTTTTGCGCGTCGGCGTGAACACGGGCCGCGCCCCGCTCGCCGGCATGTCGGGCAACAAGATCGTTGGCATCGACGTCGACGTGGCCGCTGCCATTGCGGACAGCCTCGGCCTGAAGCTTTCCATCGTCGATACGGGCAGCGATCCCGAAGGCGCGCTCAAGGACGGGTCGGTCGACATCGTGCTCGGCATCGACAAGTCCTCGACTGACGGTTCGTTCTGGAAATCCGACTCTTATCTGCCCACGGGCATCGCGCTCTTCGCCATGTCGGAGAACGCTGCTGTTCCGACTGCGACGACTGGTGCCAAGTTCGCCGCGCAGGTTTCCTCCACGAGCGCTTGGGCCGTCATGAACGAGTTCGGCGACACGTCGCTCACCTCCACCTCCAGCCCGAAAGAGGCGTTCGCGGCTTTGAGCTCGGGACAGGTGCAATACGTTGCCGCCGACGCGGTCATCGGCAAGTACTATGCGAACGGGTCGAACATCAACGCGAGCATTATCGCGCTCATGCAGCAGCCGAGTGGCTATTGCGTCGGTGTGCTCGATAGCAACTCTGACTTGAAGACCGCCATCGCCAACGCCGTGAGCTCTCTGAACTCCAATGGAGTGATGAGTGTTATCCAGTCGAAGTGGCTAGGCGGCAACATGGACCTCTCGTCGGTGAAGCTCACCGCTGGGGCGACATCGGGCGCGAAGGCGAAATCGGACTCGACGACGAACGGCGCAACCTCGACCGACGCGGCGTCTGCTGGTGCGAGCGCGCAGGGTGCTACCTCGACCGATACGACGTCGGGAGGCGCGTCCTCGGCTGGGTCGAACGCCGTGAAGGCTTCGTAAGCTGCACCACCTCAGGTGGCGGCTTGCCATTGCCCGATCCGCAACTCACAAGTGGAAATGCTTCATTAGTTGAAGCGCCTCCTTTCGGAGGCGTTTCGCATTTAGAGCAGCGATTTCGTGCCAGAATCTCTTCAATTCGATGTACTTTTCCGACTCGCAATGCGGGCTCGAATCATGCGGGCGCGGTTGGGCACGCCTCGGGCGCAGGCGCTTTCGGCCCGCACCCGACAAGCAAGCCTTACTCTCCGAGCAAGTCCACCACAGTGAAGTCGGCCTTCGCGCTCTCGATGATCTCGCGGTTGCCGAACACGCAGGCAATGTTCTTGCTCGCCGCCTGGCTCACGGCGTCTCCGAGCGCCCGCACCTCTTCGATGGTCGCATTTGCTACCTGTGAACGCGTGACCAGGCGCTCTGCCGGGTCGATGTGCGCGAACACGTAGCCGTCCTGGCGCCGCGCGAGCTCGCGGGGCTTCAATGGCGCGTCGAGGCCCGCGACGGTCGAGACGATGTAGCCGTCCATCTCCGGTTCGCTCGGGCTGAAATCGGAAAGCCACGCGCCTGCCGCGCGGAAGCGCTCGAGGGTCTCGTCGACATGCGGGTCGCGATACGAGTAGAAGCGCAGGTTGCCCGTGCGGGTGGGCGAGAACCCTGCTCCGTAGGCGCCGCCCTTCACGCGCACCTCGTTCCATAAAAAGTCGTAGGATAGCGCCCTCGACGCCACGAGCCAGGCGCCCGAATAGGGGACTCCGAGCAAGCGGCGGTCGAAGCCGAGCGCGGTGTAGGTCACGTCCGTCGGCACGGCGAACGCCTCGCCGGTTGCGGGGACCTGCGGTTCGGGCACGACGAGGCGCGCCGTGCAGCCCGGCTCCCCGGTGCGGCCCGTGGCCATTCCCGCGCCCATCACGCGGTTAAAATCGTCGTCCTTGCCCGTGAAGCCGATTGTGCAGTTGTCGTCGGTGAAGATGCGGCGCGCCACTTCGGTAAGCTTCGTGGCGAGAGTTTCCTTCTCATTGTCGAACGTGGCGAGCGTGCGCTTCAGGAACCGATAGAAACCCACTCCGTCGATCTGCTCGCGCACGACGGCGGCGGGCAGGTAGTAGGACGCGACGTGCGCCATCGCTGCAGTGTGCCCAGCGTTCGCGAAATTCTGCTCCATGCTGACGCGCTTCTGCACGAGGATGTCGCGGATCTTGCCAAAGTCGTCGTAAAGCGTCTCTTCGATGATCTCGCTCGGTAGCGTCGCCGCCCACTCGGCGTTCTCGGCGAGCGTCGAGCACGACACGGTCAGCTTCGGGGAAAGCGCGCTGCGGTCGTCTTCCCGCTCGTGCGCCTCGGTGTAGAAGGCGAGGTTTCCGAGCTTCGCCTGCGTGAGCGTGTCGATCTCCGTCGCGGTGTGCTTGCTCGTCGCAAGCTTGCCGAGCACCATGGCGAGAATCTTCGCATAGGGCAGCTCCTCGAAGGCAAGGCGCTCCAGGCCGTAGTAGCGATACGCGTACACGATGCCGCGCGTCGCCACATCGTGCCTGATCACGGGAATCTCTCCCGATTCGTCGAGGCGGAAAGCGGGCTCTGCGGGCGCTTGCTCGATGTCGTTTGCGCGCATGCGGGGAAGGGTCGCGAGCGCTTCGGGCGAGTCGGGCTCCTCCTGTGCACGGCGAAGGGCGGCGACGTCGGCTTCGATCGCGGCGATCCGCTTGTCGTCGAGCTTGCGTTCCATCTGGGCCAAGCGGGTGGCCGCGGCATCGTCGTCATCGGGGGCCTTGTCAACAGGCACAACCTCCGCGTCGGCTACGTGGTTGTTCTCCAGGAACACCTCGCGAATCAGTTGCTCGAAGTAGCCCTCGTCGAGCTTCTTGCGCAGGCTTTCGAACGCATCCTCGTAGCGCAGATAATCGAGCGCGGCATCGTCGTCGTAGAGCCAGCCGGCCATGCACGAGCACGCGAGCGCCACGCCGTCGGCGATCCCGAAGTTCTGCTCGCGCATCACGAACTCGGCATGCGAGAGAGCAGCCGCCACCACGTCGTGGTCGAGCGCGCCGTCCGCAAGCTCTGTAAGCACACGAGAAAGCGCAGGTCGCAGGCGCTCGGCGGCGTCTTCCTCAAGGCCTTTTGCCTGCACGACGGCAAAAGGCTGCAACATGGCGTCGGCCATGTAGGCGACGATGTCGCAGGCGAGGTTCTCGTCGAGCAGCGCGCGCTTCGCAGGCGCTTCGTTCGAGCCGAAGATCGCGTCGAGCAGGATGTCCATTGCGATCATGCGCTCTCTGTCGGCGGCGGTTCCCGCCACGAAGCCGACCGCGCAGCAGGCGTTCTCGGGCGCCGTCTTCATGGGCGTCTTGTTCCCGAATGACATGACGGGCGCCTGCAGCTCAAGCGGGTTCGGTGCACCATCGGCGCCTGCCTCGGCGGCATCGGGCGCAAGATAGCGCTCGTCGAGGAAAGCGAGGAACCTCTCGATATCCATGTTCCCGTAGAGCACGATCTTCGCGTTGGCCAGGTTGTAGTGACGGCGGTGGGTGTCGAGGAACTCCTCGTAGGATAGCGTCGGGATGGCGGAGGGCTTGCCGCCCGACTCGAAGCGGTACGCCGTGTCGGGGAACAGCGTCGCCGAAAGCTCGTCGTAGAGAATCGACTCGGGGTCGGAGAGCGCGCCTTTCATCTCGTTATACACTACGCCGTTGTAGGCGAGCTTGCCCGAGCCCTCCTCGCCGGCGAGTTCCACATGCCAGCCTTCCTGCTCGAAGATCGCGCGCTTGTGGAAGATGGCGGGGTGTAGCACGGCGTCGAGATAGACGTCCATGAGGTTCAAAAGATCTTGCTCATTGGTACTCGCCACGGGGTAGATCGTCTTGTCGGGGTAGGTCATAGCGTTCAAGAACGTCTGCATCGAGCTTTTGAGCAGGTTTACGAAGGGCTCTTTCACGGGAAACTTGTCCGAGCCGCAAAGCACCGAGTGCTCGAGGATGTGGAAGACGCCCGTGTCGTTCGCGGGCGGTGTCTTGAAAGCGATCGAGAACGCCTTGTTCGCGTCGTCGTTTTGCAGGTAGAGCAGCTGCGCGCGCGAGGCGTTGTGGTCGAGCACGTAGGCGCGCCCGTCGATTTCGGGCAGGTCGGAGGTGGTGCGCACGGTGAACCCGTGCACGGTTTTACAAGGGGTGAGTTCCATAGGACGTCTTTCTCGGAAGGGCTTCTCGTTCGCTTCCTATTGTCGCACAACGCGCCCCGCCGCCTGGGGGCAACGTGGATATATCGCAGGGAAGACGCAACGGCTTGGGCCAATCATCTATAATCGTGCGAAGACGACGGAAAGGATAAGGCCGTGACTGGAGACGCCCAAAAATTCTCGCATATCAGCGTTGCGTCCGACGACGAGGACGATGTTGTGATCGAAGCGGGCGCCCCCCGTTTTCGCAGCTATGGGGAAGGCGAGTCCGCAGCGCAGCCCGCAGGAGACGAGGCGGCAGCGAGCGCGGCGAACAAGACGTCCGTGGTTGACGGTGGGGAAGGCTTCGCCGATCGCGCTTCGGCAGGTGCCGCTCCCGCCGAGAGAGTTTCCACCCCTGCTCCCGAGCGTGCCGCGAAAGCCGACAAGCCTGCTCGTAAGGCGTCCGCCCCTGCTCGCAAGGGTTACGAGGAGACGACGCTTGCGGACCTCGAGGGCACCAAGATGTCCGGCATGCAGAAGGGCATTATCGCGGTGGCCCTCATAGGAATCGCCGCATTCATCGTGTACTACGTGGCGTTTATGGGCTAGAAGGGCCTGTGACCTGCGAAGAGATTGAAAGGTATCGCAATGCCGAAACACACTGGAAAAGCAACAGAAGGCAGAGACGATCAGGCGATGCGCAAGGGCGAGGTCGATCGCTCGAACGACATCGGATTGACCCAGGCGTTCGCGCCCATAGGCGATGACGGCTGGTCGGAAGGGGGCCGGCACGCCTATTCCGGCGAGGAGGGCGAGATAGCCTTCGAGGAAGACGCCTTCGCGGACGATAAGCCAGGGAGGACGGACCGCTTTGCCCCGATTGCGGGCAACGACCCCTACGCAGCCGATGCGTGGGACGCGCAGGACGGCTCTTCCGATGCGGGCGCGCCGCTTGACGCGGATGATGCCTATACCGCAGGCGAAGCGCGCGGCTCTTCCCAGGGGGCACACGCGGGCGGTTTCAGCTACAAAGGCGACGACGAGGACGAATACCCCGATGCGCTCGAGAGCCTCGAGCCCGTGGTCGAGCCCTCGACGTTCGACCCCGACGTTCCCGCCGACCCCGCTCCCGCGCGCGGGCGCCACTCTTCGGCTGCAAAGGAGGAAATCCCCTCCTACATGCGCAAATCGCGCCGCATGCGTCGCATCCTCATTGTGGTCGTGGTGCTGCTCGTGCTTCTGCTCGCCGCCGGCGGGTACTTCGCCGTCCGCCTGTTCCAAACCGCGCAGACGGCCGCCTACCAGCAGACCCAGCAGCAGCAATCGAACCAGGATACGAGCTCGCTGCAGGCGGGAAGCGAAGGAAACGACGCCACGTCGACCGTGAAGAAGACGAGCGCACCGAACTTGACCGAGCTTTTGGGCTGCACGCAAGACGATGCGCTCGCCAAGGTTGGGCGTGGCGCTCAGGTTACCGTGTCGAACGAGGTCAACGAGGAGGGCAACCCCATCAAGACCGAAGTTCGCGTGGCCTTGACCGACGAGCCTGCCGACACGCGCACGGGCACGCCGACGCTGTATCTGGGCCTCGACGAGGACGGGGCGGTCGTTCAGGCGGGCTATTCCGCCGGCACGGCGTCGCTCGGCTACGGCACGCTCTCGTTCTCAGACGCGGTGAAAAACGAGTCGATCATCGAGAAGACGCTTCAGGAGGCAGGCATCTCCGTCCCCGCGGGCACGGTGTCGCTCCCAGCCGACAAGACGGAGTATTCCACCTACGCGTCGGACGGAACCACGTTGGTGAAGGAATATTGCCCGTTCTCGGGTGACATCGATATCAACGGCGTCTCCCATACGTGGTCGGCGGTCCTTTCCTATGACTACTCGGTGGCGAACGCCTCGGGCAACCTCGCCGACACGATCCGCATCATTTATGTGTACATCAATGCATAAATAGCAAATGAGCCCTTGCGTTTGCCGCGCGAGGGCTCTATACTGTAACGGCTGTATTCAAGCGAGGGCGAAAGCTCTCCACCTGTTTCGGCGCTTCGGCTGCTGATGGGTCGCTTCAATAACGTGCCTTGCGCACATCCTTTGAATTGCGAAACCCGCGGCCGTGCCTGCGGGTTTTTTGTTGCGCACAAGCGCAAGAGGAAGGAAGGTGAGCGCGATAGCTGCTCAGGAGCCACGGCTCAATGACGAGATCACTGCACGTGAATGCCGTCTGATCGGCTTTGACGGAGCGCAGCTGGGAATCTACACGGTGGCGCAAGCTCAACGTGTCGCGGATGACCAGAATCTCGACTTGGTCGAGATCGCCCCGAACGCCGAGCCGCCGGTCTGCCGCATCATGGACTACGGAAAGTTCAAGTACGATCAGGCCATCAAGGCAAAGCAGGCTCGCAAGAACCAGAGCAAGATCGAGACCAAGGAAATGAAGTTCCGCCCGAAGATCGACGTGGGCGACTACACCACCAAGAAGAAGCATGTGCTTCGCTTCTTGGACGCGGGGAACAAGGTGAAAATCACCATCATGTTCCGCGGTCGCGAAATGGCTCACCCCGAACAGGGTCTTTCCATTCTCGAGCGTTTGGCTGACGACCTCAAAGACGTTGCGGTTGTCGAGAACCAGCCCAAGATGGAAGGGCGCAACATGCACATGCTCATCGCTCCTTTGCCCGGTGCGGCGAAGAAGAAAAAAGAGACCAACAAGAAAGCAGAAGGAAAGGACGAATAATGCCTAAGATGAAAACCCACCGCGGTACCGCCAAGCGTTTCCGCGTCACCGGTTCCGGCAAGATCATGCGTGCGAAGGCTTTCAAGAGCCACATCCTCACCAAGAAGAGCCAGAAGCGCAAGCGCAACTTCCGCAACGAGACCGAGCTCTCCAAGGCAGACGCCAAGGTCGTCGGCCGCAATCTCGGCATCCGCTAGTTCGTTTTCAGTTCTTTAAGGAGATAATACTATGGCACGCATCAAGCGTTCTATCCACGCCCGCAAAAAGCGCCGCACCGTTCTCAGCCGTGCAAAGGGTTACTACGGCGCGAAGTCCCGTTCTTACCGTGCAGCGAAGCAGCAGGTCCAGCACTCGCTTCAGTACATGTACCGCGACCGTCGCAATAAGAAGCGCAACATCCGTCGCCTCTGGATCACCCGCATCAACGCTGCTGCCCGCATCAACGGCCTGTCCTACTCCGTGTTCATGAACGGCCTCAAGAAGGCCGGCGTCGAGCTCGACCGCAAGGTGCTCGCCGACATGGCTGTGAACGACCCTGCCGCTTTCACCGCTGTGGTCGAGGTTGCCAAGAAGGCCCTGTAAGTCCAGCTTACGCATCATATCGCAATCACTGAGAAGCCGAGGAATCCCTCGGCTTCTGCTTATAGGACAAAAAGTGTGCCTGCCTTAGAGGCATCGGCTTCTTTGTTTTGGGTCAGTCGCAAAATCTGTGGGATTTGGGGTTCTCGACGTGTCTTCTCCTGCTTGAGTCGATGATCTTCAGGAAGAAGCACTCGCCGTCCGGGTAGCCGTATCCCTGCCGTCTTATCGTTTCGATGCGGTTGTTCGCGCCCTCGACCTTCCCCGAGGAGATGGCGCGGGTCGCATGGCCGGCGATGCCGTCGATGTGGTTGGCCAGCAGGTTGGCGAACCGGCGGAAGCGGCTGTCGCCCGCGTCCCCGCGCACGGCCACGATGTCGTCGACGGCGAGCCGCATGCCGTGCTCGTCGCGGAGCCTGTAGGCAGCGTCGAGCTGCTCTTTCACCGGCTCCAGGGTGAGCAGCGGCGAGTTCGACGCCGGGAGTGCCTCGCAGCGCCCGACGCGCCCGCCGCCGCGGCGGGCGTCCTCCGCGCCGAACAGCGTGGAGCCCTTCTTGGCGACCTTGCCCTCCGCGGCCTCGCCGTCCTTCCCGAGCGGCGTCTCGCGCGAGGGCGCCTCTCCGGGAGGCCCTCGCAGAGGTCCGGGTTCGCGTCGCAGGTTACCGCCTCGTCCTTGGCCATCCACCCGAGCCCGACGTGCTCCACGAAGTCGTAGACGACCTGCTTCTCTTGCCGTGCCTGGCCCACGGCGCACGCCCTGTCGACGGATGCGTCGTCGAGGCACCCCTTGAACACGGCGGCGGCGCGGCCGGAGGGCAGCGTGGCGGTCCCGACCCCGTCTTGGATGAAGCCGGGGAGCAGGGACGGCATGGTCAGATGGCCCGCGGGGGCCGCGAGCATGGCATAGTCCGTTCGGTGTCTTTCTTTTGATGGTCTGTTCATCGTGGAGGATGAAACCACATCATATAGGAAGACACCTTTCACCTCAGGGCTGTCACGGTATCTGGGCGGTGCCTAAGCGGCCAATCCCACGAAAAAAGTGACTGACCCCTTTCATCTGAGCGCGTGAAGGATATTTTCTCGTCCATTACGAAGAAATACGAGCGATTCAACGTCATTTCGAGCTTTGGCGCTTATAAGCTGTGGCTTGCGGGCATGATGCGCCAGGCGCCTATTAGCCTAGCCGACGACGTGCTAGACATTGCTGGTGGCACGGGTGATGTGACGTTCGCGGTGCTTCGCGCGAGCCACCCGACGCACATTCAATGCACCGACCTTGTTCCCGAGATGCTCGATGTTGCGCGCGCACACCTGGCAAGCGAGCCGCGCACGCCCGCAGGCGACGCGACGTGTGCGGGCGTGCCCGCGGCGTTCGAAGTGGTAGATGCGCAGGATATACCGTACGCCGACGAAAGCTACGATGCCGCGATCATGGCGTATGGCATTCGCAACATGCCTGACCGCCCGCGCGCGCTTTTCGAGATGTATCGCGTGCTCAAGCCCGGCGGTGCGCTGGTGTGCCTGGAGTTCTCCACGCCGCCGAACGCCGCGTGGCGTGCGCTGTACAACTTCTACCTCAAGCACCTCATTCCGTTTTGGGGCGGTCTTATCACCGGCGACAAGGCGGGGTTCGTGTACTTGACGAAATCCATCAAGGCGTTTCCCGACCAGCAGGGCCTTGCCAACTTAATGAAGCAGGCGGGTTTCGCCGAGGTGACGTGGAAGAACTACACCGGCGGCATCGCCGCGGTTCACGTGGCCATCAAACCCGAGGGGGAGCGGTAGCGAAGGCGAGTGGCAGTAGTGCGGCTTCACGTGGCAATAGTGCAGCGAAAGGGGCTTTGCGACTAGGTTCGACAAGCGCAAGCTTCCTTATTGTTTGCGTTTCGTGGGCGCTTCGGGTTTCGATTCGGATGTGCGCTTCGGTGCGGCAATAGCTCGCACCGCTACGCCCAATCGACGGTGTCGAGCAGCTCTATTTCGACGGTTTGCCCCGCCTCGAGCTTGACACCTGCGGGAACCGCCGCAAAGGCGTTCACTTCCCTGATGTTTTGCGCGAGCGTGCAGCCGTTCGGCGCGGGAGCGGCGTGAAGCACGCCGTCGACTTCGTGCGCGACGAGCCGGGCAAGGTGCTCGAAGCTGGGGCGACCCCTCAGTGGCGCGTCGAGCACAGCGGGCCGTTTCACGCGCGGTGCGGCGGTTTGGCCGTAGAAAGCCCTGATCAGCCCAGATATAAGCCAGTCTTGCGCAAGAGCGGCGGCAATCATGGGGCCGGGTACGTTGATTGCCGGCTTGCCGTTAACGATGGCCAAGCCAATGGGCCTACCGGGAACGGCTTTGATGCCGTGTGAGAAATACGTCGCCCGCTCCTCGAGGAGCTCGGAGTTGTAGTCTTCCGACCCGCGCGACGAGCCGCCGTTGACAATGACGATGTCGGCCTTCGAGAGGGCTTCGTCTATGGCAGCTCCCAGCTGCTCGCGCACGTCGGGCACAATGCCGAACTCGATCATCTCGGCGCCGAGCTGCTCAAAGCAAGCGCGCAGCATCACGGAGTTCGTTTGGATGTTCTGCCCGCGCGAAGGGGCGGTTCCCACGGAGACGAGCTCGTTGCCCGTGGGGATATAGGCGATTTTCGGCTTGCAGATCACAGGAACTGAGCTCCAGCCACCAGCGGCGAGGATCGCCATGAGCTTCGGCGTGAGGGTGTCTCCCGCGCGGGACAAAAGCTCGCCCTCTTGCATGAACGACCCAGCGCGCTTGATGCCCGACTCCTTCTTGAACTCGTAGGCTGCAGGAAGGGTCAAGCCGCCGTTTTCGTTGAGCGTGACGTTCTCGATGGCTATGACGGAGTCGAACTCGTCGGGGAAGTCGTCGCCGGTGTCGGCCTGGGCGAAGTCTTCCCCTCGTTTCCAGAGGGCCGTGTTGGGAGCGCCTTCCTCGAAGTCGGACGAGCGAACGGCAATGCCGTCGACTGCCGACGTGCGGTGAACGGGAAGGCTGTGCTGAGCGTGGCAGTCTTGCGCAAGGACGCGCCCGAGCGAGCGCTCAATGGGAACGGTCTCGGTTTCCCTTTGAGGCGTCCAACGCGAGATAATGGCCTCAAGCGCCTCGGGTCGTGAAAGCGCGTTTTCGATGTCGAATTTCATGGATGCTCCTGTCTTTTGCCTGAACGGTGCGGTTAAAGCAGTTTCGATACGTCGGTGGTTAGGTAGCGCAGCATCTCGGCCTCGAAGAGGTTGCTCGAAAGCGCGGGATGCGCAAGGCGAACGTGCCTGCTCGCCCGCGCGCCGGGAATGCGCCCGAGCAAAGGGTCGCCTATGATGCTGGAGAAGTTGCCGTTGCGCACGAGGTCGACGAGTTGCCGCTCGCATGCGATAGCTGCGTCTTCCGCCCCCGCGAACACGGGGCGCTTCCCAAAAAGGCTCGCGACGGTGATCTTGCCGGGCCATCCCTCCAAGCGAAGCGCCGAGCGCAGGGAGCTGGCGCAAACCCAGTCGCCTACGATGAGCGCGCTCTCGTTGGCCCTCTGGGGGCCCGCGCCCACGTTGCCGTCCGTACCCGCATTGCCGCCCGCGCCTTCGCTCTCGCTTCCCACCAGGGCATAAGCGGAAGACCCGCTTGTGGCAGCCTGCCTGAGGCTTGCGGCCACGTAGGCCGCCTGCTTGCCGGCGCACGGCAGCCCCACCACGAACGGCGTGCCGAACAGCGCTTCTGCGGTGGTGGCCGCTTTGAGCGCGCCCGCCGAAACAACGAGGTTCACGTCTGCTTTGGGCGTTTGCCTCACGTCTTCGAGCGAGAAACCCATGCACCAGCAAGCACCGACTTCAAAACCTTCGTTCTGAAGCCAACTCGTAAGGTCGTGCTCGGTCCCAACGGTGCCGAAGTCGAGTGGGGTAATTCCCAAAACGTTGACGCGCGGCCTCGGGGCGGGCGAGGCGGGCTGCTCGCGGCCGTCGCCCTCGCAAGGCTCGCCGGGGCGGCACGCGCGGGGGCGGTTTGCGGGCGACGAGCAGAATTTCTTGAGCAGCCCGCGGCATGCGCGATCTATGCCCTGCTCGTAGGTTGCGAAGCCCGTGGTGGCAAAGCCGATCGAGGGAATGCCCGTAAGGACCTCGACTTCTTTCGCCATGCCCGATGTGTCCATGCCGGTAATGGCAGGAACGGGGCTGCCGAGCACGGCGATGCCGCGTGGCGAGGTGCTGCGCGCCGCATCGACAATTTTGGCGATGGTTCCCGCTTCGTCTCCCATGACAACGTCAAGGGTGCGCAGTTGGGAGCACAGGGTGGTTACCTTCTCGCGCGACCAGCGCGGTTCGTCGTAGTCGACGTAGTTGCGCGTGCAGCATGCCGCATCGTTCATGACCACGAGGAAGTCAAGATCGAAAAGGCACGAGCACACGCCCGAGTAGTCGGCGGCGAACGAGGGTAGGAAAAGCGACAGGCGAGACAAGGCTACCCCTCCCATTCCGTTGTGCTCGTAAGCGAGTCCATCATGAGTTTCATGAGCTGCCATACGGCCTGATAGCCGAAAAGCCCCTCGTCTTTTTGCAGCGCAACGAAATGCGGCGCCTTCAGCAGGTAGGCGCAGTCGAACCCGACGCAAACGGCGTTGCGGGGAAGTCCGAGCTCTATTATGTCGTCATAGCTCTCGCTGCGAACGACGTTGACGTGCGGGGCGTTTTCCAGCACCCAGTCGCGAGCCTCGGCGTCTTCGGGTTTTTCGTGCAGGGCGAACACGGCGCACACGTTGAACCCGTAACCCATGAGGGCCTTTGCAAGTGCGAAGGGACGCATCGCGGCGGACGAGTCCACTATGACGGCGCGATCCCCCAAATGCTTGCGTGCGCGCTTAATGGCGCTTCGCGCGCGGTCTTTTGCTTGGGTCATGATGACGTCCGCAGGGTTTCGTCGTGCGCTACCCTCGCAGTGCGGTGCTTCGAGTGATATCTGCTCGGCGGGAATCGCCCCAAGCGCCTTTCCTAGGGCCAGATAGCATGCCTCAATGTTGGCGAACTCGTAGTCGACAGGTGCGCTGAGCTGCGGGATGCCCAGGCGCTTCTCCATGCATTCGGCGGCGTATGAGCCAATGTTGGCGAGCACTATGTTAAGCCGGCTTTTCGCGAGCGCCTGGTATTCCTCGTACGTCGTGCAGGCAAAAAGCTGGCGCACTTCGCCGATTCCCCACGCCTCGAGAATGCGAGGCAGCTCGCAGTCTCGCTCAAGCGATGCGAAGTTGCCGATGAGGTTGACGGCATCATCGCGCCCGCTTGCGGGGCCGATGGGATCGAGCATGCTGTAGAGGCGCTCGTGGATGCGCAGCCCCGTGGAGAGGCCCTTATCGGCCGCAATGGGGTTCATGTGCATGGTGGCGAACCCCGTTGCGGGGAAGCGCTCCCGAAGTTTTGCGAGCATGGCGTCTTCGTCGGTTCCCAGAAAATCGTCGACGCAGTTGAGGTGGATGAAGAACGCGCGCGGCTGCCTATCGAGCGATGCGAGCACGTTGTCGACGGCCTCGAAGAGGCGCTGCTCGTATGCGCCGGTGGCTAAATCGGCCTCGCTCATGTAGAGAAATCCCATGTGCCCGCGCGCGTCGTTTCGAATGGCGCGAATAGACACACGGCGCACGCATGCGGGTGGACAGAGGTATAAATCGAAGCTCTCGGGAATGCCCAGCGATATCTTCGGGCGTCCGCGATGGGGGATGAACAGCGAGAGGTCGCGACTCACCTTGATCCCACCTCGCCCAAGCCGAGTGCGGCCGCTTTGGCGAGCATGGCATCGACGAGTGTTTCGTATGCGTGGGCAACAGTGCTATCGGGCGCCCCCTCGATCACGGTACACTGCCGCTGCTCGCATTCGTGGATGTCGGAGGAGCGTGGTATGGTGCCCACGACCTCGGTGTTGAGCTCGCGGGCGAGTTGCTCGACAAACTCGTCTTCGTTCTCGACGTTTCGCTTGTTGAGAATCAGCCCGCCGAATTGCGCGTAGTCGCGCGTCTTGAAGCGCTCAACTGCCGAAGCAATGTTCGATGCGGCGTACATCGCCATCATCTCGCCGGAGGTGACCACGAAAACGATGTCGGAGTGCTCGCCGCGCAAGGGAAGCGAGAACCCGCCGCACACCACGTCGCCGAGAACGTCGTAGAGAACCACGTCGGGCCGGTATACCCCATAGGCGTTCAGCTCGTCGAGCTGCTCGAAGGCGGTGATAATCCCGCGTCCCGCGCAGCCTGTCCCTGGTGTTGGCCCGCCCGCCTCGACGCACAGAACGCCGGCATGCCCTTTGTGCACGACGTCGTCGAGGGCGGGGTCGCCGTGCGCGCGCATGGTGTCGAGCACGGAATCGATGCGCTGCCCATGCATGAGCAAAAGCGTTGAGTCGGCTTTAGGGTCGCACCCGATCTGCATGATGGTGAGTCCTCGCTGCGCAAGTGCGGCCGAGAGGTTCGACACCGTTGTCGACTTGCCGATGCCGCCCTTTCCGTATATCGCGATTCTCAACATGGGGGAGCGACTCCTTTCTGTTTGCCATTGGGCACTGAGGTGTTAGAATTTTTTACTTAAATAACTATAATCTGAATCAAAGATACATTCCGTTGCTTTTACCACCAACAGGAGAGGTGCGATGTCGGATTTTGCAGAGATACCCCTTGACCTTCCTCTTTTCGAGGGCGTTCCCCCCGAGAAAGTGCCCCATGTCCTCAAGTGCCTCAATGCTACCATTGCGACCTTCGAGAGCAAGGAGCGCATTCTCGCGCAGGGCGAGAAGGGGAAGTATGCGCGCTACCTTCTCTCGGGCAATGCGTTCATCTTGAGCAACGATTACTGGGGAAATCGCTCCATCTTGGGGGAGTACAAGCCTGGGTTCGTCATTGCGGCCGAGCAGTTCTTCGCGCTCGATTACGCGAGCCCGGCCGACGTCGTTGCCGATGAGCCGTGCACGCTGTTGCAGTTCAACCTCGAGAAGAAAGTCGAGGCGAAGCCTTGCTGCATGGTTCACGTCAATCGCATCAGGTCGAATTTGGCCTGTATCGCCATGAAGATGAACGCCGATCTTATCGGCAAGCTCGGCATTGTGTCGAACCGCACGACGCGCGAGAAGGTGCTCGCGTACTTATCGGAGCAGGCGCGCCTCAACGGTTCGACGGTGTTCGATATTCCCTATAGTCGCCAAGAGCTCGCCGATGCCCTTTACGTCGAGCGCAGCGCGCTGTCTCACGAGTTGAGCAAGCTGAAGCAAGATGGGCTCATTTCGTACACACGTGGCCATTTCGAGCTGCACTGCGTCTCGTGAGGCGCCAGGCACCTCGGCGCTGCCCCGCGCGTTCTCTGCGCCCGACTTTCGAGAGGCGCTGAATCGCGCGGGGTGCGGGTGCTTGCCTTAGAAGAACGACTGGTATTCCTCGCTTGAGAGCTCATAGCTGTAGAACTCGCTGAAGAACGATTTCGTCTCCTTTTCAAGGTCAATATCCTCGGTGTAGTCGGGATAGACGGTCTTCGCAAGCCACAGAAAGCCCAGCGTTGCCTCGGGGCTGGGGCGATCCCACCAAAAACCACCGATGGGAATAGAGAATACCTGCTTGTTCTTGATAGCCTTGAGGTCTTTGATCTGCTCGGATGTATAAAGGTCGTTAAGGTCGCTTCCTCCTTGGACGATGATGACGTCCGGGTCCCATTCGAGCACCTTCTCGACCGTTACCTCGCCATTGAGGTCGGTTTCGGGAACGGCGAAATCGGCACCGACGCCGTCGATCCAGGTGCGACCCCAATCTCCGGTATTCGCCTTTGTGATGGTTGCGTTGCTAATGTAGTACACGCTTTTGCGCTCGGCGTCGGGCACGTTCGCGATTTTCTTCCCCAGGTCCTCAAGCGTGGTGTCCCAATGCTCGACGAGCTTTTCCGCTTGTTCTTTGTTGTTGAGAATCTGACCGACGTTGAGGAATTCCTGCTTGAGCGTGTCAATCGCAGCCCAGCCTATGAGCATGACATAGGTTGGGATTCCGACATCGGCGATTTGGGCGTTGCCCTTATCGGAGCTGATGCCCACAAGGGCAATATCGGGCTCTTGCGCAATGAGGGTCTCAATGTTGAGGTCGTCGAAAGAACCAGCGTTGATGACATCGTTGAACTGCGGGTACATTTTGAGCAGTTGGGGAAACTTCTTCATGGAGGGTTGCGCGACGATCTTGTCGGCCCCGCCGAAGATGGCCACTTCGTGTGTGGTGCCACCGTTGCAGGTGATGGCGATGCGCTCGATGCTCTCGGGAATGGTGAACTCGTTTCCCTTGGCGTCGATGACGATGTTGCTTGCGCTTTGCGCTGTCGAGCTCGATGCGGCGCTCGACGAGCTTGCCGCACCGTCGCTTGAGCATCCGCCGAGGGCAATGGTGCCCGTCGATACGACGCCTGCCGCAATGAGCAATTCGACGAAGCGGCGACGGCTCATGGTGTTCGCCGGCTGTTGGCGTTGCTGGGTCATGGGTATTCCTTTCTGTTGGGGGGTGACTAAGCGCTTGGCGATGCGCTTGTGTACATGGTCACGACGTATCCTTCGGTTGCGGAACGGGGTCCTGCTGCGTCGAAATTGGCGAGCATGCCGTCTATCAGGCTTTTTGCATCGACGATGCGGCTTGTCACGATGCGTGTGGCGCCAAGTGCGGCCAAAAGCTCCATGGGTACCTGGGCGGAAGGGCCGAATATGACGAACTCGCGTGCTTTTCGGGGCAACCGGGCAATGTCGAACAAGCTGTCGTTTTCCAGGGCGCATCCCGTTATGCCGACGACGTCGGCGCGAGCTACGAGGTCTGTGGTGTCTTCCACGCCGTGGAATCGCACCTGGCCGGGTCCGTATCGCTCGCCATGCGCGTTCAGCAGCAGACTTTGCAACGTGGCACGGGGCCTCATGTCCACAACGTCAACCGAAGCGCAAGTGGCGGCCGATTCTTGCAGTATCATTCCCGCGCCAATGAGCACAACGGCATTTTCCGGGTGCAGGAACGACCGATCGGTTGGCGCAGAGACGTTGAATCCGCGCTCTTCGAGCTCCGTCGGCGCATTCAGCTCGCAAGACAACGCGTTGGCAATAGCGAGCGCCACGCTGCGGGCGAGCGACGCTTGCGCGGAAGCGCCTTGGTTGTTTGCCGCTTCTGCTGCGGAAGCGCCTTCGCGAAACAGCTGGGCAATGGCCCTGTCGGCGCGCATGCCCAAAAGGCGCTTCATGCTTCGCATGTGCTCGAAATCGAGCGCACCGTACACGGCATGCTGGCCGTTGAACGTGAACGCGCGGCCCGCCCGCCCGTCCGAAAGTTCTACAACGGCCCATCGTGCGGCGAAACACAGCTGCTCGATGACGGGCACTTCGCCGTCAGGGCAGGTGAGGGAAAGAGTCGCTTCAATGAGTTCGCGCAGGTTTGCGGGCGCACTTGCGGCAATCATGCGCGTGCTCCCTCGAATCGCGCGGGCATCTCGATCGAGTCGCAGGGGCAGGGATTTGCTTTCGTCTTAAGCAGCGGCACGCATGTTGTGACCGAGTTGTCGGGATGATCGGGCACGTCAATGGACGCGATGCGCACGGGAATGCCGTAGGCGTTTTGGAGCGTTTCCTCGGTTACGATATTCTCAATGGTGTCAACGCGGAAGGGCTCCGTCCGGCTCATGACGGCGGCTTTGTCGCAGCAAAGAAACGCATGATCGGGAAAATGTGAGGTCATGATAATGCCAACATCTCGCTTAGCAAGCGCGCATATCTGGGCGAGTACGCGCATTTGGTTTCCGAAGTCGAGGCTTGAGGTGGGCTCGTCCATCATGAGGAACGCGGGGTTTTGCATGAGCGCGCGGGCTATGAGCACCATTTGTCGCTCGCCGCCGCTGATCTCGGTGTAAACGCGGTCGCGGAGGTAGGAGATCTCAAGCAGCTCGAGCAGTTCGTCGGCTTCGTCGAAGGCGTCTTTCGAAGGCCCCGAGAACATGTCGGCACGGGCGATGGAGCCCATGACCACAACGTCGATAACAACGAAAGGAAAGGGCGGTTCGTGCACTTGCGGGACGTAGCCGATCAAAGAGGCCATTTCCCGGCGGTTCTTGTGGTCGATATGCTTTCCGTCGACATAGAGGCCGCCGTTCGAGAAGGGAATGAAGCCCAGCAGAGACTTGAAAAGCGTGGTTTTCCCAACGCCGTTGGGCCCTAGCAGGCAAAGAACCTCACCGCTTTCAAGTTCGAAGCTCACGTTGCGAACGACGTCGACATTTCGATACCCTGCGCATATGTTGCGCGCTTCGAGTTTCACAGTTGCCCTCGCTTTCGCTTAAGTAGCAGGTAGAAGAAAAATGGAGCCCCGATGATTGACGTGAGGATCCCCAGGGGTATCTCCACGGTGAACATGAGACGAGCGACGTTGTCGACAAGGAGCAGGAAACTTCCCCCTACAAGAAACGACATGGGGAGCAGCTCTTTGCAGTTCGGGCCCACAAGGAATCGAGCCATGTGGGGAATGATGAGGCCGATCCAGCCGATCATGCCCGCAATAGCAACCGATGCGGCGGTGAGCAAGGTGGCGCACAGGATGAACAGTCCGCGCAGGCGCTTGACATTGAGGCCCATAGCCTGGGCTTCCTCATCGCCGAAGGCCATTGCGTTCAATTGCCAGCGTAGGCAGGCTAAGGGCGCTATGCCAATGAGCATAGGCGGAAGCAGGAACAGCACGTCTTGAAGGGATACGGTCGATAAGCCACCCATGAGCCAATACGTGATTTCCGGGAGCTTGCTCTCGGGGTCGGCGATGTATTTCGTGAGCGTGATGAACGACGAGAACAAAGTGGACACAATCATGCCGCCGAGCACGAGCATGAGAATGGCGTCTTTGCCGCGACTCACGCGTTGGCAGACAAAATAGGCAAGCCCAACAGCGACGATGCCGAAAACAAAGGCGTTGACTTGGATGAAGGCATAGGGAAGGCTTAGCAAAATCGCAATAGCGGCACCGAGCCCTGCGCCCGACGAGGCGCCCAAAATGTCGGGTGAGACCATGGGGTTTTTGAAAAGGCCCTGATACACGGCGCCGGCTACGGCGAGCGAGGCGCCTACAAGAAGGGCGGCGCAAATGCGAGGTAGGCGCACTTTCCACACAATGGTTTGCGCCATGTCGCTTTCGGTGCAATCAAAGCCGAAGATTTTAGAGCCAATGATGTTCACGACGCCTATGGGGTCGATGGGGTATTGGCCAAGCATGAATGAGCCGAAAAACAGGACCACCATCACAACGATGCCGCCGCTTATGGCGAATGCTGCGGTGTGCTTGGCTGTCTTGAGGGGCATGGGGAATTCCTATTCGTGCGAGGAGATATATAGCATAAATAAGAATAACAGTTGGTTAAGAATAATCTGTTGGAATTGCCACGAACAAGAAAGTTATCGGGGAATTGGGTTGTGCCTGTGGGCGCGCGGGCACAGGCGCATTATGCGGGGCTAGTGTATGGCCGATGCTTCACCGGTCGGACGCAAGTTGGCTGTCTAGCGTCTCGTGAGGCCTCGTCTCACGCAATTCGCGCGCCTTGGTCTCGAAAACGGGGGCCTATTTCTTCTTCATGGTTTTCTTTTTTGGCGCGTGATCGACAAGCCCGGGCACCACGCCGTGCGACATTTCCCAGAAGTACAGGCTCGCCACGCTGCAATAGGGGCTGAAGCGCCGACGGTACTTCTCGAACAGCTCGCGCGTGATCTTGCGATGGTGATACACCATGCGCATGCCGCGCTGGATGGCAAGGTCGTCGAAGGCGAAGATGTTTGGGCGCCCCAAGCTGAAAAGCAAGATCATCTCGGCTGTCCAGATGCCGATACCCTTAAGCGAGGTGAGCGCTGCTATGGCATTGTCGTCTGGAGAGGGGATAATTTTCTGGACACCAAGTTAAGGGTGAGAGGTGTTCGGAATGACCCAAAGAAGGAAGCGCTACGACAAGCAGTTCAAGGTCGCGGCCGCCCGGGTGGTGCTGAGCGGAGAGATGAGAGTCGTCGACCTCGCAAAGGAGCTTGGGATCAAGGATTCCACGCTCAGACGCTGGGCTCAGGAATACGAGGAGATGGGCGATGCCGCCTTCCCCGGCAACGGAAGTCCCAAGGTCAACAAGGACTACGAGATCGTGAAGCTCAGGAAGAAGGTCGAGGAGCTCGAGCGCGAGAACGAGCTGCTAAAAAATTTCCGGGCCTTCTTGAGTCAAGACCATGCGCGAGGTGCGGGCTCATCAAGGCGCATAGGGGCGAACTCGGCCCCATCAGGAAGGCTTGCGAGATTCTCCACGTTTCCAAATCCGAGTACTACGACTACTTGAACAGGCTCAAGTCGAACGCGCAGATAGAGCGGGAGGCGCTTGAAGGGTTCGTCGTCGAGAAGGTCGGGCTGCACAAGGGCCGGCACGGCTACCGCCGCATCAACCGCGAGCTCAGGCGCGACGGGATAGCCGTGAGCGAGAAGCGCGTTCTAGCCGTCATGCGCAGGCTGGGCCTCCAGGCTAAGGGCACGACGAGAAAGCACAGGCGAGCGAAGCCGGTCGAGAAGGGCGATCCGCGCGTGAACCTCATCAACCGCGTCTTCGACGTGGACGCCAGGAACAGGCTCTGGGTCGGCGACATCACCTATATTGACACCGACGAGGGCCGGCTCTGCCTCGCGGCCGTGATAGACGCGTGGCATCGCAAGGTCGTCGGATGGTCGATGTCGGACAGGATCGCGGAGAAGCTGGCCATCGATGCGCTTGAGCAGGTCGTCGGAAGGGAGGACCCGTCGGATGACTTCTCGCTGGTGTTCCACGACGACCAGGGGTCCCAATGCACCTCGCGCGCATTCCAGAGATGCCTCGAGTCGCACGGGATAGCCCAGTCAATGTCAAGGCCTGGAAATCCGTGGGACGATGCGGTGGCCGAGTCGTTCTTCAAGACGCTCAAGCGAGAGCTGATAAATGGCGCAAGATACAAATCCAAGGACGAGGCGAGGCAGGAGGTGTTCAAATACATCGAGCCCTGCTGCAACAGGCAGCGGTTGCATTCCAAGAACGGATATATGGCGCCTTGCGACTTAGAGCGAGATGCCGCCTGAAGATGCTTAAATAATTGTCCAGAAAACCTTGACCACTCCAATCCTCCTTCGAGACAGCTCTCCAACTTTATGGGCGCACCCCCATGTCTCTAAGGCAGACACACTGTTTGTCCTATAAGCCCCTTGCAGGTCCCTAGGCGGACCCGCAAGGGCGCGCCTTCTTCCCCAAATCGTTCCTAGAAGAAAAAAGCTCGCCAAACGGCGAGCTCTCTGCGCGGTATGATTCTTCGCTTCTTTATGCGTTCGCTGTGAAGAAGTTCGCTTCCAGCTTCGCGAACGCATCGTCGACTTCTGCTTCTTCCTCGTCGTTGTTGAAGGCAAGGGTGTGGCACAGCTCGTCGGCGCCGATGAGCGTGTGGTTGATGTAAGCTTCGAGCACTTCACGCGCCGAACCTTCGACACCAGCGACGACTTCGATGCCGGCGTGGCAGAGCATATTTGCGAAGTCGTAGTCGATCCCGCCGGTGATAATGGTGCTGACGCCCAGGTCAATGAACATCTGCGCGGTGTCCTCGGCGGAAAGTCCAGGGTTCGGCAGGTTGCGGCAGTCAGCGATAATCCCTCGTTCGACGGTGTAGCACATGAAGCTCGCGCAATGCACGGCATGGGGCGATACGCCTAAACCCTCGCATGCTACGATAATAATCATCTATCACGTTCCTTCTCTAATCTTCTCGTTGTATCCAAGATAACGTGCGGGGAACGCGATTTGAATGGTTCGCCCGCCAGCGGAATTATAGATGCCACGAGTGACATTTAGCGCGCATGCAGTGCACGAAACGACCATGGTTCCATCATGATTCAATAGTTTGCATCCTACCATCTGGCTGAATTATCTACGGTTCATCCTCCCTAGGTGAGGAATCTTTGCGGCGGAAAGGCTTGCCGGAAGGGGAATCGTGCGGAAGCGATCAGGTGAGGCGGACGCTCAGCTGCGGGGTTGAGGCTGGCATCCGCAGGTTGACCGACCAGGTGCGAGATTGGGCGAATCCGAGTCAGCCTTTGCGCGCTTCCCCCCGTTTGCCTCCTTCGCGCGTCGCTACTTGTTCTCGATGCTTCCGATGTTTTTGAGCTCGATGCGGATGAGCCCGTTTGACGTGCTGGTGAACTCGATGAACTCGGGATTCTGCGCGTACTCCGCCGGGAAGGTGATCTCGATGCCAGTGTCGGTGCGGATCTTGTGGTTGCGCGTGACGCGCTTGGCGACCGCGCGTTCGACGGGCGCGTGCTCGGGAAGGTTTCCCTTCTGCGCCGCTTCGACGAAGCTGCGGCGCGGCCCCTCGTCCTCGAACACCTCTTCGACGAACTCGTCGAAGGGCACCTCATCGGAGTCTTCGGCGTTCTCGGCGACGTATGCCTTCGCCTTCGCCGTGGCGATCGCCGCATTGGCGCCGTACTCGTTGGCAACTTCTTCGACCAGGCGCATCGTCGTATCGATGAGCTCCTTGCTCGACGCTTCCATCGTGCACTGAAGCAGGCCCTGCGGGATGAGGTAGCGCTCCTCGCCGGCAATCTCGCGTGCCTTGTCGACGAACTGCACCGACATGGTGCGCACGTCCACCAGGCCAAACGAGGAAATCTTCTGCGAGGGGCTCGGCAGGATGGCGTGGTGGCGCTCGATACGATTCACCGACGCGCCGTCTTCGGCCTTGCCCACTTCGTGCATGAACGCCGGCTTGCTCTCGAGGAGCAGCAGCCCGAAGTAGCGGGCGCTTCTCCCAGCGAACGCTGCATCGAGCTCGGCCTGGGCAGCTGCGGCTTCTTCTTCGGAGAGTTCCGCGAGGTCTTCCGCAGAGAGTTTCGGGGCACGCGGCGAGTCCTCGAAATCGACGACGAGCAAGTCGCACGAGGCCGGCTGCTCCACGCGGCCAAGCTCGCTTCCTAAGAATTCGGCGATCATGAGCGAGAGGTCGGTAAAGTTGCTTTCCCCGTTCAGGTAGGCGCAAAGCTCGTTTTTGAAACCGCTTTCGGCCTCGAACTCGCCGCGCTTGTTATCGATGTTGCCCAGCGCATGCTTCGCGACGCGCTGCACGTAGGATTTCACGTTCTTGTCTGAAAGGTCAAGCTCTTCCTGCGAAAACACGTTCACGCATGAGACGAAATCGAAAACGTGCAAAATGGCGTGGTTGATCTTGAACATGGAATCGGGCTTCCTCTCGTGACGAATAGCGGGAACACACCTTACCCCATGAAGTGCGCGCGGGCAAACACAAGTCGGCCGTGCAGTGGAGGGGCAGGCATTTTAGGTGCGCTCGAAAATGGCGGCTAAAGCCGCCCGCTTGCGGGGAAACGCTGCGCTCGGATGGGCTCTGCTGCTAGTTGAGAGGAGCCGCGAGCTCGCGCGTGGAAGCGTCCGCATGGGGCGTTCGTGGGGAGCTTCAAGGATGTCGCGCGCGAACATAAAGATAGCGGGCGGGAAGGGATTGACGCCCTTCCCGCCCGCGTGGAAGCGGTCGGATTGTGGCAGCTTATGCGCTCTCGGCCTTACTCCGCTTGCGGAGGCGCACTAGGCGCACCGGGAGCACTCGGCGCACCAGGAGCCCCGGCCGCGCCGCCCGTTGTCGGTGCCCCGGCCGCGGGAGCCTCGAAGGGTTCCCCGCACTGCGGGCATTTCTCGGCGCTCACGTCATCGCATACATAGTGGCACTTCATGCAAATCCGCGCGCCCATCGTCGTTGATGCTGGTCTGAAACACATGGCTCATCAATCCTTATCAGTCTTGCTCTTCGCACTTGTAGACCTTGGCGCTCGCACCCGTGAGCGGCCAGGATCCCATCAGCGGATCGAGATACTTCGCGTCGTCGTCTAAAATCACGTTCACGTTCGACTTGAACACGCCGAACAGCGACGGCTCAGCTTCGGGCTCCTCGGGGAACCACCAGTCATGCTGCACGCTGATCACTCGCGGGTCGACCGTCGTCGTGGTGCGAGCGCGCTGCTTGATGCGGCCCTTGTGCGTCTCGATCCAGCACCAATCGCCCGGTGCGATGTCAAGCGAGATGGCGGTGTCGGGATGGATGTCGAAGATCGGGTCCGGATGCAGGTCGCGGTACGCGCCGGGTTGGCGATGCTCGGTGTGGTAGAAGGGCATGAACCTGGCGCCCGTGATCATGCAGAGCGGGTACTCCTCGGCGTACTCCGGGTCCGCTTCGGGGAAGTTCGGCGGGAACGTGAAGCTCGGCAGCGGGTCGAAGTTGCGGCCTGTCTCCTTCGCGAGCTTCTCGATGACCGTCGAGTACAGCTCGACCTTGCCCGTCGGGGTGAGGAACTTGAAGCCCGGCTCCTTGTACTTCTCCGGCACGTTGGGAACCTTCAGGTACTTCACCTTTTCGCAGAAGTCGCGGAACTTCATGCCGAAGGGCGCCACCTGGTCGTTCATCATGTCCTCGTACTTCGGACCCCACCACTTGTCGGCGAAGCCAAGGCGCTCGGAAAGCTCGTACCAGAACTCGTAGTCGTCGCGGAAGTCGATGTCGGTGCCGCCTTCGAAGCGCTCGAGGACGGGCATGCTGCCGGCCATGCTCACCTGCTCGACGTCCATGGTCGGGTAGCCGATGCTGCAGCGCTCGAGCCACGTCGCCGCGGGCAGCACGTAGTCGGCCAGCGCCGCCGTCGGCGTCATGAAGTAATCGTGCACGATGAGCAAATCAAGGCTCTTCAGCGCTTCATGCACGAGCTTCGTGTTGCTGAACGCGAGCATCGGGTTGTCCGCCTGCACGATGCATGCCTTGATGGGGTAGGGGTCGCCGCTGATCATCTGGCGGAACATCGTCGGCGCGTTGCTGTAGGGATAGAAGCGCGGGTAGGCCTTCGAGATGATGTCCCAGCCCTTGAAGGTGAGGCCCGGGTACATGTCGTTGCCGACCATCTTGTCGCGCTGCTCTTGGGAGAGGGCGTCGTGGGAGAAGTTCATGTCCTCGGTGTTGCCGCGGTCGCCCGGCATGGTCAGCTGGTCGCCGCCGACCTTGTCGATGTTGCCCGTGATGGCGCGCAGGATGGCCTTGCCCTGAATCGCGCTCGAGGCGTTGAGGCCGCAGCCGTCGCCGCCCTTCTCGCCCCAAGGCAGGCAGGCGGGCTTGGTCGTCGCGTACATGCGAGCCGCCTGGCGAATCTTGCCGGCGGGAATCCAGGTGATTTCGGCGACCTTCTCGACGGGGTATTCCGCCGCGCGCTCTTTCAGCTGGTCGAAGCCATAGCACCATTCCTCGACGAACTCATGATCGTAGAGGTCTTCCTCAATGATCACGTTGATCATGCCGAGGGCGAGCGCCGCGTCGGTGCCGGGGCGGATCTGCAGGAAGAGGTCAGCCTTCTGGGCAACCTCGCAGAAGCGGGGGTCGATGACGATGAGCTTCGCGCCGCGCTCCTGCATGTTGCGCAGTGTCCACTGCCAATTCAGAAGCTCGGATGCAGCAGGGTTGCGGCCCCACAAAACGACGAGGTCAGCGCGCATCCAGTCCGATTTATCAGAGCAGAAGCCGCCGTAGGTGCACGGCTCGAGCCACATGTCGGAGCTGTAGCAGATGGTGCCGTTGCCGCCAGTGTTCGGCGTGCCGAACAGGTTGGTGAACTTGTAGTGCAGGTTGGACTGCGTGCGGTACGTTCCCTCGAGGAAGCACAGGGTCTCGGCGCCGTATTTGTCGCGAAGATCGGCAAGGCGCCCGGCCATTTCGTCGAAGGCCTGGTCCCAGGTGATCTCTTCCCACTGGCCGCTTCCGCGCTCGCCGACGCGCTTGAGGGGTCTTTTTAAGCGGTTGGGGTTGTACTCGAAATCCTTCCAGCGGTCATGTTCAAGTCGGGAGCACACATATCCCTCGTTGTGCGGGTTGTCCGGATCTCCCTCAATCTTCACGACTCGGCCGTTTTCCTTCGTGCAGAGAACTCCGCAGTTCAGATGGCACAGAAAACACGATGCTCTCTTGACTTCCCTCTCGACCTCAGCCATGTCTTTCTCCTCTCGTTTTCGCGGCGCCGTCTTGGCTACCGATGCTTCGCCGCATCTTGAAATTGCCTCTCGATGACTTGGCGATGCTGCTATCATGGGTTGCAGGGGGAAAGAATGAATCACATCGAGAAGGTGATTCCCGCTGAACTGGGGAAATGCCGTCACCTTCGCATAGTGATTCATACTTGTAACGGGGGATTTCATGGGAGTGGATGATTCTGGCGTCGCATCCAGCGGCAAGCTCGCCGCGTCCGGCACCGCGTCAAAAAGCGGGAGCGGCACGGTCGGCGCCGCGTCTGGCGCCCCATCCGGCGGCAAGCTCGCCGCGTCCGGTGCGCTCTTGATTCTCGATTCGACGGATGACAAGGGCCGGAGAAAACCGGTGATGCAAACGTCTGCCGCGTGCGTGCTCGCCGCGATCGGCTTCGCGTGCCTCACGGTGTGGGGCACCTATATCGTGTTCTCGCCTGCGCTTCCGCTTTTGTCTTTCGAGCCGATGGAAATCGCCATCCTGTGCCTTATCGTCTCGCGCGTGGTGATGGACGCGTGCCTCGCATTCTGCTCGAGGTTTCCCGACTTCGTGTTCAGGAGAATGCGGCCCTTGGTGCTGCCCGGCTCGCTGTTCCTGTTCGCCCCGGCGTTCCTTCTGGCGGGCGCGAGCTGGGCGGGGCTTGTCCCGGAGGGGTGGCGCATGCCCTGCGCGATCGCGGTCTGGGTGCTGCTTGGCGCGGGGGAGCTTTCGCTCTCGCTTGTGTGGACGGTGCTCTTCAGCATGATGGCCCCGAAATGGACGGCGATGTCGATTGCGGTCGGCGGCGCGTTGGCCACCCCGCTCTTCCTTTTGGTCGCAGGCGCCGGAAGCCCGCTCATGGGCCTGTTCGGCCTGGCGTTCATCGTGATCTCGTGCATGGTGCTCGCCTCCGTCCTCGTCTCCCGCGTCGACCCCGACACCTTGGAGGCGATGGAAGGCTTCCAGCGCGACCCCTCCATCACGCTCAAGGCTGCGGCCTCGATCGCCGCGAACGGGATGGCGTATGGGTTCGTCGTCGTGATGCTCGCGCTTTCGGGTGTCGGGGCGGTGCTCATTGCCTCGGCGGCGGGCATCGTAGGCTCGGGCGTTGCGATCTTCTGGGCGACGAAACGGACGAAATCTCGCTGGGACATGAGCGGCATGCAGCGACTCACCGTTCCGATTGTAGCCGCATCCATCCTGTTCATTCCCTATTTCGGGCATGCTGGGCGCATCGTGTGCGGAGCGATTGCCGTGGGGGCGTTCGCCTATGCGACGCTCATGGAGTGGACCGACCTTGTGGTGTCGAACGCCGAGTTCCAGCTCTACCCGGTGAAACGCTACGCGATGGGGCGCCTCGCGCAGTGGACCGGCTTCGCACTCGGCGTCGTCGTCGCGTTCTTCGCGTTCCGCGCGGGCGACGTGGCGATCGAGGGTCTTGGCGAGCTGTCCTGCGTGATCGCGATCATCGTCGTCGCAGCCTTCTCGCTCTACGGCGCCGACGATTCCGAAACCGAGGACGCCCTGTTGTCCCTCATGACGGCGAGCGCCGAATGCCCGCCCTCGATCGACCCGCCGAAGAACGCGTCGCCCTTCCGCGACCGCTGTCGCGCCATTGCCGAGCAGTTCGATCTCTCGCCGCGCGAGGCGGAGGTGTTCACGTGTCTTGCGAAGGGCAGGAACGCCGAGTACATTCAGCAGAAGCTGTTCATCAGCTCGAACACCGCGAAAACGCACATCACGCATATCTACCGGAAGATGGGGATCAACTCCCAGCAGCGCCTGATCGACTTGGTCGACCGGGAGGAGCAGCCGCCTGTCCGGGAGGAGCGCGACACTTGCGACGCCTGAGAGACGCGTGAGGTGCACGACCCCCGCGCCGCCCGCAACGCGCGTGGAGGCCGAGAGGCGCGCGAGGCCCGCGAGACGCGCAGAGGCGTTGGAGAAGACGCGGCCCTGGTCGATTCCGTGCTACACTGATTCGCCGAGAACACCGCGACTCGGGAGGGTCTTCCATGTCTAAAACCGTGGCCGTCATCGACGGCAATTCGCTCATGCACCGCGCCTACCACGCCGTTCCGCCCACGATGAACGCGCCTGACGGCACGCCGACCAACGCGTGCTTCGGCTTCGTCGCTATGCTGCTGAAGTTCGTGGAGATGGCGCATCCGGATGCCATCGTGTGCGCCTTCGATGCGGGGCGCCCGAAGTGGCGCATGGAGGCTATTGAGCAGTACAAGGCGCAGCGTCCTCCGATGGACGACGCGCTTAAAGTGCAGTTTCCCCTGATGGAAGGCCTGCTCGAAGCGATGAGCATCCCGGTTGTGCGCGTGGCTGGCTGGGAAGGCGACGACATCTTGGGCACCGTTTCCGCGCGCGACGAGGCGCTCGGGTACCGCACGCTGCTCGTGTCGGGCGATAAGGACGTCTACCAGCTCGTGAGCGAGCTCACCCACGTCGTCACGACCAAGAAGGGCATCACCGATGTCGCGATCTACGGCCCCGACGAGGTCTTCGAGCGCTATGGCGTCACACCCGCCCAGTTCCCCGATTTCCTCGGGCTTAAGGGCGACGCGTCCGACAATATCCCCGGCGTGCCCGGCGTGGGCGACAAGACGGCCGCGAAGCTGCTTTCCGCCTACGGCAACCTTGAGGGCATCTATGAGCACACCGGCGAGCTTAAAGGCAAGCAGAAGGAGAAGATCGAGACCAATCGCGACCAGGCGTTCGCGAGCCGGAAGGTGGCGACCATCTCGCGCGATGTCGATTTCGAGCTCGACTTGGAGGACGCGGCGTTCCCCTCGTTCGACGCCGCGCGCGTGACGGCCGCCTTCAAGAGCGTCCGCTTCAATGCGCATCTGGCCCACGTGCTGAACCTCGTGGGGGAGAAGGCGCCTGCCGAGCGAGCCGTGCTTTCGTGGGAGCCCGTTCTGCACGGTGCCGACGCGCATGCCGCCGTTAAGGGCGCGATTGCGGAAGGGGAGCGCGTGGGCATCGCGTTCGTCGAGCCCGAGCAGGCGTCGCTGTTCGACGCGGGCGCATTCGCGGCGTTTTCCACCTCGAAGGGCGCTGCTTCCTTCGAAGGCGACGAGGCGCTTTCGGTGCTTGCCCAGGTCGTGGCGCAGGGGCGCTTCGCCGCGCTCGACGCGAAGGAGATGCTGCACCGGGTGTATCCCGCGGACACGGCGCAGGAGGCTCGCATCACCGACGAGGAGCTGTTTGCGGCTGAAATCTTCGACGTGGGGCTTGCAGGCTACGTGATGAACTCGTCCGTTTCCGACTACACGCTCGAATCGCTCGCCGACGAGTACTTAGGCGGGGCCCTTCCCGAGGTGAAGACCGACGAGGAGCGCGCCTGCGTGCTCGCCGCGGCGGCGCGCGCGCTCGAGGAGCCGCTTTCCCGCGCGCTCGAAGACGACGGGTCGATGCGCACCTACGCCGAGATCGACCTGCCGCTTGTCCCTGTGCTCACCGCGATGGAGCGCACGGGCGCCGCGATCGACGTCGCGCACCTCGACGAGATCGGCGAGCGCACGCAGGGCGACATCGATGCCTTGCGCGCGCGGATCATCGAGCTTGCCGGCGAGGAGTTCAACGTCGACTCGCCCAAACAGCTCGGTCATATCCTGTTCGAGGTCTTGGGCCTGCCGCCGAAAAAGAAGACGCAGCGCGGATATTCCACCGACGCGAAGGTGCTCAAGGAGCTCGCCGAGGTTCACGAGCTGCCTGCGCTCGTCCTGCGCTACCGCGAGCTCGCCAAGATCAAGTCGACCTACATCGATGCGCTGCCCCGCATGCGCGCAACCGACGGGCGCGTCCATTCCTCGTTCAACGAGACGGTGACGACGACGGGCCGTTTGTCCTCGTCAGACCCGAATTTGCAGAACATCCCCGTGCGCACCGAGTTCGGCCGCCACATTCGAGAGTGCTTCGTGCCGCTCGACGAGGACTCGCTGTTTCTCTCGGCTGACTACTCGCAGATCGAGCTTCGCCTGCTCGCGCACCTGTCGGGTGACGAGCACCTGGTCGCGGCTTTCAACAGCGGCGCCGATTTCCACGCATCGACGGCGAGCCGCGTGTTCGGCATCCCTGTGGAGGAAGTGACGCCCGAGCTTCGCTCCCGCGCGAAGGCGGTGAACTTTGGCATCGTCTACGGGCAGCAGGCGTTCGGCCTCTCGCAGAGCCTTGGCGTACCGTTCGGGGAGGCAAAGGACATGATCGACCGTTACTTCGAGGCCTATCCCGGCGTGCGCGCGTACCTGGACGCCACGGTCGAGAAGGCGCGCAAGCGCGGGTACGCAGAGACGATGTTCGGCCGCAAGCGCCATATTCCCGAGCTCCATGCGGGCAACGCGAACCTGCGCGGGTTTGGGGAGCGCACGGCGATGAACCATCCCATGCAGGGCTCGGCCGCCGATATTATCAAGCTCGCGATGATCGAGGTGTCGCGCAGGTTGCGGGAAGAGGGCTTCGCCGCGAAGCTGCTCATCCAGGTGCACGACGAGCTGGACTTCAGCGTGCCCCGTGGCGAGGTCGAGGCGCTTTCGGCCATGGTGCGTGAGGTGATGGAGGGCGTCGTCGAGCTCAAGGTTCCCCTCATCGCCGACGTTTCGAACGCTCCCACCTGGGCGGAAGCACACTAGGGAGCCAGGGGAGGGCGTGCGCACGTCGCGCCAAGGCGCCCGCGTCTGCGCGCTCCTTCCCGTTGGGGTTTGCTGGTCGCTTTGCTCGTTTTTTTCCGCTTGTCCGGAGGTTTTCTGCCTTCAGGATGCTTCTGCCCAGCTTCTCTCGCGCCGATTTGCCTTTCTTGCGGATCGACTCGGGCGAACCTGTACAAAAATGGCGATAAGTTGTGAAGGAACTGTGCTTCATTCCACATATAATGCAAAAACGTGGAATAACTCGCCTGCGTTTCGCCTTGCCTGCGATACTATCGGTACAGGCAAGGCGATATATTGGCAACCATCACCATTTCTTCACAACTTATCGTCAATCTTGTACAGAGGTGAGGCCGCGCTCGGAGTGCTTACTGCTCCGTTTGGGGAAGAATCCCCAAATTCGGCAAGCCTTTCTCTATTGCTCCACGCGTATGCTTAGCGAGATATGATTCGTTAAGTCTCGATTTGCTGTATGTGAGAAAAGTACCGCGCGTTTTCTCGATAAGCTCATGTGTGAAGAATTGCTCCCAGCTGAAGAAGTCGGCACTTTCGATATAAGAGGCTGGACTCCGAAGCATCTCCTGCGTTCGTTTGTCGGGAAATAGGCCCGATTTCAGGACAAGCCACTCAAATGATTCGGGCAGGAAGAGCTTAATGCGCTTGAATCGTTGAAGCGATACAAGGAACTCCATTTCGGGTCCGAATGCTGCTCCGTCGGCGATTACAAGGATGTCCCGCTCTTTCCTATTGAGCGCAATATCGTAGATGTTCGACTTCCCGCCTGCGCTTATGCAGGGTATGCCGCTATTTTTGCAAAGTACGGCAAAGAATTCGTAGCCAGAGTTACTGTCTTCGACGATGACAACTTGCGGCTTTGCGCCGTCGAACTCGCTTTTCCCGTAAATGCGGTATGTGGAGGCATAGGTTCGTGAATAGACGGGGTACTTCGTTGTTGAGCGGTTGGTGTTCTTAAGGCCGTAAATCTCGTCGACGCTGTAGGGGAGTTGTGGAAGCGATTCGCGCGCGACCAACACGTAATAGTTGCTGCTACGGCGTGCCGCGTGCGCGAATTCGTGCGATTTCATGAAGCTGCTGTCCTCGTCGATGAACACGATGCTGTTCTCGATGAACGAAAGATCACGCAGCCAGTTGCGCCCTGCGAGTATTTTGCAGGGAACATCGCAATTAATGACCACGCCGCTGTTTGCTCCAAGCTCGTCATAGGCGGCAATGAGCTCGAGAAGAGTTGTCTTCCCGGTTGCGCTCTTGCCTTGAAGAATGGTGAGGTTCCTTGAAACGGTGAGCTTGATCTGCACTTTGTTGTTGCGGACTACAACATCGTGGACTCCTCTCATTTTGCGGACTCCCTCAGGCATTTGGCTGCAACGAGAACAAGCTCGTCCATCGAATGGACAACTTCGTCGGTGTTGGCGACATGGATGGTGAACCGCCTTTCACCGAAGTTCATGAGGTGATAAAGATTGACGGTGACATCTTGGGCCTTGCCGATGGCTAGAATCCACCGTGCGCAATTATCTCCGCAATTGGAGGCGTTGTAGATGTTCTCGGGCATGAAATGCATGAGAAGCAAAGTCTTTGTGCCACTTGAGAGTTTTTCGGGCGGGATGACGCCGAGGACCTTCGTTTCGATGGCATTGGGCCCCAAGACAACGCCGCGATCGACTGCCTTGATGATCTTTTGGGCGAAAGGGTCTTCGAGCCACTCGGCCGAGTAAACGTTGTTGAAAAAGATAGACGTATTGTAGATAACGCCGTCCATGTCTCCATAGTGAATTGTAAGCAAGGCAAAACCTTTCTTCGTTGGAGCAAAGTATATATCAGGAAGGCGAGCGGGATGGTCGCGGGCTATCGGAATCGGTCGATTGCGGATTCGCGGCATAACGGGCCGAGCTTGAGGCGCAGAAGGCGGAGCTTGCCAAGCAGCAGGAAGAGGCGAAGAAGGCGGCCGAGAAGGAAGCCGAGCGTCGGCAAAAGGCCGCGGAAAAGGAAGCGGAGCGCCAGGCAAGGGCGGCTGAACGGGAAGCGGAACGCCAGGCGGGGGCAGCGGAGCGCGAGGCTGAGCGCCAGGCGAAGGCCGCCGAGCGGGAGCGCCAGAAGCAGAAAGACGCCGTGGCCCGCGTCGCCACGAGCATCTTGGGATCCGCCGGCCGTACCGCCGACAACCAGATTGTCCGCGGACTCTTCGGCACGCGCCGCTAGTTGTTGGCGCCGCTTGCGCATCCGTGGCGCGCATGGCCGCTTAGCAAACTCGCTCCTGTGGAAGTTGGCAGGGGGACATGGGACGCGTCCAACGAGTGTCTTGAGAGAATCCCAGGGGGCATCGGACGGCTGGATCAGTTGGCGCAAGAAGAAGACTCAACCAACTAAGGTGGGCCGTTGGTTGCGCGGCAGTGAACTGCGCAACCAGCGGCCTGTTAATCTTGCATAGCGATTATGGCGCTAGTTCTTTAGGTGTTCGTCTAGGAAGCTAACCATAATATCGATCACCTGCGGCTGATTGAACAGCGGGCCGCCGTGCGATGCGCCAGCTATTACGTAACGGTCGGCTTCGACTCCGGCATCGACCAGTCGTTTGTACAGCTCCATGCTGGCGACGGGGGAGACGAGTGTGTCTTTGTCGCCGTGCAGGATGAGGAAGGCGGGGTCGGTCCCGTCGATATAGGTGAAGGGGCTTGCGGGTGCTGCGGTATCGGGTGTGTCAAACACGGATGCACCCTTGTTGTTGCCGAAAGCCGTTCCGTTCACGAGCATGGCCTCAGTGGTCGCGGGAGAATGGTGGCCCTGCTCAATCTCCTCTTGGAGACCTGCGCCGATAAGCGTTAGGTCGGACACTCCGTACAAGTCGATAACAGCGTTGACCTTCGAATCCTCGGAAGTGTTGTCGCCCTTGTCAAAGTCGGCGATGTCGCCTGTCACGCCGAGCATCGTTGCGAAATACCCACCTGAGGAGTTGCCCACAGCCGCCACGCGGTTTTTGTCGATTTTGTAGGTGTCCGCGTTTGCCTTGAGCCAGCGCACTGCGGCTTTCACGTCGAGCAGAGGCTCGGGGAATTTGACGGTCGGTACGACTCGATGCTGCACCGAGGCAACGGCGTAGCCCGCTTTTGCGAAAGCCATGCGATGAACAATGTTGCCCTGGGGGTTCGAACTCGTGAAGCCGCCTCCGTTTACGAAAACAACGAGCGGAAGTGTTTCTCCTTCGCCCGCCGAGGGCAGAAGAAGGTCGAGCTTGAGGTTGGTGGTGGCATTTGCCGCATTGACCGTCTTATAGACGATGCCCTGAATCTCGTTGATAGTGAGGTCGGTAACTTCTATGTTGAGAACATTGTCGCTTGTCGCCTCGGTGAGGGATGCGGATGCCGTGCCCGACGCAGCCTTGCTCGTGTCATTAAAAGGCTCAGCTGCAGCAGCCGTAGTAGTCTGCGTTGAGCAGCCGATCATGCTGGCTCCAACAGCTGCCATCCCCATGAAAGCGCCGGCTTTGAGCAAATCTCTCCGAGTCATAGAGTTGTCCATTGGTTTCCCCTTTCATTTCGGTTTGTGCGTATCCCCTCGCACAGGTTGAAAGGTATGGAATTGGCGGTGAAAGTGCTACCCATAAAATATGGTAATTTCGATTATCACCAGGTCAAAAGAAGAATTTAGATACTTGATTAACGAGATGATTGCGATCGAACAAGGTCAATCACTTCTTGTTTTGAATGAACGTTAAGCTTGCGGTAGATGCTTTTCGTATGGCTCTGCACTGTTCCCCTCGCCAAGCACAGTTCCTCGGCGATGCGATTGACGGTGTACCCGCGTGCCACGAGGAGTGCGATGTCTGTCTCGCGCGGCGAAAGAAAGAAGCCACTGGCTAGCCAGGTACGCAACGCGTCGTCGCTATTCTGCGCCACAGATTGAGTCGGTGAATCCGGCGGTACGACGGGGGCTTCTGTATTGACGACCGAAGAAAGATTGCCCTTCTTTCGGGAGCTCTCATCATCTGCTACTGGCATTTGATCCTTAAACGATGGTAAATGCATCATGGCGAATAGTGCGAGGCACATGCCTGCTGCGGATAGGATGACGATTGATAGCATGCCGAGAATCGCGGCGATGGGTTCCGACGATTCTCTGGGAAACGCGATGGGGAGTAAATAGCGGGACACGATTGTGGTCAAGGAAGTAATCGCGAGAAACGTCCCCGCTCCTCCAAGTTCTCCCCTTCGCTTCTCGGTCCAAAATGAAAGGAGTGAGATGAACAATGAGAACTGGAAACAAGTGTGGGTGGTTGCTGCGAACGGCATCGCATTGTCAGTTAGAGCGAGGGCGAGCGAGCTCAGAATGAGGAGCGCTCCTAGGATGATTAAAATGATGCCTTGCTTAATTGGGAACGGCTTATGCAGCTTCATAATCCCCGCCATCGCGATGGCAATGAGAAATGAGAAAAGGTATGATTTCGGCGTTTCCAGCGTGGGCATATACCCAGCAGTTGGTGCGAACAGGCAAAGAGTCGGCGTGCTCGCGATGAGGCAGAAGCATGTTGCCGCAAGAACGATTATATTGGCGTGAGGGGAATATTGGTGGCGGAAGGATGGTGGCGCGCTTTTTTCTGGCTGTTTCGCAACGCAGTTTGCAAGCGCGAGAAGCGCAGAGGAGGCAAGTGGAAGCATTGCGAGTGATGCTTTGACTGCGCTGTCGGGAAGGTACTCAATGCTTGCCGCAGCAAAGGAGGCGGCGAAAGAGACTGACGCAATGAAGCTCCAATTTTCGTGGCTGGAAAGAAGATGAGAAAACCACCCGAGGGTGATTGCGGAAAAGCCTATGGCAAATGAGACGATTCCTGCGAGCTGCATGGCAGGGGCGAATGTCGATGTAAGCCGGGACGAGGAGAAAAGCAGTGCGGCTGCTATCGCGCAAGCGAATCCGGCAAGAAGCGAGAAGCTTGGGCGTGCTGATCGTATTGCATAGTGTGGGAATTGGCTGGCTTTTCGCAGCGCGAGAGCCGCGAGTCCTACTATAAGAATATTTGCTATGGCATATGCCTCACGCCCATCAAGCCCAGTGGGGCAAGGGGTAAAGAATAGGTTTTGGAAATAGGGACCACGCAGCATCGGCCAATACAGCATAAGGCCTATTGTCGCAGCAATAGTTTTGTGCACTTTTCCTTCGCCTCCAACCCTGATTGCTAATTGTAGCGCATAGGCGGGAGGCCTCAGTCTCGAACGTGCTTTGCGATGGGCGGTATTTTGTCGAGAAGCATTCTCTACGAAGAGCTGCTTGAAATCACCACTTCAATCTTCAAATTAAATCGAAGACTTCAAATTGCCGAGCAATTGACGGTCGGATATGGCGGGGGCGGAATCGTTGGAACGGAAATAGGCCACCCTCATCGAGTTGGCAATGAACGCGATTTGGTCGATGCCAGGAGAGTCTTCTCGATTGGTCGTAGCGGCATGCGCGAGCAGGCCGATGTATGAAGCTGCGATTGCGGCAACGAAATAGGAGCGGAGCTCATCGTTTGGAACCCCCTCGTCGCTCATCATGGCTCCAAGCTCTTCTCGCAGTCGTCTCGCAAGTCTGTCCTTGAAGTAAGGGTCGCCGTTCTCGTTCATAATTGGTTGCAAGTTTGCGAAGGTAGATTCCCATCCCGAAGAAATGCCTGATGCTCTCATAGGGTTTTCCGGCAACGCCGCTTGATTGGGGCCCGGTGGTGCTACCGTTCATCAGGGGGCGATAAAGCACGAGCTCCCCTAAGAGGTATTGCTCTAGACGATCCAGCAGGTCGTAGGTGTCCTCGAAAAAACGATAGAACGTGGTACGAGCTATTGCGCAACGCTCCGACAATTCCTTGACAGTGATGTCGAAGCGGTCCTGTACCTCGATGCGCACGCGGGGCGTGGACTCCCAGCCGTTGCGGATGCCCTTGCAATAGCGGTCGAAGAACATCTTGAGCTCGGGCAGGTATGTGGAGGAGTAGAAATCGGGCCACTCGAACTCGCGGTGCGCGCGCAGCCACTTCTGCTCGCTGGCGATCTTGCGCCAGCCGTTGACAGAACCTCGCAGGTGGAAATGGTTCCAACCGGCTGTCACGTAGGCGGGTACGACCACCTTCGAGAAGTCGGGGATCTTATCGGCCCAGTAGCCGATTCCGCGGATGCCCACGTTTGCGACGACATAGCCGCTGGGCACCCAGAACTCGGGATCGGCAGCTTCGAATTTCGCCAGGTCGGAAATGGACCCTTTGGGGACGCCCGGGGTGTAGGCGTTGAGCTCGTCGGGACGGTACTCGTTGGGGCGCTTGCCGTAGTTCGACCAGGCGAGGATGACGGGAACCTTGGCCGTCGAGTCGGCGGGGCGGAAGATGTCGGCATACAGGATGACCCCGTCGCGCATGGGGACCGCTACGTCCTGGTCGCAGATAATCCCGGGTGCCGCCTCGTAAGTGCGCTGGTTAAAGGGGTAGGGCTTGCGGAGCTTTTTCTCGTCCTCGGGGAGTTTCTCGAACTCCTCGATCGGGGCGGGGACGAGCTCCTTGGCGTAGAGCTTGTCGATAACCTCCCCACCCATCTCGGTTTTCACTGCGAATTGCTCGCGTCCGAATAACATGATTCTTCCTTTCGGGTCGTTTGATGAAATGAGCGGCGGGATTATTCGCCTCTTTCAGTTGAGGGACCTTGCGCGCTTGCTCCCTCGGGGGAGGAGTGCTTGCCCATGACGAATTTTCCGATGAGAGCGTCGCTTACCCAGGAAAGCGCGAACGTGACCAGTGCGCCCCAGGTGAAGATGACGAGCATGTCGATTCCGTTCAAGCTCATAGGGGGCAGCAGCTCTCCCGCGATGGGGAATGATGTCTGAAGGCAGCCGAGTGTTTCTGCGAATCCTAGAAACACGCATGCCACGGCGTTCAATGGCGTGCGATTGAACAGACCCTTGTGTACGAACACGATGGCTGCGCAGATGAGAAAGTCGATGATGATGTCGAGGATAACCGGGCCTGCGGGCGACAAGGCTGCGATGGCGCCGATGGCGACAAGACCCCAGGCGAGCCCGCATATAAAGGAAAGCCACATGTTGAGCAGGTACTTGCGGTCTTGTTTCTCCTTCATGAAGAACAGGATGAGCGGCATAAAAGTGAGCCAGAACATTCCCTGGTACTTGTTGAACGGGGTGAAATCCCGCATGAGGCCGTCTACCAGGCAGACGAGGCCTGTTCCTATGCCGGCGAAGAGCGCGATTTTGATGAGAACTGATTTGGGAGGCATGGGAGAAACCTTTCTCTCGACTTCCGATCCGACGGCTCCGTGCGCATTGGGGCCGCGGAATCGGGATGTATGGGTGCGCACCCCTTCTAATGAGAAGTATCGCGCTGTTAGTGAAAAGCTGGTGCGACATCCAGGTTGTGAGTGTCGCAAGTTTTCAAGGAAAGGCTGTTTTCCCTGATGAAGATGCAGATATCTGAAGCATTCATGGTTGCAATAAGCCCATCGGCGCTGCCCCTACTAACCACGGTTTCGAATTTCTCGGCGAGTGTGGTCGCCATAGGGTAAGACATAACCGCGATGCAGCCTTCGTCGAACATCCTGGGATAGGGGTATTCAATCTGCGCCGGTGTAATAGAGTCTCCAGTTGTGATATCGATTTTAACGGGCGGATTCATCCTCCCGTACAGCACACTGATATGGGCGCGCCAGTTGGCGTACTCGTCGTGCTCTCTAATGGGTTCCACTCGCTCGAACCAGTATTCCATCTCGTCGTCCACGCAAATGGTGCAGATTTCGGTGATTGCTCGTTCGACGCTTTTTCAGTCCATTGGCATGCCGGCCACTGTCGTATCCATGTCCATGGTGGTTCGTCGAGCAAGTCCGATTATGGAGGATATGGTCAGTCCGCCCTTTAGGACGAATACGTTCGAGTAGGAACTTCTCTCTAGTCTGAGTAGGAGATGCTCGAAGAGGTGCATCTGCAAGACCTCATGAGCTCTCAGCCCGCGCTTGCTGGCCACGGCACGTATCTTTCCGCGCAGGATTGCGTCGTTTTCGATTATCGCCATCTGCAGTATCTCCAAATGAACTTGGAGTTCTTCCCTGACTCCCAAGCTCTCGCACATCGTTGCAAGTTTCGGTAGATCCTTTTCGCCGCGCTTGAAATACCCAGTGACTGCATCTCGTACGAGCTAAGCGTCAGCCCCTTCGGTCTTTCTTTGCTTGAGGAGGTCAACGATAGAGCGCTCTGCGTCGTAGCATTTCACCGTGTTCCCTGCGGGCGTTGTCGCTGTCTGCAAGCCTAGGCTGCACAGCTGGGGGTTTGCCCAGTGCAATCGAATGCCCGGGAACTGCTCCTTGAGCCCCATAGGGTTATACCCGCGCGGCACGGCGACGTGCTGTGTTGAAGGCAGGCGATCCGAGAGGCCGTTGCAGTTGTCGTTGCGACAAGCGGATCATTCGAGTTGATATCGCGCTTGCGCCGCATTGCGTCACGCTGTAGCGCATCGCTTCTCGCTGCATTGCGTCGCAACGCTATAATTAATCGGTAATAACTCGAAACGCATTTGTATTGCATTTTGGTTGATGGGAGCGCAGGTGCCTAGCAGTTATAAGGAGCTCATCAAGAGCAATCCAGACGAGACCGAGATTAGGAGTTTCCTGGTTGAAGGCGACCAGGTCTCCGTGACCATGCGCACCCCCGACACTTTACGCGATGCGGCGAAGGAGGAGGCGGCCCTGCGGGGCATGAGCTTCTCCGCCTTCGTGCGCACGTGCATGATCGAAGAGCTCGCGAAGAAGGGGGCATAAACCCATGCAGCCCGACTTCTTCGACAACAGGGCGCGCATCGTCAAGGACGACCTCGTCGCCAACATAGCCGCCGGCGACCGCGTGGCGATAGCCGCGTCGGTCTTCTCCATGTACGCCTACCAGGAACTCGCCGAGCAGCTCGAGGGCATCGACGAGTTGCGCTTCATCTTCACGTCGCAGGCGTTCACCAAGCAGCGCCCAGCGCGCGAGAAGCGCGAGTTCTACATCCCGCGCCTTTCCCGCGAGCAGGGCCTTTGCGGCACCGACTTCGAGATCAAGCTGCGCAACGAGCTCACGCAGAAGGCCGTCGCGACCGAGTGCGCCGACTGGATCCGCCGCAAGGCGCGCTTCCTCTCCTTCGAGGGCGAGGGGCGCATGAGCGGCTTCATGGATATCGACAAGACGGACGACAACGTGGCCTACATGCCCTTCGACGGCTTCACCACGCGCAAGCTCGGCTGCGACAATTCCACGGACGTCCCCGACGTGACCATGCGCTTGGACGCCTCCCAGTCGCGCGCCCTGCTCAAGCAGTTCGACGACGCCTGGGACTCGGGCGAGCTCCACGACGTCACCGACGCCGTCATCGACGGCATTACGGCCATGTACCAGGAGAACGCGCCCGAGCTCATCTACTACATGGCGCTCTACCGCATATTCAGCGAGTTCCTGGACGATGTCTCCGAGGACGTGCTGCCCAACGAGGGGCTGGGCTTCCGCGACAGCCTCATCTGGAACAAGCTCTACGACTTCCAGAAGGACGCGGCGCTCGCCATCGTCAACAAGCTAGAGACCTACAACGGCTGCATCCTGGCCGACTCGGTCGGCCTGGGCAAGACGTTCACCGCGCTCGCCGTGATCAAGTACTACGAGAGCCGCAACAAGGACGTGCTCGTGCTGTGCCCCAAGAAGCTGCGCGACAACTGGATCACCTACAACTCGAACGTCGTGAACAACCCCATCGCGGGCGACCGCCTGCAGTACGACGTGCTCTACCACACCGATCTCTCGCGCACGCGCGGCACGTCGGAGACCGGCCTGCCCCTCGACCGCCTGAACTGGGGCGCGTACGGGCTCGTCGTCATCGACGAGAGCCACAACTTCCGCAACGGCGGCGACTCGGCGTCGGAAGACAGGATGAACCGCTACCAGCTGCTCATGGAGAAGGTCATCAAGCAGGGCGTGAAGACCAAGGTGCTCATGCTGTCCGCCACGCCTGTGAACAACCGCTTCCGTGACCTGCGCAACCAGCTCGCCCTGGCGTACTGGGGCGACCCCACCGGCTGGTCCGAGAAGCTGCGCCTGGAGAACGACATCGAGACGGTTTTCCGCAACGCGCAGACCGTCTACGCACGCTGGTCGAAGCTGCCCGCCGAGCAGCGGACGACCCATGCCCTCACCGACATGCTCGACTACGACTTCTTCGAGGTGCTTGACCAGGTGACCGTGGCGCGCAGCCGCAAGCACATCCAGCGCTACTACGACATGAGCGCCATCGGGCCCTTCCCGAAGCGCCTGCCGCCGATATCGAAGCGCCCCAAGCTCTCGACGCTGGCGAACGCGATCAACTACCGCGAGATATACGAGGAGCTTGACTCCCTCGTGCTCGCCGTGTACATGCCGAGCTCGTACGTGCACCCCAGCAAGATGGAGAAGTACGCAAAGATGGGCGGCGGCGGAAACCTCACGCTCGGAGGGCGCGAGACGGGCGTGCGCCGCCTCATGACGACGAACCTGCTCAAGCGCCTGGAAAGCTCGGTGTGCTCGTTCCGCCTGACGCTCGAGCGCGTGCTGGCGGCGATGAACGCCGCCCTCGAGACCATAGACGACTACCGCAGGGGCCTCGCCTCGGGCGCCAGTGTGGCCGACGGCGACCTGCCGGGCGGGTTCGACTTCGACCCCGACGACGAGAGCGGCTTCGAGGTGGGCGGCGTCACGAAGATCCTCGTCGAGGACATGGACTGGATGAGCTGGGAGCGCGACATCGAGGCGGACGTCGCCGTCATCGAGGTCCTGATCTCGATGGTGCGCGACATCGACCCAGCCCACGACGCCAAGCTCATCGAGCTGTGCGAGCAGATCCGAGGGAAGTCGCAAGGCCCCATCAACCCGGGCAACCGCAAGGTGCTCGTGTTCACCGCGTTCTCGGACACGGCGGACTACCTCTACGAGAACGTCTCGGCCTTCGCGAAACGCGAGCTCGGCTTCGAGTGCGCCAAGGTCACGGGCGACGGCTGCGCCTGCACGATAAAGGCCGTGCCCCCGCACATGCAGGAGGTGCTCGCCTGCTTCTCGCCCGCGTCGAAGGAGCGCGACGTGGTGGCGCCGCAGCTTGCGGGCTGTGACGTCGACATCGTTATCGCCACCGACTGCATCTCTGAGGGCCAGAACCTCCAGGACTGCGACTACCTGGTGAACTACGACATCCACTGGAACCCCGTGCGCATCGTGCAGCGCTTCGGCCGCGTGGACCGCATCGGCTCGAAGAACGCCCGCATCCAGCTGGTGAACTACTGGCCCGACGTGGAGCTCGACGAGTACATCAAGCTCAAGGCGCGCGTCGAGGAGCGCATGCGCATCACCGTCATGACCTCCACCGGCGACGACGACTACATCAACCCCGACGAGACGGGGGACCTGGAGTACCGCCGCCAGCAGCTCGAGCAGATGCGCGACGAGGTCGTGGACCTTGAGGACGTCTCGGGCGGCGTGTCCATCACCGACCTGGGCCTCAACGAGTTCCGCATGGACTTGGTGGGCTATTACCGCGACAACCCCGACGTCGACCGCCTTCCGAGCGGCATCAACGCCGTGGTGGAGGGCGACGAGCCCGGCGTCATCTTCGTGCTGCGCAACGTCAACAGCAGAATCGACCGCGACGGCGCGAACCACCTGCACCCGTTCTACGTGGTTCGCATGGGATCAGACGAATCCGTGGTCCACGGGCACCTGGAGCCCAAGGCGGTGCTCGACGACATGCGCCTTTTGTGCCGCGGCAAGTCCGAGCCCGACATGGCCCTGTGCCGCGCCTACAACCGCGAGACCAAGAACGGCCGCGACATGCGCCGCGAGGCTGGGCTCTTGCGCGACGCGGTGGCGTCGATCGTGGACTCCAAGGAGGAGTCCGACGTCGACAGCTTCTTCGCCAGCGGCACGACGGGCTTCTTGGAGAACGACATCGAGGGGCTCGACGACTTCGAGCTCGTGTGCTTCCTGGTGGTGATGCCCAGATGCTAGGGCTTCCGAGCACGACCGAGGTGGGCCGCCGCATACCCAAGGAGGCCTTCTACGGCCGCCTGAAGGTGAGCGCCGCGCTGCGCCAGTCCTTCATCGACGACGTCGAGCGCTTCACAGTCGCAAACTCGATAAAGACCTCCACGACCGGTATTCCCGACGGCGAGCGCGTGCACGAGGTGCTCGTGGTGGAAGTGGCGCTCAAGGCTCGCCGCGTCCCTGAAGAGGTGCTGGCGCTTGTGGCTCAGGCGAACCCCCATAAGCTGCTTTTCGCGTGCACCTTCAACGACGAGGTTCGCCTCGCGGTGATGCTCAAGGGAATCGCTGTGGGAGAATGGCGAAGCGTCGAGGATGCTTCCCTCACCCTGAAAGCGACGAGCATGGACGGGGTCTGGGACTCGATCGCCTCGCAGGTTGCGTATGGCGATACGGGCAGCGAGACCGCTACCGTGGACGAGCGCTTCGCGGCGGACGCCAGGCTCAAGGCGCTTCGCGAGGAGCTTGCCAAGACCGAAGCCCGCGGGCGCAAGGAGCGGCAGCTGGCGCGAAAAAACGCGCTATTCGACCAGGTACAGGAACTCAAACGGCAGATTGCCGCCATAGAGGAAGGCAGATAGATGGAAAAGATCGAGCTAGGCACGCCCGACGGTGCCGTTGAAAACATCGAGAAGATTGCCGAGCTGTTCCCACAGGTGGTGACCGAGGTAGAGAACACCGACGGCGAGCTTGCACGCGCCGTTGACTTCGACGCGCTGCGCGATCTTTTGGGTGATGTGGCCGAAGGCCAGCGCGAGCGTTACCAGTTCACTTGGCCCGGCAAGCGCGAGGCCAAGGCCGAGGCGCGCCGCCCTATCTACAAGACGATGATTCCCGAGCTAGCCAAGTCCAATAACTGGGGCACCACGGAGAACCTCTACATCGAGGGCGACAACCTCGACGCGCTCAAGATTCTGAAGGAAACCTACGCCGGCAAGGTGAAACTCATCTACATCGACCCGCCATACAATACGGGCCATGACTTCGTCTACGACGACGACTTCGCCAAAACGCGCGGCGAATATGACGCGGAGAGCGGAGATTTCGACGAGGAGGGCGGTCGCCTGGTCGCCAACACCGAGGGCAACGGCCGGTTCCACTCAGATTGGTGCTCGATGATTTACCCGAGACTGCTTCTGGCGCGTGATCTGCTCGCGGCAGACGGCGCCATCTTCATCAGCATCGATGATAACGAGAGTTCGAACCTGCGCAAGATTTGCGACGAGGTTTTCGGGGCAGCTTGCTTTGTCGGCGATGTGATTTGGCAGAAAACGTATTCGCCCAGAAACGACTCCAAGGGAATCCCTACCGTAGCAGAGCATTTGCTCTGCTACGGTAAATCATCGGGATGGGTACCGAAGCGTTTACCCAGAACGGAATCTATGAACGCAGGCTATGGGTCGCCCGACGGCGACGGCTTGCTGTGGGCGTCGGGCGACCCGGCCGCCGCGGGCGGCGCGAGCCACCAAGGCATGGTATATGGCATCCAACACCCGTTCACTGGTGAGGTGTTTTACCCGCCAATGGGTTCCCATTGGCGGGTCGGACAACCCGGCCTTTTATCCATTCTCAATGAATGGGCCCCCTATGAGCTGCGCGATATCGACGATGCACAAAGGCGCGCCGAGGTATGCGGCATCGGAGAGGGCGAAGTCCGCGAAGGCGTCAAGGCTGTCATGCTCGCGGTTTCCTTTGATGAGGCGCGTACTATTGCTCAAAGACGATACGATGCAGGCTCGTGGCCCCTTCTATACTTTACGGGAGGTGGGACAGGCGGAATGCGCCGTAAACGCTACCTCGACGAATCTCAGGGACGTGTAGTCGATAACCTTTGGCTCCATGAGGAAGTCGGTCATACCGACGAGGCTAAGAAGCAGCTCAAGGCGCTTTTCGACGGCTCCGCCCCCTTCGATACGCCCAAGCCCGTACGCCTAATGAGGCGCATCCTCGACATCGCCTCCTCTAAGGACTGCACCGTGCTTGATTTCTTCTCGGGCTCGGCCTCCATGGCTCAAGCTGTCATGGAGAAAAACGCCGAGGACAGTGGAAGTCGTCGCTTTGTGCTCGTTCAGATTCCCGAGATGACCACAGGCCAGTTCTCCACGCTGACCGAAATCGGAGAGGAGCGTATTCGCCGTGCGGGTGCCAAAATCGCCGCAGGCATCGATGAATCCAATAAGCAGCTCGAGCTCGGCGCCGAGCCAAAGCCTTATCCCGACCTGGGCTTCCGCGTGCTGCGCATCGATTCCTCGAACTTCAAGGACTTCTACCTCACGCCTGGCGAGACCGCCCAGGAGAGCCTCTTCGACTTCGCCGACAACGTGAAGGAGGGGCGCTCCGACCTGGATTTGCTCTTCGAGGTGCTGCCAAAGCTCGGCATCCCGTACTCTGCGAAGATCGAGGAGCGCGTGCTCGCCGACAAGAAAGTCTTCTTCGTGGACGGCGACAAGTTGGCGGCATGCTTCGATGCGAACGTCGGCTCCGACACCATCGAGGAGATGGCGAAGGCCAAGCCCTGGTACGCCGTCATCCGCGACTCGTCCATGGCCGACGACGCCACGCACGCCAACTACGAGGAGCTGTTCCGCACCTACAGCCCCGACACCGTTCCCCAAGTGATTTAAGGCGTCGACATGAAGTTCAAGTTCAAAGTACAACAGTACCAAACCGACGCCGCAGACGCGGTGGCCTCGGTCTTCGAGGGGCAGCCCAACCAGGGCGCCTCCGTGTACCTGCGCGACCTGGGCCGCAAGCCCACGCGCGCGCAGGGCGAGATCGACTTCGGCGACGAGAGCGCCGAGGGGTACGCCAACGCGCCCGTCGCGCTTTCGGGCGCCGACATACTGGCAAACGTGCGCGCGGTGCAGCGACGCAACCAAATCCCCGAGTCGGAGGAGCTTTTCCGCGGCATGGGAGCCTGCCAGCTGGACGTCGAGATGGAGACGGGCACCGGCAAGACCTACGTCTACACCAAGACGATGCTCGAGCTCAACCGCCTGTACGGCTGGTGCAAGTTCATCGTGGTGGTGCCATCGGTCGCCATCCGCGAGGGAGTGGCCAAGAGCCTGGAGAACACCCAGGAGCACTTCTTCTCCCAATACCACAAGAAGATCAGGTTCTTCATATACGACTCGGACAACCTGACCGAGCTGGATGCGTATTCCCAATCGAGCGACGTCAACTGCATGGTCATCAACATGCAGGCGTTCAACGCGTCGATGAAGGAGGGCGCCAAGAACAAGGCGGCGCGCATCATCTTCGACGAGCGCGACGAGTTCAGCAGCCGAAGGCCCATCGACGTCATCGCTGCGAACCGCCCCATCGTCATCTGCGACGAGCCCCAGAAGATGGGAAAGAAGGGGGGCGCGACCCAGAAGGGCATCGCCCGCTTCAACCCGCTGTTCGTGCTGAGCTACTCGGCAACGCACAAGGAGAAGCACGACCTGGTGTATGCCCTGGACGCCCTGGACGCCTACAACCAGAAGTTCGTCAAGCGCATCGAGGTGAAGAGCTTCGCCCTCAAGAACATGCGCGGAACCGACGGCTACCTGTACCTGCGTGACATCGTGGTGTCCAAGAACCGCGCGCCGGAGGCCGTTATCGAGTTCAAGTGCATGGGGTCTGGCGGCAAGGTGCGCAAGAAGACCGCGCGCTTCGGCGAGGGCGACAGCATCTATGACGCCAGCGGCTCGACGAAGCTCGAGGCGTACCGCGGCTACACCATCGCGAGCGGCAACGACGGCGTGGTCCCGCCCCAGGACGGGCGCGCGGGCTACGTGCGCTTCCTGGACGGCTCCATCGGAAACGACGGGCGCATCTACATCGGCGAGGTCTACGGCGACTCCGCCGCCGACGACATGCAGCGCATACAGATACGCGAGACGATCATGAGCCACCTGCAAAAGGAGGAGGCGCTGTTCCGCCGCGGCATCAAGTGCCTGAGCCTTTTCTTCATCGACCAGGTGGCGAAGTACCGCGACCTCTCCGGCAACGGCGAAACCGTGGGCTACGGCAAGATCTTCGAGGAGGAGTACGAGGCCATCGTCTCCGACAGATTGAAGCACCCGACGCAGGACGACATCCTCGACCCCTCCTACGCGCAGTACCTCGGGCGATTCGAGGCGCACTCGGTGCACTCCGGATACTTCTCGGTGGACAAGAAGGGCAACGCCGTCGAATCGAAGACCGAGAAGAAGGCGGAGCGCGAGGACGGCATCGGCATCAACGACGACGATGCGAAGCGCGGATACGACCTGATCCTGCGCGATAAGGAGCGCCTGCTTTCGTTCGATGAGCCCGTGCGCTTCATTTTCAGCCACTCGGCGCTGCGCGAGGGCTGGGACAACCCGAACATCTTCCAGATCTGCACGCTCAAGGAGTCCGGCTCCGAGACGAGCAAGCGCCAGGAGGTCGGCCGCGGCATGCGCCTGGCGGTCGACCAGGACGGCAACCGCCAGGACACGGCGCTGCTGGGACCCGACGAGGTGCACCGTGTGAACCTGCTCACCGTGATCGCGTCGGAGAGCTACGAGACGTTCGTGAGGGATTTGCAGACCGATATAAGCAAGAGCTTGCGCGAGCGCCCGAAGAAGGTGGAGATGAACCTGTTCAGCGGACGCGACGTCGTGCTCGACGGCGAGACGGTCTCCTTCACCGAGGAGGAGTCGAAGCGCATTTATAAGGCTCTTTACAAGTGCGACCTCATCGACGACGACGACAAGCCGACCGCCGAGTTCCGCAAGGCCGTCGAGGGCGGCACCTTCGTGGAGTACTTCGTCGCGAAGCTGCCCGAGAAAATCGCCGACGCTGCCCACGCCAAGGCGGTCGAGGCGCTGGTGAGAAGCGTCTACGACGTGCACGCGCTCGACGGCATGATCGGGCGTGCCCAGGAGAAGATCTCCGAGAACACGCTGACCGACAACTTCGCCAAACGCGAGTTCAAGGAACTGTGGGCGCGCATCAACCGCAAGCATGCCTACACGGTGAGCTTCTCGGACGACGAGCTGAGGCGCAAGTCGATAGAGCGCATCAACAGCGATTTGCGCGTGAGCAGGCTGCAGTACACCCTGACGGTCGGCGGGCAGAAGTCACAGACCACGCGCGACGAGGTGCAGGGCGGCTCATCGTTCGGCCGCACGCAAACCGAGACCCGCGATGTGGACGCGGGCACGGCGTCCGTGGGCGTGACGTACGACCTCGTGGGCGAGGTGGCGCAGGCCGCCGCCATCACGCGCAGGAGTGCCGCGGCTATCCTCGCCGGCATCGACGCCAACGTGTTCGGGCTCTACCGCGTGAACCCCGAGGAGTTCATCAAGAAGGCCGCTGCGCTTATCGTGTCGGAGAAGGCGACGATGATTGTGGAGCACATCAGCTACCACGAGATCGACGACGCCTACGACGAGGCGATCTTCACCGAGCGTATGCCCGACAACGCGAGCAAGGCGTACGAGGCGAAGAAGAACATCCAGCGCTTCGTGTTCCCCGACTCCGACGGCGAGCGCAGGTTCGCCGAGGACATGGACGCCGCCGCCGAGGTAGCGGTCTACGCCAAGCTGCCTCGAGCGTTCCAGATTCCCACGCCGGTGGGCAACTACGCCCCCGACTGGGCGATTGCCTTCAAGGAAGGCAGCGTGCGCCATGTGTTCTTCGTCGCCGAGACCAAGGGCACCATGGACACGCTGGAGCTCTCCGGTGTGGAGAACGCCAAGATCGCTTGCGCGAAGAAGCTCTTCAACGAGATGAGCACCAGCGACGTGCGCTACCACAACGTGGCGACGTACGAGGACCTGCTCGAGGTGATGGGGAAGATAGATTAGAGGCGCTTTGCGGCGATGGATGCATGATTTCCGCCGCTAAGAGAGGAGCGATCAATGGGCGCGTACTATGCATGGGTGAACGCAACGAAGATGGAGCATCTTGGCAACATGCCGTTTCGCTATGGGGTGAAGATGCTGGAGAACTGCCGTTTTCCCAACGATCGAACTGACGTTGCGCTCACGTTGCTCGCCGACCGCTGGCACGGAGATCTCGTCGCCTACGTGAGCGACTACACGATTTTGGCGAATTGCGAGGGCAAGGGGCTCGCCCAGATGGCGGAGTTCTTCCCGGAGAACCCCCGCGACTATGTCGAGGACCACGGGGAGGACGTTGGCTCCCTGTTCGCCTGCTTCAAGGGATGCGAGTGGTATCTGCCGACCGAAGATGACCCCGAGGGCGAATACCTGCATCCCTACACGGGGCCGCTCGACCAGGAGGCCGTCGTTTACCGCTATGTCATCAACGAAACGCGCAGGGAATATCTCGACAGGTTTAGCGGCCGCCTCCTTTGCACCGTCAATGGCGTTGACATCCTCGAAGACGTGACGCCCGCCTTGCTGGGCGACACTGGCCGTTTGGAGCGGAACGGCGAAGAGGCGCCGGACGGTGTATGGGTGGGCGACGTCATTACTCCGACTAACGTTTCCCCAGGCGAGGGCTATGTCGACATAACGCCCGAGTACACGATTTGGCCTTAGCGTTATCCGTGTCGCTTGTACGGCGCGACCCTGGGCGCAGCCTCGACTACCCGATTTCTGGCAGGGCCCCCTCGAAAGATGACGCCCCACAAAAAGGAGCGCGGAATCGGGGGTCTCGCTTTCCCGCGCCTCTGACGGCATCGCCGTTCGGGGCTGTCGATCTTCTTACTTGCGATCTCGCCCTCGCGGAGGCCTGACGCTGCTCCGCATAATGCAGGGCCTCCTTCCTTGCGATCTCGCTCTCGCAAAATGCCCCGTCCCAACACAACATGCAGCCCTGTCTTCCCGTTGTTCGCCTCTGAGTGAAGCCTCCGTGTTTTCTCATGAAAAATCCATGCAACGCGCTCGCGCGTAGCCATGAGTTCTGGTATCATTCAATAGGTTGCGCTAAGGACGGCGCAATCGGGAATAAGTGCGATGATACGCGGAGGCGGTGCATATGCGCTCTTCGGAGTCTTGCTACGGCCACGCTTCAAAGTTATCGCATGCAGTTATTTCGCATAAGGAGAAGTGAATGTACGCAATCGTGAAAACGGGCGGCAAGCAGTACAAGGTTGCCCCTGGAGACCGCATCAACATCGAGAAGCTCGATGCCGAGGTGGGCGCTGAGGTCGAGCTTCCTGTCATCTGCGTCGTCGACGGCGAGACCGTCGAGGCAGATCCCGCCAAGGCCGCTGCCACCAAGGTGGTCGCAACTGTCATCGAGCAGTTCAAGGGCGAGAAGGTTCTCGTCTTCAAGTTCAAGAAGCGCAAGAACTACAAGAAGCTGCGCGGCCATCGTCAGCAGCTTACTCGCGTGGAAATCAAGTCCGTCGGCACCGCTGTCGCCGAATAGATAAAGGGAGGCATACACCATGGCTCATAAGAAAGGCTTAGGCTCCAGCCGCAACGGTCGCGACTCTCACGCACAGCGACTCGGCGTGAAGATGTTCGGCGGTCAGCATGTTCGCACCGGCAACGTCATCGTTCGTCAGCGCGGCACCAAGTTCCATCCCGGCGAGAACGTCGGCCGCGGCAAGGACGACACCCTGTTCGCGCTGTGCGACGGCACCCTCGAGTTCACTCGCGGTGTGAAGCGTCGCGTGCACGTCCGCCCCGATGCCGAGGCACAGGAATAGCACGCTACCGCGCAATCAGCATAGATAGTCGGTTTTCGAGGCGCCCCCTGCATATCAGAGGGCGCCTTTCGTTTACAATCCAGACAACGCGGGCGCACATGATGCCCGCCCTGGCAGCGAAGGATCCCCCATGTTCGTAGACAAGGTACGCATATACGTCAAAGGCGGCGACGGCGGCGCGGGCTGCATGTCCTTCCGTCGCGAGGCGCACGTCCCTAAAGGCGGCCCCGACGGCGGCGACGGCGGTCACGGCGGCAACGTCGTCATCCAGGCCGACCTGGGCGTCTCGTCGCTGATTGACTACCGCTTCAAGCACCACTTCAAGGCTGAGCGCGGCACGCACGGCAAGGGCTCGCGCATGCGCGGCGCCGACGGCGAGGACATGATCTTGAAGGTGCCCGTGGGCACGGTGATCCACGAGTACTTCGAGGAAACGAAGGAAACGGGCGAGCTCATCGCCGACCTCACGCACGACGGCGAGCGCATCACCGTGGCGCTCGGCGGCGTCGGCGGCCGCGGAAACGTGCACTTCGTCACGTCCACGCGCCGCGCTCCCGCGTTCGCCGAGTTGGGAGAGCCTTCGCAGGAGCAGTGGGTCGAGCTTGAGATGAAGCTCATGGCCGACGCGGCGCTTGTGGGCATGCCTTCGGCGGGGAAGTCCTCGCTCATCTCGAAGATCTCGGCGGCCCGACCGAAGATCGGCGACTACCCGTTCACGACGCTTGTCCCGAATTTGGGCGTGGCGACGAGCGGCGATCTGAGCTTCGTCTGCGCCGACGTCCCCGGCCTTATCGAGGGAGCGCACGAGGGGCGCGGGCTTGGGCACGAGTTCCTCCGCCACATCGAGCGCACCGCGCTCATCGTGCACGTGGTCGACCTCACGGGCGACTACGAGGGGCGCGACCCTTTGAACGACTACGAGGTGATCAACCGCGAGCTCGAGCTGTACGCGAGCGATCTCGCGTCCCGCCCGCGCATCGTCGTGGCCAACAAGATCGACGTCCCCGGCACGGAGGAGATCTGCAAGAAGCTCGCCGAACGCGTGCGAGCCGACTCCATCGCCGCGGCCGGCGGCGACGAGTTCGCGGACAGCCCCATCGACCCGAAGCTCTACTGCATCAGTGCGCTCACGGGCAAGGGCGTCGACTCGCTCAAGGCCGCCATTGCGACGAAGGTGCACGAGCTGCGCGAGGAGGCTCGCGCGAAGGCCGCCGAGCAGCCGGAGTTCGACCACGTGTGGGAGCACAAGCGCGAGATGCGCGACCGTCGCTTCACCGTGCGCAAGCTCTCCGACGGCGTCTTCCGCGTGGAGGGTGGCCAGGTTGAGCGCATGGTTATCCAGACGGATTGGGAAAACGAGGACGCCATCGCCTTCCTGCAACACCGTTTCAAGCGCATCGGCGTGGAGGACGCGCTTGCGAAGGCGGGCGCCCGCAACGGTGACGAGATCCGCATCGTGGGGCGCGCGTTCGAGTTTGAGTCGGCGACGGCAGACGACGCGTTCGAGGAGCTCGACATCTAATGGACGAGGCTAAAATCGACAATCCCGCCGCGGGCGAGGGCTGCGGTGTCTGCGGAAACCATGGGGCGCGCGAGGCGCACCTTGCCGCCCATCTGCGCCCGCTCGTGGTTAAGATCGGCTCTTCGACGCTCACCACGTCGGAGAGCAAGATCGACTACGCGTTTCTCGACGATGTCGCGCGCCAGGTCACCCGCGTGCGCGAGGCGGGCTTCTCGCCCATCATCGTGACGAGCGCGGCCATCGCGTGCGGGCTCGAGGCGCTTGGCATCGAGCGGCGGCCCACCGACATGCCGAGCCTTCAGGCGGCGGCCTCGGTGGGGCAAAGCGCGCTTTCGGCAGGCTACGCCCGCGCGTTCGCCCAGCATGGGATTACCACGTCCCTTGTGCTTTTGACCAGGCGCGACACGGCCGACCGCACGGCGTATCTCCATGCTCGCGACACGCTTTCCCGCTTGCTTGAGATGGGGGTCGTGCCCATCGTGAACGAGAACGACACGGTGTCGGTCGAGCAGATCCGCTTCGGCGACAACGATACGCTCGCGGCGCTCGTGGCGTGCCTTGTCGAGGCAGAGCTTATGGTGATCCTCTCCGATATCGACGGGCTCTACGACGCAAACCCGACGAAGGTCGAAGGCGCGCACCTGATCGAGTGCGTCGAGCGCATCGACGAGAGCATCATGGGCGTCGCGGGAGACGCGGGAAGCGTCGTCGGCTCGGGCGGCATGATCACCAAGATCAAGGCCGCGCGCGTGCTTATGGCGGCGGGCATTCCCATGACCATCTGCTTGGGCCACGCTCCCGACGCTATCGTGCACGCAGCTTTCGGCGACCGCATCGGCACGCGTTTCGCGGCGAGCGAGCGCCCGCACGAGATTACGCCGCGCAAGTTGTGGATCGCGCTCGGCGACTCCGCACGCGGCGCGCTCATCGTCGACGACGGCGCGAAGAACGCGCTGCTACACCGCGGCAGCTCGCTTCTGTCGGTGGGCATCTCGCGTGTCGAGGGGCGCTTCAACGACGACGACATCGTCGACGTGAAAGACGCGACGGGGCATGTGATCGCCCGCGGCCGCACGGCGTTCTCGAGCGACGAGGTGGAGCTTGCCTGCGGGCGTACGCGTGAGGAGCTTGAGCGCAACCGCCTGCTCGCGGCGTTCGCCGACAAGCCGGTCATCCACCGCGACGAGCTGATCGCCTTCGAGTAGGGATTGAGAACCACCCAGTGAGCTGGGGTAATCGAGGGGAACGGGCGAGAGAAAGGTTCAGGCATGTACGAAGAGATTGAGATGCTCGCCAAGCGGGCTCGCGCGGCAAGCGTGCGCCTGGCCCACACGAGCGACGACGAGCGCAACGGCGCCCTGCGCGCCATGGCGCAAGCGCTGCGCGAAAGCGCGCCTGCAGTTCTTAAGGCAAACGCGGTAGACGTTGCCGCCGCGCGCGAAAAAGGCACGAAGGAAAGCCTCATCGACCGGCTGCTCCTCACCGACGCGCGCATCGAGGACATGGCCGCCGCGCTCGAGAGCCTAGCTGAGCTTCCCGACCCGCTCGGGCGCACGCTCGAGCGGCGCACCCTCGAGTCTGGAATCCGCCTCGAGCGCGTGAGCGTCCCCTTCGGCGTCGTCGCCGTCGTGTACGAGGCGCGTCCGAACGTGACCGCCGACGCCGCCGGCATCTGCCTGAAGTCAGGAAACGCCTGCATCTTGCGCGGCGGGTCGATGGCGGCCCGCTCGTGTGCGGCCATCGCGCGCGTGCTCTCGGCTGCGGCGGAGCAGGCGGGCATGCCCGAGGGTTCGATCGGTATTGTCGCCTCGACCGATCGCGCGGCGACCGACGTCCTTATGGGGCTCCACGGCCTGATTGACGTGCTCGTTCCCCGCGGCGGCGCGGGGCTCATCCGCCACTGCGTGGAGACGGCCAAGGTCCCCGTCATCGAGACGGGAACGGGAAACTGCCACGTCTACGTGCACGAATCCGCCGACTTCGACATGGCGCGCGAGATCCTCGTGAACGCGAAGTGCCGCCGCTTCGGGGTCTGCAACGCCTGCGAGACGCTGCTCGTCGATGCGTCCATCGCCGCCGATTTTCTTCCCAAGGCGCTCTCCGAGCTGGCCGATCGCGGGGTGGCGATTCATGCCGACGAGCTGGCCTGCGAGGCTGCGCTTGCCGCGGGGGCCTTGCGCGGGCAGGGGCAAAGCGCGCTGCGCGTCGACCGCGCAAGCGAGCAAGATTGGGAAACCGAATACTTAGGTCCCGAAATCGCGGTGAAGTGCGTCGCGGGCGTCGACGAGGCCATTGCCCACGTGAACCGCTACGGCACGATGCACTCTGAGGCCATCGTGGCGAACCCGAGCGACCCCGAGGGTGCCGCGGCGATTGAGCGCTTCCTGAACGAGGTCGACGCGGCGGCGGTCTATGCGAACGCCTCGACGGCCTTCACGGACGGCGGCATGTTCGGCCTCGGCGCCGAGATCGGCATCTCCACGCAGAAGCTGCACGTGCGCGGCCCCTTCGCGACTGACGGGCTGACCTCGTACAAGTACGTGCTGCGAGGCGACGGCCAGGTGAGGTCCTAGCGCATGAGGGAGGAAACGCTGGCAAGCGAATCGAGCGCACCTGCATCGCGGCCCGGCCGGTGCGAGGTGCAGCCCGCCCAGGCGGTCTCGCGCCCTGGCGAGGTGGCCTCGCGCCGTTCGCCCGTCGTGAGCGAGGGGCTTGACAACTTGGGGGCGGACGGTGCGCCTGCCCGGCTGGGAATCATGGGCGGCACCTTCGATCCCATCCACATCGGGCATCTGGCCTGCGCCGAACAGGTGCGCGAGGCGTACGGGCTCGACGCGGTGGTGTTCATTCCCGCCGGCAGCCCCGTCTTCAAGCGCGACCGCGACGTCACGCCCGCGGACGATCGGCTTGCCATGTGCCGCCTCGCGACCGAGAGCAACCCCGCCTTCGACGTGAGCGCGATGGAGATCAAGCGTGGCGGCGACACTTACACCGTCGACACGTTGCGCGAGCTGCGGGCGCATTATCCCGACAACGTCGAGCTCGTGTTCATCACGGGCGCCGACGCGGTTGCGAAGATCTTCCGCTGGCATGAAAGCGAAGCGGTCGCGGGGCTCGCGCGGTTCGTCGCCGTGACGCGCCCGGGTTATACGCTTAACGACGAGATGCGAGCCACCTTCGAGAAAAGCCCCTTCACAGTTGACTTTCTCGAGGTCACGGGGCTGTCGGTCTCTTCAAGCGACCTGCGGCGCCGTGTCAGCGAGGGCAAATCAATCAGATACCTCACCATGTCGCGCGTGCGCGATTACGTATGCGAGCATGGCCTGTACCGAAAGGAGCGTTAAACGGTGGGGAAGGAAAGCGGCGGCGATTCCGCCGAGGTGCTCGGCGAGGCGTTCTTCAAAGAACGCAAGGCGGAGCTCGAACAGCGCGTCAGCAAGAAGCGCTTTACCCATGTGATGGGCGTGGTCGAGGAGGCCGAGATTCTCGCGCGAGCCTACGGGGTCGATGTGCGCGAGGCCCGGCTTGCGGGGCTTTTGCACGACTGGGACAAGGCCTACGATGACGAGGAGATTCGCGAACGCGTCCGCGAGCTGGGACTTCGGGTGAACCCGTGGATTCTGGAGCACCAGCCGCGCCTTCTACACGGTCCGACTGCCGCCGCCGCGCTCGGGCGGGAGTACCCCGCTATTCCCGCAGGCATCCTGCAGGCAATCGAGCGCCATACCACGGGCGAGATCGATATGACGCCGCTCGATATGGTACTCTACTGTGCCGATGCGCTTGAGCCGAACCGACGTTTCGGGCGCGTTGACGAGTTGCGTGCCCAAATCGGCCGCGTGACGCTCGAGGAGCTCTACGTTGCAGTGCTCGGGTACTGGACGATTCTCATCATCGAGCAAGGAAAGACGCTGCATCCGCGCACGGTAGATATTTGGAACGCCTACGCGGTGAAAAACGAGAAACCGTACATAAACGCAAAACGAAAGGAGCGCAAGTGAGCGCTAACGAACAGAAAACCTCGCGAGAGCTCGCGATTATCGCCGCCCAGGCGGCCGACGAGAAGAAGGCAACCGACATCCTCGTGCAGGACGTGGCGGAGCTTGTCGGCGAGACCGACTTTTTCGTGATCGTCACGGCGTCCAACAGCCGCCAGGTGAACTCGATCGTCGATGCCATCAAGGAAGATTTGCGGGACAAGGGCGGCGTGAAGCCCTTCCATGTCGAAGGAACGCAGGACGGATCGTGGTCGCTGCTCGATTACGGCCAGATCGTCGTGCACGTCTTCCAGCCCGAGACGCGCGAGTACTATCGCCTCGAGGAGCTGTGGAACGACGCCCCCGTGCTCGATTTGGCGAAGGAGGCGGGGCTTTGCGACGTCGAGTACTCCGACCGCATCTCGAAGCTTCTGCCCAAGAAATAGGCTGAAACCTGGCAAGAACTCGACGGACAGGCGGCGAAATCGCGGCGCGAACGCGGCGAGCAGGCGACAGGGGTCTGGCGCGAACGCGGCAAAATCGCGCCCAATCGTCTGCTGAAGCGCGCTCGGTCGTGCGCTGTTTCCTTCGGTATCTTCCCAATTCGCTTTAGTTGCCTGCAGTGCGCCGGCAGAAGGCGCGCTGCAGGCTTTTCTTGCTTTCAGGACCTCATGGGCCAGGGTTCTTTTCGGGACACAAAGCCGAAAGGCGCCCGCGGTCGCGAAGGCCTCTTTCGTGCATACGGTATGGCGGCTCATCGGTTCGGCGCGTAGACTCGCTTACTGCGGCTTTTGCTTTTGGGAGAGGGACACCAATGTCCGACTTTCTGATGTCGTGCTCATGCAAGGGCCGCCGCCCCAAGCACGTCGCTTCTTCTGCGACCCATTCCCGCCCCCATCTCATCGCGGACCTTCTGCGCTCCCGCGACGTCGCGCGCTTCCTCGTCGCTCCAACAGGCTTCGGCAAATCGACGGTTGCTGCGGAATATGCGCAGGTCGTCTTCTCGTTCAGGCAAACATTCTGGGTCAACTGCGAAAGCCCGTGCTTCCTGCGCGACCTCGACGCCGGTATCATCGCATCGCGCGTGGCCGAAATCGGTGGCGCGGGCTCGCTTGTGGTGTTCGACGACCTGCCGCGCATGGATGCCTCGCGGGTCGAGGTGTTTTCCGAGGTCGTAGACGAGCTGCTCGCGGCGGGAATCGAGGTCCTCGTAACGTGCACGCCAACCTGTGACGCCTATTCCGATTTGCATCGCGACAGGGTGAAGCTCTCAGCGCGCCGCTTTCTGCTTACTGACGATGAGATGAAGCATACTGTGCGGGCGACGGACTCCCCACATGCGAAGTGCCGCGCGGCGTGCGTCGCGTGGGGCTCGGACGATGGAGGCCGCCTCGTCGCGGGCATGGCCGCCGAAGAGCCGCCTGCAAGCGTTCTGCTCGCGGCGTTTCTCATGCTGGCGATGGGGAAGGGAAGCCTCTCCGAGCTCGTTTCGCTTGTGGGCGCGCGTCATGCGAACGAGGCGATTTCCCTGATAGAGGAGGACTATCCGTTCCTCGGCGTCTGCGCTCGGGAGGACTCCTTCGATGCTGTTGCCATCGATGTTTCCGTGCTTGCCCAGGGCTTTTCGCGGGCGGTGGACCGGGTCGTCGACGGGTCGACGTGCGGGGACGCGAGCGAGCTTGCGGTATGCATTGCGGCGATGCTGCTCGAACGCGGGGCGGCCGCACGGGCATGCGCCGTCGTCCGCTTTTTCGCGACGAAGCCGGCCTGCGCGAGCTGGCTTGCCGCTCACGGTGCCGACCTCCTCTCGGCGGCGTGCTTCAAGCCTGCTCACGAGCTCTTTGTTTACGCAGGAAAGAACGCGCGCCAGAACAGGATCCTCCTCGCTGCCGACGAGGCGGTGCGTTTGGCCGCGCTCGACGATGCCGCCTGTGCGCTTTTCCTCGCGCGCAAGTTCGCCTTCTCGCGCAGCATCGACCCCGAATCGCGTTCGCGGTTGCTGCTCGTTGCCTCCTGTTTGGGAGACGACGAGGACCGCCGCCGCGCGGAATCAGTGGCAGCCGAGTTCGCCGCCCGCGCCAAAGTCAGGGGTCCAATCGCTCCCGCTCCCGCGTTTTCCCTCGTCGCGGCACATGTTGGCAAGGGGGTGATGTCACTTGTGGAGGCGTGGGGCGAGCTCGCTTCGCGCGGCGCGCCCGACGGGCCGCTCGTCTTCGCCGCCGCCATGGCGTTCTGGGCTCTTGCGCAGAAGAAGACGCCGGGCTTCGCGTCGCCCGAGGACGCACCCGCGGTCGAGCGCGTCGCCCTGTGGGCCTGCGACCTGGCCGCGCGCACGCCTTCTGCCGCCATGTCCTGGCAGTGCGCCTTCTTGGTGATGTCGCTTTCCCGGGCGGTTGAGGAGGGTTCCTTGCCGACGCGATTCTCGCCCGCTGCCGACGCGCTTGCGGCAGCGCGCGCCATAGAGGCTGCCCGCTTCACCGAATGTGCAGCTCACAGGCGTGATTCGCTTCGAGAGGAGCGCGCGCGGGCCGAACGTGAGCGCTCCTCGCGCGATCGTTATGAGGCCCGCCCGATCCGCTCGGAGACGCCGGGTGCGCCTGGAAGCTCGGCCCCGATTCTCTACGTGCGGCTCCTCGGCGGGCTCGACGTGCGTATCGGCGAGCAGCAAGTCGACATGCAAGCGTTCAGCAGGCAGAAAACGAAGACGCTCCTTGCGCTTCTCGTGCTCGCCCGCGGCCGCGAGCTCTCCCGCGAGCGCCTGCTGGAGACGCTTTGGCCCGACAGCCCCCACGGCTGCGCAATCAAGAACTTCTACTCGGTGTGGAGCCAGCTCAAGCGGGGGCTCGACTACGAGGGCACGTGCCCCTATCTCCTTCGCGACCAGGGCGGTGTTCGCCTTGACGCTCGGCTTCTGCGAAGCGACGTTGCCGAGCTCGATTCCATTTGCCGCGCCTTGAGCTTCGGCGAGATCGACCTTGAGCGCTGGCGGGATCACCTCGAGGCGATTGACGGATCGTACTCGGGAGACCTTCTGCCGAGCGAAAGCGTTAACGATGACATCGCGGCTGCGCGAAGGCGCCTTCGCATTAACCTCGTCGACTCGCTTGTGTGCGCGTCGGGGCGGCTTTTGGAGTCAGGCGAGCCCCGCGCGGCGCTGTGGTTCGCGCGCGAGGCGGCCGGTCGCGACCGCTCTCGCGAGGACGCGTGCGCCGCGCTCATGGAGGCGCAGCTCGGTGCCGGCCAGCGCGCCGCCGCAATCGACACCTACCTCTCGTGCCGAAGGTATCTTGCAGAAGAGCTCGGCATCGACCCGTCGCCGTCGATCGTTGCCTTATACCGCAGCGCGGTAGAGGCCGAGGAGGCGCTCGAGTAGTCGATTCGCGATATTTCCCCACAACAGCATCATTTTTAAGCGAGAATCATAGCATCTGGTCGTGTAGTGGATTTCCCAGGCCCATGCAAGCCTTATGCTAGAGTACAGGAGGTTGCGTGCCGTGCTCTCGCACGGTGCTCACGAACATAGGGCTCTTACGAAAGACGGCATACATGGGTTTCTTATCGAAGCTTCTCACGATGGGCGAGGGCAAGCAGCTCAAGCGCTACCAGTCCATCGTTGATACCATCAACGGCCTTGAGGCCTCAATCAAGCCGAAAACCGACGCCGAGCTGCGCGCGTTCTCCGACTCCCTGCGCGAGCGCGCGGTTGCGGGCGAAGATACGGCCGCCCTTCTTCCCGAGGCGTTCGCCGCGGTGCGCGAGGCGTCGGTGCGCACGACAGGGCTGCGCCACTTCGACGTGCAGCTCATCGGTGGCATGGCTCTAAACGATGGGCAGATTGCCGAGATGAAGACGGGCGAAGGCAAGACGCTCGTGTCCACCCTTGCGGGCTATCTGAACGCGCTTTCGGGCGACAACGTCCACATCGTCACCGTGAACGATTACCTCGCCCGCCGCGACTCCGAGTGGATGGGCCAGATCTACCGCTTCCTCGGCATGGAGGTTGGCCTGATCCAAAACGGCATGCGCCCCGCGCAGAAGACCCCCGCCTACAAGGCCGACGTCACCTACGGCACGAACTCCGAGTTCGGCTTCGACTACCTGCGCGACAACATGGTCACGAGGGCCTCCGCCCGCGTGCAGCGCGGCCACCATTTCGCCATCGTCGACGAGGTCGACTCGATCCTCATCGACGAGGCGCGAACGCCGCTCATCATCTCGGGCGCGGGAACGCGCGCGGCCGACACCTACAACAAGTTCGCCCGCGTCATGCCGCACCTCGTGCGCGACGAGGACTTCGAGATGGACGAGGCCAAAAAGACGATCAACGCCACTGAGGTCGGCCTTGAGAAGATCGAGTCCGCACTCGGCATCGACGACATCTACGCCGACCCGTCCGGCCTGCTCGCGAACCACCTGCAGCAAGCCTTAAAGGCGCAGTTCCTCTTCCATCGCGACGTCGATTACGTTGTTGTCGGCGGGGAAGTGAAGATTGTCGACGAGTTCACGGGCCGCATCATGGAGGGCCGCCGCTACTCCGAGGGCCTCCATCAGGCGCTCGAGGCGAAAGAGCATGTGCTCGTTCGCGAGGAGAACCAGACGCTCGCGACCATCACGCTGCAGAACTACTTCCGCCTCTACGAGAAGCTCTCGGGCATGACCGGTACCGCCATGACCGAGGACAAGGAGTTCCGCGAAATCTACAAGCTGCCGGTCGTCGCCATCCCGCCGAACAGGCCCGTCGCCCGTATCGACGAGAACGACCTGGTCTATCGCACGATCGACGCGAAGTTCAACGCCGTCGCCGACGACGTTGCGGCGCGCCACGAGGCGGGTCAGCCCTGCCTGATCGGCACGGTCTCGATCGAGAGCTCCGAGCGCCTGTCCCGCCTTTTGGACAAGCGCGGCATCAAGCACGAGACTCTGAACGCGAAGAACCACGAGCGCGAGGCTCACATCATCGCGCAGGCCGGCCGCGTGGGCGCCGTGACCATCGCGACCAACATGGCAGGCCGCGGCACGGACATCCTGCTCGGCGGCAACCCCGACGTGCTCGCCGAGGACGTGCTGCGCGAGTGGGGCTTTGATCCCTCGCGCCATATCGGCGACGAGCCTGCCGAGGGCGAGGAGGTCCCCGAGAACGCAGCCCCTGCGCCGTCGGATGAGAAACGCGACGAGGCACTCGTTCGTGCGCGCACCATTTGCAAACAGGAAAACGAGGAGGTGCTCGCCGCGGGCGGCCTGTGCGTCATCGGCACCGAGCGCCACGAGTCGCGCCGTATCGACAACCAGCTGCGCGGCCGTGCGGGACGCCAGGGCGACCCGGGCACGACGCAGTTCTACCTCTCGCTCGAAGACGACCTCATGCGCCTGTTCGGCGGCAATCGCATGGATTCCATCTCCAGCATGATGGAGAAGACGAACATGCCCGACGACCAGCCCATTCAGGCGTCTATGGTATCGAAGGCGATCGAGAGCGCGCAGCGCCAGGTCGAGACGATGCACTTCGCCGCGCGTAAGAACGTCCTCGAATACGACGACGTCATGAACCTGCAGCGCAAGGTGATTTACGAGGAGCGCAACTCCATCTTGGACGGTAAGGACATGAACGGTCGCATCCCCGGCATCATCTCCGACGCCGCCTCCGCTGTGGTGGAGGAGAACTGCCCCGAGCGCGCCGCGTTCGACGACTGGGACGTGAAGGCGGTCGACACGTGGGCCGCCGGCATGACCGGCAACAACGACTTCCACGTCGCGTCGATCGAACACGACGACGAGCCGGAAAACGTCGCCGACGCGCTCACCGAGTACCTCGAGGGCATCTACGCCGAGAAGGAGAACCTGCTTGGTGCCGACATGATGCGCAACCTGGAAAGCCAGGTCATGCTGCGTATCATCGACACGCGTTGGATGGCCCACCTCGCCGAGATGGACTACCTGAAAACCGGCATCGGTCTGCGTGCCTTCGCCCAGCGCGACCCGCTCGTCGAGTACAAGAACGAGGCGTACGCCGCCTTCCAGCGCCTGACCGCCAGCATGTACGAGGACTACCTGCGCACGCTTCTGCGCCTGCAGATTGCCGTGAAGCAGGAACCCATCCCCGAGGAGCGAAATCCGCTCGAGGGCCGTTTGAGCTACTCGAAGCCCGAAGACGCGCTCACCGAGTCCGACATCAAGGCGGCGCCGGCCGCGGCGCAGGCGGTTCAAGCCGGAGAGGCGCCCAAGCCCGCCGCGCCGAAGCCCACGACGTATGTCAAGGACAAAGACGACCCCTTCGCGAACGTCGGTCGCAACGATCCTTGTCCTTGCGGCAGCGGCAAGAAATTCAAGAAGTGCCACGGCATGTACCAGGATTAGCGCTCTCGCGGCATTGCTTATTTTGGCGTAAGGCTATATACAGCGGTTGCCACGCTCTGCCATGTCCACCTGCTCAGGCCCGCTTCCCCAGGGAAGTGGGCCTTTTTCGTACCTTTGCGCATAGACTGTTCTCGCGCCATCGCAACGGGATCGTGCCATTCGTGTATATTCAGAGCCATTTACACCGTGCCATTCGTGTATAATATAGTGCGTTCTGACCGTGCCATCCGTGTATATTCAGAGCCACTTACACCGTGCCATTCGTGTATGAATGGCATGTAGCCATGAATCGGAGCGAGGAGCGACCATGTTCAAACGCCGTGCATACGACGATCTTCTTCGCTGGAAGCGCGAGTCAAGAGGCGCGCGCGCTCTGCTTTTAGAGGGTGCGCGTCGCGTTGGCAAAAGCACGCTCGCAAGGAAGTTTGCCGAAAGGGAGTACGCCGCTCATCTAGTCATAGACTTCTCCGAAGCGTCCGATGACCTCAAAATGCTGTTTCGCGACTATCGCGCGGACGTGGATTCCTTTTTCATGTACCTGCAGGCATTCACGGGCGTTTCGCTGCCGCGTCGAAATTCCCTCATCGTGTTCGACGAGGTGCAACGCTTCCCGCCTGCACGGGAGTTCATCAAACAGCTTGTTGCGGACGGTCGGTACGACTACCTCGAAACTGGTTCGCTCATATCCATTCGGCGCAACGTCGAGGGCATCGTCATTCCTTCCGAGGAGACTGCACTTCGCTTGAATCCGCTGAACTTCGAAGAGTTCCTTTGGGCGGAGGGCGAAGATCAGCTTGCTGCGGTTATTCGTGCTTCCTTTGAGGGGAATGCCCCGCTGCCCGAGGCTATTCATCGCAAAGCGGAACGGCTTTTCCGCGAATACATGCTGGTTGGAGGCATGCCTCAGGTGGTTGGCGCATATGTTGCCGAAAAGGATTTCGGAAAAGTGGATAAGGTTAAGCGCGACATCTTGTCGCTGTACCGCGGCGACATCGAGAAGTTCGGCGGTACCGACGCGCTGCGCATCCGCCGCGTGTTCTCGACCTTGCCCGGTCAGCTGGCACGCCACGAGAAGAAGTTTGTGTTGTCCTCGCTCGACAGCAACGCACGTAGCAGGGAGTATGCGGACGCCTTCTTCTGGCTGGCGGATGCGTGCATAAGCGCCACGTGCATCGGCGTCGACGATCCGTCGGTGGGCCTTGCGGCAACCGCTGATGAAGGAACGTTCAAGTGCTATATGGCCGATACGGGGCTTTTGATTTGCCAGTTGTTCGCTGACAACGCCGAGACCCCTCACGAGCTTTATCGCGACATCCTGCTGGGAAAGCTCGAGATCAATGAGGGGATGTTCACGGAAAACGTGGTGGCGCAGCAGCTCGCCTCGAACGGGCATGGGTTGTACTTCTATTCGAGGCGCGACCGCGAGAACAGCGCAAACACCATGGAAATCGACTTCTTGATCACGGCTGGTTACGATGACGCCGCCGGGCGCATGCGCGTTTCGCCTATCGAGGTGAAGTCGACGAAACGCTATGGCGCGAAATCGCTCGAGAAGTTCAAGGCCAAGTTCGGCTCGCGAGTGGGTGTGCGCTATATTCTGCATCCGAAACCCATGCAGGCGGAGGGCGATCTGGTGCGCCTGCCGTTGTATATGGCGCATCTGCTGTGAGGCGGTGCCGCCTGCCGCCGCATACAGGCGTCCGTCCGCGAAGAAACTATGCACGACGCGCCACGCCATATACGGTGGGGCGTTTTTGCTGGTAACATAAACAAGCTATGGCTGACAAAGAATTGATAGAACACATTGACATCGCCGCACAGCGCGTTGCCGACTCGCATGCGTATCTGCACATCGACGACAAGACGGTCGAGCTGCAGAGGCTCGACGCTCAAATTGCCTCGCCGGGCTTTTGGGACGATGCGTCGCGCGCGCAAAGCGTCTCGAAGCAGGCGTCGAACTTGCGCGATGTTATCGCCGAATACGACGGCGCCTGCGCGCTGCTCGACGACGTGCGCGCGGCGGCGGAGCTCGCAGACGAAGACGAGTCGTTCGCCGAGGAAGCAAAATCCCTGCTCGCGAAGCTCGACGAGGAGCTCGACGGGCTTGAAGTCTCCTCGTGGTTCTCCGGGCGCTTCGACGCGGGCGACGCTATTTTGTCGGTCAACCCGGGATCGGGCGGGCTCGAGGCGCAGGACTGGACTGAGATGCTCTACAAGATGTATCTGCACTACGCCGAGGACAAGGGCTGGAAGGTCACCGTGCTCGACGCGGTTCCCGGCGAGGGCATCGGCCTTGACAAGGCGACTATCCAGATCGAGGGGCGAAACGCCTACGGCATGCTCACAAGCGAAAACGGTGTCCACCGTCTTGTGCGCATCTCCCCGACCGACGATAAGAAGCGCCGCCACACCACGTTCGCGAGCGTGGAGGTGCTCCCTGTCCTTCCCGACGACATCGAGGTCGACTTGAACCCCGCCGACGTGCGCGTCGACGTGTACCGCTCAAGCGGCCCCGGCGGGCAGTGCGTGAACACGACCGACTCCGCCGTGCGTCTGACCCATATTCCCACAGGAATCGTTGTGACCTGCCAAAACGAGAAATCGCAGCTGCAGAACAAGGAATCCGCCTTCCGCGTGCTGCGCGCCAAGCTCTACGAAATCGAGCAGCGCAAGCGCGAGGAGCAGATTGACGAGCTGCGCGGCGAACGCATGGAAAACTCGTTCGGCAGCCAAATCCGCAACTACGTGTTGTATCCTTATCAGCTGGTGAAAGACCTGCGCAGCGGCGTTGAGACGAGCAATGTTGACGCTGTGCTCGCGGGCGATATCGAGCAATTCGTGATCGGTTATCACAAGTGGCGAGTTTCGCAATAAAGAAAGGACTGCAATGACCGACCTTACGCGTGTGGCGACAGATCTGCGCTGCGACATTCTGCGCATGATCGCGGAAGCGAAAAGCGGGCATCCGGGGGGATCGCTGTCGTGTACTGACATCTTGACGTCGCTGTACTTCGGCGGTGTGCTCAAGCACGACCCGAAAAATCCCAAGATGGAGGGTCGCGACTGGTTCTTTTTGGCAAAGGGCCATGCGGCGCCGGCGCTCTACGCTGCGCTCGCCCATGCGGGCTATTTCCCCATCGAGGAGCTTATGACGCTTCGCAAGCTGGGGACGCGCCTGCAGGGCCATCCCGACTGCAACCTCTGCCCGGGCGTTGAGGTGTCCACTGGCTCGCTGGGCCAGGGCCTCTCCATTGCCGCAGGCACGGCGTGCGGCCTTGCGCTCGACGGCGAGGAGGGCTCGGTCTTCGCGCTCCTCGGCGACGGCGAATGCGAGGAAGGACAGGTGTGGGAGGCGGCCATGTTCTCCGCACACCGCAAGCTCGACAACCTCACGGCCATCATCGATCATAACGGCCTGCAGATCGACGGCAAGGTGACCGAGGTGTGCAGTCCCGAGGACTTGGGCGTGAAGTTCGAGGCGTTCGGATGGGATGTACGCCACGTTGACGGCCACGATATCGACGCGCTGATCGAGGTGCTCAACGCCTGCAAGAGCTCCCGCGAGGGGAAGCCCCATGCCGTCATCGCCGAGACGGTGAAGGGCAAGGGCGTGTCGTTTATGGAGAACGAGGCTGGTTGGCACGGCAAGGCGCCGTCCGCCGAGCAGCTTGAAGCCGCGCTCGCCGAGCTTGAAGCGGCGTGTGATGAGGAGGTTTGCCGTGGTTAAGCTCGCAAGCGCCGAAATGGCCGAAAAGAAACTCGCGACCCGCGCCGCCTTCGGTGCGACGCTCGCCGAACTCGCGGAGGAGGGTGTGCCCGTCGTCGCGGTCGACGCCGACCTCACCGGTTCCACCACTACCAAGAAGTTCGCCGCTGCCGCGCCCGAAAACGCGGACAAGCTTTTCAACTGCGGTATCGCCGAGCAGAACATGATTGACGTCGCGGCGGGCCTTGCCCTTACGGGGCATGTCGCCTACACGGGGTCGTTTGCCGTGTTCGGCACCGGCCGTGCTTACGACCAGATCCGCAACACCGTGTGCTACAGCAACCTCGATGTGAAGATCTGCCCGACGCACGCGGGCGTCTCGGTCGGCCCCGACGGCGGCTCGCATCAGATGCTCGAAGACGTCTCGCTCATGCGCGGGCTGCCCAATATGCGCGTGCTCGTTCCCGCCGACTATGCCGCTGCGCGCGCTGCCATCAAGCTCGCCGCGAAGACGCCGGGCCCGGTGTATGTGCGCATGGGCCGCGCTGCCGTGCCGTGCGTCTACGATGACGACGTCGAGCTCGAGATCGGGCGCGCCTACGTGCTGCGCGAGGGTTCCGACGCGACCGTCGTCGCCTGCGGCGTGGAAATCCGCGAGGCGCTCGCGGCGGCCGACATGCTCGCCGAGGAAGGTGTGTCCATCGAGGTAATCGACGCGTTTTCAGTGAAGCCGCTCGACGAGGACACGATCACGGCAAGCGTTGCGAAGACGGGTTGCTGCGTGGTCGCCGAGGAGCACAGCGTGCATGGCGGCCTCGGTTCCGCCGTGGCGGAGTGCCTCGCCCGCAAGAACCCCGCTCCCTGCGAGTTCGTGGGTGTGCAGGACCGCTTCGGCAAGTCCGGCGAGTTCGAGGAGCTGCTCGGCTATTTCAACCTCGATGCCGCGGCGATCGTCGAAGCCGTGAAGCGTGCCCGGGGCCGCAAGTAGCTTTACAGGTGGCGGTTCTCTCACGGTGCCGATTGCATTTCATGAAAGAAGGGCGCATCTCCAGCAGGAGGTGCGCCCTTGTGGTTTTTGCGCAAGCGTGAGCTGGGACGGTGGCGCGCGGGATGCATTACTACTAGAATTGGACTGTCTCAGTACATCACTATTCGAACGGAGCAAACTGTGACAGATGTTTCCAGCCGCGGGAACGCCTCGCGTCCCGCTGCCCAGTCGGGCGCGCCGCGCCCGCGTTCGAGGGCGGGCGCGCACAGCCGTCAGGCTCAGGCAACCCAGCAGCTCTCCCAGTCGCTTCCCGTACTCGATGTCGCGGACACGCCTCAGCAAACGTCGTCTCCCGTCATCACCTTCGACCATGTCACGAAGATCTACCCGGCGCAGCCGAACAAGCCGGCACTTTCCGACATCTCCCTGCAGATTTACGCGGGCGAGTTCATCTTCCTCGTCGGCCATTCGGGATCCGGCAAGACCACGTTCATCCGCATGCTGATTCACGAGGTCACGCCTACGGAAGGCCATATCTACATCGCAAACGAGGACTTGACGACCATGCGCAACTGGCGTGTGCCGTACCTGCGCCGCAATATCGGATGCGTGTTCCAGGATTTCAAGCTCCTGCCGAACAAAACGGTCTTCGAGAACGTTGCCTTCGCGCTCGAGGTTATCGGCAAGTCGCGCCACGTTATCAAGACGCAGGTGCCCGAGGTGCTTCGCCTCGTCGGCCTGCAGGACAAGCTGAACAAGCGCCCCGACCAGCTCTCCGGCGGCGAGCAGCAGCGCGTTTCCATCGCGCGCGCCATCGTGAACCGCCCGCCGCTGCTCATCTGCGACGAGCCTACGGGCAACCTCGACCCGCAAACTTCGCGCGGCATCATGGATCTGCTCGAGCGCATCAACCGCACGGGCACCACAGTGCTCGTGGCAACCCACGACCGCGAGATGGTCGACAACATGCGCCGCCGTGTCATCGCGCTCGATCGCGGCCGCCTTACCCGCGACCAGGACAGGGGGGTGTACGGTTTCGATGCGTAGTCTCGGTTACTTCTTCAAGGAGTCGCTGCACGGGTTCACGCGCAACCTCTCCACCACCTTGGGTTCCATCGTCACGATTTTCCTCTCGCTGCTCATCATCGGCATCTTCCTCGTGGGCGGCGTTGTGGTGAACAACGTCATGTCGTCGGTCGAGAACGAGGTCGGCATCTCGGCGTTCATCTCCGATGACGCATCGCAGTCTGACATCGACAAGGTCGAGGACTTCATCCGCGGCATCGACGGCGTCGCATCGGTCGACTTCACCACGAAGGACCAGGCGCTCGAGAATTTCAAGGCCACGTCGAACTCCGACATCGTCGACGCGCTCGACGGGCAGAACCCGCTGCCTGCCTCCATCGAGGTCGAGCTTTCGGACCCGAAGCTCGTCGAGGATGTGGCGAGCCAGATCGAGCAGAACTCCACGTTCGCTTCCATCTGCGGCTACGATTCGCCTTCCGAGTCGCTTAAATATGGTCAGAAGTCGGTCGCACAGCTCTTCCAGCTGACGTCCTACGTCCGCTATATCGGCATTGCGCTCATCGTGCTGCTCATCTTCATCGCGCTTGTGTTCATCAACAACACAATTCGCCTGGCTATCCTCGCGCGTCGCAAGGAAATCGCCATCATGCGTCTCGTCGGCGCGTCGAACGGCTTCATTCGCGGGCCCTTCCTCATGGAAGGCTCTCTGCACGCCATTATCGGCTCGCTGTTCGCGGTCGGCGTGCTCGAGCTTTTGCGCAACCTGGCTCTTCCGAAGCTCGCGGGCGCGCTCAAGTTCCTCGCGATCGACGTGAACGCAGGCACTTTCGTGATCATCTACGTTGCGCTCGTGATTGCGGGCCTGATCATCGGCCTGTTCGGCTCGGCGCTCGCGATGCGTCGTTACCTTAAGGTGTAGAAAGCGCAAACGAGATAGATTCCCATGGCGAAGCACGGTGATACCAAGCAGCGCGCGGCGATGGCCGAGCGCGAGCACAGACGGAACAAGCGCATCCTGCGCCTGCTGTGCTTCGTCGTGGCAATTGCCGTGGCCTTCGTCGCCGGGTTCGCCCTGCGCAGCCAGGACCAGTTCCTTGTCTCGCTCGGGTTCTCCATCCCCGGCGTTCAGAAAGCTGGCACCCAGTCGACAGATGTGAAGAAGTCCCCGTATGACTCTATCTCCGCCCGCTTGAGCGAAGTCGAGGACGTCCTCGCGAAGAGCGACCTCAACGGCTACGACCTCGACGAGGCGACCAAGGAGGTCTTCAAGGGCTTCTCGAACGCATGCGACGACAAATACTTCGAGTATCTTGACCCCTCGCGCTATGCGTCCTTCGTGAAGGACAGCTCCGACGGTGCCTACAACGGCGTCGGCGTCCTGTTCTCGGACTACAACGGTCGCGCCCTCGTTTCCGATGTGTTCTCGGGCTCCGCTGCCGAAGCTGCCGGCGTCCAGCAGGGCGACGTGCTCATCGGCATCGACGGCGACACCTCGCATGACTGGTCGGTCACCGAGGCCATCAGCGGCCTTTCTCGCAACGCGGGCGAGACGGTCGTGGTCACGTGGATGCGTCCCTCCTCGGTCGGCGCCGAGACGGGCACCTCCTACACCACCGCGCTCACGTGCTCTTCGTACAAGGAGCAAAATGTCACCTACTCGCTTGACGGCACGGTCGGCTACATCAGGGTGCGCCAGATCACGCAGGACACTGCCGACAATGTCTCCGCAGCGCTTGCCGATCTGATCGACCAGGGAGCGACGTCGTTCGTCGTGGATTTGCGCGACAATCCGGGCGGCTATCTTACGCAAGCGGTCGACGTGGCGAACCTCTTTATCAAGACAGGCGTCATCGTCGAGGTGCAGACTTCCACGGGCACCTCCCCGAAGTCGGCTTCTGGAAAGACGGTTACTGACCTGCCCCTCGTCGTACTCACGAACGGCTATACCTCAGGCGCTGCCGAGGTGCTCGCCGCTGCGCTTCAGGATAACCAGCGCGCCACCATTGTCGGCGAGACCACGATCGGCAAGGGCTCTGTGCAGGTTGTCCACGAACTCTCCTTCGGCGGGGCGATTCGCTACACCGCCGGCTACTACAAAAGCCCGCTCGGCCACGACATCGATGGTGTCGGTGTGATTCCCGACATCGCCATCTCCTCAAGCGAAGGCGGCACCGACCCGCAGCTCGTTCTTGCCGTCGAGACCGCGCAAAACAAGGAGAAAGCCTAGAGGCGCATGCCCCGTTCCAAGAACCACACGCGACGGGTCGCTCGCTCGCGCCCGCGTGGCATCATGCAATTGAATCCTGAGGGCTACGGCTTCGTTCGCACGTCAGAAGGAGAGTTCTTCGTTCCTCACGCTAAGCTCGGCGGCGCCTTCGACGGCGATCTGGTCGAGGTTGCCCCGCTGCCTGCGAATGCCTCGAAGGGCCGCTCGCATGAAGGCTTTGGCGGCGGACGGTACGGCCATAAGCCCGCCGCGCGCGTTGTCTCGGTGATCGAGCGCGCCCATGAGGTCGTTGTCGGCAGGTTCGAGGCGGCCGAGCCGTTCGGCGTCGTCGTGCCGCTCGACCCGCATATTCCCTACGACATCTTCACCCAGCTCTCCGAAGCGCCCGATGTGGAAGACGGCGCGATCGTCCGCGTCCGCATCGCGCAGTTTCCCTCCCGCAATTCCGCGGCAACGGGGCATATCGAGGAAGTGCTCGAGCATGTCGATGGGCTCGACGAGGGGGTGGATGCCGTCGTAGCCCGCCATAAGTTTGAGACTGCGTTCTCCGACGCTGCGCTCGCGGAGGCGCACGGTGCCTCGATTGATGAGGTCGGGGCGCTCGCGTCGGGCTATCGCGACTTGCGCGAGCGTTTCGTTTTCACTATCGACCCTGATGATGCACGGGATTTTGACGACGCGCTCTCCATCGAGCAGGTGGAAGGCCAGGGCCGTTTGCTCTGGCGCATCGGCGTGCACATCGCCGACGTCTCGCATTACGTGGAATGGGGGAGCGCGCTCGACTTAGCGGCGCGGCGCCGCGCCACGAGCGTGTATTTGGTCGATCGGGTGATCCCGATGATTCCCGAGGAGCTCTCGTGCGGGCTGTGCTCGCTCGCCCCGGGCGAGGTTCGCCGCTCCATGACGGTCGATTTGTATGTCAACGAACGGGCGCAGCTTGCGCGCTATGAGATTTACCCTGCCCTCATCTGCTCGAACGCGCGCCTTACTTACGGCGAGGCGCTCGAAATGCTCGAAGGGGAAGGCGAACCTGCGGCACCTGAGGGCGGGAAGCATGCTCCGTGCTCAGACAGTCCTGCTTTGGAGAACAGCCCACTGGGCTGTTCTCGTCGTGCGGAACTGCGCGCGGAGCACGCTTCCCGCCCTCATTCGGGGATTGAAGACCAGCCCGTCGCTGTCGAAGGGCTTTATCGCGCAACGGTTCCTGAGAATGCGGGGCGTGCTCCGCGCGCAGTTCCGCACGAGCCGAACGTGCCCTCTGGCACGTTCGCGCGAGCTCAGGACTGTCTGAGCACGGAGTATGCCCCGCATTCTCAGGAACAACGGGAGACTTCCCTTCGAAAGCGTCTTCTCCAACTGTCGCGCCTCGCCTCGCTTCGACATGCGCAGCGCGAGCGCAAGGGCGGCATCGACTTCGACCAGCCCGAGGCGCGCGTCAAGCTCGACGAGGCGGGAAGGCCGCAGGGCGTGGAACTTCGCCGGAAGAACGCTGCGACATCGCTTGTCGAGGAGATGATGATCTGGGCAAACGAGGTCGTCGCCGAGCATCTTTCCCGAGCGAAGTTTCCCTGCGTCTACCGCGTTCATGAGGCACCCGACCTAGAGGGGCTTGCGCAGCTCGTTCCCATCTTCGAGGAGTTCCCCTGGTTCGGGAAGATCGATCCCGTGGGATTTTTCACGGGAAGCCAGCATGCGCTCCAGCAGGCGGTTTCTGCATCGCGCGGGCGCGCCGAGGGCGAGCTCGTCTCGTCTCTTGTGCTGCGATCGATGAAACGCGCGGTATACCGCGAGAAGAACTGCGGCCACTATGGCCTCGCGAGTGCGACGTACTGCCACTTCACAAGTCCCATCAGGCGCTATCCCGACCTTATGGTGCACCGCATGCTGAAAGCCGAGCTCTTCGGGCGCCCCGAGAAGTTCGACCAGATGACGACGAACCTCGGCTGGATCTGCGAGCACTCGTCGGGGATGGAGCGCGAGGCGGACGACGCGCAGCGCGAGTCCGAGGAGCTCAAGTTGGCGGAGTACCTGCAGCGGTTCGTGGGGCAGTCGTTTTCCGCCATCGTATCGGGCGTTTCGCAGGGCGGCCTGTACGCGCGGCTCGATAAAACCGCTGAAGGCTTTATTCCTGTTCGCACACTTGGCGACGACTATTTTAGCTTCGACGCGGCGCGCTATACGCTCACGGGCGAGGAAACGGGCGCGCGCTATCGGCTCGGGCAGCGCATAGCCGTGGTCCTCTTCGCGGTCGATCCCCGTGTTCCCCTGATCGACCTGCGGCTCGCGCAGAGCTCAAGGCGATAAATCAGGGGGCCCGCCACTCATGGCTTGGCGTCGAGTTCCGTGTGCTCGTAGTCGTTCAGGGTTCAAAGCGATAGCCGGGGCGTCCGCGGCGGCGTCCTTCTTCTTTCCCGCGATGCCGATAAGCGTCTTTTCGCGAAGACCCCGCCCGCGCCCCGCCCATCGCAGCGCATTTCGAAAAACAATCTTTGCGCATGGTCATTTCCCGAAGTTTTCTCTTGCGGTCCCCCGTAAAACAATGCAAAATAGGGATTGTAATCGCAAGCGGACTCCAAACACGAGGACTCCCGACAAGGAACCTCACGATAAGGAGGTGATGACGTGGCGAGGGGGAAACAGGCCAGCGGCCTTTTGACTCAGCAGAAGGTGCTGCGCGCGGCAGTGGCGCTCTTTCTGGAGAAAGGCTACGCCAAGACCACGACCGCCGAGATCGCAGTGGCGGCGGGAATCAGGCAGAGTTCTTTTTTCCATGTCTTCCCCAGTAAAGAAGCGCTTCTTCTCGAATTGGTGCGCCGCATGTTCGGCGGGCAGTTTGACCTGGCCGAACAGCACAACAACGGACAAGAACCGATATTCCTGTACGCGGTGGAGACGGCGTTGCAGCTGCATATCGCGGAGCTGACCGAGCCCTTGCGCGAGCTCTATGTCATGGCGTATACGCTGCCGACGACGGCGGATTATCTCTATCGCACCACGTCAAAGAGGCTACAGGTCATCTTCGCGGACTATCTGCCTGACGCGCAGCCGAAGGACTTCTTCGAGATGGAAATCGCGTCCGGGAGCATCATGCGCGGTTTCATGTCCGTGCCGTGCGACCCGTATTTCACGGTGGAAGCCAAGATTCGGCGCTTCCTCGACTGCTCGCTCAAACTCTACGACGTGCCCCAGGCGAAGCGCGAATGTATCATCGAAGCGATTCTCCGCATGGATTTGCACTCGATGGCGGAAGGCATCATCCAGAAAACTATCCAGCAGGCTGAAGCGGGGTTCGAAGCGCTTATAGCCGAAACCGAGTAACGCCCCGCCGAGGGCAGCTCGGCAAGATCGTCAGACATGACCACGTTCGTCATTCATGAGAAAGGTTTGCCCATGAAGAAGAAAACCCTGATCATGCTCCTTGCATCGATACTTTGTATCGCGCTGCTGCCGGCGGTTGCCCATGCGGCGACCCCGGACGTTTGGGATGGTAGCACCGCCTCGAGCCTTACGGGCGGCGGAAAGAGCGAGGACGATCCGTACCTCATATCTACGGGCGCGGAGCTCAAGCTGCTGGCGGATAACTCTCGTGCGGCGGAGCTCGGCAGCTGCTACGTGAAGCTCACGAACGACATCGTCTTGAACGACGGCACGTTCGACAAGAGCGGCGCGTTCACGAAGCGGGGGGCCACGACAACATCTCAGCCCAACGAATGGCTCCCGATGGGCGTGGCTAGCTGGCACATCGACGGCAACGGCCATTCGATTTCGGGAATGTATATCAAGTGCAACGAAGAGAAGGTTGGCTTGATCAGCAGGATTACAGGTAGCGGGTACATTCGGGACCTTACCATTAAGAATAGCTACGTCACCTCATCTCAAGCGCCGCAGAGTTACAAAGGTTATATCGGTGTATTCGTAGGACAAAGCAGTAGGACGTCTTTTACTAACTGCGCTGGTGAGAACAATATCGCCGTTACAAATAACTGTTATCTCACTGGCGGTATCGTTGGCTGGTCCTATGGCGGCGACAGTTTCAACGTCGTGCATGTCTCAGGGTCCATTCAGGGTTCGGGTGCGCTCGCTGGCATCGCGGGACGCGCGAATGGCGCTACCTTCAAGAACTGCTGGAACGAGATGAACATCGATAATGCCAAACCCTCGGTCGTCCAAAGCGGCGGCATCGCTGCTATGGCGGACAGCTCCGAATTCTACAACTGCGCGAACCTGGGGTACCTTCATGGCGGTAGCCGCATCGGCGGCATTGCTGGTGAGGCTCCCGGCAAGATGAAGAACTGCTACACCACAAGCGATATCTCCGGCATCAAAGAGTATGGAAGCCGGAACTATGTGGCGACCCTTGCAGGTATGAATAGCAAGAACGTTGCTGTGCAGGGCTGTTATGCCGAGGATGGCTCGGGCCTTTACGACATCGGCGCAGAAGGCGAGGGCTCTTATGTCCCGCACTTCACGGGTAAAGGCAACCTCGGTGGCGGGAGCGATGGGGAACTCCTCGCTGCGCTCAACGAGAACCTCTACAACATGGATGCCGAACCGAACCTGAACAAGTGGGTGCTGAACAGCGACGGCTATCCGATTCCTACGGGTGAGACGTTCGTTGACAACACCGTGTATTACGACATCTGGCTTGACGGCGTGCGTGTGAGCGAGCGAAATGAAGCCGACATCCTTAGCGACGGCCTCGCGTCCTATGATAAGGCCACGAGTACCCTCTTCCTGCATGACGGCCTTGTCGTAACCTCCGCGTACAATCAAAAACTGCTCTACTCCGAGAGCGATATCAACCTGTGCGTTGACGGCGACGTGAAATTCCAATCCTCCCAGAACGTCGGCACGGGCCCGTGCATCATCGACCTGGGCTCAGCGGGCGGCAGCGGCAACCTCAAGATTTATGCGCCCGAGGGTACCTCGGCAACCGTTACGGTGACTGGCAAATACGGGGAGTTCGGCATCGACGTGTCCTCGCTTACGCTCGAGGGCGACGTCTCGCTGAAGGTCAGTGCAGACAGCGCCTTTGCCTTCTGCTACACGATGACCTTCACCTCGCCGCAGGCGATGCTCGACGCCGTTTCGCGGGGCGATAACTCTGCGATGAGAAACCCCGTCCAAACCATCAATCTTCCCAGCTCGAATGCCCAAAAGCTCTATGAGGACCAGGGTAGCGGCCTCGTGCAGGTAGACGCCTTCACGACGTCTCGCTACGTGGAGGGCTATCCTTATCCGATTGACCGGATGTACCCCCATATCCGCATCGCCCCTGTGGTGAGCGAACTTGTGGACAGCTTGCCCGATTCCTTCACCGTCTCGATGACCGATGCCAACGAAGAAAGCAGCCTTGCCGCTTGGGTGTTGGGCGAAATCCGGAAGATCGAGGGCATCACCGAAGACAACAGCTCGGTTGCCGTGAGCGACGTGCGCGCTGCCACGGCGGGAACCTTCGCGAACCAGGACGGCGAAGCGGGCAGCTTCACGGCGACCGTCACGCTGCAGACGGGCGGCGCCAGTATGACCAAGGTCATCCCCGGCACGATCGAGCCTGCGGCCTATGCGCCCCCTGTCATCGCGACCGAGATCAAGGCCGGCACGGTGGACGCGGACACCGGACTTTTCGTCGAATCGCCTGATGCGACCTTCACCTGCGGCGATGAGGTCGTCTTCGCGGTCAGCTACAAGGCGGACGGCGCGCCTGTCAAAAACCTTCAAGGTTCCGTCTCTTGCTATGCAGGGTCTAAGAGCCTCACTTGGAGCGAAGCCAACGGCTGCTATCTCACTCCGACCAATCCCGCCGATTGCTTCACCTTCGCGAAGGCCGCCCGCTACGAGGTAATCTTCAACTTCCTCGCAACAGAGGAATACGCGGCGCAGGTCGGCAGCATCGACATCGACGTTGTGAGGCGCACCCTTGCGCCCTCGGATTTCACGTTCGCGGCACCGAGTGACCTTGCCTACGACGGAAGTGCCAAGCAGGCAAGCTTCGAGTTCGCAGGCAAGCTTTCCTGTGACGGAGCGCAGACGGTAAGCTACCTTAGCAACGGCGCCACGGTAACCGAAGCGGTCGATCCGGGCACCTATACCGTGCAGCTCGACGTTCAGGAGTGCGACAGCTACAATGCTGCCACGCTCACCGATTCGAGCTGGACGTTCACGATCGGCCCCAAGCAGCTAAGCGACCTTGACTTCTCCGATATCACCGTCGTGAAGGTCTACGACGGCACTACGGGCGCAGGTATCCTTGACGGCGCTGTCGGCTTCGCGGGGAAGTGCGGCGATGACGACGTCTCGATCGTGGCGACCCCTGGTCCTTATGCCGATGGCGACGTCGACGCTGGAACGGACAAGACCGTGACGCTCGAGCTTTCCTTGACGGGCGCCGATGCCGACAAGTACACGCTTGAATCTCCGAGCGTCACGTTCGATCGCGCTAAGATCACCAAGGCGCAGCTTTCCGCAGCTTCCTTCGTTGACCCGGCCATTCAGGTGATTTGGCGCGGTGAGGGCTACGGTCCGATCTCCGGCACGCTGACGGCGAACGATTTCTTCGCGGAAGGCGAGGTGCCTGACGGTGCGAAGATCGTGGCGGTCGGCAAGGCAACTACCGAGACTGTTCTCGATAGCGTGAGCGTTGCCGACGATGGAACGCTCAGCTATTCGAAGGCGGCGAGCTCTGAAAGCGCGTTCAAGACGAGCGGCTACGACGTCGCCATCGAGGCCAAAAACTACATGGGCTCCGCGCCGCTTTCCGTGCGACAGTTGGCTCGTGCGGGATTCGATGAGGCATCCTGCGTCTCGACCTGGGTTTACGGCGAGGTTGTCGACTTTATGAAGACGCTGGACAACCCTGGGGCGAACTTCAGCTGGACCTGGACAAGCAGCGACTCCGACGTGCTCGCGGTTGTCGGCCAGTCCGATTCGGATAGCAACTCGACCGTGACGTTCAAAGCGAACGGGGAAGGGCGTGCGCGCATCGACGTGACGTATCTGTCCGACACCGTGGGCGGGACGTCCGAGCCTGCGACGCCCGATGACGCCAATGTGGTCATCGGCGGCAACGTCGTTAAGCGACCTCTTGAGCCTCAGCCCAGCAGCGCGAGGATCACTATCGGCGATGCGCTTCCCGATATCGCAGTGACCTATCTCGATTTCGTTCGCAACGGCAAGGTATACTCCGCTTTCGCTGACGGCGATTCGGCGGATGAGGTGCTCGAGAACGCCTATGGCTACCAGCTGATCGACGCCGACGGTAACGTGGTGAGCGCTGAAGAGGCGTGCAACAAGGCAGGAGCCTACCGAATCGTCCCGATTGCCAAGATCAAGGTGGACGAGAACAACTGGGGCAGCAAGTACGAGATTATTGGAGGAGCCGAAGGCGCGCTCGAGGTGTTCTACCCGCCTGCGCCGCGTTTCACCGACGTGGACTACAACTCCTGGTACGCGCCCGGCGTGGACTTCGTCGCGGGCCGCGGCCTCATGAGGGGCTACGAGGGCACGACGATCTTCGGCGTGGGCAGCGCGCTCACCCGCGGCGAGCTGGTCACGATCCTCTGGCGCAACGCCTGCCCGGACGAGGCCGCGGCGTACGACCCCGCGGCCGCCAAGGACACCACGGGCATCGCGGGCTCCGCGGACGGCATGTTCTACACCGCCGCCGCGAACTGGGCCGTCGAGAAAGGTGTCATCACCGGCATCGAGCGCCCGGGCGGCGCGCTCGACTTCGCCGCCGACGAGCCCGTGACCTTCGAGCAGCTGGCCACCATCCTCGGCCGCCTCGGCGCCGCGCCCGGCGAGCTCGAGGCCGCGGGCAGCGACCTGTCCGCCTTCGTGGACGGCGCCGACGCGAGCGGATGGGCCGCCCCCTACCTCAAGTGGGCCGCCGACAAGGGGCTCGTCGAGGGCTACGACGAGCCCGCCGGCAAGCGCCTCGCCCCCGGCGAGAACGCATCCCGCGAGCGCGCGGCGACCGTGCTCATGCGCGCCTTCAACCTGGGCGTCTTGAGGTAGTCTCCCTCACTGCGGAAGGGCGGGCCCTGCGCTTGCGGAGCGCGAGGCCCGCCCTTCTTCTTGTCGACCGGCCTCTTCGGCGTCCGCCCGCCCCTCGGGCCACTCGGCCGGCATGCGCTGCGCCGCCGCCGACACGAGAATCCCTCAACCTTGGACAAAAAAGGCCGTTTTAGGGGGGTCGCTCCCTCCCGCGAGGGCCCCTAGGCCCCCCGCGCGACCGAACGCACGCCCTGGCCCCTTTCCGAGCGGCACACCCCCCTAAAACGGCCTTTTTTGTCCAGAAACTCCCCGATTCGTTGTCGGACGGTGTCCTTGCGGACCTCTTCATCAATTAATGCTTGCAGCGTGCTGCTTCGTAAAGCTATGTGTTGGTTTGAGTTGCTTTACGGAGGGGAGGGCCGCCGTGATGACTACCGCATCATCTCCGATTCGACAATAGCGCGCATGATGGCCGTCCAGAAGGGCTTGGGCGTCGCGGGTTTTCGGCTAGGGAGCAGAAACGAGAGGCGCATCTTCCTTTGCAGCAGTCGCTCATCGGGGAGCTTTCTTGGGTCGAACATCTCCCCAAATTTACGAATAATGTGGAGTAAAATTGAATCGCTATGACGTTATTTATACACCTGTTAACAAGTGTGAAAGCAAGTCGGCTCTTGCGGCCGCGCAGGCCGTTCTTCTCGTGAAGGGGTCGCATGGCGCTTGCATTCAAATGGGCTCAAATTTACCATGAACTGCTGACGCAAAGAATCGAACTGCCGCATCCAAGCGGCTTCGAACTGGGATATCCCCAGTTTTGGAAAGGAATTTTGAACGTGAAAACTCGTGTTACCGAACTCCTGGGCATTGAGGTGCCTATCATTCAGGGCGCCATGGCGCGCATCGCGGACGCGAGCCTTGCAGGCGCGGTCAGCGAAGCGGGCGGCCTTGGCATCATCGCCTGCGGTGGCGCGCCGCTCGACTGGGTGCGCGACCAGGTGGAAGCCGCGCGCAAGATCACGTCGAAGCCGCTTGGCGCGAACGTGATGCTCATGGATCCCAATGCCGCCGAGCTCGCGAAGCTGCTCGTCGACCTGGAGATAGACGTGGTCACCACGGGCGCCGGCAGCCCTGCGAACTATATGGAGATGTGGAAGGCTGCGGGCATCAAGGTCATCCCCGTCGTTGCGTCGACCGCCCTCGCGGTCCGCATGGAGCGGCTCGGTGCCGATGCCGTCGTGGCGGAGGGCACCGAATCGGGCGGCCATGTGGGGGAACTCACCACGATGGCGCTCTTGCCTTCGGTGACTGACGCGGTGTCTATCCCCGTCATCGGCGCAGGCGGCATAGCCGACGGCCGCGGCATCGCCGCCGCGTTCGCACTTGGCGCCGAGGGCGTGCAGATGGGCACGCGCTTCCTCACGGTGGACGAGTGCACCGTGGCCGACGCGTACAAGGAGAAGATTCTCTCCGCGAAGGATTCCGATACGATCGTTACCGGCCGCGGGTCGGGCCATCCGGTGCGCTGCCTCAAGAACAAGTTCGCCCGCTCGGTGAAAAAGCTCGAGGGCGATCTCGCGAAGAACGGCGACGAGCTCGAGCGCATGTACGTGGGCTCGCTGCGCCGCGCCGTCGAGGGCGATGTGGACAACGGCACCATCATGTCCGGCCAGATCGCAGCCGTGGTGCATGAGCGCAAGAGCGCGAAAGAAGTCATTTCCGAGCTTATGAGCGAGGCGGAAGCGCTTGGCGGGTGCACGCTCCAGCAGATGGCGGACGCGAATGCCGAACGCCGTCGCTTGGGCCTGTAGTCGATGTGGAGGAAGGTATCGATCGCATGAACCCCGTATTCCTGTTCTCCGGCCAAGGGTCGCAAAAGCCCGGCATGGGCGCCGACCTGATGGGCGTCCCCGAGGTGGCTTCGTCGTTCGAGTGCGCTTCTGACGTGCTCGGATACGATCTTGCCGACCTGGTGGCAACGGCTTCCCCCGAAAAGCTCAACGACACGCGCTACGCGCAGCCTGCACTTTGCGTGCTCTCGGTCGGTATCGCGCGCGCCCTCATGGCTCGCGGCGTGGTGCCGGCAGCCGTGCTCGGCTTCTCGCTCGGTCAGGTGTCCGCGCTCGCCGTCTCCGGCATGCTCTCCGAAGAGGAAACCTACCGCTTTGTGAAGGCGCGTGCCGAATTCATGGCCGAGGCCGCAAGCGCCCATGCGGGCGCCATGAGCGCGCTGCTCAAGGCCGACGATGAAGCTGTCCGAACTGTGTGCGAGTCGTGCGCCCAGGGCGACGTGCTCGTTCCTGCAAACTATAACAGCCCAGGTCAGATTGTCATTTCTGGCACGCCCGATGCCGTTTCGCGCGCAGAAGAGGCGTGGGCTGCTTCGGGCAAGCGTTTCGCGCGCCTTGCCACGTCGGGCGCCTTCCACAGCCCGCTTATGGCAGACGCGGCCGAAAAGCTCGCCGAGTACCTGGCGGGTGTTGAGTTCAGCGAGCCCGCCATCCCGCTTATCTGCAACGTCAACGCGTCGCCGCTTTCCGCTGCCTGCGCCCGCGAGCATCTCGCGGAGCACCTTACGCATCCGGTCCGCTTTCAGCAAAGCGTCGAGGCGCTCGAGGAACAGGGCCACACAACGTTTTGGGAAGTCGGCTTCGGCGGCGTTCTCGAGAACCTCGTCAAGCGAATCGACCGTAAGGCGTCGCGGGCCTGCGTGCAGGACCTGGCAAGCTTCGACGCGGCGCTCGAATCGCTTGCGCCCGACGCAAGTTAAAACACCCGTCCATTAGTTGGGAAGTGAGCAAAACCCATGACTGAGCAGGTTAAACCCGAGCGCAAAGGAGCGCTCGTCACTGGATCGAGCCGCGGTATCGGCCGCGCGATTGCGCTTTCGCTCGCCGAGTCGGGCATGAACGTGTGCGTGAACTGCTCGAGCGAGAGAAGTCTTCCTGCCGCGCAGGAGCTCGCCGCGCAGATTTCGGCCACCTACGGCGTGAAATCGCTCGCCCTCGTGGCGAACGTCGCTTCGGCGGAAGAGGCGCAGACGCTCGTGGAATCTGCGCACGTCGCTTTCGGGCGGCTCGACGTCCTCGTGAACAACGCGGGCATCACGCGAGACGGGCTCGTGGCGCGCATGAAGGAAGAGGACTTCGACGCGGTGATCGACGTGAACCTGAAGGGTACGTTCAACTGCTGCAAGGCCGCCACGAAGATCATGATGAAGCAGCGCTCGGGCCGTATCGTCAACATGTCGAGCGTCGTGGGCGTGTCGGGCAACGCCGGGCAGGCGAACTACGCGGCGTCGAAGGCGGGCGTGATCGGCATCACGAAGTCGCTTTCCTGCGAGCTTGCGCCGCGCAACGTCACGGTGAACGCCGTGGCGCCCGGGTTCATCGAGACCGACATGACCGACGCGCTTTCCGACAAGCAACGCGAGGCTATCTCCTCGCGCATCGCATGCGGGCGCCTCGGACAGCCCGAGGACGTGGCTAATCTCGTGAAATTCCTGGCCAGCGACGAGGCTGGCTACATTACCGGTCAGGTTATCTGCATCGACGGAGGTATGGCGCTATGAGCGAGGCAACCGTGAACACCAAACGACCCGACGGATCGAACCGCGTCGTGATTACCGGCATGGGCGCAATCACGCCCGCAGGCGTCGGCGTGGAGGCGCTGTGGAAGGCGGTCATGGGCCGTGAATGCTGCATCCGCCCCATCGAGCGCTTCGACACGACCGACTACGAGGTCCACAATGCTGGCGAAATCTGCGGCTTCGATGCCACCGAGCACGGCCTCACGAAGAAGGAGTCGCGCCGCTTCGAGCGCTTCGTGCAGTACGCGATCGTCGCCTCGGACGAGGCGATCGCGCAGGCGGGCCTTTCCATGGAAGACGAGGACCCTTCGCGCGTGTCTGTCATCTTCGGTAGCGGCATCGGCGGCATCGACGAGCTCGAGAGCGGATTCAAGACGCTGTTCGAGAAGGGTCCTAAGCGTGTGAGCCCGTTGTTCGTACCCACGATGATCGGCAATATCGCCGCAGGCAACCTGGCGATTCGCTACGGCATGAAAGGCGAGTGCATCAACGTCGTCACCGCGTGCGCGACGGGCGCCCACTGCATCGGGCAGGCCGTGCGCGACATCCGCCACGGCTACACCGACGTGGCGCTTGCGGGTGGTGCGGAGGAAAGCGTGAACCCCATCTGCATCGCGGGCTTCGCGAATCTCGGTGCTCTTTCGCGTGAGGAGGACCCCCTGCGCGCTTCCCGTCCGTTCGACCTCAACCGCGAGGGCTTCGTCGCTGGCGAGGGCGCGGGTGCGGTTATCTTGGAGTCGCTCGAGCACGCTCTGGCGCGCGGCGCTAAACCCTTAGCGGAAATCACCGGCTTCGGCTCGACGGGCGATGCCTACCACATGACCGCCCCCGACCCGGAGGGGGAAGGTGTGGTCCGCGCGATGCGAATCGCGCTTGAGGAAGGCGGGTTTACACCCGCTGACCTGGGGCATTTCAACGCGCATGGCACAGGAACGCACGCCAATGAGCTCACCGAGTCCAAGGCGCTGCGCGCACTGTGCGGCGAAGAGGCGGGCCTTAAGGTCCCCGTGTGCTCGGTCAAGGGCACGACGGGCCACACGCTCGGCGCGGCAGGCGCGGTCGAGGCGATCGTCACGGCGCTTTCCGTCGCGAACGATTGCGTGCCGCCGACGGCCGGCTTCGAAACATCCGACCCCGAGGCTCCCGCCAACGTGCTCGCCGAGCCGCTTGAGAACTACAAGCAGAAGGTGGCGCTGTCGAACTCGCTCGGCTTCGGCGGGCACAACGCGTGCCTGGCCATCTCGCCGTACGAGGTTGCGGCGGAATAGAGGCGCTCGCTGCTCGCGCATTTGCGAACCGCGAGCAGCGCTGTCTCGGGCTTGCGGCCCGCGCTTGCGAAAGAGAAAGGTTCTTCTTGATGGATATTCAGTTCCCTTGCGGTCGCGAGGACATCGAGCGGGTGCTCCCGCATCGCGACCCCTTCGTGTGGATGACGCGCGTGGTGGAATGCACGCCGGGCGAGTCGATTACGGCCGAGCTCGATGTCGACCCCGACCTGCCGCTGTTTCACGGCCACTTCCCGACGCACCCGGTGCTGCCGGGCGTCATCATCATGGAGGCGCTCGCGCAGGCGGCATCGTTTTGCGCGCTCGTCGACCGCGCGGACGAGGGAGTGCTCGGCTTCTTCGCGGGCATCGACAAGGCGAAATTCCGCAACCAGGTGCTGCCTGGCGACGTGCTCACGCTCTCGGCGAGAATCGTGAAGTCTTCGAGCCGCATGGTCGTGGCCGACGTCGAAGCGCGCGTCGGGGATAAGGTATGCGCCACGGCGACGCAGAAATACGTGCTTGCACGTTCCGAGGAATAATCCCATTTCCAGGGAAAACAGGTAGTCAAAGAGGGTTGGCATGAAGATCGCAAAGCAAGGGTATGTGACGTTTAACGCAGACGGGGCGTTCGCTCCCGCAGCCTCGGCGTCTGAGCAGGGTCAGGCGTCGGCGCCTGAGGCGGGCGTGGCGTACCGCCTCTCGCGGATCGCCGAGGAGGCGGCGGCCGAGGGCGCGCTCGCCCCGAACGCCGTCGACGCGGCCGATTCGTCGGGGTACAACGTCGTTCCCTCGGGCGACGCGAGTGCGTACTCCCCGGTCGACGCTAAGGAAGACGAAGATGCCCGCCCTCGCGTGCTGCTCATGTCGCGCGGCCGCATGGCCAGGCAATATGTGCAGGCTGCCACCGACGCCGGCTTCTCGGTGTGGCTGCCCTTCACCACCGACAAGCGCTTCGAACCCTATCTGCGCCAGGCGGCGGGCACGGTGTGCCTGGGCGAGAAATACTCCGACGCCCTGTTCTGCAACGCCCATGCCGTGCTCGATGCGGCCAAGGAATGCGGCGCGGGCACGGTGCTCCTGTGCGATGAGTCGCAGCCGCTCGGCGAGGTCGACGGCTTCCTTTCGCGTGCTATCTCGCGCGGCGTGAACGTCTTCCGCCCGCTGAAGAACGACACCCCGGCGCTCGGCTGGGTGCTGTGCACCACGGAGAAGGCGGCGCCCGCGGTCGACAAGTGGCGCGCATGCCCCCATTGCGGGCTGAAGTTCGCCGAGGAAAGCCTCGCCGCCTCGCACTACGTGTGCCCGACGTGCGGCGGCTATTTCCGCATGACCTCCGACGAGCGCATCGCCGATTTGCTTGACTCCGGCAGCTTCGAGGAATGGGACGCCCATATGCCCGAGCCCGACCCGCTCGAGTTCCCGGGCTATACCGAGAAGCTGGCGGCGCTGCGTGAGAAAACGGGGCTTGACGAGGGCATCCGCACCGGTGCAGGCCGTATTGCTGGCATCCGCACGGCGTTCGCGGTTATGGAGTCCACCTTCCTCATGGGGTCGATGGGCACGGCTGTCGGCGAGAAGATGGCGCGCCTCGTGCGCCGCGCGGCCGACGAAGGGCTGCCGGTCGTGGCGTTCACCGCTTCGGGCGGCGCGCGCATGCAAGAGGGCTTGGCGTCGCTCATGCAGATGGCGAAGGTGTCCTGCGCGCTTTCCCGCCTGGCCGAGCGCGGCCTGCCCTACATCTCGGTCATCACCGACCCGACGACGGGCGGCGTCACCGCATCGTTTGCCATGCAAGGCGACATCATCCTCGCGGAACCCCATGCGCTTATCGGCTTCGCGGGCCAGCGCGTGATTCGCGACACCATCAAGCAAGAGCTCCCCAAGGGCTTCCAAACCGCCGAGTTCGCGCTCTCACACGGGCTCATCGACGCCGTCGTATCGCGCTCCGATTTGCGCGCGACGCTTGCGCAGCTGCTCGCGCTCCATTACGCGACGCGTGCGCAGGGCGAGCCGGTTGCGGGCGAGGAGCGCATGATTGTCACGTACGATTCGGTGAAGTCGAACCTCGAGCACGGCACCGACACCTACAACAAGGTGACGTACGGCCTGCTCCCCGTTGACGAGGGGCTGCTGCGCGAAGACGAGGAAGACGACTCGCTTCCCCTGTCGCTCGCCGAGACCGTCTTCGGATGGTTCGGGGGCAAGACGAGGCAGCTCGAGCGCGAGGCGGATCGCCGTCGCGCCGCTGCCGACGCGCATGCGGGCAACATCTCGGACGAGAAGATTGCCGCGTGCGCGCCCACCGCGGGAGCCCCTGCCGCCGAGCCCGCTGCCGATGCCGATGCACAGGCCGCCGCGGGCGCGCAAACCTCGAGCGCATGGGAAAGCGTGCAGCTTGCGCGCAACGTGCACAGGCCCACGTCGCGCTATTACATTGACCGCATTGTTGACGGGTTCATCGAGCTCCACGGCGACCGCGGGTTCGGCGACGACGGCGCGATTGTCGCGGGCGTCGGCTGGATCGGCAACCAGGCAGTCACAGTGATCGCTGAGGAAAAGGGCTGCGACCTGAAGGACCGCATCAAGCGCAATTTCGGGTGCCCGCAGCCGGAGGGGTACCGCAAGAGCCTGCGCCTCATGCGCGAGGCGGAGAAGTTCGGGCGTCCGATCGTGTGCTTCGTCGACACGCAGGGCGCGTTCTGCGGCATGGAAGCCGAGGAACGCGGCCAGGGCAACGCCATCGCGGACAACCTGCTCGCCATGGCGGGCATGAAGGTTCCTATCGTAAGCGTGCTTCTGGGCGAGGGCGGCTCGGGCGGTGCGCTCGCGCTCGCCGTTGCGAACCGCGTCGCCATGCAGGAGCACGCGGTGTACTCCGTGCTGTCGCCCGAGGGCTTCGCGTCCATCTTGTGGAAGGACCGCACTCGTGCCCCCGAGGCCGCTGCCGTCATGAAGATGAGCGCCGCCGAGGCGCACGGAATGGGGATCGTGGACGACGTGCTCTCCGAAGGGCCCGCACCTGCGCACGAGAACCCCGATGCAGCGGTCGATGTGGTGCGCGACTACGTACGCCACGAGCTTGCCAAGCTGGCAAGCGTTCCCGCCGATGACCTGGTAGAACAGCGTCGCGCTCGCTTCGAGGCGTTCTAAGGGGAATTCAGTTCCGCCGAGCGTTCAGCAGATGTGCGCTCGGCGGCATTCGGTTAGTACGCGCGGCCGATGACTCGTTTGGCGGTTCGGTTTTTGGTATCTTGTAACAAAACTATTCGGGAAAACGAACGGTTATCAAGCGAATGCCGAAAGAAAAACCCTTCGTTCTAGCGAATAGTTTTCTGGCTTCCAATCTCCTCGATTGCCGCTCTCACAACAGGGTCGTCCAACTTATCGATGAGCTTGCGGTAGATGCGCTCGCGGATCCAGGGCTCGGTGGAAAGCGCGATGGCGTCTTCGGTGGGCACCCATTTCGCACCACTGTTCTCATCGGGCTTTATGCGGATAGGCTCGTCGGGGGAAGCCACAGCGAGATACGTCACGTTCAAATGCAGGTGCGACCCGACGTACTTCCCGCGCTTCTCGTGCCCGTCGACGGTGAGCACTTCGAGCGAGTAGATGTTCCCCGCGGGAAGCGTCACCATGCGCGCGTGTGACACGCCCGTTTCCTCCTGAAGCTCGCGCAGCGCGACGGCAGCAAGGTCGCGATCGCCGTCGGCGTGGCCCCCAATCCACGACCACGAGCCGTAAATGTTGTGGAACACGAGCAGCGTTTGCGCGCAATCGGGGCTCACGACCCAGATGGAGCACGCCATATGTGCGAGCGCCTCGCGGGAAAACGCGTTCTCGCGTGTGCCGAGCACTGAGAGAATCACCTGCTTGTCGATTTCTTCCTGCTCGTTTGCCGGCTCGTATGCCGCGATGTCGTCTTCAATCGCCATGTTGTCCCTGCCTTTCCCTCCGTCTGATTGTAGCGCCGCACGGCCCCTTCGCGCGTCTGACTTTCTCTTCCGACCGCGCGTTGCCTGAGTGCGCTCATCTTTGCAGGGCCTCGCCGCCCATTTGCCCGCAACCGCCGCCCTTCTCCGCCGGGGGCCCGCCGCTCCGCTCGTGCGCCCGTCGTTGCAAGCGGCGGGGGCGTGCGTTTGCGCTTGCATCGCCGTGCTACACTAGCGTTTACGAAAAAAAGGAGTCATGTGATTTCGGAACGCGAAATAGCTGCCAATTGCAATTCACGTACGTTCGCCCGCGCCGAGCGGATAGCCGCGAGCGACCGCAACATCTTGACGAAGCGCGTGCGCTACGAGGTGGGGGAGACAGTGCTGTCTGCCCAGGTCGCAAGCTCAAGCGGATGGGATGACCATTATCGTGCGTCCGTCTATCTGTCGCCTGACGAGGAAACGATCGAGGACTGGTCGTGCACCTGCCCGGCGGTGGTGGAATACGACGGGCTGTGCAAGCACTGCGCGGCGCTCACGCTCTCCTTCTCCCGCGCTCCCGAGAAGTTCATGGGCTACACGCCGAAACGCCGTGTGGCGACGTCGGCCTGCATCACCGAGCTCATGCGCCGCGGCGAGCAGTTCGCCGACGACAGCGACATGGAAGGCTCGATCGACCTCGAGTGCACGCTCACGTACGGCTACCGTCTGTGGTCGGCGAGCTTCAAGGTGGCAAGCCCCACGTCTTCCTACGTCATGAAGAGCATTTCCGACTTCGTTTCGCGCATGCGCGCAGGCGAGCGCTACTCCTATGGGAAGAAGCTCGCCTTCACGCACGCACCGGCGCTCCTTACCGAGCGCGGCCGTCGCGTGGCGGAGTTCCTCGACCGCGCCGTCTCCCTGCGCGAGCAGAGTGTGCAGACCACCCGCTGGGGCATCGCCTCGACGCCTGGCGTCGGTCGCGATATCAACCTCTCGGAAGCGGAGGTTGTCGAGCTGCTCGACGCGCTCGACGGAGGGCCGTTCACCATTCGCGGTACCGACATCGGCACGCGTTCGGTCACCGAGGCGCGCATCGTGCACGCGGATCCCGAGATCAAGGTGTCGCTCGAGAAATCCACCGAGGATGGTTACTGCATTGAGCGCGGCTCCGACGTCGTGCTTGCCGCGCAGGGCCGTCGCTTGTACCTGTGGATGGGCGACGTCGTGTACCGCTGCTCGCCGAAGCTTGCTCGCTGTGCCGACTTCTTGCACATGGTCTACGAAGGATCCGATGTGCGCCTGTTTATCTCGAAGGAGGACATGCCGCTCTTCTGTTCCGCCGTGTTACCCCAGGTGGAGAAGGCGCTGCACATGGACGTGCCGCCCGAGGTGGAGCGCTTCCGCCCCGTACCCGGTGAAATCTCCTTCTACTTCGACAAGGTCCGCGCGGGCGTTCGCGTGGAGGCGGTGGCGACCTACGGCGACTTCCGCTACGTCTTGGCCGGCGAGGAGGCCCATCTCATCGATGCTTCGGGTGTTGCCGCCGTGTCCGCGCCCGTTCGCTGCGCACGTGCCGCGTCCGCCGCGCGCGGTATTGCCCTCACAAGCAGGACCGAGAGCGCCGAGGAGCCGGGGCCCTTGCGCGACGCTCGCCTCGAAGCGCGGGCAACGACGCTTGTCGAGCGCTACTTCGGCCTGGGGGACCCGATCATCCCGAACGCAGACGACGACGCGGTGGGCAACCTACTCTTCGGCGGCCTGCCCGAGTTCCGCGCGCTCGGCGAGGTCTTCACCACGCCCGCCTTCGACCGTCTCATCCGCGACGGCAAGCCGCGCATCTCCATGGGGGTGTCGCTTGCGGGCAACCTGATCGATCTTACGGTGAGCGCGGGCGATCTGGAATCCGACGAGCTCGCTGCGCTGCTGTCGAGCTACCGCAAGCGCAAGCACTACCACAAGCTCAAGGGCGGCGCGTACCTCTCGCTCGAGGATATGGACTTGGCAGAGCTCGATCGCATCGCGTCTGACCTGGGAATCTCTCTGAAGGAACTCGCGAGCGGCAAGGTCGAGCTGCCGAGCTATCGCGCGTTTTACCTCGACGAGGAGAAAGACCTCGACCGCGATCGATCCTTTAAGAGCTACGTGGACAACTTCCGCTCGGTCGACGAGCAGAGCTACACGCCGCCCGCCCAGCTCTCGAGCGTGCTGCGCCCCTATCAGGAGGAAGGCTTCCGCTGGCTTTCCGCGCGCTGCGATGCGGGGTTCGGCGGCATCCTCGCCGACGAGATGGGCCTGGGCAAGTCGCTGCAGCTCATCTCGCTTCTGCTCGCCCGCCGCGACGAGGCGCGCCGCGTGGGGCCGAGCCTTATCGTGTGCCCGGCGTCGCTCGTGTACAACTGGCTGCAGGAATTCGCCCGCTTCGCGCCCGAGCTTGCGGTTCGCGCCGTCGCGGGCCCGAAAGCCGAGCGCCGACGTATCAGGGCGCTCTCGCTTCCCGCGCCCGACGGCACTGCCGCCGCGGACCCGTGCGATGTGCTCGTGACCTCCTACGACCTGCTCCGCATCGACATCCACGACTGGGTGGGGGAGCGTTTCTTCCTGTGCGCGCTCGACGAGGCGCAATACGTGAAGAACCCTGCGGCGCTTGTCACGCGCGCGGTGAAGCGCGTCGAGGCGGAACATCGTTTCGCGCTCACGGGCACTCCGATGGAGAACCGCCTCTCCGAGCTTTGGAGCATTTTCGATTTCCTGATGCCGGGGCTGCTTGGCCCCTATGCGCGCTTCCGCGAGCGTTTTGAGCTGCCGATCGTCGGCGGAGACGAGGACATCGCGCGCAGGTTGCAGGCGCTCGTGGGCCCGTTCATGCTGCGCCGCCTGAAGACGCAGGTGCTTTCCGACTTGCCCGAGAAACTCGAAAGCGTGGTGTACGCGCCCATGACCGGCGAGCAGCTGAAGCTGTATTCCGCGCATGAGCAGCGACTTCGCGAGGAGCTCACCCGCCAGAAGAGCGACAAGGCTGCCAAGGACGGTGGGCGCAAGAGCGGCATGTCGGATGCGGAGTTCAACAAGAGCAAGGTGCAGATCTTGGCCGAGCTCACGCGTCTGCGCCAGCTGTGCTGCGATCCGCGTCTGCTCTACGAGAACTATAAGGGACCTGCGGCGAAGCTCGACGCCATCTGCGACTTGGTGGACTCTGCGATGGGCGGCGGCGAGAAGGCGCTCGTGTTCTCCCAGTTCACAAGCTTCTTGTCGCTAATTGCCGACAAGCTCGACGCAGCTGGCGTGCGCTACTTCACGATTACGGGCGCAACGCCTAAGGAGGAGCGGCTCGAGCTGGTGAACCGTTTCAACGCCGACGATACGCCCGTGTTCCTGATTTCGCTCAAGGCGGGCGGCACGGGACTCAACCTCACGGGCGCGTCGGTCGTCATCCATGCCGACCCCTGGTGGAACGCGGCGGCGCAGGATCAGGCGACCGACCGTGCGCACCGCATCGGGCAGACGCACGTGGTGAGCGTCGAGCGCGTGATTGCGAAGGGAACGATTGAGGAGCGCATCCTCGCACTTCAGGAGGCGAAAAGCGACCTGGCTGACCAGGTCGTTGGCGCGTCCGGCGTGTCGCTCGCCTCGCTTTCCCGCGACGATTTGGTCGACCTGCTGAGCCCGGTGGAGTAGAAGTGGCCGAGGGGGCGCTGGCTTCGCTAGCCGTTGGCCAGGCGGCTGAAGTCGGCGGTTTCGTCGATCACGGCGATGCCCGCGTCGCGGAATGCGGCTGCGGCGATGCCCCATCCGGGCACGAGCGTGCCCGAAAACGTGCCGTCGTAGACTTCCCCCGATCCGCATGAGGGGCTCTTCGCCTTGAGGATGGCCAGCTCGCAGCCTGCTTCCTTTGCACGTGCAAGCTCGGCCTGCGCGCCGCGGGCGTAAGCGGCCGTGCGGTCGGCTCCGCTCGCGTCGAGGATCGTCCAAGAGTGCTCGTTTGCCGTGTGCGCTTTCTTGCCCTTCATCCGCGGGGCGCGCACGATTTCGCAGGGGGTGCGCGGTGTGGGAAGGCCGCCCGTTACTTCAGGGCAGATGGGCACAAGCTCGTGTCCGAGTGCAACAAGCTCCTGCACGCGCGCACAGGGCTTCGAGCGCCCGTCATAACGGCACGTTTCACCCAAAAGGCACGCGCTCACAGCAATTCTCACGCAAATCCCCCCACATACATAAACTCGGGCTGGCGAGCCTCAGGGCCCCGAAGAGCCCCAGGGCACCGAGGGGAACCCCAGGAGCCAGAGGGTCCCAGGAATCCCCAGGGTCCCAAGAGACCCGCCGCCCCGCTTCTTCATGAAGCCAAGTATATCCCCTTCAACCGCCAGCTCCCTCGCGCCCTTTACGCGTTAACGGGGAAGAGCTTGCCGCTCACCATGACATACACGTTTTCGTCCGCCGCGAAGTTAGAGGGGATTGCATAGGCAAATATGCAGGTCACATGGCTGTTTGCGGGAGCGCTATAGATTGATCCAACGAAATCGTCGGCTCGCGATGGCGCCGCTACCTCTTCGACGAGTTCGTAGGATGTGCGCGAGATGCGAGACACGCTGCCCTCATCGCTGATTACCACGAGGGTAGCAAGGTTTTCACATCCGCCGACGAAGTCTTCGTCGGCGCCGCCGGTGTTCTCGACATCGATCGTGATTGTTGCGAAGGTGAACCCGTCCGTTGCAAGTGTTCCGTCGTCGTTGAACGTCATACCAAAGCGTTGCTTGAGCCATTTGTCGGCATAAGACGAATCGCCTCCAAATCCGCTCAAGTAAGCGAACTCGCTCTTTGCTCGGCCGAGCGGCGGTTCGTTTCCGAACATGACGGTCGGTGCATGAACGACAACGGAGTCGCAGTCGATAAGGGACACATGTGGGTTGCCATACTTATCACTTGACATGGCGATTGTTTGCGCTGCAACTGAGTCATTGGCTCCCATTATTTCCAATTCACCCGAGCTTTTGCCTATAGGTTTAGTTTCGTCGACCAAGCTCACATCTTCATCGACGCTGTTCGGCATCAACGTTCTTGCGAACTCGTTGGCTGTTTCGTCACTGCTGGGGAAGGGGTCGCTGGTGGTGGAAGCAATCTCGCCATATACCGATGCGAGCGAGTAGGTCCCGTCGGCGTTTTCGGCAGGGGTGACAGCATGCGTTTTGACCAGGTTCGCGTCGACGATGCGGCTTGTGATCTCGGAGGTCATATCGAAGTAAGTTGAGTTGTCGGCATAGCGAGGTTCTACGCGGAACATCGCTTCATGCAGCGTGATGACTTGGGTTGATGTGCTTCCGTCTTCGAAAGTGGCCGTTACGGTGAGCGCGGCGCCGTCGAAAAGCGATAAGGGGTCACTTTCAGCATCCGGGTTGAACAGGCCGAAGCACGTCGTGCCATCTGCGATGCCGGGTGCGTCTGCAAGTGCAAGGTCGATTACCGATCCGTAACGCTTTAACAGGGCGGCTTGGATTTCCTGGTTGCTTCGCGGCTCCTCGCCGTTCAGGTCTCCGCCTTCCTCGGCGTCCCATTTTACGACGATTACCGAGTCGCTGCTCGAAAGTGTACCGTCGAGTCCGCGAAAACGATCGTCCCAATTGACGGCGCGATTGAAGGCGATCGGGTCGCTGGTCTGGGAAATCGTCGTGACATCTTGTCGGTACAGCTCGCCCGTCGATATGCTCGCCTGCACACGGGAGATGCCCTCGCCTTCTACGGTGAACGTGCATCCAGTGAAGTACCCTTCGGCTTCGCCAGTTTGCGTCCATTGGGAGTGCGTGCGGTCGAAGACAATCTGCCCGTCTTCGGTAGGGAGGATGGTCCCGCCATCGCTCGCCCAGGCGCGAACGGTGAAGCTGCGAGCGGCTGCCTGTGTTGCTGACTGCGGCGAAAGGATGGCTTCGCCCGCTGTCGAGGCAGCGTATCCGACGCCGCCGACGATCAACACTCCCGCCACGAAGCAGGCGGCAATTGCATACGGCTTGTGCGGCTTGCGGAATCGTGTTTTGCGTCCCGAGTGCGTGGTCTGCTCCTTCGCGCGGGCGAGCGTTGCGGCGACAAGTTCCTCGCTGGGCTCTATGCTTTTCATGAGTTCGGCGTAGCGGGTGAAAAAGTCGTGTTCGTTCATTGCGTGTCCTCCAGTTCGATGCGCAGTGCTTTGCGGGCACGATGTAGGTGGGAGCGTACGGTGGTGGGTGCGTCTCCGATGATTTCGGCGATCTCGGTTGTTGAGTATCCCTCGTAGTAGAACAAGTACACTACGGCTCGTTGTTTCGGCGACAGTGCCGCAAGTGCACGTTCGAGCATTACGTCCTGCGCTGCCGTTCCGCTTTCCGATTCAAATTGCTGCAGCGAGTCTGACGCTGCTTTGGCTTCTGCAGCGGGACTTTCGAGTGGTTCGGCCAAACGGTTTTCTCGCTGTCGCAGGATGTCGTTCGAGCAGTTGATTGCCACGCGAATGAGCCATGCCTTTTCGTGATCGGCATCGGTGAAGGTGCCGCTGTGAAGGTGTCGCTTCAAGAATGTGTTCTGGAAAACATCGCTTGCGTCGTGTGCGTTGCCGCAATACGCGAGCGCAATGCGGTAGACCATGGCACCCCAAGCCTCGATCGTCTGCTCAAGGGTATGGTTCACTGTCCTTTTCAATCGTCTCCTTCCCCTGCTTCCTTGATGATAGCCGCATAAGGCGCCACGGCTTTATATTGTTTCGCTTGCGACCGGTCTCACCTCTAACACGTTTCGGGCCAGCGATATGTTGCACTGGGAAAGAATCTTGCTTGAACTCTCCACATCTCCCGTATTCCCCAAAGGCTACAATGGAGGGCGACACAAAACGGCGCCTGAGCGAGGCGCCCTGTAGAAAGGCAGATCATGTTCGACGGAATGAAGTCCCCTGGCCGCAACGACGAGTGCTGGTGCGGCAGCGGGAAGAAATACAAGAAGTGCCACCTCAACCTGGACGAGCGTTTGCAGGAGCTCTATGAGCAGGGCGAAGAGGTTCCCCATCGCTCGCTTCTGAAGACCGCTGCCGATATCGAGGGCATCAAGAAGTCGGCCGCCATCAACATCGGCGTGCTCGATTACGTGGCCGAGCACATCAAGGCAGGCGTCAACACCGCCGAGATCGACAAGTGGATCTACGACTACACCGTCGAGCACGGCGGAACGCCGGCCGACCTCAACTTCGAGGGGTATCCCAACAGCGTATGCACGTCCATCAACGAAGTCGTCTGTCACGGCATCCCCTCCGAGGATGACGTGCTCAAAGAGGGCGATATCGTGAACGTGGACTGTTCCACGATTCTCGACGGCTACTTCTCCGACTCCTCGCGCATGTTCATGATCGGCGAGGTCGACGAGGAGAAGCAGAAGCTCGTGCGCGTCACCAAGGAGGCGCTCGAGGCGGGCTTGGCTGCGGTGAAGCCGTGGGGGCACTTGGGCGATGTGGGCGCTGCGGTTTCCGCGCACGCACATGCGAACGGCTTCTCGGTCGTCGAGGAGTTTGGCGGCCACGGTATCGGCCTCGAGTTTCACGAGGATCCGTTCGTGAGTCACGTTGCCGAAGCGGGAACGGGCCCGGTGCTTGTGCCAGGCATGTGCTTCACCATCGAGCCGATGATCAACGCGGGGGAACACGACATCGACATGTCCGACCCCAACGGCTGGACGATCCGCACAGCGGACGGCAAGCCTTCGGCGCAGTGGGAAGTGCAGCTTGTGGTGACCGACGACGGCTACGAGCTTTTGTCGTGGTAAAACTCCAGGCCGCAACCGTTATTTTGTGAAAGGCAAAATATTTAGAAATTTATCTTGCACTGCGGGTTGTTTTGCCCTAATATATCAACTTGCGCCACGGTGGGTGTGGCCTAGTTGGTTAGGGCGCCAGATTGTGGCTCTGGAGGTCGAGGGTTCGAATCCCTTCACCCACCCCAGCGCGCGCAGTATCTTTGACATATGCACTTTGGACCGTTAGCTTAGTTGGTAGAGCAGGGGACTCTTAATCCCAAGGTCCGGGGTTCGAGTCCCCGACGGTCCACCATTTCAAAGATGCACTTTCACATATGTTTTCTTGGACCGTTAGCTTAGTTGGTAGAGCAGGGGACTCTTAATCCCAAGGTCCGGGGTTCGAGTCCCCGACGGTCCACCATCTCGAAATCAAGCCCCAGCAATGGGGCTTTTTCTTTGCCGTGATGTCACGGCTCTCGAACAATTTATCGTCGATTTTGTACACGACCTTGCTCGGACCCCTTCCCATGTGCTCCAGGGCTCGCCGCCACGCCAGCGGGCATGCGGGCGGGAAGGGAAACCCCTTCCCGCGCGCCCGGGACTCGCCGAGCAATCTTGCCTTTGCTATATCGCTCATTCCTGCGAGCACAGAAACCAGGTACCATGAAATCCGTACGCGCACGCAAGAAGGAGGAGCCCATGGAAGCCGGCGAAAAGCGCTATCTCGAATTGCTTTCCCGATCGTTTCCCACCATCGCCGAGGCATCTGCCGAGGTCATCAACTTGTCGGCGATCTTGAATCTCCCTAAATCGACGGAGTTCTTCGCCTCCGACATCCATGGCGAGTTCGAAGCCTTCTCGCATATCCTGCGCAACGGCTCAGGCTCGATTCGCCTGAAAGTCGACGACGTGTTCGGCGACACGCTCACCGACGCCGAGAAGCGCGCGCTCGCCACGCTTATCTATTACCCACGCGAGAAAGCGAAGCTTGCGTTATCGCAGGTGGAAGACGAGTACGCATGGTACGCCGTCACGGTGCCGCGCCTCGTCGCGGTCTGCAAGCGCGCCGCGCGCAAGTACACGCACTCCAAAATCCGCCGCGCCGTGCCAAGCGAGTTCGCCTACATCGTCGAGGAGCTTTTGACCGAGGATCGCCACGGTGTCGACAAGGAAGCCTACTACAGCGCCATCATCGATGCGGCGGTGCGCACGGGCCGCGGCATCGCGCTCATCGAAGCGCTCTCGACCATGATCCAGCGCCTCGCGGTAGACCAGCTGCACATCATCGGCGACATTTACGACCGCGGCCCTGCGCCGCACACCATCATGGACACGCTCATGGCGTACCATTCCGTGGACATCCAATGGGGAAACCATGACATCGTGTGGATGGGCGCCTCGCTTGGGCAGCGTGGCTGCATCGCGCACGTGGTGCGCAACTGCGCCCGCTACGGCAACCTCTCCATCTTAGAAGACGCCTACGGCATCAACATTCTGCCGCTTGCGACGTTCGCGCTCGACGCCTACGCCGACGACCCGTGCGTCGGCTTTGCGCTCAAGGGCAATCCCAATCTTCCCCCCTCCGAGCTCGAGATGAACGTGAAGATTCAAAAGGCGATGGCTATCATCCAGTTCAAGGTAGAAGGCCAGCTCATCGACGAGAACCCGGCTTTCGGCCTCGACGACCGCAAGCTTTTGGACAAGATCGACTACGCGCGTGGCACGGTGATGCTCGACGGCACCGAATACGAGCTCACCGACAAGGTGTTCCCGACCATCGACCCGAAGGACCCCTACGCCCTCACGCCCGCCGAGCAAGACGTGATGGAGCGCCTCGTCTCCGCCTTCACTGGATGCGAGAAGCTCCGTCGCCATATGCAGTTCTTCCTGGAGGCGGGAAGCCTGTACAAGGTTCACAACGGCAATCTGCTTTTCCACGCTTGCGTGCCGCTCAATGCTGACGGCTCTCTCAAAGAAGTCGACGTCTACGGCAAGACGTACAAGGGCCGTGTGCTCTACGACGTGATGGAGCGCCACGTGCGCGCTGCGTTCTTCAGCCGTGACGAGGAAGAGCGCCGCCGCGGGCGCGACATGCTGTGGTATCTGTGGCTCGGGCAGGGCAGCCCGTTGTTCGCGAAAAGCAAGATGGCCACCTTCGAGCTTTATCTCATCGCTGACAAGGCCGCCCGCAAGGAAGTGAAGAACCCCTTCTACACCTTGATCGACGACGAGGCCGTGGTCTCGAACATCTTCCGCGATTTCGGGCTTGACCCCGAAACCTCCCACATCATCTGCGGGCATGTGCCCGTGAAGGTGAAGGACGGCGAAGACCCTGTGAAATGCGGCGGCAAGGTCATCATGATCGACGGCGGGTTCTCGAAGGCCTACCAGCCGACCACGGGAATCGCCGGCTATACGCTCATCTCTAACTCTTACGGGTTCATCCTGGCGGCACATGAGCCTTTGGAATCGGCTCAGGCCGCGATAGAGAAGGAAATCGATATCCACTCGTCCCGACATATGGTGGAGCAGGTGAAGAAGCGCACGCTCATGGGGGATACCGACGAGGGACAGCAGATGAAACGCGAGATTGCAGATCTTGAGCGACTGCTCAAGGCGTATCGCACGGGAGAGATACCAAGGCAAGAGCAAAAAGGTGAATGAAACCGCTATGAGCCATATAGCTGAAAGCTACCTCGACAACGCGGCGACCACGCCTACGCGTTCCGAGGTCATCGAGCGCATGAACGAGGTGATGCGCGACGCATGGGGAAACCCCTCGTCGGTTCATGCCGTGGGAATGCGCGCGAAGGAAGTCCTCGAAGAGAGTCGTGCTACCATCGCCGGCGCGCTCGGGGTCGAGCCTGGCGAGGTGTACTTTACTTCGGGGGCTACCGAATCGAACAACCTTGCCGTCCGCGGCGTGTGCTCGGCGCGACGCGACAACCCTGCCAAGATCATCACCTCGACGCTTGAGCATGCGTCGGTCACGCGAAGCGTGCGCGGTATGCGCCGCGAAATGAATTGGCCAGTTACCTACATCGATGCTATCGATGGCAAGCTCGACCTGGGGCAACTGCGCGATGCGCTCACGGAAAGCCCCACGTCGCTCATCACTATCATGAACGTGCAGAACGAAGTGGGCTACATCTTCCCCTCGGCGGAGATCGGCCGCATGCGCGACGAGCTCGCCCCCGACGCGCTCTACCACGTCGATGCCACTCAGGCGTTCGGCAAGCTCTCTCCGAAACCGCGCGAGTGGCACGCCGAGCTGGCGTCTGTCGCCTCGCACAAGATCGGCGGGCCGCGCGGTATCGGCGCGCTGTACGTGCGTGACGGTGTGAAGATGCACACAAACGCATTCGGCGGCGGGCAGGAGCGCGGGCTTCGCTCGGGCACAGAGCCGGTGTTCCTTGCTGCCGGTTTCGCGCGTGCCGTCGAGTTGGCGCAGGCCGAGCATGAGGAAACCCTCGCGCATGTGCGCGCACTGAGCGCGCAGATCCGCGCTGAGCTCGCGCGCCTTGTCCCCGATGCTATCGTGAACTCGCCCGAGGACGCGTCGCCCTTCATCGTGAGCGTGAGCGTACCCGGGCTGCGCAACGCGAAGTCGGTCGCATACTTGAGCGATCGCGGCGTCTATGCATCGCGTGCATCGGCGTGCGAGTCGAACCACGAGCATGTGGCGGCGGGCACGTGGCGCAAGAAGCACCCGCTATCGCTCCAAGCGGCGGGCATCCCGCTCTCGCAGGGCAACACGACGCTGCGCGTGAGCTTCTCAGGCGCGACGACGCCTGACGACGTCGATCGCTTCGTTGCGACGCTTGCGGAATGCAATGCGGAGCTTGGGAGCCGTAAATAACAGGCGACCCCCTTTGCGTTCGGCGAAAGGCAGACTGCTGTACTTGACGGAAGGCGTGCGGGACTTTTTGCTATAGTATCTCGCAATACGTTCCCGTATTTCCATTTCGACCGATAGGGGAGGGCATGAAGAAGTTCCTGGGAGAGTTCAAAGAGTTCATCAACCGCGGCAACGTGATGAATCTGGCCGTCGCCGTCATCATCGGCGGCGCGTTCACGGCCATCGTGACGGCGCTCACCACCAACATCATCAATCCGTTCATCTCGTTTATCGCAGGCGGCACTCCGGGCGAGCTCTCGGGGCTGGTGGTGCCGGGTACCGAAATCGACTTCGGCGCCTTCATCTCGGCGGTCATCAACTTCCTTATCGTGGCGTTCATCGTGTTTTTGCTGGTGAAGGCCGTCAACAAGGCGCAGGAGGCTGCCGATAAGCTCGCGGGCAAGGAAAAGGAAGAAGAAAAGAAGCCGCCCGTGTGCCCCTTTTGCTTAGAAGAGGTGAAGGAGGGCGCGACGCGCTGTCCGCACTGCACCGGCGCCTTCGACGAGCCCGCGAAGGGCAAATAGCCTGATAGCGCGCCCGTAACCGAGGCGACTGTCACCAAAAACGCGGCTGCATCTTCAAAAGAGAAGGTGTAGCCGCGTTCGTTTTGCAAGCGTGCTCAACTTGGCGCGTCTTACGAGTACCCCCTGTGCGCTCGCTGCGTTCGTTTTGCAATTCGCAGCTACTTGTTTGCAGCTGCAGGAAACCGCCTCTATCCTTACAGGTCGAGCTTTTCGATGACGCTCTTGAGCACCTCGGCGGATGCGCGCAGGCGTGCCTGCTCGTCATCGGAGAAAGGCGCGGGAACCTTGTATTCGATACCTTCGGCTCCAACAACGGCGGGCATCGAAAGCGCGATGTCGGAAATGCCGTATTCTCCTTCCATCAGGTTCGATACGGGAAGAATGGGCTTCTCGTCGCGCACGATGGCCTCACAGATGCGCTTCACGGACATGGCGATGCCGTAATAGGTGGCGTGCTTCTTCTCGATGATTTCGTACGCCGAGTTTTTCACGTCGTTCTCGATTTTTGTCATGGTCTCGGCGCTGTGCTCGCGCCCGCGCAGGCGGCTGAAGACGTCAATCGGGATGCCTGAGACGTTCGCAAGGCTCCAGATGGCGATCTCGGAGTCGCCGTGTTCGCCGACGATGCGCGCGTGGACATTGCGCGGGTCGACGCCGAGATGCTCGCCGAGCACGTACTTGAAGCGTGCGGTGTCGAGCACCGTTCCCGACCCGATGACGCGGTTCGCGGGCAGTCCCGAGAGTTTGAGCGCCACGTAGGTGAGGATATCGACCGGGTTCGACACGACGAGCAGAATGCCGTCGAACCCGCTATGCGTGATTTGCGGCACGATTGATTTGAAGATGCTGACGTTCTTGCTAACTAGATCAAGGCGCGTTTCACCTGGCTTTTGGTTTGCGCCCGCTGTGATGATCACGATGCCGGCGTCGGCGATGTCGGCATAGTCGCCCGCGTAGATGTTCGCCGGCGATGCGAGCGGCATGCCGTGTGCGATGTCAAGCGCCTCGCCCTCGGCGCGGTCGCGGTCGACATCGATCAGCACCATCTCGGAGAACAGTCCGCTTTGCATCAGCGCGAACGCGGATGCAGATCCTACGAACCCGCATCCCACGATGCCAACTTTACGGAAATTGACGGGGCGTGTACCCGTTTCGATGCCGTTTGCCATGAGCCGTTCTCCTTCGTTGATTTTCGTTTTGCTATTGTGCCACAAAACGACTGACTGCCTAGGGTTGCTCGGCGCAAAACCCATCTAGAGTTCTACGGGAACCCATTCCTCATGGTTGCAAATCCAAGCCTGCGGTTCCTCCACGCTGAAGAACGTGAGCGTGGGGTCGTTCGGCCCGTCGTAGGTCTCGCCAAGCCCGCTCAAGTGCGCGAAGCCGGCGTAGCGGATGTCGTCGTTGACCCTGTCCTCAAGCCCCGCGCGCCCGCGGAGGATAAGCCAGCCATGCCCCGGCCACCAGGCCGTTGCCTCGAACTTCGGATTAGCGACGAGCTCGTCCCACACGTCTTTGGTTGTCGCGGTGCAAAACCAGATCTTGCCGTCCTGTTCGGCGGCGAAGCTGAAGGGACGCACGTGCGGCTGGTCGTCCACGCTCGTGGCGAGATACCACGCGGGCACGGCGCTTAAGTACTGCAGAATCTTCTCGTTTCCAGTCATGGGGGTACCTTTCTTAAACGATAGGGTACGAAATAATCTGCGGGGATGGATACAAGTCCGCCCCGACAGTCTTACAGAAGGATGTTCACCGCGATTACGCACGCTAGAAGGACGCCGACGAGCGCGCAGGCGACGCCGTCGCGAGGGGCGAGGCTTAGCGGATGGAGCCTCGTTCGCCCTTCCTTGCCGTGGTAGCAGCGCGCCTCCATTGCCGCAGAAAGCGTCTCTGCATGGCGAAAAACGCTGGTGAACAGGGGGGTCATAAGCGATGAGAGCATCTGTACGCCGCGCAGAGGGCTTGTCTTGAGCCCCGCGCCGCGCGCGAGCTGCGCTTCGCGAATGCTCGAGAACTCGGTTGCGAACTGGGGCATGAAGCGCAGGGCGATGCCCATGATCATGCCGATCTCGTGCGCCGGCACGCCGATGCGCGCGAAGGGGGACAGCAGCCGCTCAAAGGCCTCCGTCAAATCGAGCGTCATCGTGGTAAGCGTGACGAGGCTCATCCCCGCCATCATGAGCAAAAGCCGGCAGGCGATTAAAAGGCAAGTGAAGACACCCTGCTCGCTAACGCGGATGAACGCCCACTCGAAGTAGACGGGGCCGCCCTGCACGACGAACAGGTTCATGATTGACGCGATCACGACGATGAACAAGAGTGGGGCGAGCGATCGGAGCGCTTTGCCTGCGGGAATGCGGGCAAGCGCATAGGTTCCCACGACGAATAGCGCTACAGGAATGAGCGCGAGAAAGGACCTCGCGTTCAAGGTGATCACGATGAACGCGCATCCGAGCAAAAGCTTCGCGCGCGCGTCGAGCTTGTGGACGGGACTTGTTCCCGGTACATAGCTTCCGAAAGAGAATCCGCGCATCATATGAGACCTCGCAGATAGGCGACGATCGAGTCTTCGGTGGCGAGCCCCTCATGCGGCATAGGGAGCCCTCCCTCACGCAAAAGGTTCGCGAAATGCTCGGGCGAGGTGGTTGCAAGTCCCACCGAGGTCAACTCCGCCGCACGGGTGAACACCTCGGCAGGTGCCCCCTCCATGAGAAGCTTCCCCTCGCTCATCACGGCGACGCGGTCGCAGAGATTCGCAAGGTCGTCCATATTATGGGACACCATCACCACGGTGAGCCCCTCCTCATGCAGGCGGGCGACCATGTCAAGAAAGGATTTCCGCGCTTTCGGATCGAGGCCTGCTGCGGGCTCGTCGAGCACGAGCACCTCGGGCTCCATGGCGAGCACGCCCGCAAACGCCACGCGGCGCTGCTGGCCGCCCGAGAGCTCGAAGGGGCTGCGCGCGGCAATTTCCTCAGGATTGAGCCCTACGGTGCGCAGGGACCGTTCGACTCGCTTGGAGACCTCCTCTTCCGAAAGCCCCAGGTTGCGCGGCCCGAAGGCGACGTCTTCTGCCACGGTTGCCGCGAAAAGCTGGTTTTCCGGGTATTGGAACACCACGCCCACGCGCCCGCGCACGTCGTTGGCGGCGCCCTTTTCCGCAATGTCGCTCCCGAAGGCGACGACGCGGCCGCTTGTGGGGTGCAGAATGCCGTTCATGTGCTGGATGAGGGTGGACTTGCCCGATCCGGTGTGCCCTGCAATGCCTAAGAACTCGCCATTGCGCACCTTGAGGGAAACGTTGTCAAGCGCCCAGAGCGCCTCGGGGGAGTTTCCCCATTTCGCCTGCTTAGGTGCAGGTTTTTTGCCTGCTTTGCGCTGTCGGCGCGCCTCGGCGGCGTCGTAGGTGAACGATACGTTTTCCAGCCAGATGAGCACATCGCCGTCCGTGGACGCTGCAGGAGAAGCGGGGAACTTCGCGCATTCGGTCGCTCCTGCGGCTGTGCTTGCTTTGGGTGCAAAAGGCGATGCGGACGCCTTCTCGGTGAGCGTTTTTCCTCCCGATGGGCCCTGGGGCGCTGCATTCTCGTGCGCACTGCTTGCGGCAGCTGCGTGCGAGGAGAAAACAGAAAACACGCTTTCTGCGAGAGCCTCTTCGGTCACAGCGGCGATCACGGGCACCCCTGCTCGACGCAGCGCCTGGGAAAGCTCGGCTGCGAAGGGAACCTCCAGGTTGAGGGCGGAAAGGGCATCAACATCGACAAGCACTTTCTGCGGCGTGCCGACGCGCGCCACTTTCCCCTCATCGAGCACGATGACGCGGTCGGCGAGGGCTGCCTCCTCCATGAAGTGGGTGATCATGACGACGGTCATGCCTTGATTGTTGAGCGAGCGCACGACGCGCATGAGGCCTTTGCGGCCGCGGGGGTCGAGCATTGCGGATGCCTCGTCCAATATGAGGATCTCCGGGTTCATTGCAAGGGCGCCGGCGATGGCGACGCGCTGCTTCTGTCCGCCGGAAAGCGCGTGCGTCTCGTGCTTCTCAAATCCTGAAAGACCGACGTCTTCGAGGCGCTGCGTTACACGTTGCCGCAGCTCAGCTGTGGGAACGCCGAGGTTCTCGGGCCCGAAGGCAACGTCGTCTTCCACAATCGACGCGACGAGCTGGTCATCCGGGTTCTGGAATACCATGCCGGCGCTTTGGCGAATCGCGTAGGTGTGCTCGCGCTCGGAGGTGTCCATGCCGCAAACCTCCACCTGCCCCTTATCGGGAACGAGCAGCGCGTTCAAATGCTTCGCGAGCGTCGACTTCCCCGATCCGTTGCCGCCGAGGATGCACACGAACTCGCCGCGCTCGATCTGCACGCTTGCGCCCGAGAGCGCGAACGCCTCGCCGTCGTAGGTGAACGAGACGTCGCGCATGCAGATGATGGGCACCTCGGCGGACGCGGGGGCGGAATTATCGACGGGTTCTTCGGGCAGAGGCTTCCCAGTCATGGTTTAGCGGCCCTTCACCTGGTTTTTCTTCGGCGTGATGAGATTTGAGATCGCCTTGTACACGATGAGCGTCAGAAGCGAGTTCAGCACGGTCTTGATCAGGTTGAAGGGCACGACGGCGGGAAGCAGAAGCGGCATGATGACGTCAACACTGCCGTACCAGAACGCTACGCCGATCGTGAGGTTCGTGATGATGGCGCCGACGGTCGCACACACGACGCCCACGATAAGGCCGAGGATGGCGCCTTTGAGGGTGTGCTTCTTCTTGTAGATGAGCGCTGAGGGGACGACGAAGAACAGCGTCGCACAGATGTTCATGAGCGACCCGACCCATTCACCCAGGATAAGGCCGTGAATCACCGCGGCGATGGAGCCGACGACGAAGCCCGCGCCCGGGCCGAAGGCGAAGCCGCAGACCATCGCGGGCATGAGCGAGGGGTCGTAGGTGAGGAAGGGCGCGGCGGGCAGGAGGGGGATCTGGATGAAGGAGAACAGCGCGGCGATGGCGCACATGAGCGCCATGGTGACGAGCTGGCGTGTGCTCCAGCGGTTCGTGTTCTCGAGTTCGACCTGCTTGGTTGCTTGTGTGGCTGACATGACAGCCTCCTTCTCGCAAGGTGGGTTTCTGCGGGTCCGCTTCTCACCCTGCACAAAAAAGCGGGCCCGTATGAATTCTTTTACATACGGGCCCGCGAATACGCAGTGTCGACACGCCTCGGCAATGCCATGGCGCGCTGCGATTCTCTGCCTCTTCCATCCGGACTGTAACCGTTGGTCCCGGATTCTCACCGGATCAGCCAAGCGAACGAAGCACTGGGGCGCCTCATCTGCTCGGGTCGCGGACTTCCAGCTTGACATGCTCGCCTTCTGGTTACCGCCAGTGGGGAATCTCACCCCGCCCTGAAACAGAATTCATCTAGCACGCATTGTATGCGCGAAAGCGGCAGGCTTCAACCTCTCTGCGGAAAGTTTTTGGAAGAGGGAGGTGATAGGGTGATTTGAGACTGGCGGTCCGCATGCCCCGTGTCGCGAAAACGGGGCATGCGAAGAAAAGACGCGCCCCTTTCCAACCTTAACTTGGATGAAACGCGCGGGAAACATGCATCGAGTATCTTTGGGAGGTCGATACGGGAGGCCGCGCGGAAAGCGTCTGCGCGAAGCCTCGCGGTATCGGCGAAATGCAACGCTGTTCGATTACGGCGTAACGCAAGACCGCACGACGATGAACACCCTAAGGCGGCTCTGCGGCACGATGCCCCCAACCCACGTGCCGCACCCGCAAATTTCTTTTGCTGTGCAGTTGCTGCACAGAAACGGGGCATATTTGCTCGTTTTTCGAAGGGGAAGACCCTCGACCGCGCACAAGAACGCTCCCGCTTCCCGTGGTTCTCGGCGTTAAGGGTTTGCCTGTGAGTCTCCGCCGTCGGCGGGTTTTGTGCACATTGCCGATATTGCAGCCTTGCACTCCCCAGCATGCACTACATTATTAAGGCTGTGTAAAGAGCGGTCTGCATGAGGCGATATTCCTCGCGCTTGACACGCACGGGACCAAGACGAACTCCCGAAAGGGTGTTCGACAACATAGACGGGGTTGCACGTGGCGTTTACGTTCGTAGATTTCTTCACCCAAGCGATGGCTCAGCCCATCCTGTTCGTGATTTTGATCCTCGTCATCGGCGTGACCGCCGTTTCCGGCGCCACCGACGCGCCGAACGCCATCGCGACGGTAGTTTCCACGCGCTGTCTTACGCCGAATGCCGCGATCGCGCTCGCCGCAGTGTTCAACTTTGTAGGCTTGGTCGGCATGACGTTCATTTCCACCGCCGTCGCGAAGACGATGTTCGGGATGGTTGACTTTTCAGGAGACACGAATGCTGCGCTTTTAGCCCTGGTAGCAGCTATGATTGGCGCAATTGCATGGGGTATCGTCTGCTGGATTTTCGGTATCCCGTGCTCGAAATCCCACTCGCTTATCGCAGGTATCACCGGCGGCGCCATCGCGCTCAACGGTTGGGCGGGAGTGGTTCCCGTCGAATGGGCGAAAGTCATCTACGGCATGGTGTTCTCCCTGGTCGCTGGCTTCATCTTGGGATGGGTGTTCACCAAGGCGATCGAGGCGCTCTTCCGCAGTGTGAACCGCATCTATGCGAACCGCTTGTTCATCATCATTCAGGATCTGTGCGCTATCGCGCTTTCGTTTCTCCACGGTGCGCAAGACGGCCAGAAGTTCATGTCCATCGCCATGCTCGGCGTTGCCCTGTCTTTCGGTAGCTCGACGCCCGACTCGAGCGGCTTCCCGATGTGGATCATGATCGTGTGCTCGGCCGCCATCTCGCTCGGCACCGTCGTCGGTGGCAAGCGCATCATCAAATCCGTCGGCATGGACATGGTGAAGCTCGAGAAATACCAGGGTGTCGCCGCGAATTTCTCGACCACGTTTACGCTCCTGTTCGCAAGCCTGACGGGCATGCCCGTCTCCACGAGCCACTGCAACACCTCCGCCATCATGGGCGTGGGCGCCTCGAAGTCGTTCAAGCGCGTGAACTGGGGAATCGCGAAGAACATGCTGCTTGCCTGGGTCATCACGTTCCCCGCATGCGGCGTTATAGGCTTCGTGCTGGCAAAGCTGTTCATGCTGTTCGCGTAGGCGAGCGCCTGCCTTTTGCTGCATGCTTGTCGATTGGCTGCATCGAAGTCTTGCCTAGCAGGTGATCTTGCGGGCTTTCAGTTATCCCATTTCCCCACGTCAACGCGGGAGGCGTGCTCGTTGACGCAAGCGCGAGCTGATTCGGGCCCCGGGAGCTTCGGTCTCGCTTTCGAGCGAGTCGGCCCCTTCCGTTATGCGGCGTTTTCGATGCGCGCTGCCCGCTTCTGCTCGCGTGCGGCAATCTTTGCGCGCTCCTTCGCGTAGGTGCGCTTCCTTGCGAAAAGATAGAGTGCGATCATCGTGGTGCCGGTGACGAACCAGGTCACAGGGTAGATGTTCAGCAGCGCCTCGAAGCTGCCGAGCAGCGGGAACAGCGTGAACACATAGATGACGCGCAGCACGCACGAACCGATGATGACCACGACCGTTGGGAGGATGGACCAGCCCATGCCGCGCAGTGCGCCTGCCGTTATCTCGTAAGTGCTGGGAAGGCATTCGAGCAGTTCGACGTGCCAGAGCCTCGCGGTCGCGAAAACGAGGGCGCCCGCCTCGGTGGTAAAGATGCTCAGGCCCGTGTTTCCCAGGCTGACGAGCGCAACCGATACCGCAAAGGAAAGCCCAAGGGAGAGGCCCATCGACCAGGCGACGATCTTGTCGCAGCGTGAAAGGTTCCCTGCCGCGAAGTTCTGCCCGACAAAGGTGATGGCGGCCTGGGAAAACGCGTTGATGATGAAGTAGGTGTAGTACTCGAAGTTGAGCGCAGCGGTCGATCCCGCGATCGCATCGGTGCCGAAGCTGTTGATTGACGTCTGAATGATGATGTTCGATACCGCGAACACAACGCCCTGCAAACCCGAGGGCACGCCGATATAGAGAATCTGGTGTAGAGCCCGCTTGTCGACGCGAAGCTCCCGCACGTTCAGGCGGAAATCTTCCTCTTCGTGCATGAGCATCACGATTACGATCGCCGCGGCGAGCGCGTAGGCGGCAACAGTGGCGGCGGCGATACCTGCGGCGCCCAGGTGAAGGACTGACACGGCGAATATGTCGAGCACGGCGTTCACCACTGCGGAGATGGCGAGCGCATAGAGCGGACGCCGCGTGTCGCCCTTTGCACGCAGGATTGCCGAGCCGAAATTGAACACGAGGAAAAAGGCGACGCCGGCGAAATAGATTCGCAGGTAGCTAACCGATTCGGCGCGCGCTTCGTCGGGGATCCCCACGCTGTCGACGAGGAAGCCTGCGATGGCGATGCCGATCACGGTTACCAACACGGCGGAGACAATCGCGATCACCGCGGTGGTGTGCACGGCGGCGCGGATCTTCGAGCGGTCGCCTTGTCCGATGCGTATAGCGATCGTCGCGTTCGTGCCGATCGAGACTCCTACGAAAAAGCTGATGAACAGCGCAGTGAGCGGAGCGACGCCGCCGATTGCGGCGAGCTCGGTGGAGCCGAGAAGGCGTCCGGCGACGATGGCGTCGGTTGAGTTGAACAGCTGCTGAAAGATGCTTGAGAAGGCCAGCGGAATGGCGAAGAGGAAGAGCTTGCCCACAAGCGGACCATGCAGCATATCGATGCTGTTGCGGTTCGCCTTCTTCTCCGCAGTGTTTTGCGACGACATTCGAAATCCCCCAGATACTTCGATCGTTTGTTTTTGGCGCGCCTGCATATTCGCATTATTTATGCAAATGCGTACTCGCCGAATCTCCTTTCTACCGCGCTGAGGGAGGTTGTGCAAGGGAGAAGCGGCGTGAACTTAAGCGAGCGGTACCTTTATGCTTGCGGGGATGATGACGTCGTAGCGCACCGCCTTGCCCGCGAGCGAATGGCTCGGCTTCACGCCTGCGAGATGTGGGCCCTTCGCAGGGCGCTTGACGACTACTTTGCGCGGGCCGGCGGAGATGGCTGCGGCGAGGAGCGCCCCTTCGTTTTGGCAGGGCGCTTCGAGGTGGTGGATGAGCTGGAACTTCTTCTTCACGGCGGCGCTCTTGCGGCGCTCGGGGAACATGGGATCAAGATAGATTACGTCGGGCGTGTCCCCAAGATGCGACATTGCCTCGATGCTGTCTTCCTCGAAAAGCTCCATACGGCAGGCGATGTCAGCGAGATTGGGGTTGGCTTGTGCGCGGTTGAGCGCGTCGCGCACAAGGGCTGCGACGGTGGGGTCTGACTCGTACATGCTTACGCGGAACCCGGCAGCTGCCAGGAGAAACGAGTCCTCGCCAAGGCCTGCCGTGGCGTCGATCGCCCATGGCTCGGCGCAGTCTCGGACCTTCGCCGCGCGAACGAGCAGCTCGCTTGAGAGGCGGCCTTTCCGGATGCGGGGCAGCAGCTGCGAGAAATCGCCGCGAAGCACCATCCCGTCGCCGACAAGGGCAAGTCCTTGCTCGTCACGGCGAAGCGACGTGCCTCCAAGGGCGGCGGAAGCCTCGCGCTCGCCGTGCTGCGACGGCGCGATTGGCGAGGGGCCGTTTGCCCCTTGCTGCTCTGCGTGTGTGCTCTGTTGCTCGACTTTTCTCATGTAATAGCATTCTAGCGCGTTTCGCTTGATGTCGGCGCTATCCTCGGGCGATGTGGCGGGGGTACCACTTTTGGAACCACGCGGTGAAGACGCCCATGAGCGCGGGAAGGACCGAGTTAATCGCGCCGACAAAGCTGGCCGCGTCCGTCTGCATGATGAGATACGTCCAGATGGGCGTGACCAGGTAGAGAATTCCCCACGCTGCAGTTAGGATGCGGTTCGTCCTCATGAAGATCGGGTTGCGCAGCGCCGCGTCGCCGTTGTAATTGTTCTTGGAGTAATGCGCGGTCAACGGCACCTTCGCGAAGCAGGAGAGCGTCCACATAAGCCCGAACAAAAGGTACGACGCCGGAATCACCAGGACGGGAGGGGCTCCTGCCAAAAGCGCGATGGAGCAGGCGCCGACCCCCAAGCCCGAGATCTGGTCGTAAAGGGTCGCCTTCGTTCGATGCATCAATACGGGTAGCAGCACGCATACCGCCACGCTGACCAGGCTGCCCCAGAACCCGTCGATGGAGGCTGCGATCCAGAAGACGATCCAGGGGGCGAGAAGCAGCATCATGTTGGTTTTCGGCTCGACCTCGTTCTTGCCGCGCGCCGCCGCGGCCGTGTTGCCTGCTGAGTCCGCGCCCGCGCCCGCGGCCGTGTTGCCCGTGCTGCCCGCCGCGCCTGCGTTCGCTGCCCCGAAGAACTCATCCCAGTGAATCATCAGGTCGAAGTCACCCTCGACCGAGTACATATGCCTCATGAGCGCCTCATCGCCGGCAACCTCGCCGCTGGCGATCGAGCGCCAAACGCTTAGAGGCGTGTTGATCTTCGTGGTGAAATCCGCGGCAAAGCCTGCGGCGGGTTCCTCCTCCACGTGGCTTCCTCCCTCGCCGAGAACGATGCGGTAGGTCTTGCCGATGTCGGTGTAGTTCATGTCGAGCACGACGTCGCGCTCCGGCCACGCCTGCCTGCGATAGAGGGCAGCCATCTGACGTGTGAACACCAGGCTGGGATCTTCCTTCTCGCCGGACTTGCCGACTCCCCAGCTCGCGTTCGCCATCGTCTCGAAGACGTCGCGCGGGAACAGGTTCTGGTCAAGCTTGCCGCGGGTCTCCTCGCTGATGGCGCTGGATGCGAACTCCTTCCCGGCCTTTCTGACCCAGGAAAGGTACTCGTTGGTGCGCTCGGCCAGCTCGTTCACCCTGAAAAGCTCGCCCTGGCCGCAGAAGATTGCGGTGTAGCCGTCCTTCCCGCAAAGCCGGTCGAACAGGTCGCTCACGCAGCTGTAGTTGCCCTTCGCGGTGTAGAAACCGCAGGTCGAAATCACCACCGTGCGCTTGCCGCTCATGTCGTAGCGCGACGGGTGCCCGCCGTTTTCCGCCTCCGCGCTCATAAAGGGAAGCGCCATGGGAAGCTGCCGATCGATCAGGTTCTTCAGCGGGCCGGGCAGCCCGAAGTAGTACAGCGGGAAGCTCCAGATGACGACGTCGGCCTGCAGGATCTTCTCGATAATCTCCTGCATGTCATCATGGATGCAGCATTTCCCTGGCGTCTTGCTCCAGCAGGAGAAGCATCCCCGGCAGGGCTTGATGTCGAGCGCGCCGACGCTCAAGGCATCGACTGTGGGCGCTTGCTTGTGGGAGCTTTCTTCTTGGACGGTAATGCCTTCTATGAAAGAGCTGGTCAAGCGCCAGGTATTGCTTTGCTTGCCCTTGGGGCTGCCGTTGATTGCCAGAATTCTCATTTCGCGCTCCTCGGTTCGGTGGCGCAGTGCTCGGCCCAGTCGATGTGCATTCGCAGGCTTCTTCTGCCGAAGTCGGCGGCCATCTTCCAGTACGGGCTTTGGTCCTCAAGGCCGAGCTTGCCTTCGAATTAGTCGATGATATACCACAAATGGAATATTGGTAGCAGGTTGGGGTGGCTTTTGTGGCACGCCTCCTGCTTTTGGCGGCCTGAGCTCATTCCGCGAAAGACGGCGCAGCACGTTAGCGCTAGAATTGGAGCAATTGACCAAGGCCCAGAGCAAAGCTCCAAGCCCAAACCCCAACCCCAAGCCC